>NZ_DATFAO010000066.1:0-142560 GCF_035254505.1 Aromatoleum sp. | reverse complement strand
GTCGCGCAGCAGCGCGTCGCGCAGGGCCTGGCGCATGGCCTCGCGGTAGCTGATCGTGGCCATCATGCGGCTCCTGGTTGAACGGCAAGCGCCGTCACGTCGCGCAGCAGATCTTCGGCCGGCTCCCACGTGCCGGCCTCGGCGAACGCCACGGCCTGCGCGACTTCATCTTCGACGCGGCGGTCGATCTCGAGGAACTGCTCCTCGGTCAGCAGGCCTTGCGCCTTCAGCCGCGCCGAGTAGGTGTGGATCGGCCCGCGCGTCTTCCACACCTCGACCTCGGCCTTGTCGCGGTAGAGCTCGGCATCGAACATCGAGTGAGCGCGGAAGCGATAGGTGCGCAGCTCGACGAACACCGGGCGGCGGTCGGCGCGGATCTGTTCGGCCGCGGCCTTGATCGCTTCATGCACGGCCACCACGTCCATGCCGTCGGCGCTGTGCGCGGCCATGCTGTACGACGCGGCCTTGGTGCACAAGTCGGTCTGCGATTCGGAGCGCTCCAGCGCCGTCCCCATCGCATAGCGGTTGTTCTCGCAGCAGAACAGCACCGGCAGCTGCCACAGCGCGGCAAGGTTCATCGCTTCGTGGAACGCGCCTTCGGCCACCGCCCCCTCGCCGAAGAAGCAGGCCGTCACGCGGTGCGTGTTCTGCAGCTTGGCCGCCAGCGCCAGGCCCACCGCCACCGGCAGGCCGCCGCCGACGATCGCGTTGCCGCCGAAGAAGCGCGTCCCCGCATGGAACAAGTGCATCGAGCCGCCGCGCCCGCGCGAGCAGCCTTCCTGCTTGCCGAACATCTCGGCCATGATGATGTCCATCGGCACCCCCCGCAGCAGCGCATGGCCGTGCTCGCGGTAGGTGGCGACGATGTTGTCGTCCGGCGTCAAGGCCGGCATCGCGCCGGCGGCCACCGCTTCCTCACCGATGTACAGGTGCAGAAAGCCGCGGATCTTGCCGGCACCGTAGAGCTCGGCCGACTTCTCCTCGAGACGCCGGATGCGCAGCATGTCGGTCAACAGGTGCAGCGCGAAGTCGGCGGCATACGGCACCGGGCCGCTCGGGGGCGGCAGGACGGGATCGGCTTTCATGCGCCACCCTCCAAGGTAGAGATATCGCCCTCAGGCAGCCCCAGTTCACGCGCCTTCAGCAAGCGCCGCATGATCTTGCCGCTGCGCGTGCGCGGCAGCGTCGTCGCGAAGTCGATCTCCTTCGGCGCCACCGCGGCGCCGAGCTTCTTGCGCGCGTGCGCGAGCAGTTCCATGCGCAAGGCCTCGCTCGGCTCGAAGCCCTTCTTCAGCGACACGAACGCCTTCACGATCTCGCCGACCATCGCGTCGGGCTTGCCGATCACGCCCGCCTCGGCCACCGCGGGGTGCTCCATCAGCACGCTCTCGACCTCGAAGGGACCGATCAGGTGGCCCGCCGACTTGATCACGTCGTCCTTGCGCCCGACGAACCAGAAGTAGCCGTCTGCGTCGCGCCGCGCGAGGTCGCCAGTGAGGTACCACATACCGGAGAAGCACTTCCGGTAACGCTCCTCGTTGTCGAGGTAGCCGCGCAGCATCGACGGCCAGCCGCGCATCAGCGCGAGCTCGCCTTCCACGTCCGGCTCCTCGACGACCTCGACGGCGCCATCCTTCCCTTCGCGAACGATCGCGGCCTCCACGCCCGGCAGCGGCCTGCCCATCGAACCGGGCTTGATGTCGAGCGCCGGCAGGTTCGCGATCATGATCCCGCCCGTTTCGGTCTGCCACCAGTTGTCGTGGATCGGCAGGCCCAGCACCTCCTTGCCCCACCATACCGCTTCCGGGTTCAGCGGCTCGCCGACGCTCGCGACGAAGCGCAGAGCGGGGAAACTGAAACGCTTCGCGAGCTCGGGCCCCGCCTTCATCAGCATGCGGATCGCGGTCGGCGCCGTGTACCACACGGACACCTTCTGCTCCTCGAGGATGCGGTACCAGCGCTCGGCGTCGAAGTCCGCCTCGTCGACGATCGAGCTCACCCCATGCAGCAGGGGCGCGATGATGCCGTAGGAAGTGCCGGTGACCCAGCCCGGATCGGCGGTGCACCAGAAGATGTCGTCCGGGTGGAGGTCGAGGGCGTAGCGACCGGTTGCCCAATGCGTGACGACGGCGCCATGGACGTGCATCGCGCCCTTCGGCGCCCCCGTCGTGCCGCTCGTGAAGTGCAGCAGCGCGAGCTCGTCGGGTCGGGTCGGCACGGTCCCGAACTCGTCGGCGGCCGAGGCCATCAGCCGGGCCAGGTCGCAGGTACCGGGCCGGTCCGTCGTCTCGCCCCCTTCGCCGACCAGGAGCACGTGACGCAGCGTCGGCAGCTCCCCCCGGATCTTCGCGATCTTGCGCTCATACAAGGACTCGGTCGTCACCAGCACGGCCGCCTGGCCAAGCCTGATCCGCGTCGCGATCGGCTCCGGACCGAAGGCCGAGAACAACGGAGACACCGCGCAACCGGCACGCAGGCTGCCGAGCACCGCGATATACAGCTCGGGAATGCGTCCCATCAGCACGAAGACGCGTTCGCCGTGCTGGACGCCGAGCGCGCGCAGTGCGTTCGCAAAGCGCGCCGTCAGCGCCGCGAGCTCGCCATAGCTGAGGTCGCGAACGCCCTGCGGGCCGAGGAAGCGGAAGGCCCGATGGTCGCGCAGCGGGCCGCCCGCGTGGCGCACGACGGTCTCGTGCGCGATGTTGAGTGCTCCACCGGGCAGCCCGGCGAGCGCCTGCCGCGCACCATCCCACGTGAAACCGCGACGGGCCGCCGCGTAGTCCGAGAGATTCGGCACGACCCGCAGATCCGCCGCCGTCTTCCGGATGATCGATGTCCGTTCCATGTCTCCTCCGCCACCCGGGGCCTGCCGTCAGCCTCTGCTTTCAGCATAGCCAAAAGCCGCAAACCCGCCTCAGACATCAGCCACACACTGAACGAACCATATGCCGTCCGGTCGGTGCCGCGGCACTTCGACCCGCCCCCATGCCATGCTCATGCCCCCATCGCATTGTATGATTGGAGAATCGACCCGCCGATCCGACCCATGAGCCCTGGCACGAACCCGTCTTCCCGGTCGCTCGCTGCAGAGGATGTGCTGCGCATCGTGCGCGAGCTGCTGAACGAGCTTCACCCCGACGTGGACACCGCGCCGGGTCTCGACAGCCAGCTCGAACGCGACCTCGGGCTCGACAGCCTCGCACGCGTCGAACTGCTGGCTCGCCTCGAACGTGCCGCGCAAAGGCGCCTGCCGCCGGAAACCCTGGTCGTCGCCGAAACGCCGCGCGACCTCCTCGCCGCGCTGCACGGCACGCAAGCCGCAGAGACCGCGGACACGACCGGCGTCGTGGGCGCCGCGATGTCGCATGAAGACGTCGAAGTCCCGGCCGCGGCCACGACCTTGCTCGAAGTGCTCGACTGGCACGCGGCGCGCATTCCGCAGCGCGTCCACATCCGGCTGCTGCGGGACGACGTCGAGACCGCGACGCTGACCTACGAGACACTGCTGCATGCGGCGCGCGACATCGCCGGTGGCCTGCGCCAGGCCGGCCTGGCGCCCGGGCAGGCCGTCGCGATCATGCTGCCGACCTCGCTCGAGTTCTTCACCAGCTTCTTCGGCGTCCTGCTCGCCGGCGGCGTGCCGGTACCGATGTATCCGCCGACCCGCCCCTCGCAGCTCGAAGATCATCTGCGCCGCCAGACCGGCATCCTCGACAGCTGCGGCGCGCCGGTGCTGATCACCGATGCCGATGCGCGCAAGGTCGGACGCCTGCTCGCGACGCAAAGCGCGACCGTGCAGCGCGTCGCGACGCCGCATGAACTCGCGCAGGCCGACGGGGCCGGCACGTCGGCGAGCCCCGGCGCGCAGGACCTCGCCTTGCTGCAGTACACCTCCGGCAGCACCGGCAACCCCAAAGGCGTGATGCTCACCCACGCCAACCTGCTCGCGAACATTCGCGCCTGGAGCCGCAGGATCGGCATGAGCGCGACCGACACCACCGTCAGCTGGCTGCCGCTCTACCACGACATGGGCCTGGTCGCCGCGTGGCTCGGCAGCCTCTACAACGGCAGCCCGCTCGTGCTGATGTCGCCGCTCGACTTCCTGTCGCGGCCCGCGCGTTGGCTGCGCACCATCCACCGCTACCGCGGCAGCCTCTCGGCCGCGCCGAACTTCGCCTATGAGCTGGTGCTGAAGCACGTCGGCGAACCGGACCTGGCGGGTCTGGACCTGTCCTGCTGGCGCGTCGCCGCGAACGGGGCCGAACCGGTGAGCGCGGATACCGTCGAACGCTTCGCCGCGCGGCTCGCCCGCTGCGGCCTGCGCGCCGACGCGATCGTGCCGTCCTACGGACTCGCCGAAAACACCGTCGGCCTTGCGGTGCCGCGCCCCGGCCGGCCCCCGCGCATCGATCGCATCGCACGCGAGGCCTTTTTCCGCGACAACGAAGCCGTCCCCGCCGCCGCGGACGACGCCGCCGCGATCCGCTTCGTCGGCTGCGGCGACGCGCTGCCGGGGCACGAACTGAGCATCGTCGATCAGGCGGGCGCGGAACTGCCCGCGCGCCACGTCGGCCGCATTGAATTCCGCGGCCCGTCCGCGACCGCCGGCTATCTGAACAACGCCGAAGAGACGCGCAAGCTGTGCCACGGCGACTGGCTCGATACCGGCGACCTCGGCTACCTCGCCGACGGCGAGCTGTTCGTCACCGGCCGCGTCAAGGACATGATCATTCGCGGCGGGCGCAACCTCTATCCCTACGAACTCGAAGAGGCGATCGGCACGCTGGCGAACGTCCGCAGGGGCTGCGTCGCGGTCTTCGGCGCGCCGGACGCGACCATGGCCAGCGAGCGGCTCGTCGCTGTCGTCGAGACGCGCGTCAGCGATGCGGGCGAGCGGCGCGAACTGCGCCGTGCGATCGAAGGCCTGGCAACGGAGCTGCTCGGCGTGCCGCTCGACGAAGTCGTGCTTGCGCCCGCGCACAGCGTCCTGAAAACATCCAGCGGCAAGATCCGCCGCGCCGCCACCCGCGATCTCTACCAAAGCGGCGACCTGGGCCGCCAGCGCAGCGTGCGGGTCCAACTGCTGAGAATCGCAGCCAGGGCTGCCCGCGCGCGCGCAACGAGTCTCCTCCGGCGCGGCGCGGACGCACTGTGGGGCGGCTGGTCGTGGGTGATCCTGCTGCTGCTCGCGGTTCCCGTGTGGATCGCTGTCGTGCTCGTGCGACACCCGGCCCTCGCCTGGCGGATCTCGCGCGGCGCCGTGCGCCTGCTTGCCGCGCTCACCGGCATCTCCATCACGGTCAGCGGACGTGAAAACCTCCCGTCGACCGCCCCTTGCATCGTCGTTGCAAACCACGCGAGCTATCTGGACGGGCTGGTGGCCACCGTGGCGCTGCCGCGCCCCTTCACCTTCGTCGCCAAGCGCGAGCTGCTCGACAGCCCGATCGCCGGATCCTTTCTGCACGGCCTCGGTGCCGAGTTCATCGAGCGCTTCGCGCTACAGGACAGCGTCGATGCGGCTCGGCGCCTTGCGGGTCGCGCACGCGCCGGCACTTCCCTGTTCTACTTTCCCGAAGGAACCTTCACTGCGCGCGCCGGACTGCAGGAATTCCATCTCGGCGCCTTTCTCTCCGCGTGCGACGCCCGCTTGCCCGTGCTGCCGCTGACGATCCGGGGCACGCGAACGATTCTCCCGGACGGTGTGTGGCTACCCCGGCGCGGATCGGTCGCACTGACCATCGGCCGCCCCATCGCGCCGCGGGGCTCGGACTGGAGCGCGGCGGTCGCACTGCGCGACGCGGCACGCAAGGAGATCCTCGCCCACTGTGGCGAAGCGGACGCCGCTGGGTAACGCTTCAGCGCAGTTTCAGGCAGCGACCGCGACTCCATCACGGCTGCCGGCTTCAGGCCGGAGCCAGCGCCTGCCGCGGCGAAGCCTCGCGGATCGGCAGATTGACCAGCGCCGCCATCACCGCGAGCGCCATGTCCGCGTACCACATCCAGCTGAAGTCGCCGAAGCGCACGATCGCCAGCCCGCCCAGATATGCGCCGAGGAAGCCACCGATCTGGTGCGACAGCAGCGTCAGCCCGAACAGCGTGCCGAGGTAGCGCACGCCGAAGAGCTTGCCGACGATCGCCGCGGTCGGCGGCACCGTCGCGAGCCACGTGAAGCCCAGCCCCGCCGCGAAGAGGTAGAAGGTCATCGCCGTCTTCGGCGCCATCAGGTACACCGCCACCAGCAACGCACGCGACGCGTACATCACCGCCAGCACGTACTTGCTCGGATAGCGTGCGATGCAGGCCCCGGCGTAGAGGCTGCCCGCGATGTTCGCGAGACCGATGATCGCCAGCGACCAGCTCGCGACCCCCGGCGGCAAGCCGCAGAGCGCAACCTCGCCCGGCAGGTGCGTCACGAGGAAGGCGATATGGAAGCCGCAGGTGAAGAAGCCCGCATGCAGCAGCAGATAGCTGCGGTCACCGAGCGCCTCGCGCACCGCGTGTCCAAGCCCCTTGCCGTCCGCCGCGGCGTGCTTCGGCGCTTCGGTGCCGGGCTTGACCAGCACGCGGATCAACGGCAAGGCCGCGAGCACCATCACCGCTAGTGACCACATCGCGCCCATCCACCCGAGCGCCTGGATCAGCTTCTGCAACACCGGCGCGAACACGAACTGCCCGAAGGAGCCTCCCGCATTAATCACGCCCGACGCCGTGCCGCGCGCCGCAAGCGGCAAGCGCTGCGCCGCCGCCCCGATCAGCACCGAGAAGCTGCCCGCGCCGGAACCGGCCGCCGACAGCAGCCCGAGCGTCAGCACGAGCCCGAAGCTCGAGTCCATCCACGGCGTCAGCGCACTGCCGAGCGCCAGCACCAGCACGCCTGCCACCAGAACCTTGCCCGGACCGTATTTGTCGGCCACCGCGCCGGCGACCGGCTGGATCGCACCCCACATGAACTGACCCACCGCCAGCGCAAAGCTGATGCTGGCGATGCCGAGTCCGGTCGAGGTATTGAGCGGCGACACGAAGAGCCCGATCGACTGCCGGGCACCCATCGTCACCATCAGGATGCCGGCCGCGGCGAGCGTCGTGATCAGCGCAGCGCGGGTGTTGAGGGAACGTAGCATTGTTGTTCTCTATTCGGGATGCGTCACACGGACGCGAGGATCTGCGGGGAGATCGACTGCCGCACCGCGCGCCGCGGCACGACGAGCTTCGCGACGAGGACCTGGCGGACATCGCCGCGCTGGTTCTTCGTCTCGCAACGCACCGTGACGATGCCGCGATCCGGTTTCGAGCGCGACGGCGTGATCTCGACGACTTCGGCCTCGACATGCAGCCGGTCGTCCGGCCGCGTCGGCCCTGGCCAGCTCACCTCGCCGCCGGCGCCGATGATCCCGCCCGCAATCGGCAGACCGCCGCGCACCAGCAGTTTCATCGTGATTGCGGCCGTGTGCCAGCCGCTCGCCGCGAGCCCGCCGAAGAGACTCGCCGTGGCGGCCTCATGATCGAGATGGAAGCCCTGCGGGTCGAATTCCTCCGCAAACGCGAGGATCTGCCCTTCGTCCATCTCGTGCAAACCGCTCGTGAAACGCTGCCCCACCTGGAGGTCGTCGAGGTGGTACGGATGCTGATTCCAGAATTCCATCGTGGTCTCCAATAAGGGCCTCATACGGGTGCTACTTTAGTTTCCCGGCCGGAAACAAAATAGCAGTATCCTGTCGCATTACCGTCAACGAATCATTGACAAATGAGCTGGCTCGCGGCCTGGGAAGCCTTCGTGAAGACCGTCGACCTCGGCAGCATGGCCGCCGCCGCGCGCCGGCTCGACTGCTCCCGCGCGCAGATCAGCAAACAGCTCGCTGAGCTCGAACAGACCTTCGGCGTGCGCCTTATCGAACGCACGACGCGGCGGCAAAACCTGACGCCGGCTGGCGAAGTGTTCTACCAGCATGCGCTGCGCGTGCTCGAAGAACTGCGCGATGCCGAGCTCGCGGTGCAGAACCTCGTCGAGATCCCGCGCGGGGTCCTGCGCATCACCGCTCCAGTGTCCTTCGGCCGCCTGCAGATCGCCCCGCTGCTGCCGCAGTTCGCCGCCGAGCATCCGCTCGTGCAATGCGAACTCGACCTCGACGACCGGCGCGTCGACCTGATCGAGGAAAACGTCGACATCGCGCTGCGGCTTACCGACGCGCCGCCCGAAAACACTGTCGCCCGCAAGCTGACACTCGTCCGCCGCGTGATCTGCGCAAGCCCGGACTACCTCGCCCGCCACGGGCAACCCCGGACGCCGCAGGACCTCGCCCATCACGAATGCTTCGCCTTCACGCGCGTACGCGGCCCATCCGAATGGACGCTCGCGACGCCGGGCGGAACGCTTGTGACGGTACCGATCCAGGCCAGGTTCCAGGTCAACAACCTCGACAGCATCAACGCCGCCGTACTCCAGGGACACGGCCTCGCGATTCTGCCGACCTACCTGTGCGGCCCGGACGTGGCGCGCGGAACCCTCGTCGAGGTGCTGCAGGACTACCTGCCGATCACGACCTTCGGCCAACATCTCTACGCCTGCTATCCCGCGAACCGCGTGCGCCTGCCCAAGGTGCGCACCTTCCTGCAGATGCTCGAAGACCATTTCAGCCCGGTGCCGCCATGGGAACGCACCGAGCGCGCTTGAAGCGCCCCGGCATTGCCCCGCGGCGGCAAGCGGCTGATTCGTTCAAATCGTCACGCCCGACGCAGTCCCGCGCGGCACGCGTGCAAGGCCCCATGCTAAGGTGAGCGCCGCTTTGCGCCGGGCGCATGTGCGCCGCCGACGGCACTTCTGACAATCAAGGACGTCCTGCATGTTTACAGGCCTTTCCCGCCGCCTACTCGCCTTCGCAGGCAGCTGCCTGCTCGTCGCCGCCTGCGCGACGCCCTCCTCCCAGCGCGCCGCGCCGCGCGACTCCGAAAGCTTCCCCTACAGGGACGGCACGATGTCGCTGCGCCAGCACGGGGCCGAATGCGAAGTGACGCTGTCGGGAGAGATCACGCCCGCCGCGGTCTCCGCGTTATCGCTCGTCACCACCGAGACGGCCAAACGCAACTGCGGCAGCAAGTGGCTCGTGCTCGACAAGGTCGACGGCCAGATCGGTCCGGCGATCACGATCGGCTCGATGCTTAGGAACCGCGGCTTCAACACGCGCATCGCGCCCGGCGGGGCCTGCCTCACACCCTGCCTGATCGCCTTCGCCGCCGGCACCGAGCGGCAGATTCCCCCCGCCGCCAGCGCCGCGCGCATCGGCTTCTCGCAAATCCCGCCCGACGAGGACTACGCGCGCGGCCGCTGCGAAACCGCGCTCGACAATCGGCAGCTGATCAGCCTGTCGCGTTACCTGCGCGCGATGTTGCCCGACTCGGCCGGGGATTTCATGATGCGCGAACTGCGCTCTGCCGATTGCCGCGGCGTGCGTCCGCTGCCCGTCAACGACGCGGTTGCCGCGGGCCTGGTGACGAAGGGCTAAGCGAGCGGGAAAGCGCATTCGCGTCTATCCTGAAATTGGATGTCATCGAACGCGGTTCGGCCCCACCTCCTGAAAGCGCGGAGTTCATCATGGCCCTGATCCCCGAAACATCGCCCGACTACGACACGACCCGCATCATCGAGCGGCCCGACGGCTACTACTGGCAGGACAAGGAAACCGGCAAGGAATCCGGCCCCTTCGCGACACTCGCCGCCGCGATGGCGGATCTGGAGTCGAACGACACAGAACACGAACTCGCGGTTGGGGAAACGCCCCAGGAAGCCGAGGACGAAGTCGGCATCGCAACCTGGATCGATCCCGAAACGGGCCTGCCCGCCGAAGGTTCGGTTCCGCGTATCGAAGACCTCTAGTCGGGATCGAACGTTCCGCGGAGAAGCATCCATGCCCACCTCCGGCGACCTGCGATTCTTCGCGCTCGACAGCGGGCGCGACTTCGGGCAGCTCGTGGCGCAATCGCTCGGGATCGACCTGAGCCCGCACGAAGAACGGGAATTCGAGGACGGCGAACACAAGGCGCGTCCGCTGACGAACGTCCGCGGCAAGGACGTCTTCGTCGTGCAGTCGCTGCACGGCGATCCCCACCGAAGCGTCAACGACAAGCTGATGCGCCTGCTGCTGTTCATCGGCACGCTGGTCGATGCGTCGGCTGCACGCGTCACCGCCGTGCTGCCCTACCTGTGCTACGCGCGCAAGGAACAGAAGACCCAGCCGCGCGACCCGATCGCCACCCGCTATGTCGCGGGTTTGTTCGAGGCCGTCGGCACGGACCGCGTCGTCGCACTGGACGTCCACAACCTCGCGGCCTTCCAGAACGCCTTCCGCTGCCGGACCGACCATCTCGAAGCCAACCCGCTCTTCGTCCGCCATTTCGCGTCGCAGCTCCAGGGCGAGGACGTCGTGGTGGTGTCGCCCGACGCAGGCGGCGTCAAGCGCGCGGAGCGCTTCCGCCGGGGCATCTCCGCGGCACTGGGACGCGACGCCTCGCTCGCCTTCATGGAAAAGCACCGCGCCGGCGGCGTGATGCGCGGCGGCGCGATCGTCGGCGAGGTCGCGGGCAAGAGTGCGGTCATCATCGACGACCTGATCAGCACCGGCTCCACGATGCTGCACGCCGCGAAGGTCTGCCGCGAACAGGGCGCACGGGCCGTCCACGCCGCGGCGACGCACGGCGTGTTTTCCAGCAAGGCGGAGGCCGTGCTCGCCGACCCTGCCCTCGCCCAAATCGTGGTCACGAACAGCATCCCGCCCTTCCGGCTCAGCCCGGCGCTGGTGCAATCCAAGCTCGTCATCCTCGACATCGCCCCGCTGATTGCATCGGCCATCGCGGCGATCCACGATGACGGCTCGATCACGGCCCTGCTGGAACCCTGAGCGCCCCTTGAGTCAAGCGAGAGCGGCCGCGCAATCCTGCGCAATATCGAGGTACGAAAGCGCCCGCGCAAACCATTTCCCCCGATCCGCGACCTCAGCGTCATGTAGACGCCATGCTGCCGTCTTCGCCCGAACCATGGCGCGGCGCGACCGATAGAAATTCACCAGCCCGATATCCGGGGAATCGCCGCTCGCAGCCAAAAAGGTATCGAGTAGATAGGTCGCGAGCTTCGCGTCCCCCAGGCGCTCACACTCCAGGACGAGAAAGGAGACATCCTCTACCGCATCGAGCAGCCGCAACTCGCGATTGAATTCGAGACAATCGATCACGGCCGGCTCAGGCACCAGGCAAACGTGTTCGGGCCGCAAGTCGCCATGCCCCTCGACAATCCGGCGCTCCCGTACCCGCTGCTCGAAGCGGTCAGCCGCCCGATCGAGGAATGCCGTCTGCGCCGCGAGAATCGCGCGCACTCGGTCCACCGGCAAGCCGTAGCGCCCATCCATCAATTCGGCCGCATCGGCACGTACATGATCCGCCAGACGACACAGGTATTCCTCCGGTGACCACTCGACGACAGGCGCCTCGCGATAGAACCGCGCCAGTCGCACGACCAGTTCGTCGATGGCCGTCATTGGAACGACATGCTCGACGATCAACCGGTCGAGCATCGCCGCTTCCGGCAGGCGGCGCATCTTCACCAGCCAGTCGACGGCCGGCCCGGCGCCGTCGAGCGCGAGTTTTCCGTCAACCTCCTCGGTCAGCGGGACGACGTCGAGATAGATGTCGTGCGCCAATCGCCGGTTAAGCCGCAACTCGTCTTCGCTATTGATGCGTCGCGCATCGACGGAGCTGAAATCGCGATACGGCAGCCGCACCGGCTTCTTCAGCTTGTAGGCCATGCCGTCGGCCAGGAACACCCACGACATATGCGTCTCGATCACCCGCACCGCGTCCACTTGACCCGGATAGGCAGCCGGACGACTGAGGAAGGCGACCTTGCGCGCGATCCCGATGTCCTCGTCGGCTCTTTCCTGCATGGTCATTTTCATCGCTGTTTCATCGCCCGGCCGTCACGATTCAATCATAGGCGACTGCCAAGCAACGACAGTTCGATGCAAATTTGCTATACATAATTAAAAGGATTCCCGCGCCTCATTCTGAACTGTTCATCAGGGAGGTCATCATGTCCCATCATGCCAAGGCCACATCATCCCATCCGGTGCGACACGACCGGCTGATCCAGGAACACCGGCACGACCCTTACGCCGATCGCGGCAAACCCGCCGAACCTGCGGCCTGCCCGGACTGCGGCGCCGTCTTCCACGGCGGTCGCTGGCGTCAGGCCGTCGCGCCCGTCGGTGCTCACGCCCAACTATGCCCCGCCTGCAGACGCATGCGCGACAAGTTCCCCGCCGGCGTCGTCATGATCGGCGGCGACTTCACTGCCGCTGAAAAGGACGAGTATCTGCGGCTGATCGAGCATGAGGCGGAGGCCGAAACGCGCGAGCATGCCGTCGAGCGCATCATGGACATCGAGCAGGATGACGGCACGCTGATTGTCACGACGACCGGCGTCCACCTCGCCCGCCGCATCGGCGAGGCACTCCAGCACGCCCATCGGGGCCTGCTCGAACTCAAGTACAGCGACTCCGAGTGTTTCGTGCGGGTCTACTTCTGGCACTGAACAGACTCGGCGGCTCCGCGAATCATCGCTGACGCGGCTCAGCCGAAGGCGAATCCTCGCCTTCGCGCAGGGTTGCGACCATGCAGTCGGTGGTCAGGATCAGGTCGGCGACGGATACCGCGTTCTGCAGCGCGGTGCGCGTGACCTTGCACGGATCCAGGATGCCCATCGACATCATGTCGCCGAATTCGCCCGAGGCCGCATTGAACCCGAAGGTGCCCTCGCCCGCACGCACCCGCTCAAGCACCACCGAAGCTTCGACGCCTGAATTTTCGGCCAGTTGCCGGAGCGGCTCCTCGAGCGCCCGCAGAAGGATGCCGATGCCGCATTGCTGGTCACGGTTATCGCCGTGAAGCTTGTCGAGCGCCGCGCGAGCCCGTAGCAACGCGACGCCGCCGCCCGGCAACACCCCTTCTGCCACGGCTGCGCGCACGGCATGCAAGGCATCTTCGACACGCGCCCGCCGCTCCTTCATCTCCGTCTCGGTTGCGCCACCGACTTTGACCACCGCCACGCCGCCCGCAAGGCTTGCCGCCCGCAGCTGCAACTGTTCGCGTTCGGCTTCACTCGCAGCCTGCGTCAGCGCCCCCCGGATCAGCGCCAAGCGGGCATCGATGCGCGCCCTGTCCCCGCTCCCGCCGACGAGCGTGCAACTGTCGCTATCCACCTCGATGCGCTTGGCGCTGCCCAGCTGCGCAAGCGCTGCCTGTTCCAGCGCCGGCCCGTGCGCCTCACCGATCACCGTCGCGCCGGTCAGGGCGGCAATGTCCTCGAGCGCTGCGGAGCGCCGCTCGCCGAACTCCGGCGCCTTCACCGCACAAACCTTGAGCACGCCGCGCAGGTTGTTGACGACCAGAGTCCCCAGCGCCTCGCCCTCGACGTCCTCCGCGATCAACAGCAATGGCCGCCCGCTCTCGGCCACCTGCTCCAGGATCGGCAGCAGCTCGACGACCGACGACAGCTTACGGTCGCAGACCAGGATCCAGGCCTCCTCCAGCACGACTCGCTGCCTTTCCGCCTCGTTGACGAAATACGGGGACAGATAGCCCCGATCGAAGCGGATCCCGTCCACGACCTGAAGCTCGCTCGCGAGCCCCGCTCCGTCTTCGATGGTCACCACCCCCTCGCGCCCGACCCTGTCCATCGCCTCGGCGATCAGGGCGCCGACGGCTTCGTCGTTGTTGGCCGAAATCGCGGCGACCTGGGCCATTTCGCGCCGCGTGGAGCATGGGCGCGCCATCTCCCGGAGGGAGCCGACGACGCTCTCCGACGCCTTCTCGATACCGCGCTTGAGATCCATCGGGTTCATCCCGGCGGCGACGTATTTCATGCCTTCGCGCACAATCGCTGCGGCAAGCAGCGTTGCGGTGGTCGTGCCGTCCCCGGCCAGCGCCGAGGTCGTTGCAGCGACCTCCCGGACCATCTGCACCCCCATGTTCTCGAAGGGGTCGGGCAGTTCGATCGCCCGGGCCACCACGACGCCCGAGTTGATCACGATCGGCGGACCGAAAGGGCGCTCCAGCAGCACCGTGCGCGCCCGCGGGCCGAGCGTTTCCTTCACGGCATCGACCAGCACCGACATGCCGCGGACGATGCGCTCGCGCGCTGCCTGATGAAAGAGGACCTGCTTGGCTGCCATATGACTCCTCCCGATCCGGCTCCGGACGTTTTCCGATTCGTGCCGAGCTTTTCAGCATATTCGCCGTGTTCAAACGAAGATTGATCGTCGTCAACCAATGTGCATGAAGGAGATGCGAATCGCACGTCGTTGTCTATGTTGACGTTGACCGGGCACCGAGGCATCTGCCGGTCGCCATTTCTTTCGACTCGCGGGCTGAAATGGCGCCGCGAATCGGCTTCATTGAGGAGAAGATCATGGCATTGGTGAAATGGGATGCGTGGCACGACATGGAAGATCTGTTCGACCGTTACATGAAATCGTTCGGCGCCCTGCGCCCCGGCCCGCGTGAAACGGCGACCGCGGGCGAATGGTCCCCTCGGGTCGACATTGCCGAAACCGCCACCGAATTCGTCGTGAAGGCCGAAATCCCGGAAGTGAAGAAGGAAGACCTGCACGTCACCGTCGACAATGGCGCGTTGACGCTGCGCGGCGAGCGCAAACAGGAGAAGGAAGAATCGGGGAAAAAGTTCCACCGCGTGGAACGCTACTACGGGAGCTTCAGCAGGGTCTTCTCGCTGCCCGAGAACATCGATGAGGGCAAGGTCAAAGCGACCTTCAAGGACGGAATGCTGACGGTCCAGTTGCCCAAGAGCGAGGAGAGCAAACCCAAGGCACTCGAGGTGAAGGTCGAGTAAAGGGGAGCGCGGGGCCGGGGAAGCATTGCCCCCGGCCCCGCATGATTGGTGTTCGCACCCCGTCAGTACAGCAGGTAAAGGCTGCGCCGAGTGATGAAGGCGTCGAGTTGCGGCTGCCAGGCAGCGGCGATCGCGCGGGTGTCCTGCCCCGCCCGAATCGCGTCGACGGCCTGCTCGGAACCGATCGAACCGAGCGTCGCATCGAGCCTGAAATCACCCGGATACAGCCTTTGCAGCGCGGCGACGATCTCGATCCCGAGGGCCGGCGAGTCGAGCGCGTCGCGGTCGGTCACCGTCAGACGAACGCCGCTGCAGGCGCGGTTCTTCCACGTCGATGCAGCGGGCGTGAAGTTCACTGCGCTGAAGGCGACTCCCGCGAGGCCGCGGCTCGTGAGGTAGCCGGCAAGCACCTCGGCGTCGATCCATGGCGCTCCGACCAGTTCGAAAGGGGTATCGGTGCCGCGCCCGACGCTGACGTTGGCCCCCTCGACGAGGCCCACGCCGGGATACAACACCGCCGCGGTGAGGGTACGCAGGTTCGGCGACGGCGCAATCCAGCTCAGGCCGGTCTGATCGAACCAGGCGCCGCGGTCATAGCCGCGCATCGGCACGACGCGCAAGTCGGCCTCGATGCCCGCCTCCCGATTGAAAAGCCGCGCCAGTTCGCCGACCGTCATGCCGTGGCGCACGGGCAAGGGGAAATAACCGGTGAAGGACGTCCGGTCCGCGTCGAGCACCGGCCCCTGCACGAACTTCGCGGTGATCGGGTCGGGCCGGTCCAGCACGTAGATCGCCATGCCGCGCTCCGCTGCCGCCTCCATCGCATAGGCCATCGTCGTGATGTAGGTGTAGAAGCGAGCCCCGACGTCCTGGATATCGAACACCAGCGCATCGAGCCCGTCGAGCATCTCAGGCGTGGGCCGCCGCGTTGCCCCATAAAGGCTGTGGATCGGCAGCCCGCTTTCGGGCTCCACGGCCGACCCCACCCGCTCGTCAAGCTCGCCGCCGTAGCCGTGCTCGGGGCTGAACAGCGCGACGAGCCTCAAGCCCGGGGTCGCGCGCATCAGTTCCACATTGCTGCGGCCCTTGGCATCGCGCCCGGTGTGATTCGTGATCAGGCCTACGCGCAATCCGCGCAGCTGCACGAAGCCGCGCGACGCCATCACGTCTAGGCCGGTCTCGAGCCCGGCCGCAGGCGTGACGTAGGGCGCGATCGACGGGCGCGCCGCGACAAGCGTCTCCTCGCTCAATCTGCCCAGCGCGTCGCCGACAACGGTCGCGACGCGCTGGCGCAAGGGCTCGGCGTTACCGCGCCCGTTCGGATAGAGCCGGCTGCTCAACACGATCACATAGATCCCCGACACCGGGTCGATCCACATGGCCGTGCCGGTGAAGCCGGTATGCCCATAGGCGCCCAGCGGCGGCAAGGCCAGCCGGTTTGCCGCAAAGGGCGCGACGAGGCCCCAGCCCAGGCCACGCGGATGCTCCAGATCCTGCGACTGTGGCTGGGTCATCGCCTCGACCGACTCCGGACGCAGCACGCGCACGCCATCGAGCACGCCCCCCGCCAGCATCATCCGCGCAAAGCGCGCCAGATCGGCCGCGGTCGAGAACACGCCTGCATGGCCCGCAATGCCGCCCATGCGCGCGGCAGTCGGGTCATGCACGACGCCCGCGGACGGTCCTTCGGTCGGCGCCACGCGCGCCCGATCGACGGGTGCGAAGGCCGTGTCCGCCATCCCCAGTGGCGCGAAAATGTGCTTGCGGCAATAGACGTCGAGCGGCAATCCGCTGACCCGTTCAACGATCTCGCCGAGCACCTCGAAGTTGATATCGCTGTAGAGATGGCGTGCACCGGGAGCAGCCACCGGCTTCTCCGCGAGCATCAGGCGCCGTGCCGCGTCGCGTCCGCTCCACGGCGGGCGCAGATCGAGATCGGCGCGCAGGCCGGAACGGTGCATCAGCAACTGGCGCAGCGTGATCGCGCCCTTGCCGACCGCCGCGAACTCGGGCCAATAGCGCGCGGCCGGCGCATCGAGTTCGAGCCGCCCCTGTTCGACGAGCTGCATCACCGCGGTCGCGGTAGCGACCGGTTTCGTCAGCGAAGCCAGGTCGAAGATCGTATCCTCGGTCATCGGCGCGCGCATGGGCTCGCGCAGACGGTCGCCGAATGCCCCACGATAGAGCACACGCTCCTCGTTGCCGACCAGCACGACCGCGCCGACCAGATGCCCGGCGCCGATTTCCCGCCCAACTGCCGACTCGATTCCCGCCAGCGCCGCGGGGTCCAGCGGGCGCGTCGCGAACACCGCCGACGCTGCCAACAGACAGGTCAGCAGCGCGAACGAGCGCAAGGCCGACGCGAAGCTCATTTGTCCCCCTTCGGGATCCCCGCCCCGTCGTATACGTTGCGCGGATTCCACAGCATCCAGCCGCCGGCGCCGAAAGACTCCGCGGCCCGGATCTGTGCCGCAATCTCGTCGCCACCGAACTCGCGCCGGTCGAAGGCATAGTCGCGGAAAGCCTGCAGCCAGGGCCTGAAGCGCGCGGGCGGCAGGCCCGTGCGGTGACGCGCGTTATCCAGCGACAGGCGGACGATCTCGTACGGATGCGCGACCGGGTTCGCGTACCGCGGGATGCCGAACTGGAAGGACGAGGGATAGAGCATCGGCGACAGATAGTCCACATGCTTCATCAGGTCTTCAAGACGCTGCCCGATATCCGTATCGTCGAGGTTCCACAGCGTGTAGCCGAACACGTCGGCGGCGATGAACACATTGTAGGGCGCGAGCCGCCGCCCTGCCTCGGAGAGGAAGCCCGCGATCGCCGCCACCCGGTTCGCCTCGGTATTCGGCTCCGAAAACACTAGTCCCATCTCGTCCGGAAAACGCACGTAGTCGAACTGGATCTCGTCAAAGCCCATCCGCGCCACCTCCTCGGCAACGTCGAGCACGTACTCGCGAACTTCGCGGCGGAAGGGATCGGTCCATGCAAGCCCCTCGCGATCGACGAACAGGGAGCCCTCGCGCGCATGCACCGCGAGTTCGGGCCGCGACCTCGCCAGCGGGTCGTCCTTGAACGCCACCACGCGCGCCACCAGGTAGATCCCCCGCGCATGCAGCTGCCCCACGAGCCCGGGCAGATCACGCACCGTGATGATCTGCTGTGCGCCCACCTGTGCCGCAGTCGCAACGCCGCTGTGGTAAGGGATACCTCCGCGGTCGCCCTTGACGTCGATCACCAGCGCGTTGAGCTCCGTTTCCTCAATCAGCTTGAGCGCCGCGCCGCGCAAGCCGGCGTCTCCGATTCCGTAGAAGGACAGATACAGCGCCTTCGGCACAAAAGCGTCGAGCGCGACCTCGATCGTTCCGGCCTGCGCCTGCGCATCCGCAGCCGGCCGCTCGGTCCGACGATAGCCCGCGGCCCGCACCGCCACGGTCCCCATCGCGCCCGGCAGGTTTGCGATTCCGGCCGCATCCGTCACCTCGACCCGCCCCGCGATCGTCACGCGCGCCCCCTCGATCGGACGCCGCGACGCCGCATCGACGGCGCGCACGCTCATCGCCCACGCCGTGCCCTGTACCGCCAGCCACAGGAGCACGGCAAGCAAGCCACATCGGCGCAGCACTCCCCTCATCGGCCGGCCTCCCCCGGCCTCTTGTCACGCTCGCCGCCGGTGGCTCCTTTCGCCGTCGCGACGATGGCGGCAAAGCCCTTCGCATCCACGGCCGAGGTGATCAGGAAGCGCGGCAACGCGAGTGGATCGTCTCCGCGGCGCAACGCCCGGCGTTCGAGCGTAAAAGCCGCCACGTAGCCGGCGCGCCGCGCCTGCTCGCGTAGCTCCGCGTCCTGCAGCCCGAACGGCCACGCCAGCAGATCGACCCTCTGCCCGAAGCGCGCCTCCAGCACCGCCTTGGAGCGCACGAGCTGCCAGTCGACGAAGGCCGCGTAAGCGGCCGGATCGAGCCGGCGCTTCTCGCGCATGAAATTCGGATGCCAGTAGGTGTGCGACTGGATATCGACATAGCCCGAGGCCTTCAGCTCGGCCAGCTGCGCCCAGGTCATCGCATAGGACGCGTTCGAGATCGCCGACGGATAGATGAACAGCGTCACCGGCAGCCGGTAGTAGCGTATCAGCGGCAAGACGTCGGTATAGACCGAGCGGTGGCCGTCGTCGATCGTCAGCACCACGGCATCCTCGGGCAGCGGCACGCCGCGCTGCAAGTCGTCGACGATTTCCCGCAGCGGAAGCATCCGGACGCCGCTCGCACGGATCTGCTGCAACTGCGCCGCGAAACTTTCAGTGCGCACCGTCATGCTGTCGGCGACGACGGGACCGAAGCGATGATAGACCAGCACCGGTACCGTCCCGTCGGCGGACGCATCGGCAGCCGCACAAAGCCCTCCCATGAGGACGTTCCACGCGGCACACCATGCGCAGCGAAGTCTGCGAATCGACCCTCCCCGGCGACGCATTCCGCTCTCCGAGATAGTGACAAGGTCATGATGAACCTCCTCACGCTTGCCGCAAACAACATCCTGCAAGGCGGCCGGCAATACTGCATGCCGCCTTGTCTGCTCGCCCCGTGCCTTGGCCCCTGCGACGCAACATCTACATCCGGGGAGGGCAAAAGCACACGCCTACGCCGCGCAGGCGGCGCCGCATCGGGGAACACCGCTTGCACCGTGGTCGGTTCCATGAAAAGGAGCGACAACCATGGCAACTCGATCCCTGAAGAACACCGTTCGTGCCGCGGCACTCGTCGGCCTGTTCACGCCCGCATTGCTGCTCGCACAGAACGCCACCCCGGACACGGGCTCGGCGATGTCCTCGTCGAAAGTGACATCCAGCTCGAAGACGCTGTCGTCAGGCGACAAGAAGTTTCTCGAACACGCCGCCAGCGGCGGCCTGGCGGAAGTCGAGCTCGGAAAGCTCGCGGGCCAGAAGGCCCAGAACCAGGAGGTCAAGGACTTCGGCGACCGGATGGCGCGCGATCATCAGAACGCCAACGTCGAACTCGAAAAGCTGGCCGGCTCGAAAAACCTCGCGCTTCCCAGCGAGCCCGAGAAGAAGGAGCAGCGCAAGCTCAAGGACCTTCAGGACAAGTCGGCCGACAAGTTCGACAAGGCCTACATGAGTCTGATGGTCGACGAGCACGAAAAGGACGTGAAGGACTTCGAACGCGAAGCGAAGAAGGCCAGCGATCCCGACGTGAAGGCCTTCGCCGACAAGACCCTGGGCACGCTACGCGAGCATCTCCAGCTCGCGAAGGACACTGCAGCCGCCGTCAAGGGCGAGATAAAGTCCATGCCAAGGAAGACCAGCGGCTACTGATCGCCGCTCAGTCGTTGTCTTCCAGCCAGACCGGCAGCTTTCTGCTGCCGGCATTCTCCTGAATGTATTTGCGGATCAGCCGTCGCACGACCTGCGACGACGTCAGGTCCTTGCTCGCGCAGATCTCCTCGAAGATCTTTTTCTTCTCCGGATCGATCAACAAGGTCAGGCGGGCGGTTCGGTTTTCTCTCATGAGGCGAGGGCCGTCGCAGCTATTAACATCAAATTAACATTGAAAGCATCGTCACTGGCAATGTAGTGTGCACAAGATACAAACGCAATGGCACACGTAGGGAGCCTCTGACGTGAGCGATATGAACGACCTTCTCGGCTGGTGCAGCCTGTTGTCTCGGGGCGGGGACGGTCACCCCTACGTGGTCGACGTCGACGGCCAGCGCGCGCTGCAGTTCGATGCCCTCACGATCCAGAGCCAGATGGCGCTGGACGATCCCAACGCCCTGGCGCTCGACTACACGCGCGCGATGATGGGCTTCCTGCTGTTCCACCCAGCGCCACGCCACATCGCGATGATCGGGTTGGGCGGAGGCTCGCTCGTCAAGTATTGCTTGAGCACCCTTCCGGACACGACCGTCACCGCCGTCGAAATCAGTCCGGAGGTCATTGCCCTTCGCGACGCCTTCGGGATTCCACCGGACGGACCGCGCCTGCAGGTGATCTGCGGCGACGGCGCGGAGTACGTACGCACCACGGATGAATCGCCCGACGTGCTGATCGTCGACGGCTTCGACGTCGGCGGCATGCCGAAGCAGCTGTGCTCGGCGGAGTTCTACGATTACTGCTACGAGACGCTCGCCGACGGCGGCGTGATGGTCGTGAACCTCTGGTCCGGCGACTCCCGCTACGGCGTCTATGCGTCACGCATCCGCAACACTTTCGAGGACCGTTTCGTCTCCGTCCGCTCCGAGGAAGACTCGAACCGCATCCTGTTCGCCAGCAAGGGCCGGCATTTCCCGCCGCGGCGCACCGAGCTGCTGGAACGCGCCCGCGCCCTCGCGGACGCGCACCCCATCGGGCTGATGTCGATGGCGCAACGGATCCAGCACCGCCTTGATCGCCGCCGCAGCCTGGGCGGCGACGAGTGGCCGGCCAGCACGAGTCATCGATAAGCACAGGGGCCGCGCGTGCTGACCCTGGACTGGATCCTGATCGTCATCGCCGGCTGGCTCGCACTCGGTTTGATCGGCATCGCCGCACTGCGCAACACCGCCGTCGTCGCCCGCGTCCTCTTCCCTGCAGGCGCCGCGCTCGCCCTTGCGCTGGCCGGACTCGCGCTCGGAGCGCTGTTCGCGCCGCCGGAAACCGCTGTCCTCGCGATCGGGCTCCCGGACCTTCCCTTCCATCTGCGGCTCGACGGCCTGTCGGCCTTCTTCCTGCTCGTGATCGGCGCCGCCGCAGTCGGCATCTCAATCTTCGCCGCGGGTTACTTCCGGCTCGGCGAAGGCACGCCGCCAGGGCTGATGTGCCTCGAATACCACCTCTTCCTCGCCAGCATGGCGCTCGTCGTACTCGCCGACGACGCCTACGCCTTCATGGTGATGTGGGAGACGATGGCCCTGTCGTCCTTCTTCCTCGTCACCGCCAACCACCGCGTGCCGGCGATCCGCGAGGCGGGCTTCCTCTATCTCCTCGTCGCGCACATCGGTGCGATCGCGATCCTGCTGTGCTTCGGCGTGCTGCAGGCGAACACCGGCGACTACACCTTCGCCAACATGCGCGCGCAGACGCTGTCGCCGATGTGGGCCTCGGTCGCCTTCCTGCTCGCGACCTTTGGCTTCGGCGCAAAGGCCGGCGTGCTGCCGCTCCACGTCTGGCTGCCCGAGGCGCACCCGGCCGCGCCCTCGCCGGTGTCCGCGCTGATGAGCGGCGTGATGCTGAAGACCGCGATCTATGGGCTGCTGCGCGTGAGCTTCGATCTCCTGGGTGCGCAGCTCTGGTGGTGGGGCGCGCTGCTGCTCGCGGTGGGCCTCGCAACGGCGCTCTACGGCGTCGTCTTCAGCGCCGTGCAGACCGACATGAAGCGTCTGCTCGCCTACTCGTCGATCGAAAACATCGGCCTGCTCTTCGTCGGCATCGGGCTCGGCGTGCTCTTCAACGCCTACGGGATGACCGCCCTGTCGGCCCTGGCGCTCACGGCTGCGCTCTACCACGTCCTGGGCCACGCCTTCTTCAAGAGCCTGCTCTTCCTCGCGACGGGCTCGGTGCTGCACTCGACCGGCGAACGCAGCCTCGGCAAGCTCGGCGGCCTGATGCGCCGCATGCCCTGGGTCGCATGGCTGTCCCTCGTCGGCGTCCTCGCGAGCTCGGGGCTGCCGCCCCTGTCGGGCTTCGTGTCGGAATGGCTGCTGCTGCAGAGCTTCCTGTTCACGACGGGACTGCCGGATTCCTTCCTGAACATGATGGTGCCGGTGCTCGCCGCCGGCATCGCGCTGGTGTCGGCGCTCGCCGGCTACACGATGGTGAAGTTCTTCGGCGTGATCTTCCTCGGCCAACCGCGCGAGCCGAAACTCGTCAATGCGCACCCGTCCTCGCGACTCGAACGCGCGGGCCTCGCGTGGCTCGCGGCAGGCACGGTGTTGCTGGGCCTCGTCCCGGTCAGCGTCATCGGCCTGATCGACCCGGTGACCCGGCTGCTTGTCAGCGGCGGCATTGCCGACGCCGTGCGCGCCAACGGTTGGCTGCTGCTGTCACCGAGCTCGCTCGACCGCGCGAGCTACAGCCCGCTCGTGTTCCTCGTCGTCGTCGCGGTCGCCGTGCTGCTCACGGCGCTCGGTGTGCGCAAGTTCTATCACGGACGGCTGCGGCGAGCGCCGGCGTGGGATTGCGGCTTTCCGGCGCAGACGGCGCGCATGCAGGACACGGCCGAAGGTTTCGGCCAGCCGATCCGCCAGATCTTCGAGCCTTTCTTCCGCCTGCACCGCGAGCTGCCTTCGCCCTTCGACGCGAAGCCCGTCTATCGCGTGACGATCGAGGACCACTTCTGGCACTGGCTCTACCTGCCGATCGCAAGGCTCACCTCGCGCATCGCGCGCGTGGTCGGCCGGCTGCAGCAGGGGCGTATCGCGATCTACCTCCTCTACAGCTTCGTGACGCTGATCGTGCTGCTGATGGTGGTGAAATCATGAGCCTCGCCGGCCTCTTCGCGCAGTTGCTCGCCGTGGTCCTCGCGCTCGGGCTCGCGCCGCTGCTCACGGGCTGGATCAACCAGTGGCGCGCCTGGCTGCAGGGCCGCCGCGCACCCGGCCTGCTCCAGCCTTACCGCACGCTGCACAAGCTCTTCAACAAGGAGTCGGTCGTCGCCGAGAACGCCTCGCCGATCTTTCGCGTCGCCCCCTACATCATGTTCGGGAGCATGGCACTCGCCTGCGGCATTGCCCCGACGCTGTCGACCGACCTCCCCCTCGCCCCTGCCGCCGACGCGATCGCGCTGGTCGGCCTGTTCGCGCTCGCCCGCGTCTTCATCTCGCTCGCCGCGATGGACATCGGCACCTCCTTCGGCACGCTCGGCGCCCGCCGCGAGATGCTCGTCGGCTTCCTCGCCGAGCCGGCGCTGCTGATGGTGCTCTTTGCCGCATCGCTGATCTCGCAGTCGACCTCGCTGGCGCAGATCGTCGAGACGCTCGCGCACCGCCCCTTCGCGATCTACCCCAGCCTCGCAGTAGCCGGCGTCGCCTTCACGATGGTGTCACTCGCCGAAAACGCGCGCGTACCGGTCGACAACCCCGCGACCCACCTCGAGCTGACGATGATCCACGAGGCGCTGATCCTCGAATACTCCGGGCGCCACCTCGCGCTGGTCGAATGGGCCGCGTCGTTGAAGCTCTTCGCGTACTCCTGCATCGGGCTCGCGCTCTTCGTGCCCTGGGGCGTCGCCGAGGCCGACACGCCTATCGCAATCGTGTTCGCGATCCCGGCGCTCGTCGCGAAGCTCACCGTCGGCGGCGTGCTGCTCGCGCTCATCGAGACAATCAACGCGAAGATGCGCCTCTTCCGCGTGCCCGAGTTCCTCGCGACCGCCTTCCTGCTCGCGGTGATCGCCCTGCTGGTGCACGGACTACTGGGAGCATAAAGTCTTATGAACACGCTCCTCGCCCAGTCGATCAACCTCTTCGCGGTCGTGCTGCTGGTGCTCGCGTTCGCGATGATTGCGCAACGGCGCATCCTGACGCTGATCCACCTCTTCACGCTGCAAGGCGCCTCGCTCGTGGCCGCGACGCTCGTCGTCGCCTACCTCACGGGCCAGAGCCACCTCTACTTCTCCGCCGGTATGACTTTCGTGCTGAAGGTGGTCCTGATCCCGATCCTGCTGCATCGGGTCATCCAGCGTCTCAACGTGCGGTGGGACGTCGAGACGCTCTTCAACATCCCGACGACGATGCTGATCGGCATCGTGCTCGTGATCGTCGCCTTCAACCTCGCCCGCCCGATCGCGGGCCTCTCCACGTCGATCGCGCGCGGCACGCTCGGCATCGCGCTCGCCTGCGTGCTGCTGTCCTTCCTGATGATGATCGTGCGCGCGAAGGCCGTGCCGCAGGTGATCGGCTTCCTGTCGATGGAAAACGGCCTCTTCTTCGCGGCCACCGCGGCGACCAGCGGCATGCCGATGATCGTCGAACTCGGCATCGCTTTCGACGTGCTCGTCGGCATCCTGATCCTCGGCGTGTTCATGTTCCAGATCCGCGAGCAGTTCGACAGCCTCGACATCCGCCACCTCGAAAAGCTGAAGGAAGACTGATGCACCCATTGCTCCTCGTCCTCGCGATTCCGCTCGCCGGCGGCGTGCTGCTCGCGTTGTTGGGCGACCGGGAGCGGGCGGGCGAACTGAACGCGGGCGTGAGCCTGGCGACGCTCGGCGCGGCCGCCTGGCTCACCGCGGTGGTCATCCGCGACGGGCCGCTGATGATGTGGGGAGAGCAGTTCTTCGTCGATCCGCTGAACGTCTTCCTCGTGACGCTGACGGCCTTCGTCGGCTTCACGACCTCGCTCTTCTCGCGACCCTACATGCGCGTCGAACGCGACCACGGCAAGATGACGCCGGGGCGCATGCGGCTCTTCCACAGCATGTATCAGTTCTTCAACGGCATGATGCTGTTCGCACTGACGACGAACAACCTCGGCATCCTGTGGGTCGCGATGGAGGCCGCGACACTGACCACCGTGCTGCTCGTGTCGGTCTACCGCACGGCTGCCAGCCTGGAGGCCGCGTGGAAATACTTCATCCTGTGCGGCGTCGGCATCGCGCAGGCGCTCTTCGGCACGATCCTCCTCTATCTCGCGGCGGAACGTGCGATCGGCGGAGGCGACAACGCGCTGCTATGGACGCATCTCGCGCAGGCGAGCCATTCGCTCGACCCCGGCATCGTCTCGCTCGCCTTCGTGTTCCTGCTGCTGGGCTATGGCACCAAGGTCGGCCTCGTACCCGTGCATAACTGGCTGCCCGACGCGCACGCCGAAGGCCCGACACCGATCTCGGCGGTGCTCTCCGGCCTGCTGCTCAACGTCGCGCTGTATGCGGTGTTGCGCGTCAAGGTGCTCGCCGATGGCGCGCTCGGAAGCGGACTGCCCGCACGCATGATGATCGGCTTCGGCCTGCTGACGGTCGTCGTGGCGGCCTTCTTCCTCTCGCGCCAGCGCGACGTCAAACGCATGTTCGCGTACTCCTCGATCGAGCACATGGGGCTGATGACTTTCGCCTTCGGCCTCGGCGGCCCGATTGCGAACTTTGCCGGACTGCTGCACATGACGGTCCATGCGTTGGTCAAATCCGCGATCTTCTTCGCCGTCGGCCACGCGGCGCAGAAAGCCGGATCGCAGGCGATGGAGGACATCCGCGGACTGCTGAAAGTGAGTCCGACGGTCGGATGGGGCCTGATGCTCGGCTCGCTCGCGATCCTCGGCATGCCGCCCTTCGGCGTCTTCGCGAGCGAATTCCTGATCCTGACGACCGCGATGCGCGAGCTCCCGTGGGCCACACCCTTCCTGCTCGTCGCGCTCGGCGTCGCCTTCGCGGCGATCTTCA
Source organism: Aromatoleum sp. (assembly GCF_035254505.1). Classification (GTDB taxonomy): domain Bacteria; phylum Pseudomonadota; class Gammaproteobacteria; order Burkholderiales; family Rhodocyclaceae; genus Aromatoleum. The sequence goes on along the minus strand of NZ_DATFAO010000066.1, from coordinate 116,295 downwards.
GCCGCGTGCAGCCGATGGTCTTCGGCGAGACCGCGCTCCGCCCCCTCGCCCATCCGCCCGCGCTGCTGCCGGTGTTCATCCATCTCGGGCTCGCGCTGATGCTCGGGCTCTACATCCCGCCTTATCTGGACGGCTGGTACCGGCAGGCAGCGCAGATGATCGGAGGCTGAAGATGGAATTTTTTGGACTCGACTGCCGTTTCACACGCATCGCGGCGCCGCTGCCGATCTACTGCGCCGACGTTGAGGCGACGCAATGGAGCGCGCTGGCGCTCGCCGTGGCCGAGGCGAAGGGCAGGCTCGTCAGCCTGTGGGGCAGCGACGAGCGCGCCAGCGGCGACGGCCTCACGGTGTCGGCCGCCTACGCGACCGCCGACGGCCTGCTCTGGGCGAAGCTCGGCCTCGATCCCCAGCAGCCGACCTACCCGGACATCGCCCGCCTCTTCGCCCCGGCGATCCGCATGCAGCGCACCGCGCACGACCTCGTCGGCATCGCCCCCGAAGACGCCGACGACCTCCGTCCCTGGCTGCGGCACGGCGCGTGGCCGGCCGACTACTTCCCGCTGCGCTTCGAGAACACCTGCGAGGAGCACTTCGAGCCGCAGGCGGATGCCTATCCCTTCGTCCCGGTCGAAGGCGACGGCGTGCACGAGATCGCCGTCGGCCCGGTCCACGCAGGCACCATCGAGCCCGGGCATTTCCGTTTTTCGGTCGTCGGTGAGAAAGTGCTGCGGCTCGAGGAGCGGCTCGGCTACACGCACAAGGGCATCGAGCGGCGCTTCATGGGGATGGATATCGACCAAGGCGCGCGGCTCGCCGGTCGCGTGTCGGGCGACAGCACGGTTGCCTACGCGTGGGCGTACGCGATGGCGGCCGAATCGCTCGCCGGCGTTCAGGTACCCGAACGCGCCGCATGGCTGCGCGCCCTGCTGCTCGAACGCGAGCGCGTCGCGAACCACCTCGGTGACCTCGGCGCGCTCGGCAACGACGCGGCCTTCGGCTTCGCCCTCGCGCAGTTCTCGCGGTTGCGCGAAGACTGGCTGCGCGCGAACCGCGATGCTTTCGGCCATCGCCTGCTGATGGATTGCATCCGCCCCGGCGGCGTCGCACAGGATCTCGACGGCCCCGCCGCCGCCCGCCTGCGCGTCCAGATCGCCGACATCACGCGCGAAGTCACCGAACTGAAGGACATCTACGACGAGCACGCCGGGCTGCAGGACCGCCTCGTCACGACCGGCCGCGTCACGGCCGAGCTCGCGACGAAACTCGGCCTGACCGGACTCGCCGGCCGAGCGAGCGGCCTCTCCGCCGACCTGCGCGCCGACTTCCCCTGGCCGCCCTACGACAAGCTCGGCGTCACCGCGTGCGTCCATCGCAACGGCGACGTCGCGGCGCGTGTCGCGATGCGCTTCGAGGAATGTTTCGCGTCGCTGCGTCTGATCGACACCCTGCTCCTCACCCTGATCACTAAGCCGCCCGCCGGACCGATCCACACGCCGATCGCCGTCTCCCGCGAAGGCGTCGGCGCGGGCTGGATCGAAGGCTGGCGCGGAGAGATCTTCGTCGCGCTCGAAACCAGCGCCCAAGGACGCGTCGCGCGCTGCCACTGCCACGATCCGTCGTGGCAGAACTGGCCCGTCCTCGAACACGCGATCATCGGCAACATCGTCCCGGACTTCCCGCTGATCAACAAGTCCTTCAACCTCAGCTATTCAGGGCAGGACCTCTGATGTGGCACATCCTGAAGTACGTCGCCCGCCGCGGTCAGGTTGCCGAACCACCCCCGGAACCGGCCGCAAGCTCCGCCCAGCCGGCGCATGCCATCCATGACGAGATCCTCGCGATCCTCGGCCGCGCGCTGACGATCCGGGAAGTCGATGCCGGCTCCTGCAACGGCTGCGAGCTCGAAATCAACGCGCTGAACAACCCCTACTACAACATCGAAGGCCTCGGCATCCGCTTCGTCGCCAGCCCGCGGCATGCCGACATGCTGCTCGTCACTGGCCCCGTCACGCGCAACATGGCAGTCGCGCTGCGCCGCACCTACGACGCGACGCCCGCGCCGAAGCTCGTCGTCGCCGTCGGCGAATGCGCCTGCACCGGCGGCATCTTCGGCGAGAGCTACGCGAGCTGCGGCCGCGTCTCGAACGTCATCCCGGTCGACGTCACCATCCCCGGTTGCCCGCCCCCGCCCGCCGACATCCTCGCGGGCATCCTCGCCGCAGTGCGGGCGCGGGGATCGAGCGTCACAGCCTGACGCAGCGACGGATTTCAACCGGGGCGCCAACTGTCACCCCGGCAACGAAATACCGTTAGGGCGAAGCCTTGGCCCATGTCGTCCCTTGCCTCCTATACTGCTTTCATAGCATAGGGCGGGCAGCGATGGCCCCGTGACGCTTCATCAGTCAGGAGAGATGCCGTGATGAAAGACAGCTTCAACGTCAGGACAACGCTGGCCGTCGGTGACCGGACCTACGCCTACTACAGCCTGAAAGCCCTCGAGCCCGCCTACCCGATCGCCCGCCTGCCCTACTCGATCAAGGTGCTGCTGGAGAACCTGTTGCGGCACGAAGACGGCGTCAGCACCACCCGCGCCGACATCGAAGCTCTGGCCGGAGCGAACTTCAAGACACTCCCCGCCCACGACATCAACTTCACGCCGGCCCGCGTGATCCTGCAGGATTTCACCGGCGTCCCCTGCGTCGTCGACCTCGCGGCGATGCGCGATGCGATCCGGAAGCTCGGCGGCGACGCCGCGGCCGTGAATCCGCTGTGCCCGGTCGAACTCGTCATCGACCACTCGGTGATGGTCGACAGCTACGGCAGCAAGGACTCCTTCGACATCAACGCGAAGATCGAATTCGAGCGCAACCAGGAGCGCTACACCTTCCTGCGCTGGGGCCAGGAAGCGCTGCGCAACTTCAAGGTCGTGCCGCCCGACACCGGCATCGTGCATCAGGTGAATCTCGAATACCTCGCGCGCGTCGTTTTCGACAAGGACGGCCTGCTCTACCCGGACACCTGCTTCGGCACCGACAGCCACACCACGATGGTCAATGGCATCGGCGTGCTCGGCTGGGGCGTCGGCGGCATCGAGGCCGAGGCCGCGATGCTCGGGCAGCCCTCGTCGATGCTGATTCCCGAGGTGATCGGCGTCCGCGTCAGCGGCAAGCTCGCCGAAGGCGCGACCGCCACCGACCTCGTGCTCACTGTCACCGAGATGCTGCGGAAACGCGGTGTCGTCGAGAAGTTCGTCGAATTCTTCGGGCCGGGCCTCAGCAAGCTCACCGCCGCCGACCGCAACACCATCGGCAACATGGCCCCCGAATACGGCGCGACCTGCGGCATCTTCCCGATCGACACGGAAACGCTGAACTACCTGCGCCTCACCGGCCGCAGCGAGCATCAGATCGCCGTGGTCGAGGCCTATGCCAAGGCGCAGGGCATGTGGTGGAGCCCCGACGCCCCGGAGGCCGAATACAGCGACGTGCTCGAACTCGACCTCGGCGCCATCGTCCCCAGCCTCGCCGGACCGAAGCGCCCGCAGGACCGCGTGCCGCTCTCCGCCGTCAAAGTGAATTCCCGCCAGGCGCTGGAAGCCGAACAGGCCCTGCGCCCGTCCCAAGGGCCGGCCACGGTCACCGACGGCGGTGGTACCTTCACGCTCAAGGACGGCGCGGTCGTGATCGCCGCGATCACCTCCTGCACCAACACCTCCAACCCCAACGTACTGATCGGCGCCGGCCTGCTCGCCCGCAAGGCGCGCGCACTCGGCCTCGCGAGCCAACCCTGGGTCAAGACCTCGCTCGCCCCCGGCTCGCGCGCCGTCACCGAGTACCTCGAACGATCCGGCCTGCTGCGCGACCTCGAGCACTTTGGCTTCCACCTCGCCGCCTACGGCTGCACGACCTGCATCGGCAACTCCGGCCCGCTCAACGAACCGATCGTCAAAGCGATCCAGCACAACGCCCTGAGCGTCAGCGCCGTGCTCTCCGGCAACCGCAACTTCGAAGGCCGCATCCACCAGGACGTGCGGATGAACTACCTCGCCTCGCCCCCGCTCGTCGTCGCCTTCGCGATCGCCGGCACCACGGACGTCGACCTCACGACCGAGCCGCTCGGCACCGGCAAGGACGGCAAGCCGGTCTTCCTCTCCGACATCTGGCCCTCCAACCAGGAAATCCAGGCCGAGGTCGCGCGCTCGGTCACCTCCGAACTCTTCAGGATGAGCTACGCCGACGTCCTGACCGGAGACGAACGCTGGCGCTCGATCCGCGTCACCCCATCCGAAACCTACGACTGGGACGCCGCCAGCACCTACATCCGCAACCCGCCCTACTTCGAAGGCATCACCAAAACCCCGCCCGGCATCCAGCCCATCAAGGGCGCCCGCTGCCTCGCCGTCTTCGGCGACTCCATCACCACCGACCACATCAGCCCCGCCGGCAGCATCAAGCGCGACGGCCCCGCCGGCCGATACCTCGTTGACCGCGGCGTCCAACCCGCCGACTTCAACAGCTTCGGCTCCCGCCGCGGCAACCATGAAATCATGATGCGCGGCACCTTCGCCAACACCCGCATCAAGAACGCGATGACTCCGGGCATCGAAGGCGGCGTATCAGCCTATGTGAATGCCATCGTTCATGAGGCCGAACCCATCTACGACGTCGCCCAACGCTACGCCGCCAAGGGAACGCCGCTCGTCATCCTGGCCGGCAAGGAATACGGCACCGGGTCCTCCCGCGATTGGGCCGCCAAGGGCACGCTGCTACTGGGCGTCAAGGCCGTGATCTCCGAATCCTTTGAACGCATCCACCGGGCGAATCTCGTGGGGATGGGCGTGCTGCCCCTCAATTTCGTCGACGGCCAGAACGCCGCGATGCTGGGGCTGGATGGGACGGAAGTGTTCGATATCGAGGGGCTGCAAGCCCACACGCCGGAAGTCACGATCACCGCGCGCAAAGCCGACGGAACGGGCACGACCTTCCGGGCCAAGGTCAGGATCAATACTGCAAAGGAGTGGGACTACTTCGAGCATGGGGGGGTGTTGCAGTATATGTTGAGGCAGATGGCGGGGTGAGGGGTGGGCGGGGCGTTTCGGCCATTGGCGCCGCAGGAGGTGCCCTGCACTACAGTGCAGATGCCGTCCTTCCGTCAGAGTGATCGCGCCAACTCCGCCAACTGACGGCAGTGTGCGGCAAGGCGATCTTGATTGAGATTGGTCACGCCGAGTAGCAAGCCACGCGGCCGGGGAGATTGGACGTACCATGGGGACAATGGGGATGGCGCCAGACCGAGCTGCTGGCCGCACAAAGCCACGTCCACGTCAGACACAGATTCGTGAATCCGCGCGACGACAGCCATACCCGCAGTCGCTTGGACTTCGATCGAGCCCAAGGCCTCTTCGCGCAAACAGCGAAGGAGCGCTTCTCTTCGAGCGGCATAAAGCCGCTTCATGCGGCGCAGATGGCGAAGGTAATGCCCTTCGCGCAAAAAATCGGCCACGGCAAGTTGGGTGGTGGCGGCTGGCGCCGGCGCCAGGCACGCCGCAAGGTCGCCAAACCGGCGGGCCAGCTCAGGCGGCACTACCAAAAAACCCAAACGCAACGCCGGGCTGATCGTCTTGCTGAAAGTGCCGATGTGCAGCACCCGCCCCCCATGATCGAGCGACGCGAGCGCCGGAGCGGCACGTCCTACTAGCTGCAACTCGCTTAGATAATCGTCCTCTATGATCCAGGCATCGTTTCGTCTGGCCCATGCAAGCAATGCGAGCCGCCTGGCGAGCGACATCGTCATGCCCAACGGTGCCTGCTGTCCCGGTGTTATGACTGCTAGAGCCGCGTCGGCGCAGATCCGAAGACCTGTATCGACATCAAGCCCTTCATCATCGACGGAGATGGCTGTTGCAGTCATACCGGCCAGGGCGAGCGCAGTGCGAGTCAGAGGAAAGCCGGGGTCTTCCGTCCAAGCAGTCCTTCCTTCCAGTTCAAGCCCACGGATCGCCAGTCCGAGCGCTCCGGAGAAGCCGGCCGTTATCAGCAGTTGGGAAGGGCTGCATTGAATCCCGCGGGCTATCCCCAGGTAGGCCGCGATTTCCCTGCGCAAGCTTGGATCACCACGCGGGTCTGGGTACCCGACCGGGGCTGCTGCAGCGTGCCGGGCGGCCCGGACCAGGATGCGTGACCAAAGCTTGTACGGAAACTCGTCTTGAGCGGGGACACCCATTTGAAATGTCAATGGCGTGGCAGAGAACGCTTGGAAGAGCTCCGGAATTGGCGGCGTCTCTCGCGGCCAACCGGATGCAGGGGGAGTAGATGGGCGCTGGGTTACCCGAGTGCCGGCCGCCCCGAGCCCGATTGCGAGTTGTTCGTCGATAAGGCGTTCGTAGGCCAAGCGCACGGTGCCACGAGAGACGCCTAACTGAGCCGCCAGATCCCGCCAGGAGGGCAGCTTCGCTGCGGCGGGAATCTGCCCAGACTCGATGGCCTCCCGAATAGCCGCATAGATCTGCGTGGCTAATGGTGTCTTCTTGGCGCGATTAAGGTCGATAGGAAGAAAGCGCATGAATGATGGTACATAGAAATCAATCAGTCTTGGTGCTTTTTTATGACCACCGTGGCGCGCATTCTTCTTCTACGGCTCCAGCCCGTTCAACGGCTTCAAAACTAAGGAGATACAACAATGACGCAGCGCTTGGATTACAGCGCCGCCACACCGGCGGGCATGAAAACGCTGGGTGGTGTTTACGGCCACATCCTGCAAAGCGGATTGCCCAAGGTATTGGTCGATCTCATCTATCTTCGCGTGTCGCAGATCAATGGCTGCGCCTACTGCATCGATATGCATTCGCGCGACCTGTTGAAAGAAGGAGTCGCCGTCGAGAAGGTCGTGTTGGTCCCGGCCTGGCGCGAGGGCGGTACGCTGTTCAACACCGCCGAGCGTGCTGCGCTTGCCTGGGCAGAGACAGTGACGCGCGTAGCTGAAACGGAAGTCCCGGACGCCGAATATGAAGCAGCGGCTGCCGTATTCGACCCAAGACAGCTCGCCGACCTCACCATTGCGATTGGCCTGATGAATGCCTACAACCGGATGGCGATCAGCTTTCGTGCCACGCCGGCGGCAGTGGCCGCGCAGTAATCCCCGGGCGCCTTTCGAGATGGAACTCTAAGATGAAGCACGCCATTCTTTCCGCCTGCGCGACCATCGTTACTGCAATTTCGTTTCCGGCCGGCGCACACGGTTCCCAACACCACACCAACGCAGGTGCGCTGAAGCCCCCGGAGAGAGTCACGCCGCTGTTCAAGCGCGAGCTGCCCAACGTCCCTGGCAAGACGTTAATTGCGGCCGAAGTCCTCTTCCCGCCGGGCGCCGCCTCCCCGGCGCACACGCATCCGAAGTCCGCATTTATCTATGCCCAAGTGCTTTCCGGCGAGATCGTCAGCGCTGTCGGTGACGAGAAGCCCCGCCTCTACCGAGCAGGGGAAGGATGGTACGAGGCGCCGGGCGCCCATCATAAGGTGGCGCGCAATGCCAGCAAGGAGCGCCCTGCGAAGCTCCTTGCCATCTTCGTAACGGACTCGGGCGAACAGCAACTCGTTTTTCCCGATGCCAAATAAAAACGCAGATTTCGCGTTTCAACCTGGGGATGCTAGTGATCCCCGGGTCGTCGGCGGGGCCCGCCAGACGGTCGCCGCGCCATTACCGCTGACAGAGAAGAAGCGCCGGGCGTATAGGCAGGATTGCAGAATTGCACGAGGATCAGATCGTGAACAGCACCGACATCTTTGGCGTAACGATTCCAGATAGCCGTATTGCAGACGAGATAACACAGTTGATACGCGGCGTCGCGAGTGAGGCGCTGTTCCTCCACTCTACACGCGTTTATTTTTGGGGCGCCTTGACCGGCAAACGGAATAGCCTGGCATTTGACCCGGAACTGCTTTACGCAGCGGCCATGTTCCACGATATCGGCATCACCCCTGGCTACCACGAAAGCCGACTACGCTTCGAGGTGGACGGCGCGAACGCCGCACGCGATTTTCTGCGTGGACATGGGATCGACGAACGAGATATCGAGAAAGTTTGGCTTGCCATCGCCCTCCACACGACCCCAGGTATCCCGGAACATATGGCCCCGGAGGTCTTCTTGGTACAGGCAGGAGCCGGAATGGATATGGCGGGCCGCAACTATGAACATTTCACAGAGGACGAGCGTGAGGGAGTGATTGCCGCTTATCCACGCGGCCACGATTTCGGGCATGAGGTCATCGAAGTGTTCTACCAAGGGCTGAAGCATCGGCCGGACAGCACATTTGGCACATTCAATGATGATTTTCTCGCATATCGGGATCCTGACCTTCAGCGGGGAAATCTTTGCAGCATCATTTTGGGCTCACGCTGGGAGCGATGAAGAAGTCCTTCACAACCTCCTGAAGTACGAACGTCCGGTCAGCGGCCCCAAAGCAGATTTCAGCCGTCACTCCGTGATAGGGTCCAACCGCAGCTCCGGCTTCGTCGACTCTTTCCCGCAATGGATCGCCACCCACTCGCACAGCACCTCGATGTCCTCTGGGCGTGAGCCAGGCGATGGTGCATTGAGTTTGCCGGCGTGGCGCTGCGCTGCCAATCGCATGAGCTCCCTGCACCGGATTCCGGCGTGCTTACCTGCCGCGATAGAGCGGCTGCCGCTTCTCAGCGAAACCCTGGCGGCCCTCCAGGCGGTCCGCGCTATCCCGCAGCACGCCCCAGTAAAGTTCCATCAGTTGCTGTGCATCCGCTTCGCTGAGGTGGCTGATCTGGCGCGACGGCTTCTTGACCGCCTGCACGGCCAGCGGAGCATTCGCGGCGATGCGGGCGGCGACTGACAGTGCGCGATCCAACAGCGGGGCGCTGGGTTCGACGATCTTCGTGACGAGGCCGATCCGCTCGGCGATATTTCCAGCCGATTCGATTGGGGATTTCTCAATCGTTATGCGAATCGATTCCGCAAGCCCATTACCGGAAGCGCCTTCGCCGCGTAACCAGGCTTGACCGGCCAGCGCCGGCCAGCTATGCAGAAGTGCAGTTCGTCCCGCATTCGAGACGGAGATGGCCGCATGGTAAGCAGACGCCGGTTCATTCTCGGAACGGCCGGGGTGCTCGGCTCCCTCGTCGTAGGTTGGTCCGTGCTGCCGCCCCGGCAGCGGATGACGCCCTCGAAGCCGTTGCCGGCGAGCGGCAACGAGATGACCTTGAACGGCTGGGTCAAGCTCGCCCCCGACGGCGCGGTGATCGTGATGCTGTCCAAGAGCGAGATGGGCCAGGGCATCATGACCTCGCTCGCGATGCTCCTCGCCGACGAGATGGACGCCGACTGGTCCAGCGTGCGTACCGAGATGGTGCCGATCGACGCGATCTACAACAACATCACGGTCGCCGTCGATAGCTTGCCGTTTCGCGCCGACGACCCGAGCCCGCTCAAGCCCGTGGCGGACTGGATGACGGCAAAGCTCGCGCGCGAGATCGGCATCATGACGACCGGGGGCTCCTCCAGCATCAAGGATCTGTGGCTGCCGATGCGCAAGGCCGGCGCGGCGGCCCGCCAGATGCTGATCGCGGCAGCGGCCGAGCAGTGGCAGGTGCCGGCGGCCGAGTGCCGGGCATCTTCCGGCCGTGTCGTCCATCCTTCGGGCAGATCCGCCGCGTTCGGCGAACTCGCCGCGGCCGCCGCACGCCAAGCGCTCCCGGACGATCCACCGCTCAAGGACATCAAGGACTTCACGCTGATCGGCAAACCGCTGGCACGCATGGACGCTCCCGCCAAACTCGATGGCAGCGCGGTCTTCGGCATCGACGCGCTACCCGACGGACTGCTCTACGCGAGTGTGCGCATGTGTCCGGCACTCGGCGGCACGGTCGCAAGTTTCGACCCCGCGGGGGCAATGCGGCTTGCGGGCGTGCGCAAGGTGCTCGCCGTCGACGGTTTCCACGGCGGCACTGCCGGCGTCGCCGTGATCGCGGATACACCCTGGCATGCGGACAAGGCGCTCGATGCCGTCCGGATCACCTGGAACGAAGGCTCGATGGCAAGCATCAGTGGCGCCCACGTACTCGATCAACTGTCCAAGACCCTGGACAGCGAGCACGGCCGCAGCTACTACCGGACCGGCGACGTCGAAAGCGCCCTCGCCGGCGCCGTCAAGCGCATCGAGGCCGAGTACCGCGTCCCCTATCTCGCCCACATGACGATGGAGCCGATGAACTGCACGGTCCAGGTCAGGGACGGCAAAGCCATCGTGTGGGCCTCGACGCAGGTCCCGACGACCGCGCGGCATGCAGTCGCCAAGGTCCTCGGGATTGCGCCGGGTCAGGTCGAGATCAAAGTGTTGCTGATCGGCTGCGGCCTCGGGCGACGGCTCGAAGTCGACTACATCGCGCAGGCCGCGGCCATCGCACGGGCTGCGGGCGGGCCCCCGGTCCAGACGATGTGGTCGCGCGGCGAAGATACCACCCACGATTTCTACCGCCCGGCCTGCATATCGCGCTTCCGTGCCGGCTTCGATGCCGACAGCCGGCTCGTCGCCTGGTGGAACACATCCGCGAGCCAATCCATCCTCGATCAGGTCGTCGAGCGCACGATCGGCCTGCCCTGGCCCTTTCGGGACAGGACGACCTCCGAAGGCGCTTTCGACCGGCCCTACGAATGGCCCAACGCCCGCGTCGCGCACCAGCGCGTCGATTTTCCGGTGCCGGTCGGCTTCTGGCGCTCCGTCGGACATTCGCACAACGCCTTCTTCACCGAATCCTTCATCGACGAAGCCGCGGTGGCGATCGGACGCGACCCGGTCGATTTCCGCTTGTCACTATTGCAAAACCATCCACGCCACCGCGCCGTGCTTGAACGCGCGGCCACGCTTGCCGACTGGCGGAATCCACCCGCCCCTACACCGGACGGACAGCGCAAGGCCCGCGGCATCGCCCTGCACGAGAGCTTCGGCAGCATCGTCGCGCAGGTGGTCGAAGCATCGCTGGATACGGACGAGCAGATCCGCGTGCATCGCGTCGTCTGCGTCATCGACTGCGGCTTCGCCGTCAATTCCAACCTGATCCGTCAACAGATGGAAGGCGGCATCGTCTTCGGCCTCAGCGCCGCCCTGCACGGCGAAATCGTCATCGAGAACGGCAGGGTCAAGCAACGCACCTTCGACGATCAGAACGTCGTCCGCATCGACACCTGCCCGCAGATCGAAACGGAGATCATTCCCAACAACGAGCCCCCCGCCGGTGTCGGCGAGGCCGGGGCGCCGCCCATCGCCCCCGCGCTTGCGAATGCCCTGTTCGCGCTCACTGGCCGGCGGCTACGCTCGCTACCGCTCCGCTTCAAGCCCGCCCCCCTCTGGAGTTGCCATGCCAAGCCTGCTGGTCAACGGTAAGCCCTACGAGATCACGGCCGAGCCGGACACCCCCTTGTTGTGGGTCCTCCGCGCCGAACTAAAGCTCACCGGCACCAAGTACGGCTGTGGCGTCGGCGTCTGCGGTGCCTGCACGATCCACCTCGACGGCGTCGCTGCCCGCGCCTGCACCACGACCGTCGAAGACGTCCTCACGAGGCGGCAGACGATCACGACCGTTGAAGGACTGTCGGGACGCGAAGCCGATGCGTTGCGCAAGGCCTTCATCGCGATCGACGTCGTGCAGTGCGGCTACTGCCAAAGCGGCCAGCTGATGAGCGCCGCCGCACTGCTCAAGCGATCCCGGCGGCCCACCGACGCAGAGATCAATGCAGCCATGCAATGCAACCTGTGCCGCTGCGGCACTTATCCCCGGATCCGTGCGGCGATCCATGAGGCTGCGAGGAACGTCGTTTAGCCACCAGCACGTCCCGGGCCCTCGACACGCCCCCGCGCACGCCGTTTGCTCGCGTGCCGAGCATGGAGACCGTGCCCGCACCGCCCCGCACCTTGCCGCGCAACTGGCGCAGGCACCTTGCCGAACGCTTCGGCATCGACCGCTTGCGTCCCGGGCAACAGGAAGTCATCGAGAGCGTGCTCGCCGGGCGCGACACGCTGGCCATCATGCCCACCGGCGCCGGAAAGTCCTTGTGCTATCAGGTGCCCGCCCTGCTGCTGCCGGGGCTGACGGTGGTCGTGTCGCCGCTCATAGCGCTGATGAAGGACCAAGCCGACAAGCTTCGCGAAATCGACGTGGCCTCCGGTCAGATCCACAGCTCCGTCACCGAGGACGATAAGGTGCATGCACTCACCGACGCGTTGGAGCGTCGCAGCAAAATCGTCTTCATCACGCCTGAGCAACTCGCCGAGGGCGGATGGGCACGACCTCTGGCGAGGACAAAGGTCAGCCTGCTGGTCGTGGACGAAGCGCATTGCGCATCGCAATGGGGTCACGACTTCAGGCCAGCCTATCTCGAACTCGCCGACGCGCGCCGTCGTCTCGGCAGCCCGCCGGTCCTGGCCCTGACCGCGACGGCGACTGAGGACGTCGTCACCGACATCGGTCGCATCCTGGCACTGGATCGTTCCCGGGTCGTTCAAACCGGCCTCTACCGCCCGAACCTTCGTTACCGCGTCGAGCATGTCGCAGGCGAAGAGGACAAGCTGCGCCACCTTCGTGCCGCGCTGGATGCGGCAGGCGGACCGGCGATCGTCTACTGCGCGACGGTGCACGCGGCGAGCGGCGTCGCGCAGGCACTCGCCGCCGAGGGACGCGAAGGCGGTCTCTACCATGGGCGCCTGCCGGCGGCAGAGCGCCGCCGGGTTCAGGACGCCTTCATGAGCGGAGAAATGCCGCTGATGGTCGCTACCAACGCCTTCGGCATGGGCGTGGACAAGGCCGATATCCGGCTCGTCGCGCATTTCCAGATTCCCGCCAGCCTCGACTTCTATTACCAGGAATCCGGCCGCGCCGGCCGCGACGGAAATCCCGCCGACTGCGTGCTGTTCAACGACCCGGCCGATCGGCGCGTGCAGCAATTCTTCGCGCTGCGCCGCTACCCGGCGGCCCATCACTTGAGCGCCGCCTTGCGCGCACTCGACGAGGCCGGCGCGGAACAGGGCGCGGTCGATCTGGCCACGCTGATCGATCGGGCGCGGGTCCCGCCGACGAAGTTGCGTCTTGCACTTCAGCTTCTGCGCGAAGCCGGGCTCATCCGCATGGACGCATCCCGCCACTACCGCACGAGCGGCCCGAAGCCGGAACCCGCACGTCTGGAGCGGCTCCTGGCGGACCACGATCTGCGACGAGGCGCCGACCGGGAACGGCTCGAGCGCATGGTCTCCTACGCCGAAAGCGGGGGATGCCGCTGGCGCTTGCTTCTCGACTACTTCGGCGACGAAATCCCTTTCGAGCGCTGCGGGCACTGTGACAATTGCGTGAGCCTCGGCGAGGCCCTGCGCCGCCCGCGTGAGCCTGAGCCAACGCCCACCTCCGAGCACAAGACCGCGCGCGCCGCCTTCGCCGAAGGCGATGCCGTGCAGGTGCGTCGCCACGGTCTGGGGAAGGTGGTCGCGGCAAGTGCGGAGGAAGTCGACGTCGCCTTCGCCGACGGCAGCGTCCGCAGCTTTCTCGCCGAGTATGTGCGGCCTGCGACGAGACGGGGGACGTCCGCGGCTAAAAGGAAGAACTGACGTGGACGCAAAAAAGGGCTGGCTTTCTCCAACCCTTGATTTGCTCGAATTCGATGGTGGACCGAAGGAGGATCGAACTCCCGACCTCTGCATTGCGAACGCAGCGCTCTCCCAGCTGAGCTATCGGCCCTTAAGAGTTGCGATTCAGCAACTTACGTCACCAGCGCACTCGCCTGCTCCCCGTCGCGATCACACTCCGATCACACCGGAGTACGCAATCATGGCAACTATTCGCCAGCTACGCAGCAAGTGGCAGGCTGTCGTCCGCCGAAGGGGACATCCTCAACAGTCAAAGACATTCGATCTGAAGAAGGACGCGGAGCGCTGGGCCAGGCAGCAGGAACGACTCATGGACGCCGGGGAATGGGTTGACCAAACAGAGGCAAAGCGAACCTCCCTAGGAGAGCTGCTCGACCGCTACGGCCAGGAGGTCAGTCCGAGCAAGCGAGGATCGAGAAGTGAATTGATCAGGATCAGCCGGTTCAAGGAACTTGAACTTGCGAAGTATTCAGCCGCCGCCATCACAGCCCAGATGATCGCGGCGTGGCGGGATCAACGACTCAAGAAGGTTTCCTCCGGGACTGTTCTCCGGGAACTTCAGCTGCTTGGGCACATCTTCACGGTGGCCATTCGCGAGTGGGGAATCAACCTGCAAGGGAATCCGGTATCCCTCGTCCGAAAACCCTCGCCAGGAAAGCCCCGAGACCGCGTGCTGACCGATGCGCAACGCGCGGCGCTTCTTCACGAGCTTACCCGCTGCCGAAATCCTTGGGTCAAACCAGTGGTCATCTTCGCGCTCGAGACGGCCGCCAGAAGAAGCGAAATCCTGGCCCTGCGCTGGAAAAACGTCGATCTCCTGAACGCGACTGCTCGACTAGACGTGACGAAGACCGACGAACCTCGGACGATTCCCCTGTCATCCACCTGCGTGGCGATGATGAAGGGACTCCCCGAGACCCTGGATGGTCGAGTGTTTCCCGTCACCATCGAAGCACTGAAGCAGGCATATGAGCGTGCAGTGGCTCGAGCCGGGATCAAGAATTTTACCTTCCACGACCTGCGCCACGACGCTTTGACGCGACTCGCGAACCTCGGACTCACTGTTCTGGAGTTGCGGGCGATCTCGGGACACACAACTGCCAACATGTTGCAGCGCTACGTCTCCATCAGCGCCGCCGAACTTGCCAAGAAGATCGCCTAGCGGCTGCGACCCGTTTGCGGGGCGTGGCGCCCTGCAGGCGCATGACGGTGGGCGGAGCGTGTGAAGGTCAGTGGAGTACCTTCTTCTTCGTCCTCGTCAGTTCCGCCAACGCGACGATCTCGAAAGCCCCAAGCAGCGTTTCCGCCCAATCAGGGTCGAAAGTTATCGCTTGCTCCGCTGCATCCGTTTCGTCCGCCAACCGATGGAATCGCTGCTGAAAGGTTCTGGCAATCACCTCCGCGATCCGTGCATGCGGTGCTACCGTCTTCAACAGCGTGAACTTGCCTTTCCTGCACAGTTTCGTTTCGGTGTCACGAATGCGTGCGGCCAATGCACGCGGCTTGCCCAAGGCTTTGTTATAGCCGCCGTGTTCCTCCAGGCTCTTCAGGTGCCGAATGACGACCTGTTCGAGCCAGGCCAGTTCGTCGGGCGAGACGTGCAGGCACCGGATCTCGAAATCGTCGGGTCCGTAACGATTCCAGTCGGCCTGAAGCAGCTCGCAGCCATTGTCGCCACGAGACAGACTTCTCAGTTGCCCCTGCAGTCGTTTCCGACCTTTTTTGCCGGCGCCGGCATACATGGCGCCGTTGGCTTTGCAGCGGATGATGTAAAGACCTGGATCATTAGTTACAAGCATGGCTGACCTCCCTGAAAAGTCGCTCGCACCGCCGCAAGCGTTCAACAAATCGTCACGCAGCAACGATCGCGATGACTGCATCACGATTGATGACCAGCGGGACCGCGTCATTGTCGCCAGTGACCTCGCGAAACCTGCGAACCAGTTCAAGCTCGTTGGCGGTCAGCACGGTCGTTTGCATGATGTCCTCGATCTCCTGCCACGTGTCGGGGAAGTACTCGTGCATCACGAGTCGCAACAGATGGGCAGGGTCGGCCCCGATGGCCTTCGCCAACGGCCCGATCCGGTTCAATGGCACTTTCGTCGAACCGTTCTTGAACATGGTGATGATGTTCGGCTTCTCGAAGCCGCATTCGATGGCGATTTCGCGCTGTGTCTTGTCACACTCGGCGAGACGATCGGCGATGAAGTCGGCAACTGTGATGCGGATGAGCGTGTTCTTGGTCATGTCAAAACTCCTTGTCTGCATAAGATTGGTCGGTTAGCAGATCTATTATTGTGAGTTCTGACTTATCCCTTATAGGCAATGAGAATGCCCAAGTAAACAGCCAGTTACGGGATGTTGTGCGACTGAAGCTTGCTCGTGACTTGCCCGTGACTTGCCCGCAGATTGGAGTGTTCTAGGGGGCAAAGAGTGCTATGTACAGGTAGCATCGAAGTCCTAGAAGACGGCGAGTCGGGTGTTGGTGGTCTGTTCCTCAATCCGAGTACTTGAGCATGAGTCTTATAGAGGCGACGAGCGCCGATTGCGGACCAAAGGCCGGTCAGCAGCCGAAGTAAGTAGTGGAGCGGTCGTCCATGACTTCAAGGGCATTTCAGCCGAATCCTTCTGGCATGGTTCAGGCATCTGCGGCGATAATCGCTCCTCCTCCGTGCTAGCCGGACGCCCATGAACAACAACGAAGCTCACGCCCGCGTTCTCATCGATGCCCAGCTCGCAGCATTAGGGTGGAACACGAAGGACACGAACAGCGTGCGCTACGAGGTTGTCCTGGGGGACGGTACTCGGGCCGATTACGTGCTGTGCGACCGGAATGGTCGTTCTCTGGCTGTCATTGAAGCAAAGCGTTTCTCGGTCAATCCCGGTGACGCGACTGACCAGGGCAAGCGTTACGCGCAGCAGTTGGGGGTTTCCTACGTATTCCTAGCCAACGGCGACGAGGTTCGCTTCTGGGAGTGGGAAACAGAAGCATACCCGCACGCCGTCAAGACCTTCTTCAAGCAGTCGGACCTTGAGCGTCGGTTTGCGACCCGACAGGTTCGGCGCGACCCGATGAGCGTTACCATCGACCGGCGTATCGTCGAGCGTGACTACCAGATCACCTGCATCGATAAGCTTTGCAGCGAGATCGGCGCCGGCCGCCGCAAGCTGTTGGTCGAGATGGCGACGGGCACTGGCAAGACCCGCACCGCAGCCGCCTTCATCAAGCGTCTCTTCGAGGCGAACGCCATCACCCGTGTCCTCTTTCTCGTTGATCGGATTCCGCTCGCGAAGCAGACCGAGGATGCCTTCGTCGAACACCTACCCGACTATCCGTGCTACGTGCTGCGGGCAGGCCGTCGGTTCCAGGACGAAAAGCTCATCACCGTGACCACGCTGCAAAGCATGGTCAATATCTACGCGGACTACTCGCCGGGCTACTTCGATCTCATCATTTCCGACGAGTGCCACCGGAGTATCTATGGCCAGTGGAGTGCGGTACTGAAACACTTCGACGGTATCCAGCTAGGCCTCACGGCGACACCCTGCGTCTCCAATCTCGACGAGTTGGGCGGCGACGAGGAAGACAAGCTGTTCGTGCGCGACACGCTGCGCTTCTTCGAGGTGGAGAAACCGACCTTCTCCTACAAGTTGAAGGATGCCATCGCCGACGGACATCTGGTGCCGTACCAGATCTACAAGGCCAAGACCGTCAAGACCGCCGCCGAGGGCGGCTTCGAGGTGAAGCGCAGCGAGTTGGACTGGTCGTCAATGAGTGGCGATACCCGCGAGGAATTCGACAAACTGTTTGAAGGACGAGAGAGCATCGTCGTCGACCCCGCTGCCCTCGAACGCCGGTTCACCATTCCCGAGCGCAATCGCGCCATCGTGCGCGAGTTCCGTCGCGTGATGGAAGAGGGCTTCACCGACCACAAGGGCGTTCTGCGCAAACCGCTGCTGGGAAAAACCATCGTTTTTGCAGTCAACAAACGGCACGCGGAAACGCTGGCCCAGCTGTTCGACGCGGAGTTCGCCCACGACAAACCTTCGGCCGACATCCGCATCGCCGACTACGTGGTATCGGGCCAAGGGGCGGACGATTCCCTCGACGGTATGGCGAAAATCCGCCGCTTTAAGAAAGAGCCATTCCCCCGCATCCTTGTGTCGGTGAATATGCTCGACACAGGCTTTGACTGTCCGGCCGTGGTCAACTTGGTCTTTGCCCGTTTCACGCGCTCCTCGATCCTCTACCAGCAGATGCGCGGCCGGGGTACCCGTAAGACGGACCAGAAGCCGGTCTTCACGATGTTCGACTTCGTCGGCGTGTGCGAGTATCACGGTGATGCTGACGAGTTCGCCGAAGGCGGCATCGTCATGGAGCCGAAGAAGCGGAAGAAATACGAAGCGCGCCGGCTGCTCGCCCTCGACATCGACGATCACATCGATCCGACTACGCGCGAGTGGATCACCGTTGATGAGAACGGGAACATGATGTTCCAGGCCGCGGACGAGCAGCGGCAGAACGAGCTGGGCACCCGTTTCGAGGCTTGGCTGCTGCAGCGGGCTGAGCTGACGGCCGAGCAGGAGCGCTGGCTGCGGTTACTCGGCAGCCAGATAAAGGTGAACGCCGACGCGCTCACCGAAGTCATGGCCGAGCATTTCGCCTTCTTCCATGTCTTTTCCCAGATCGGCGGCCTGAATGAGGCAAGGCGCGTCTTCGGGGGCGCTGCAGCGCTCGACGATCTGATAGCCTCACTCAATGCGGCCGTCTTCATTGACGATAACGATAACCTCGACGACAGCTCGAGACTGGGCGGCGAGCGCCCTTCCGCGCACTAAATCCAAGGAACCAGCAATGCCCCTGACGCCAGACATGCGTCGGTCGATCGACCAGATTCGCGATTACCTTTTCGGCGGCGGTTACCCCGATCCCGTCAGCAACGCCGAGCAACTGTCCTTCCTCTTCTTCTTCTATCTGGTCGAAGGTATCGACGCTGAGAACAAGATGAAGGCGAAGGTGCTGAAACAGCCCTATAAGAGCCTGTTTGCGGGCGACTGGCAGATCAGGAATCCCCTCAACGGTCAAGCGAACCAGACCTCCATCCCACGCGACCGCTTCCGCTGGTCGGTATGGGCCAAGGGATTGTCCGGTGAATCACTGGTGCGCTTCGTCCGCGACGAAGTGTTTCCCTTCTTCGCCGAGATGGGCGAGGCGGCGGCGCACAACTTCATGGACGGCGCCCGACTCGCCATCATCGACCCAACAGTGCTGACGCAAGTGATCACTCTGGTCGATGGCCTGAGGCTGGACGCTGCCGATTCGGACACCAAGGGCGACCTGTTCGAGCATGTGCTGCGCCAGATTCGGCAGGCCGGCGAGCTTGGGCAATTCCGCACGCCGCGGCACGTAATCCGCACCATCGTCGAGATTATCGATCCCAAGGTCGGCGAGACCATCTACGACCCCGCGGCAGGCACGGCGGGCTTTCTCGTGGCGGCCTACAACCATATCCGCCTCGCCAATTCGTCGCCGAGCGCGATTCAGGAAGTGGAACTCGACGGCAAGAAGCAGAAGCGGGGCTTGGGCGACCAGCTTTCCGCCAAGCAAAGCTCGGCCCTGCAGTCGGCCACCTTCTTCGGCAACGACGTCGATCCCAAGATGGTGCGCCTCGCCACCATGAACCTGACCTTGCGCGGTCTGCCGAATGTGCGCGTACTGCTGAGGAACGTCCTGACCACGTCGCTGGACAACGAACGCAAGGCAGAGCTTGGTCTGCCGCAGGAGGGGTATCACGTCGTCCTCGCTAATCCCCCTTTTGCGGGGCGCGTCGATAAGGACCGTGTGGTCGAGGAGGTAAAGGTCGGTACCAGCACGGCCACCGAACTGCTGTTCCTGAAATACATGATGGACAGCCTGCGGCCTGGCGGTCGATGCGGCGTCATCGTGCCAGAGGGGGTGTTGTTCGGTTCCACGGGCGCGCACAAGGAACTGCGCCGGCAACTGATAGAGAACAATTGTGTCGAGGCGGTGCTGTCGCTGCCGGGCGGCGTGTTCCAGCCCTATTCCGGGGTGAAGACTTCGGTGCTGTTCTTTAGGAAGGGCGGAAGCACCGAGAACGTGCTGTTTCTGCATGCCGACAACGACGGCTATAAGCTCGACGCCAACCACGACACGGCCATCGACGCCGATGATCTGCCAGGACTGGCGGCGGCGTACCGGGAGCGAGGTGCGAATCTCGCAGCTTGGCAGTCCCGCGACGCCGGCGCGGAATGGGCTGCGAAATGGTGGTTTGCCGATGCGGCGACGCTGCGGATCAACGACTTCAATCTCTCGGTCGGACGCCACCGGCCCATGACGCGAGCTGCCGTGGAGCATCGCGACCCGCGGGAAATCCTCGACGAGCTGGCGGCCATCGAGGCCGAGATCGTAGAGGAAGTCGAAGCGTTGAAGGCCGTGCTGGCGGAGCGAGTTGCATGACAGCGTGGCCATTGAAGCAGATTGGGGAGATTTGCGACGTCAATCCGAAGCTACCGCGCGAACACGGGATCGCAGATGATCAAAGCGTGACGTTCGTGCCAATGGCAGCCGTCGATGAAGTCTCTGGAACGATTGCGGATAGACAAATTCGACGATATGCGGAAGTCAAGAAGGGCTATACGCACTTCATGAATGACGACGTACTGTTCGCAAAGATCACTCCTTGCATGGAGAACGGCAAGGCCGCGATCGCGGACAACCTGATTGGCGATGCAGGCTTCGGTTCAACAGAGTTCCATGTCCTCCGCTCCAAAGGAGAAGTCCTTCCAGTATGGCTTTTCTACTACGTCCGGCAGCCGAGTTTTCGCCGGCAGGCGAAGCGGAACTTTACGGGAACTGGCGGGCAGCAGCGTGTCCCGACGAGCTTTCTTGCTGCCACCAAGATTCCCGTGCCACCGATTTCCGAGCAACGTCGCATCGTTGATCTGCTTTCCCGCGCCGAAGGTATTGTTCGCCTGCGGCGGGAGGCCGAGAAGAAAGCGGCCGAACTCATCCCCGCGCTGTTTCTCGATATGTTCGGCGATCCGGTCATGAATCAGAAGGGGTGGCCAGGTGCGAGTCTCGAGTACGTAGCACAAATTATTTCGGGGGCAACAAAGGGCAGGAGACTAGACCCTGCGGAAGCCATTGAGTTGCCATACATGCGCGTTGCTAACGTGAAAGATGGTCGCCTTGACCTGGCCGAGGTTAAGTATATTGCGGTCAAGCGCAGGGAGATCGAAAAATACAGTCTGATGCGTGGTGATCTTTTGATGACCGAGGGCGGCGACCCTGACAAGCTAGGCCGTGCAGCGCTATGGTCCGGGGAAATCGAGACCTGCCTTCACCAGAATCACATTTTCAAGGTTCGCGCCGATCGAAAGAAGGTGCTTCCAGAGTATCTGCGCGAGCTGGTCGGCAGCCACTATGGGAAAGCCTATTTCCTCCGCATTGCCAAAAAAACCACTGGTATAGCGACCATCAATCGCACCCAGCTCGGCGGTTTTCCTGTCTTGCTGCCTCCATTGGAGCTGCAGGCCGAGTTCGTCGAGCGATTCACTTCGGCGCGCTCCATCCAATCGCAGCAGTCTGCCGCCATTGCCAAGGCCCGAGCTGCTTTCGATGCGCTACTTGCGAAGGCGTTCAACCAGTGTGCGGAACTATCTGTATGACGACAGTCGCGAAGATTTATTTCACGGACTTCTTCGATGTCCCGCCACAGGTGCTGGAGGACTACGGCGCTCTGAATATCTCTTTGATAAATGACCTCCCGCTGTTCATCGACCCGTTCTTGCTGTTTGACAGTGATGAACCGGAACACAAGCGACTTCACGAGGAAATCATCCGCTATGTAAAGTTTTTGCGCGATGTCTCATCTGATGACAGCATCAGCAAGGGATTGCTCGATAGCTGGTTTGCTTTCCCGGAGGTCAGCCAGAACTGGCTCGGATTCAGCAAGACGGGGAACAAGGGTAGCGGTCTCGGCAAACAGTTCGCCGGCGTCCTGCATCGGAATCTGCATCAGGTGTTCAAGGACTTCGGCAGCGAAACGATCACTCGCGGAAGTCATCTTGAAAAGCTGTGCCTGCTGGCGGACAAGGTCGGCCGCGATCACTTGAGTGACTTCACGACCAACCTGATCAAGCGGTACCTGCTCGACTACACCCAGACCTTTGCGCAGACCCAGATCGCGCCGCAGTTTAGACGGCAGTTTGCCGTCGACAAGGTGACCTTTGATTACGAAGCCAGGCGATGGAAAGGAGGTCGTTATCACCTGCCGGTTTTCGGTAACGACTATGTGCTGTTGACGCCGAAGGCCCTCCTGACCAAGGACGAGGCCTGGATCAACCGCAGCGATCTGCTCGACAACTTTCAGGGTATCTATCAGTCGATGCCGGACGAGCAGTTGCGTGCGCAGGTCAATGAATACTTCCTACGGCGCTTGTCGGAAGATGCCGATGATGAGGAGGTTCGAGAGGCTGCCGCAACCACCATCGAACAGTATCCGCAGGTGCTGGACTATTACATCCGGCACAAGGAGGACACGGGTGAGGAGGCTCATAAGGTCAGCAGCTCGAGGGTTCGTGACACGGAGCAGCAATTCATCCATCAGATTCGCGCGCTGGTGGATGAAAAGCTAGTTGGCTCCGCGTTCTACCAAGAGGCGGCCGACAGCTTTGAAGAGTCCCTGCGGCGCCTGCATTACTTGAAATCCGTTATCGAGGATCAGGACGGCTATCGTATCTTCTACCACGGGGGCAAACCGATTCATCGAGAGGCGGACCTGCAGCTCATGTACAAGCTGACTTGGTGCGCCTCCGTTTACGATGTCAATCGTGAGGTCAATAACGGGCGGGGTCCTGTCGATTTCAAGGTCTCTAAAGGCAGCCGAGATAAAACGCTGATTGAGTTCAAGCTGGCGTCGAACACCAAGCTGAAACAGAATCTGAAACATCAGGTTGGCGTGTACGAGGCAGCGAACGATACGGCAAAATCGATCAAGGCCATTCTCTATTTTTCGTTGAGTGAATTCCGAAAGGTTCAAGACATCCTTTCCGAACTGGGGCTTGCGGGGCGACGGGACGTTGTCTTGATCGACGCCTGCCCGACTAATAAACCGTCAGCGTCGAATGTGCGCGATCCGCAGCAGGGAACGTTGGCATTAAGCGAAGAAGACTAAGAGCGATAGGCTAATGCAAACGCAAAAATACGCCGTCAATCAGTACCTCATCGAAAGTGTCCTCGCCAAGGTTCGCGAGAACGAGATTGCGATTCCCGAAATCCAGCGGCCGTTCGTTTGGGACAGTAGCCAGGTGCGCGACCTGCTGGATTCGCTCTATCAGGGGTACCCCGTTGGCTACCTCATTGCTTGGCGTAACCCCGATGTCCAGCTGAAGGACGGCACCGTCGCAGCGGGGAAGATGATCCTGATCGACGGTCAGCAGCGCGTTACAGCACTGACGGCTGCGATTATCGGTCAGCAGGTCATCAACAAGGACTATCGCAAGGTACGGATCTCGATTGCGTTCAATCCGCTCGAGGAGCGCTTCGAGGTTACGAACCCGGCCATCACAAAGGATGCGGCGTGGATTTCTGACGTCGCGCCGCTGGTCAGTGGGCAGGTTGGGCTGATAAAGGCGCATCGGCAGTACATGGATGCCAACCCGAGCGCCGATCCTGAACGGGTCGAAGCAGCCCTAGCCAATTTGACCGCGATCGCCAAAAAGCAGATCGGCCTCATCGAGCTTTCGCACGACCTTGACATCGAGACCGTCACGGAGATCTTCATTCGCATCAACTCGAAGGGTACGGTGCTGTCGCAGGCAGACTTCGTTATGTCCAAGATCGCTGCTGATCAGAAATACGGCGGCCAGCAACTGCGCAAATGCATCGACTACTTCTGCCACATGGCGATTGCCCCCGAGTTCTATTCGCAGATCAAGGAAGCGGATTCCGATTTCGCGGAAACGCCGTTTTTCCAGAAGATGGCATGGCTGCGCAACGAAAACGACAACTTATACGACCCGTCGTACAACGATCTGCTGCGCGTCGCCTTTACCAAGGAGTTCGGTCGCGCCAAGCTGCCTGATCTGGTGAGCTTGCTGTCGGGACGCAACTTTGAGACGAAGGACTATGAGGAAGCCATTGCCGAAGCGTCATTCGGGAAGCTAACGTCCGGCGTCCTGGACTTCATCAACGAGTCGAACTTCAAGCGCTTCATAATCATCATCAAGACGGCGGGCTTCATCGACGGCGGCATGATCCGCACGCAGGGGGCGCTCAATTTTGCCTATATCGTGTTTCTGCGGCTTCGCGCGGCTGGAGTCGAGGACGGCAAGATCGAATCGCTGGTACGCCGATGGTTCGTCATGTCTGTGCTGACGGGGCGCTATTCCGGCTCGTCAGAGACGCAGTTCGACAAGGACATTCGTCAAATCGCTGCAGGCGAATTCGCTGAGATCCTTGCTAGGGTCGAACAGGCTGAACTCTCTCCAGCGTTCTGGGATTTCGGACTAGTTCAGCAGTTGGAGACGTCTGGTACTAGCAGTCCCTATTTCTGGGTCTTCGTCGCCGCACAAATCCGGGCAAATGACAAAGGATTTCTATCCAGGGACGTCACGGTGAGGGAGCTGGTCAGCCATCTCGGAGACATTCACCACATCTTCCCCCGCGACCTTCTGAAGAAGGCAGGGTTGCCGCGGAGCCAATACAACCAGATCGCCAACTACGCCTATACACAGGAAGAGATCAACATCAAGATCGGCAACAAGGCGCCGTCAACCTACTTCGATCACATGCAGAGCCAATGCAACGGTGGGGCGTTGAAATACGGAGCGATCGTCGACATGGATAATCTGCGCGCCAATCTGGCTGCGAACTGCGTGCCGGAAGCGATCTTCGGGATGGATGAGCGAGGATTCGACGAGTTCCTGACCGCGAGACGGCAACTCATGGCCGAGAGAATCCGTGCTTACTACGAGGGGCTTTGAGGTAGCGTCACCACTGCGGCGGAGTCAGTCCACGCCTGCGTTCCCAACGTCGCGCCAGAACAGGCCATCAGCTCGTTCTTCTCGTTCTGGTAGCACAGGCTATGTCGCTCGCGGACCAGCAGGTCCGCAAGTGCATAGTACGTGACGAAGGCATCAGCTGGTTTCAACGATTGAGTACACGTGTCGGGTCTACTAACCGCACATTCGAGGGTAAATCTGAGTCGAAAAGACCGGCCCACGCGGGCCGAAGCACGTGGTCCCCTTGGGTATCACGCGCCGCCTCAAGCGCCTTCTCCAGGGCGAAGCATTCCGTCTCTAGCTGACGCAGCGCGGCAAATTCTCGTTCCACCTCGCGCTCCTCCTCGGTCACTCCGCGGATTCCAGCTATCGCCTCTTCGTCGTTCCCCTTAGACCTCTCAAGATTTTCTTGGTGGAGAGAAAGGGCAAACCGCAACGAATCGGCCTTCATGCGCAGAGAAGGAAGCCGTTGCTTGGCCTCGTGTAATCGCTTACGTGCGGTGTGAGCCTTATTCGCCAACTCCGCGATCAAAAAATGCGACCGCACACTCTCTTCCTCTACATGAGAAGGTGCTAACGGAAGGTTTGCTTGTTGAAAAACGAGGTCCCGTTTGCGCAAGTCTCTAACCTCATTGACGCTCTCGGGCGTAACGTCACGCTTGACTATCTTCGCTGCGTACTCAAGAAAGCGATCCGCCGGGTACATATAAAATTGCTGTTCGGTCGTAGCTGTGAACTCCGCGATGAGTTCGGGGCGTGGGCCGAGGGTCTTGCCTCGAAAGATTTGCCACCAATCTTCCTTCTTGTCGTCGCTGATGAAAATCACCGGTTTTTTGACCTCAGAGGCGCGGTCCATGATCTGTCGCCAGACGATCAAGTCTCCAAATTTTCTGTACGCGTCCACCGCGCCACCCTTGCCCTCATCCTTGTATCCGGGTGGAACTTTGCGCGCGTAGCGGTCCTCGCCGTCCTTGCAGATTTCCTCAAGCTCGACATTCGGATAAGGGGAGCCGACACGCCCGTCGAATAGTTCGGCAACGGTCTTGTGGACCCCGTCTTGCGACATACGGCCCGCGTGATTCTTCTTCGTTTCGCCGAGTTCAGCGACAACCTCCTGAAGTACACCGCTAAACTTCCGCATCAGACCGTCACTAAGAAACGGATGCTCGCGCGCGTTGGACAGGCTCTCTTCAAGCCCCTTTATCGTCTTCAGCGCGTCCTCGTACGCCTTTTCTTGCTGGGCAATGACCGTGAGCCGGTTGTCAAAGTACTCTTCTGCTGCTCTGTGCGGCAGCCAAAGCCGGTCTTTCAAAGCTTCCAGGATCTCGACGAACTCATCTCTCGTTGCGTCAGAGTATCTGTACAAGTTGAGCAGGATGTTCGCGTCGAGGACGAAGACGCAGTCAGCCCATAGCCCTTCAACCTCCGCACCTATCGGTGGGAAATGCCCCGGGAACATCGTCCTCATTCCAACTACCCTCACTGCAGTACCAGGTCCCAAGGAGCATATCATGTAACCCGTAGGCATACCCTCATCCTGGTATCAATGAGTGCAATCAAAACAACCAAGGACGCAAGCTTGAAGTCGCTGTTGCCTCGCGTTCAAGCGACTTACGCGAACTCCCATTCTGCAGCCATCGAAACGAGCACAAATCTGAGTCAGGCGTTCGCATCGTGGGCGAACGCTTGCCACCCACATCGGCGCGGGCAAAGCGATCAGGAAACGTCGCGCCCTGATGAAAACGCCATCGCGTTGGTAACGGCCGGGGGGACGACTCCATTCGCTGGCTCGTCGAATTGTCGAAGAGGCTCACGTAAGATCCGTCCGTAAGGCCCGGACCGTCGGGCGGATCAAGCGTTGATTCCCCTAGGAGCAGCCGTCACGGCCGAACTGCTAGAACTTGCGACGATGACCGGTGACGCGACGCCTAGGTGCTACCGTCATCTGAAGGCTGAGGGGTTGGAGCTGAAGTTTGGGCTGGAAGAGGTGCCCAACGCACAGCCGTCACCACGCCCCAGTCACCCTTCTCGTTGGGGCGCCACCACTTGGCCGGCGTCATCGTCTTCAAGTGCGCCAGAGCCGCCTCGAAGGTGTCGAAGCGCAAGGTGTCACTTTTCTCGCCGACGGCGTATGTCTTTGCTCGGGGGCGCAGCAACGAGGGATTGAAGCATGTCCCGTCCGCCGCATATGGAACCTCGATGACGCCTGTCGAGTCGTTCGCAGCGGCGCTCGTCTCGAACAACACCCGCACTTCGACGCCAAGCGCGTCTGCCAGCGCCTCCACAGCATCGAGTGACGGGTTCGCCCCACCACGCTCGATGCGGCTCATGTAGCTGCGAGCGAAGCCGCAGCGATCGGCGAACGCCTCCTGAGACAGGCCGGTGGCTTGTCTCAGCTCCTTTACTCGTATTCCGAATCGTTTCCGCAGGGGTAGCTTCACCCCGGCGAATGTCATTTATTGTATTCTTATCGGCCACGCACCAATCGTGACATATGGACACACATGAATTTCAACTGCGCTCAGACGACGCGCAGGACGACGCTATCGAGGGCTACAAAGTGCAGGAAAGCACCGGGCCGAGCGCTTTCTACAAAGAAAAGGGCCTCGTTCGCCACATGGTCACGATGGACGAGCCACACGTCACCGAGCTGAAGAAGGTCGCCAAGCGCTTCGGCATCAAGCAGGGTGACGTGGTGGAAGTGATGCTCGACCAGCTCGACCCCGCCCGGATGGGGCAGCACTTCGAGGCACGCAAAGCCAGGGATAAGCCGACTACGACCACCAAGACCGAGCTGGTCAAGAAGATGAAGGACTTGTCGCCGGTGCAGATCGCCGCGATCGAAGCGATCCTCGCAGGCAACGGCTAAGTATCACCGCGCCCGATATTCAGCCCCGCCTCTGTCGCGGGGTTTTCTTTATCGTCAGAAGAACTTCCATGAAAGTCACTACCGCGCAGGGCGGGCAGGACTACCAACACGCCACCTTGCGCGCGACATTCTGTTCCAACATGGGCGGAATGGCCCTGCGGTGTATAACGATCGCATGCGCGGAGAGCCAAAGGAGAAGTACTTGAGGCTCGCCGCCGGCGCCATGAACACGGGCGACAAAGGCGACGCCCTGAGCCAGTTCGCCATCGACTACTGTTACGATCAGGCTGCCGACGCGAAAGACGCGCACATGAAGACCTGGGCAAACTGTATGGACAACACCAACTGACGAGGCGCCATGAGCGAGATCGCCACCATCGAAGCGATCCTCGCCGGCAAGGCCTAACAGCCCACCTTCCACCAATTTGAAGCCTCGCGCTCTGCGGGGCTTTTCTTTGTCATCAGGAGCAGGTCAATGAAACTCATCACCACCATGTTGTTCGCTGCGGCCCTTCTCACCGGCTGCGCGACCCGCGGCACCAACTTCGCCATGTCTGACGTGGAAGTCATGCAGCCGGGCGTGACCACTTACAGCGAGGCGGTCGCGAGGCTCGGCAAGCCGGCGTCCGTCAAGTATGCCGAAGACGGTCGCAAGTCGGTGCTTTGGCTCTACGTTCAGGCGAGTCTCGTCGGCGCCGAGCATCGCGGTGTCCGCGTCTCGTTCGACAAGGACGACAAGATGATCCGCATCGTCTCGAAGGCCGAGTGATGCACTGCTCGCGCTCGGCAGCTGTCTCTGCGGCCCTTGCGTTGCAAATGCTATTTGCAACGTCGGCGCACGCCGGCGCCTATGAACTGGGTGCGGCAAAGGGACTGATGATCGCGGGCATCCTTCATGAGAAATGCACCGGTAAAGCACCGTTGCCGAACGAGACCGAGCGCCAGTACAGAGCGCTGCTCATGCAAGGATTTTCCGACCAAGACATCAAGCGCGGCTTCGCCGAAGGCATCATCTATGCGGAAGGCACCTACCCGCGGGGAACACGTCCTCCGAAATCGGAGTGCAAAGAGGCCGTCGCGATGTATCGGCAAACCTTAAAGCTCATTCAGTAAGATGAACGCATAGCGAAAGCGGCCTCGGACGATGGTCGTCCTTCGCGAAAGTCCAGGATGCAGACATAGTTGCACGGGCGCGGCGCTCTTGCAGCCTGCGGCCATCTGAGACGCTGTTCGATTCAGGGAGTGCGCCAGCGCTTCCTTCAGTGCCGGTCGCGACGACGCGCTGGACAGTCACGCCGCTCGTGTCCGTATGCCGATAATATTAGCCCTGGAAACCCCATACAGCCTCGCCAGCGCGCTAACCGACTCGCCGTCATCCAGCCTACGCAAAATCTCGGTGCGCTGCTCTGGCGTTGTTTTAGTGGGTCTGCCGAGGGTCCTGCCTTCGGCACGCGCCCGCGCCAGTCCAGCCTGCGTGCGCTCCACCAACAGGTCGCGCTCCATCTCGGCGACCGCCGCCAACATCGACAGCAGCAGCTTGCCCGCCGGTGCCGTCAGATCGGTATCCCCAAGCTGGAGTACGACAACCTTGATGCCGCGTTCGCCAAGCTGTCTAACCGTCTGCAGCACGTCGATGGCGTCCCGACCGAGCCGGTCCAGCTTGGAGACTACCAGCGTCTCACCCCGACGTATTTGACCGAGCATCGCTTTGAACGCTGGACGCTGTGATGCAGCGACCTTCCCGCTGATCCCCTCGTCGGCGAACCAGAAGTCCGGGTCAATCTCATGACCGGCTTGTTCAAGCTCCAGCCGCTGGTTATCTGTCGTCTGTGTCGCCGTCGAAACCCGCCCGTAACCGAAGGTGGCCATCGTCTGCTCCTGTATGCCCGTTGGAAAACGTAGCCAAGAATAGGACGCCGTCAAAAAGTCCACAAGGATAGGATTCCGACAGGTCACGACCCGGTGATCGTGAGATGCCAGAATACGGTCGATTTCCGGCGTTCGTCATCGCTGAAGCGCTGACTTGCTCAAATGTGATCTCGGAATTGCCCGACTTATAGACCGTCTTATAGGAGCGAAGTCCTAACCATTCAGAGACCGGGTGGGGGCAGTGTCGTCGTCAATCCGAGGAAGTGATGGTGATCTTATAGAGGCTGCGACGACGCTCAAAACCGAA
Organism: Aromatoleum sp.; assembly: GCF_035254505.1. Lineage (GTDB taxonomy): Bacteria > Pseudomonadota > Gammaproteobacteria > Burkholderiales > Rhodocyclaceae > Aromatoleum. The sequence goes on along the minus strand of NZ_DATFAO010000066.1, from coordinate 86,565 downwards.
AAGGCAGAAGGCTACGAGCCTCCGCCGCCTCGCAACCTCGCGAACCTTTATGAACAGAACGTCATCATCAGCCCGACAGGCGCCTGCGCGCTGAGCGCTTCAGCATATATTCGTTAAGCTGACCCGATTCGATTACTTGAAAGACGAACCTCCTCGCCTCGAAGATTTCCGAGAACAACCGCTTGCCACGCCGCCCCTCGATGCGGAGTCTGAACTTCCCACTGTCGGGCAATATTTCAATGCTCAGCCTGTTGTGCCTGATGAAGTGGATGCCCCCAGGGCCAACTTTCCACCGCGACGAGGACACGAACCGCTTCAGGCGCTCCACATGCCGACGTTTCGACTCCATAAACTCGGAAGCGATTTCGGTCGAGGTGAGATTGTCGCAGCAGTCGGTGCCGACCTCCATCGGGCGCCAGTGCGGATGATCGACCATGAAGACGTACCGGATCACAGTCCCACATAGCTCGCACGTGCCGACCAAGTCCTGTAGGTCGTCAACGCCCACGAACGACCAGCCGGTCCGGGGCGGCACCTTCCCGTGCTTGGCGGCATGGCAGCCACCGCACAGAGTCTCGCAGGCATCGAAGGGGTATTCCCAAGGCAGACGCCCAGCGATGTACTGTTTGTGGTGGACGTGAAGGACTGCACCGTCCTCGACGCCTCGCCCACACTCAGAGCAGACACCTCCGTCGAGACGGATCACCTTCCGCCTGAACTCAGCCCACGAGGCGGTTCGGTATCCCTTCATACAGGCTCGCCTACAGGCTGTCCGGCGCGCTGACCGGCAGATCCGGCGCCAGTGCATAGTACGTGACGAAGGGCATGACTCAACCGCTACCTAGATGATCGCGAGCATACCACGCACTACGAATGCATAAGACACGAGGCCCGAGCATGCACCGACACCGCCTCCTGTTGATGCTGGACTACGTTTCCCACATCGCGGATGGAGAACGGAGGCGAAGCCGACGTTCCGTGCCGCCGATAGTCAAATGAACTGAAAGAACGATTACAACATGCGACCCGTCCCCGCCCGCGGCGGGGCGGGTCGGCCTCGCGGCAGCGTAAAGGTATTTCTACCTCTTCTCCGATAAGTCATTGCTTACTTACATCTATATGGCGGAACGGATAGAAGGATAGGCGTATAACACACTGATTATATTAATATTTTATTCACATATTCTTTTCACCACCTCCGCCTACTCCCGCCTTGGTCCTCCAGCTCCTCATCCGCCTCCTCCTCCGGCAACTCCCCGTCTCATCCCCGACGACCACCCGGCAATTGCGCTAGCTCACTCCGGCCTGCTTCAGCATCGCTTGTAAAGTGACGATCTTATCCGTCATCGTCCTTGCGGCAAGCGGCTTTACGCCGACGCGCAGCGCCGCCAGCTCCCCGATGTGCGCGGCCTTCGCGCCCGGACCGAGCAGCTCCATCGCAATCCAAATCGACTCATACATGTCCTCTTGGCCACGGACACGATGATTACGATCGGCCCAATTCGTGATGGCTTTACGGATCGGGGCCACCCTGGCCTTGGTGCGGGCAGGCTTGCTGCCTGGATCACGCTGCCTGGTGCCCTCAACGAGCGCCCGGTATCTCTCCTTCAAATTCGTGTTGCGGAGCTGCACGAGCTGAATCTGCTGGCGGTCACTCACGAAGACAAGCTCCTCCACGCGGAAGTCGCACGACCACTTCTTTGCCGCGAGCCGGTCGGCAATGGCGTCGGAGTCGAATTCGCTCGTGCCGTTGAGCATCTTCGTGACCTCGGGCCACCGTGACCTCATCGGCACACCACGACAGTGCATCCAGTGGAAGTCGATGACGATCTGATCATTCAACAGCGCGCTGTACTTTTCCCACTCGGCTTTGCGAAACGGCATGCGAGGCTGGTCGCGAAACACGGGCGCGAACAACCCGATCTGATTCAGCAAGAACGAGACCTCCAAATACTCCCGCCGAACCGCTTCGTAATCACCATCATCGCGAAACCGACTTGCGATCTCTACAGACCTCGCAACCAGTTCATCTTGACTCGCGCCGGACGAATCCACCGGCAGCTTAGGGTAGGCGTTTCCGGCTGACCCGACGCCGCTCTTCTCCGAGGCCCGTGCGGCACCCGACGCTGCCACCTCCCCCACCGAAAGCCCGCCCTCGACCTCGACCTCGACCTCGACCTCGACCTCGACCTCGACCTCGACCTCGACCTTGCCCTCGACCTTGCCCTCGACCTTGCCCTCGACCTTGCCCTCGACCTCGGCCTCGGCCAAGAGATGATCCAAGGCGTTCATCAGCTCGTCCGAATCGACGACAGCCGGTTCGGGCACGGCGGGTTCGCGCGTCCTCGGCCCCATGATGCAGTATTCGTCATACCGTTGAAGGCGCAGCCGCTGCTGTGTTGTCTTCCACGCACCGGCAATCAGCCGCTTCGCTTCCTCGAGCATTTGTGCATTGTGCTTCACCTCGTCGCGCCAAAAGTTCTTTGAACTCCGGTCCTTGGCCACCAGCTGATCCCTGAGACACTCGATAATGAGCGCACCCAGTTCGGGTCGGGCGGCCGTTTCCCGCTCAAAGTACCGCTCCCACCTTTCTACGTTGCCAGACACGTCCATCGCTACCTCTCTCGAAATTTTCGGCCCACGCCTCCGTGGCGACGGCCCTTCGATTGATTGTAGTGAGCACCTGACTAAGCTTAGGGAAGGCGGTATAGGCGGTTCACCCAAGTCCCACGACGAGAAGCAGTTCACGCCTCGAAACGGAAGCCCTACAACTGATTTGGGAGTTCAAGACTTAGGCTCCTGTCCCTTTTTTGTCCCATTTCGGGGGCGAAAAAGCGTACTGAACGAGAGCGTGTAAGGCCGAAACGCGCGAAAAATCAGTTAGTTATAGCCTACCTTCTGACGATTTATGATATGTAGGCAGCAGTCAGGTGGCAAATCTGGCTTCGTCAGGCAGAGTTGCACGAATCGTAGCCTTTAGCCGCTCTGCTGCCTCTTCGAGTCGATCCGGCTCCCAGACAATGGTGAGATGATGATTCGTGTCGAAGTGCGTGCCCTTGGTCTTGTCGTTAAAGACATCCCGGCGACAGGTGTAGATAACCGGCTTTCCCAGACCTTCAGCAAATCCCGCTTCCCAATAAGCGCCGTTGTTATGGTGGCTCAGGTCCGCGATGAGAAAACGCGACTGCCTGATCTCGACACGTAGCTTGTCATCGATCAACCCGGCCCGCTCGACCTCGTCAAGTCTCAGCAAGTTGAAACCGGTCGCTTTGACCGCAGGAACAAAGGCGTCCCTGAATACACTGTCAAGCTCGGTATCGCCGAACTTCATGGCCATGAACGCCGTCCGTGAAGCGAGATGCCCCCGCTGGATCTCGTCGTAAAGCGCCCACCCTGCGAATGTAAGCTGTAGCTCGCCAGCCACTAAGAGATCACCGCTCAGCATTTCCTGAATGTGCGTCGAAATCAAATGACGACCAGAAGCTTCGGTAAGCACAAAATTGAGGCCAGCTTGGTTGCTCGCACCAATCGTCGCTGCAATTTCATGCTCGTCGTAGTGGGCACCGTCGCCGTAGCCTGGCTGTCTATCGCCCAACCATTGAACGAACAGGTTTAGTTGCTCGGCAGGTTTGGGAAGGCGGACGCTTTGCATCAGATCGTCCAGCACCTGCGAATCAAGCAATGCCCATTGCTCGTTATTGGTCATTCGACGCAGTGCATAGCTCATGCGTGCAGGACCATCTGTGCCTTGCTGAACCTTTCCCTTCAGCCAAGGCATCACGGAGCCTGTGACGGAAAATGGGCCACAACGTGGACAGTCCACGTACGACCGATCTTCACTGGCTCGCTCGTCCATTTTCTTGAGAGTCGTATCACATACCGGGCAAAGGTCGCTCATCCAGTCGCTCCTCGCTGAGAACGGCATAGAGTAACAGCTAGGATACCCGCAGCAACGATGTAGATGACATAGGCAACGTCATCACAATGATTCTGATGCGGATGGCGACGAAGCGCGGCTTGACAGCTCGTGACGCCGTTTGTGAGACTCTGGACGGGACGGCTCACTCGAACGAACCGCCCGTGCGTGATCACACTTTGATCACACTGGATGTGATCGCGGGGAGCAGAAAAGAGAAAAGGACCAGTAGGCTACTTATCGTAACTTACTGATCCTTAAAGAGAATCCTGGTGGACCGAAGGAGGATCGAACTCCCGACCTCTGCATTGCGAACGCAGCGCTCTCCCAGCTGAGCTATCGGCCCTTAAGAGTTGCGCATTATAGCCGCACTTTTTTGATTGTGGAAGGCCGCTCGCGGTTCACGTTTCGTCGCGTTCGTCGATGACGCCATCACTTTCGCCCGAGCCCACCGCTGCCCGCCCGAGGCGGTCGCCGATGGCTTGCCACGCTGCGGAGTCGGGGAGTGCCTCGACAAGGATGAAGTCGGCGCCGCAGGCGTCGAGGTCGCGCAGGTTAGCGTAGAGGTCGTGCGCGAAGCCGGCGGGGTCGGCCGGGGCCGCGCGCCAGGTGAGGCGGGCGTCGTGAGGATCGGCACAGGTGTGCGCGAGCACCGCGACGCGGCTGCCTTCGCCGGCGAGGGTGCCCGCTTCCTCGGCGAGGTGGGCGGCGGGAATCATCCGCAGCGGAGTGCGCGGCGCATAGTGCGCGGCGAGCGAGCCTGAGACGCGCGGCGTGTCGGCGTCAGCTGCCTCTCCGGCGACACCCTGCTCCGTATGCGGCGCGCGCAGCTGCGGACGACGGCCGATCACGCGGGCGATGTCCTCGGCGGAGATCGCGCCCGGGCGCAGGATCGTCGGCGTGTCGCGCGATAGGTCGAGGATGGTCGATTCGATGCCCACCTGGCAGGCGCCGCCTTCGAGCACAAGCGCGACCTTGTCGCCGAGTTCTTCGCGCACATGCGCGGCGGTCGTCGGACTGATGCGGCCGAACCGGTTCGCCGACGGGGCGGCGATGCCGGAGTCGAAGGCTTTCAGCAGCGCGAGCGCGACCGGATGGTCGGGCACGCGCAGGCCGACGGTGTCCTGGCCGCCGGTGACGGAATCAGGGACGTCGGCCTCGCGCTTCAGGATCATCGTGAAGGGGCCGGGCCAGAAGGCGTTCGCGAGCGCGATCGCTTCCTTTGGAATGGCGCGCGCCCAGCGCGTGAGGTGCGATGCGTCGGGCAGATGCACGATCAGCGGATGGTCGGCGGGACGGCCCTTGGCGCTGAAGATCTTGCCCACGGCGTCGACGTTGAGCGCGTCGGCAGCAAGGCCGTAGACGGTCTCGGTCGGCATACCGACGAGCTCGCCCGCGCGCAGCAGGTCGGCCGCGCGGTGGATGTCGTCAGCGGATGCTGTGGCCGACGCCGGCCGCGAATCAGTGCTCGTCATCTTGAATGCCGATCGCCTCGCGCGCCGCGAGCGCCGCCACCAGCACCTTCGCCGGATCGTCGCCGATCACCGTGAAGTGGCCCATCTTGCGGCCCGGACGGGCGTGGTGCTTGCCATAGAGGTGCAGGCGCAGGCCGGGCACAGCGTGCAGCACAGACCAGTCCGGCTCGCGGTAATGATCGTCGGCCCCGTACCACAGCTCGCCGAGTAGGTTCACCATCACGGCGGCGCTGTGTTCGCCCGGTTCGCCGAGCGGCAGGCCGCAGAGCGCCCTCACCTGCTGCTCGTACTGGCTGATGAGGTTGGCGTCGATGGTGTGGTGGCCGCTGTTGTGCGGACGCGGCGCCATCTCGTTGACGACGAGTTGGCCATCGCAGATGAAGAACTCGACGCCGAGCGTGCCGATGTAACCGAGCCTCTCGGCAATGCGGCAGGCAACGTCGCAGGCCTGTTCGGTCAGCGCCGGCGAAAGGCGCGCGGGGACGATCGTGACGTCGAGGATGCCGTGGCGATGACTGTTCTCGCCGGGGGTGAAGTTGCGCACGTTGCCGGCTTCGTCGCGCGCGAGCACGACCGAGACTTCGGCGTCGAGCTGCAGCATCTTCTCCAGCACGCAGGCTTCGCAGCCGAACTGGTGGAAGGCGTGGATCGCAGCGTCCAGGCTCGCGACGCGCGCCTGGCCCTTGCCGTCATACCCGAAGCGCGCGACCTTGAGCACGGCCGGAAACAGCGCCGGGTCGGCATTGCGCAGGTCTTCTTCGCTGCGGATCGCAGCAAATGGGCCGTGTGGGATGTCGTTGTCGGCGAGGAAGGTCTTTTCGGCGATGCGGTTCTGGCACACCGCGACGGCGCTCGCCGACGGATGCACGGGGATGAACTTGGCCAGGTAGTCGAGCGTCGTCGCGGGGACGTTCTCGAACTCCGTCGTCACAGCCGCGCAGTTGGCGGAGAGTTCGTCGAGCGCAGCGAAATCGTCATAGGCCGCAACGAGGTGCCGGTCAGCGATCAGGCCGGCGGGACTGTTCTGGTCCGGGTCGAGGACCCAGACCTTGTAGCCCATTTCGTGGGCAGCAGAAACGAAGAAGCGGCCGAGCTGGCCGCCACCGAGCATTCCCAGGGTTGCGGGAGGGAGAATCACATCAGGCCTCGTCGAGCGTCATGTCGAGCACCGCCTGGGTCTGGCGGGCCCGGAACTCTTCCAGCTTCGCCGCGAGCGCGGCATCTTGGTTGGCGAGCAGCGCGACTGCGAAGAGTCCCGCATTGGCGGCACCGGCTTCGCCGATCGCGAAGGTCGCAACCGGAATGCCCTTGGGCATCTGCACGATGGACAGCAGCGAATCCTGGCCCGACAGCGCCTTCGACTGCACCGGCACGCCGAGCACCGGCAGCGTGGTCTTGGCAGCGACCATGCCGGGCAGGTGGGCGGCTCCGCCGGCGCCCGCGATGATGGCTTTGAGGCCGCGGCTGCGAGCGGTTTCGGCGTAGGTGAACATCAGGTCCGGCGTGCGGTGCGCCGAGACGACTTTCGCCTCGTAGGGCACGCCGAATTCCTTGAGGATCTTCGCCGCGGCCTGCATCGTCGGCCAGTCGGAGTTGGATCCCATGATGATGCCGACGACCGGCTTGTCGCTTGCTGCGCTCATCGTCTCAACCCTTCTTGCGCAGTGCGCGTTCGGCCGACTCGACGGTGTTCGCGAGCAGCATCGTGATGGTCATCGGACCGACGCCGCCAGGGACCGGAGTGATCGCGGAGGCGACCTCCTTCGCCGATTCGAAATCGACGTCGCCGCAGAGCTTGCCGGCTTCCGGGCCTTCGGTCAGGCGGTTGATGCCGACGTCGATGACGACGGCACCGGGCTTGACCATGTCGGCCTTGACGAAGCGCGGCTTGCCGATCGCGGCGACGAGGATGTCGGCGCGGCGCGTGTGGAAGGCAAGATCGCGGGTCTTGGAGTGCGTGACGGTGACGGTCGCGCCGGCGTTGGTGAGCAGCATCGCCATCGGTTTGCCGACGATGTTCGAGCGGCCGATGACGACGGCTTCAGCGCCCTGCACGGGGATGTTCTCGGCTTCAAGCATCTTCATGACGCCGTGCGGGGTGCAGGGCAGGAAGGCTTCCTGGCCTTGCGACAGGCGGCCGACGTTTTCGGCATGGAAGCCGTCGACGTCCTTGGCGACGGAGATGGCTTCGAGGACTTCTGCTTCGTTGAACTGCTTGGGGAGCGGCAGTTGGACGAGGATGCCGTGGACGGCGGGGTCCGCGTTGAGTTCGGCGATCTTGGTCATGACGACGTCGGCGTCCACATCGCTGGCGAAGTCGAAGCGCAGCGAGCGGATGCCGGCCTTTTCGCAGCCGGAGACCTTGTTGCGGACGTACACGGCGGAGGCCGGATTCTCGCCCACCAGGATCACCGCGAGGCAGGGTTGGACGCCCTGCGCAGTGAGTTGCGCCGCACGTTCGGCGAGTTCGCCGCGCACGCGCGCGGAAAGCGCGTTGCCATCGATGATGCGAGCCGTCATGATCTTGAAGCCCTGAAGGAAAAACCGGGCATTTTATCGGAAGATCAGGGGCTTGTGCGATCCGATTCTGCGATGTCGCTAGGGGATTTCCGGGCGTCGCTTGGGGGTAACTTCGGGGTGCTAGGCGGCTTCGATCCGCCCCCGACGGCGGCTGTTCCGCGCTTCGTTGGCGCAAGCGGACGCCTCAGCACGGAACAGCCGCCATCGGGGGCTAGACTTGGGAAGACCGGTTGCTTCCCGCCTCTGATTCGGGCGCGACCAGCCTGATCCCGTTCTGGCCGAGCCTGTCGACGTCCGCCTACTACTCTTCAACGGGCCAGGACGAACGGCTGCACCTGCGCTTAGGCGGCGACGGGTTCGCTGGCAACAGCTTTTCGGCCCGCCTCAAACGCTTCACGGTTCGCGTCGACGAGGTGGGGCTTGCGAGCGCCGAAGCGGGCGAGGACGGCGTCGCGAAGCACCGCTGCCGGAAAGGGCAGCAGGTCGGAGCTCGCGCCGAGCATGACGGTGTTGCCGAGGCGGATGTTGCCCAGACCCAGCGCGATCGAAGTGGCGTCGAAGGCGTGTACGGTGAGACCGAGCGCGCGCATCTTATCGACCGGATCTTCGGGGTACGGGAACAGGCCGAGATTCACGACCGGCGGGACGATGCAGCCGGTATTGACGAGGGCGACGCCTCCCGGCTTCAGCATGTGGCTCCAGCGCAGCGCTTCGGCGGATTCGAACGCGACCAGCAGGTCCGCTTCGCCGGGTCCGATCTGCGGCGAGCGGACTTCCTTGCCGAAGCGCAGCTGCGAGGTCACGACGCCGCCGCGCTGGCTCATGCCGGCGACTTCGGTCTTCTTGACGTCGAAGCCGAGGGAGATGGCGGCCTCCGCGAGGATTTCGGTGGCGGTCATGACGCCCTGCCCGCCGACGCCGCAGACGAGGATGTTGGTAATCTGGGACATGGCGCTCACTTCCTGATGAACTGGAGGGTCTGGACGGGTTCGGCGTGCACGATCGCTTCCGGCGCGCACGGCTGGACGCACAGCCCGCAGCCGGTACAGGCGGAGGTTTCGATGCGCACGAAGGAGAGGTCGACTTCCTTGCCGGACGCCTTCACGACCTTGTCGCGGCGCGTGACGTGGATCGCGGGGCAGCCAACCTCGACGCAGTTGCCGCAGCCGGTGCAGCGATCTTCCTGGACCACGTAGGGCGTGGTCGGTTTGTAGTCGCCGATCAGCACGCAGGGGCGGTTGGTGATGATGACCGAGGGTTCCTCGATCTTCGTTTCCTCACGGATCGTCTTGAAGAGCACCGGCAGCTGGTAGGGATCGACGACGTGGATGCGTTCGCGGCGCACGCCGAGCGCCTCGCACAGTTGGGCGAAGTCGACGCGCGAGCGTTCCTCGCCGTGGATGTCGCGGCCGGTGCCGGGGTTGTCCTGGCCGCCGGTCATGCCGACGGCGCGGTTGTCGAGCAGCAGCACGGTGACGTTGCCGCGGTTCCACGTGATGTCGAGCAGGCCCTGCATGCCCATGTGCATGAAGGTCGAGTCGCCGATCACGGCGACGATCTTCTTGTTGGCGTCGGCCGCTCCCCTGCCCTTGTCCATGCCAAGCGCGGTGCCCATCGACGCGCCCATCGAGATGCAGGTGTCGAGTGCGTTCCACGGATGGCCCGCGCCGAGGGTGTAGCAGCCGATGTCGCCCGAGATGATGATGTTGCGCATCTGCGAGAGCGTGTAATAGACGCCCAGGTGCGGACAGGCGACGCACATCGTCGGCGGCCGCGGGAAGACCTGCTGGGCGGCGACGTGCGGGGGCGGCTCGACGATTTCGCCCTGCATGCGCGCGACGGCCGGTTTCAGTATGTCGGGTACAAGTTCGTGCAGGCTGGGCAGCACGTCCTTGCCGCGGCACGCGATGCCCGCGGCTTTGAGCTCGGTCTCGATGAGCGGCTCGGTTTCTTCGACGACCAGCAGGGTGTCGACCGAGGCTGCGAAGGCGCGCAGGCGTTCGAGCGGCGCGGGACAGGAGAGTCCGAGCTTGAACACCGGCGCATCGGGGAAGGCGTCGCGCACGTGCATGAAGGCGGCGCCGGAGGTGACGAAGCCGACGCGGCGATCGTTGCCGTCGATCACCTCGTTGAGTGGCGAGACTTCGGTTTCGGCACGCAGCGCGGCATCGCGTTCGAGCATCTTCGGCAGACGCGGCTTGGCGTTGCCCGGGACCATCACCCAGTGGCGTGGATCCTTGACGAAGCCGGCAGGCTCGACCTCGATGCGGGAACCGGTCTGCACCAGCCCCTTCACGTGACAGATGCGCGTCGTCAGGCGCAGGATCACCGGCACCTTGAAACGCTCGGACAGCTCGAAGGCCGCCAGCGTCATCGCGTAGGCTTCCTGCGAGTCCGAGGGTTCGAGCACCGGCACGTGCGCGAAGCGACCCCAGTAGCGCGAATCCTGTTCGTTCTGCGACGAGGACATCCCGACGTCGTCGGCCACTGCGATCACGAGGCCGCCCTCGGTGCCGGTGACGGTCGTCGTCATCAGCGCATCGGACGCGACGTTGAGACCGACGTGCTTCATCGCGCAGAAGGCACGCGCGCCGACCATCGACGCGCCAAGCGCGACTTCGAGCGCGACCTTCTCGTTGACCGACCACTCGGTGTAGAGGTCGGGATAGCGGGACAGCACCTCGACGATTTCCGTCGAGGGCGTACCCGGATAGGCGGCTGCGACGCGCGTGCCAGCCTCCCAGACGGCGCGGGCAACGGCGTCGTTGCCGGACAGGAACAGGCGCGCGGGCGCCAGGAGCGTCTGGGATGCGGGCATGAATCGGCTCTCCAGGTTAAGGAGAGCAAATCTTACCGATCGGTCAATTTTGCCCCATTGACCCAGATCAACCCTGCCCGCGTTCGCGATCTCGCCCCGGCGGCGTCACCCTCAATCGACGCGGAATCCCGCCGTCAGCTGTTCCAGCGCACTGGCGCTCTGCGTGAGTCTTTCAGTCGATTCGGTGCTGCTGCGGATCTCGTCGCTGCTGCGTTCGGCCATCTCCGCGACTTCCTGCATGTTGGTCGCGACGCTGTTGCTCGCCGAAGTCAGCTCCTTCATCGACAGCACGACTTCCTCGAGACGGGTGAGCGTGTCGTGCGCGCCTCCGCGGATCTCGCGCAGGGCCTCGGCCGCCTGTCTCGAGAGCTTCGCGCCCGAATCGACCTTGGGCACGATCTCCTCGATGCTCGCCACGGCGCTTTCGGTTTCGGCCTTGACCGACACGATCACCTGCGAGATCTGTGCGGTCGCGGCGCCGCTGCGTTCGGCGAGCTTGCGCACCTCGTCCGCGACGACCGCGAAGCCGCGGCCCTGCTCGCCGGCGCGGGCCGCCTCGATCGCAGCGTTGAGCGCGAGCAGATTGGTCTGGTCGGAGATCTCGCGAATGACGTTCGCGATCTGGCCGATCTCGCCCGAACGGTCGCGCAGGACCTGGATCTGCTTGGCGGCACTGGTCACGGTCTCGGAGATCTGCGCGATACCGTCGGATGCGTCGCGGGCGAGCTCCTCGCCGCGCTGGGCGACCTCGGCGGTGCGACGCGAATTGCCGCGCGCTTCCTCGGTGTTCTCGGAGACGTGCGCGACACTCACCGCCATCTGTTCGATCGCGGCCGCCGTGCTACCGGCGACTTCGGTCTGTCGCATCGAGGCGTCGTGGATCGCGCGCCCTGCGCCCGCGGCCTGGCGCACCGCCTCGCTCACGTCATGCGCGTTGTCGCGCACGCGGCGGATCACTTCGACGAGGCGCGACTGCATCTGATCCATCGCGTAGGTGATGCTGCGGCTGTCGCCCGCCTTCACCGTCACGCGCGAGGTCAAATCGCGCTCGGCGATGCTGGCGGCAACGCGCTGCAGGTCCGCAGGCTCGCCGCCCAACTGGCTCAGGATGCCGCGGCCGATGTACCACGACACGGCCAAAATGACCAAAGCCGCAAGGACGCCAAGGATAACCGAGTCAAGCGCGTGATGCCGGAAGACTTCGTCGACGTCGTTCACGTAGACACCCGAGCCCACGATCCAGCCCCAGGGCGCGAACCCCTTCACATACGACAGCTTGGGCTGCGGCTCGCTCGAGCCCGGCTTCGGCCACAGGTAGTCCACGTAGCCGGCGCCGGACTTGCGCACGACTTCGACGAACTCGACAAACAGGTGCTTGCCTTTCGGATCGGCCGTATCCCGCATGTCCTTGCCGTCGAGCTCCGGCTTGATCGGGTGCATCAGGGTATGCGGCACCATGTCGGTGATGAAGAAGTATTCGCCGTCGCCGTAGCGAAGGCCCTTGACTGCAGCCTTGGCCGCCTTCTGAGCATCGTCCTTCGACAATTCGCCGGCCGCCTCCAGCTTCTGGAAATGCTCCACGACCCCGACCACGGATTCGACCGCATGCCGGACGCTCGCCTGACGCTCCTCGAGCATCACCTCTTTAAGCGAGGTGACGGCCTCGACCATGACGACCGCGAACAATGCGAACGCGACGATGACGATAAGACGCAGGCGCGTGCCCACGCTTACCTTGTATAGATTGACCACGATCCTTCCCCCTCGAAAGGAATTTAAGAAACCGGCCTCTGCGGGCCCTATCCGTATATCGGATTCTGTGCGGAAACCTTGAGCGAGGCAGCTCCAGCTGCCGCGTCAATTATTCCATTATGCTAAGAAACTCGGCCACGGCGTCGATCTCGGCGTCGGAAATGTTCTCGACGACGGTGTGCATGACCATGTTGGGCGACGTACGCGAGTAGTCGCGGAAGGCGTGCAGCTGCCCGACCAGGTACTTCACGTTCTGGCCCGCCAGCCGCGGGAGGTAGATGGCGCCACGGCCGAGCGGCCCGTGACAGGTCGTACAGGCGGTCACCCCGTGTTCGAAGTGTCCACTGAAATAGAGTCGGCGTCCGGCGTCGACCAACTCGGTCTTCGCGCTCCGTTCGGGCACCAGCGTCTTGGTGCTGAAGTACTCAGCGAGGGCGCGCATCTCGCCCCCGCTCAAGTCCTCGACCTTTTCCTTCATGCGCGTGCTCTTGCGCAGGCCGGTCTTGAAGTTCGCCATCTGGCGCGTCATGTAATCGACGTTCTGCCCCGCGAGTTTCGGGAATTCCGGCTCGCTGCTTTCACCGTCGAAGCCGTGGCATTTCTGGCAGCGTTCGCGCACGAGCTTCTCGGCGGGACGGTCCTCGGCCGCTTGCACCGACGCGGCCGCGGCGAGTGCCAGCATCAACAGGGTCGCGTACCCGATATTCATAGTTCCAGCGATCATTTGCCCTGTATGAATCTTGTCCAACGCTCAACGTCCCTGGCCGACATCGGCCGCCAGGACGTTTTGCACGAGCTCGGCGAGCGAATTCGCCTCCATCTTTTCCATCACGCGGGCGCGATGGACTTCGACGGTCTTGATGCTGATGCCGAGCACGTCGGCGATCTGCTTGTTGAGCTTGCCGGCAATGATGAGGTCGAGCACCTCGCGCTCGCGCTGCGTGAGCTGCGTGAGGCGGCGCACGGTCTCCGCTTCGAGCTGGCGCCGCCCGCGTGAGGCCTGCTCGGCGGCAAGGCACTCGGCGATCAGGTCGAGCATGTCGCGCTCGCTGAAGGGCTTCTCGATGAAATCGACGGCCCCTTTCTTGACCGCAGACACCGCCATCGGCACGTCGCCATGGCCGGTGATGAAGATCACCGGCAGCGAACAGTGACGCCGCCGCAGTTCCTCGAAGAGCTCCAGCCCGCTCATCCCGGGCATGCGCACGTCGAGCACGAGGCAGCCGGTCATCGCGAGATTGAAGTCGGCCAGGAAGGCTTCCGCCGACTCGTAAGAGCGCACGCGATGGCCGCTCGATTCGAGCAGCCACACAAGCGAATCGCGCAGGGCTTCGTCGTCGTCGACGATATGGATGTACTGGTCAGGCGCGGCGGACTGCTGCTCGCTCACTCGCAATCTCCGTAGGCAGCGTAAACGAGAAGATGGTACCCCCTTCCGGGTTGTCGTCGACAATCAATCGGCCATCGTGGAACTCGATGATCGAACGGCAGATATTCAGCCCCATGCCCATCCCTTCGGTCTTGGTCGTGTAGAAGGGGGTGAAGAGACGCGAACGCTCCTCTTCGCCGATGCCGTGGCCGCGGTCGATCACCGCCACTTCGACGGCACGCGGGCCGAGCGCCCGGGCACGCACCACCAGCACCCGATGCTCGGCCGGCAGGTCGGACATCGCGTCGATGCCGTTCTTGACGAGGTTCAGCACCACCTGCTCGATCATGATGCGGTCGGCGAACACCGGCGGCAGGTCCGGCGCGACCTCGGACACGATGCGCGAGCTCATCCGCCGCGCGTCGATCTCGGCGAAGCCGATCGCGTCGTCGAGCACCTCGGAGATCTGCACCGCGCCGCGCCGCGGCTCGCTCTTCTTCACGAACTCGCGGATGCGGCGGATGATCTTGCCGGCGCGCTCGGCCTGGAAGCTCGCCTTCTGCATCGCGGAGAGCAGATCTTCGTCGCGCGCATTGCCCCCCTGGATGCGGGTGACGCAGCCCATGCAGTAGTTGGCGATTGCGGACAGCGGCTGGTTGAGCTCGTGCGCAAGCGTCGAGGCCATCTCGCCCATCGTGATCAGGCGCGAGGTGCGCTGCAGCCGCTCGGCCTGCTGGCGTGACACTTCCGCCGTCTGCTTGCGCTCGGTGACGTCGGTCGCGATGCCCATGCGCACGACGCGCCCGTCCACCCAGCGCGTGGCGTGCTCGCGCACGTGATACCAGCGGCCGGACAGCGGATTCTGCAGCTCGCCGTCGAAGAGTTCGCGCGGCAGGTCGGCAGGGGTGAGGCCGCGCGGGTCGACCGGGTAGTCGCCGCGCTCGGGCTGCGGCACGGCGACGCCGCGCACCGTGCGGCCGACCGCGTCGAACCCGTGGATGCTCTTGAAGGCGCGGTTCGCGAACAGGATCTCGTCGGTGCGCGCATCGGCGACGAAGACCGCGGCGTCGAGACCGTCGATCACGGCCTCGAAGCGCTCGTGCGCCGATTCGAGCGCGGCGCGGATGCGCTTCGGCTCGGTGATGTCGGTCGCCGACGCCATCCAGCCGACCTGGGTGCCGGTGCTGTCGATCAGCGGCGACAGGTAGAAGCGCGCATCGAGCCGCTCGCCGTTCTTCCGCCGCACGCGCATCTCGAAACCACTCACCGGCGCCCTGCCCTGCAGCGTGAGGTCGAGGTTCTGCCAGCACTGCTCGAGGTCCTCAGGGGGCCAGTACGGGAAGGGGGGCTTCGAGCCGAGGAGCTCCTCCTGCTCGAAACCGACCATGCGGCAGAAGGCGGAATTGACGTAGATGATGCGCCCGGTGAGGTCGATCGCACGCATGCCGGTGATCACCGACTCTTCCATCGCCTTGCGGAAGGTCGTCTCCGCGCGCAGGGCCTCCTCGGCCGCCTTGCGTCCGGTGATGTCGTGCGCGACGGCATACACGAGCTTCTCCTCCCGCACCGGGTTGATGCTCCAGTCGAGCCACTTGAAACTGCCATCGACACCCCGGCAACGGATCTCGAAGCTCACCGGCTGGCCGTCGGCGAGGCGGCGGAGCTGGTCGACGGCGAAGGGCACGTCGTCGGCGTGCACGATGTCGAGCAGCGGCCGGCCCGGCAGGTCATCGGGCGAACAGCCGAGGATGCGCTCGAAGGCGGGGTTCGCGCGCCGGAACACGCCATCAAGGCCGACGATGCACAGCAGGTCGAGCGACAGGTTGAAGAGGCGATCGCGCTCCTTCTCGACCTGGACGCGGCGCTGCACGTGGGTGCGCAGCAGCCACAGGGTCCACAGCACGATCACCGACAGGCCGACGATCATCGCGGTCGGGAGCATCTGCGGCAGTTGGCTTGCGGTGCGGAAGGCGGTTGCACGCAGGGTCAGGCCATTGCCCGGTGGATCGAGCGCGATCGAATACGAGACGCTCTCGTCGATCGCGCGCACGCCGGAGTTCGCCGCCAGCGTGTCGCCGTTGGCGCCGAGCAGCGTGAGCCGGTACTTCTCGTCGAACCAGCTCGGCACAAGATGACGCACCATGCGGTCGATCGAGTACACGCCGACGATCGCGCCGAGGAACTCGCGGCCGTGGCGCACCGGCACGTACACCTCCAGCACCATGCGGTTGCGCGGATTCATGTAGGCCTCGCCGTAAGCCGCGCGGCCCAGGTCGCGGGCGCGGTAGAAGGCTTCGGTCTGATTCGCGGACAAGGGGTCGCCCTGCAGCCAGTCCGTGGTGTCGAAAGGCGCGGACCAGCGCACGACTTCTTCCGGCCCCACCCAGACGATGTTCACGAGTTCGCCGTTGTTGGCGATGTACTGGTTGGCGCGGACCTGGAAGCCGTCGAGATTCAAGGCATCGGCGGCGAGATCACGGGCGGCCTGGCCGAGGAATTCCTCGGTCGCCTGCATGTGCAGACGCATCGTCTGCTCGGCCCACTGCACATCTCGCGCGACGGCATTGCGCTGCGTCTCGACGTCACGGGCCTGCAGCAGCCAGACGAGCGCGAGCATCGTCAGCGCGAAGATGCCGACCGCGACGTAGGGAGCGGTCCAGTACCAGCGGGCCTGGCCGAAGCGGCCGGAGTCGGAGAAATGGGGCATCGAAATCGGAACTATCGGAGAAACGCAACAGGCGCGCAAAAGCGCCGCAGATGCCTTGAGGGATTGTCGATGGCATCCCGCCGAGCGGCAATCGGGGTTTTTCCGTAGCGCGGCACAGCCGACAGTGCGGAAAGCGCTTCCATGACAGGCTTGGGGTTTTCGCCAATTCTACGCTGCTGCCATCGGCCGTACATTGTGCGGCCATCCTTCTTCAACCCGAGTGATTCCAGCGTGCTGCGCCTCCTGATTGCGCTTCTGTGCCTCGTATCCCTCGCGGAATTCTCCGTTGCGGCGGCCCCGGCGAGCCCGGTCGGTCCGCTCAAGATCGGCGTGTCCGGCCCCTTCACGGGCGGGTCGAGCCCGATGGGCATTTCGATGCGCGAGGGCATCCGCATCGCCGCGGCCGAAATCAACGCGGCCGGCGGGGTGCTCGGGCGGCAGGTCGAACTCGTCGAACGCGACGACGAAGCGCGCAACGAGCGCGGCGCCCAGGTCGTGCAGGAGCTCATCGACCGCGAGCACGTGGTCGCGGGCCTCGGCATCGCCAACACCGGCGTCGCGCTTGCGAGCCAGCGCTTCTACCAGCAGGCGCGCATCCCGATCATCACGTCGGTGGCGACCGGATCGCTGATCACCAAACAGTTCCTGCCGCCGCTGCACCCGGACAACTTCGTCTTCCGCGTCTCGGCGAGCGACACGCTGCAGGCGGCGATGATCGTCGCCGAGGCCGTCGACCGCCGCGGCATCAAGCGCGTCGCGATCTTCCACGACGCGACGAACTACGGCCAGCTCGGCCGCGAGGACCTTGAACGGACGCTCGCCGAGCGCAACATCGTGCCGGTCGCCGTCGAGCGCTTCCAGATCCCCCAGCCCGACATGAGCTCGCAGCTGCGCCGGGCGCGCCAGGCGGGCGCCGAGGCGATCCTCACCTACGGCATCGGCCCCGAGCTCGCGCAGATCGTCAATGGCATGGCGCGGCTCAACTGGCATGTGCCGCTGATCGGCAGCTGGACGCTCGCGATGTCGAATTTCATCGACAACGCCGGCCCCAACGGGGAAGGCGCACGCATGCCGCAGACCTTCATCCCCGAGCCGACGACGCCGCGCCGCAAGACCTTCCTCGATGCATGGAAAAATGCCACTGGAAGCACACGCATTCCGGTGCCACCGGCCGCCGCGCAAGGGTATGATTCCACGCTTCTGCTCGCGGCCGCCATCCGCCAGGCCGGCAGCACGGATGGCGATCGAATCCGCGAGGCGCTCGAAAACCTGCAAGAAAGGGTCGAGGGGGTCATCATGACTTACAGCCGCCCGTTTTCGAAGGATCGCCACGAGACCATCAACAGCGTCCATGATGTCTTCATGGGCGAAGTGCAGAACGGGCGAGTCGTGTTCGCCTACGACGAGGACCGCCGCCGGGCATCGCGCCAATGACGCCCGCGGCATCCGCCGCTTTTCCTGATCGGCCGGGAGAAAAACCTCTCCCTCCCTCTCTATCTCCCGGCCGATTTTTTTCCGCTTTTTCCCCGCTCTTCGCGTTTTCCCCGTTTCGGGCACTGTCGCCAGTGCCCGCTGGCGCTCGCCCATCCTGTTCTCGCACCTGCAGTCCGGCCGTATTTCCGTCAGCGGCGACGCGGCCGCGCACTCGCCTTCGATGGCGCTCCGGGCAAAAAGTTATTGCACATCCCGAAATCTGTTTTTAGAATGTGAAAACCGTCGCTGATCATCGGAATCGGCAACCCACGGTTTCAAATCGCCCGCTCCACAAAAAGCGGGATCCGCTAACAGCTGAGCTCAACGTTTGAGGAGACAGAGCATGGCCGCCGCACCCAACGTCACGCTGCAACCCGACCCCGACACCCAAGAAACGCAGGAATGGCTGGACGCCCTCCAGGCCGTCGTCGCCAATGAAGGCCAGGACCGCGCCCACTTCCTGATCGAGAAGCTGATCGAAGCCGGCCGCGAGGAAGGCATCGACATCCCCTACTCGGCGACCACGCAGTACATCAACACGATTCCCGCCGCGCAGCAGCCCAAGTACCCGGGCAACCCGGACATGGAGATCAAGCTGCACTCCTACATCCGCTGGAACGCGATGGCGATGGTCGTGCGCGCGAACAAGCACACCAACGTCGGCGGCCACATCGCCTCGTTCGCCTCGGCGGCAGCCCTCTACGACGTCGGCTTCTCGCACTTCTGGCGCGCCCCGTCCGAAAACCACGGCGGCGACCTGATCTTCTTCCAGGGCCACTCGGTCCCGGGCGTCTATGCGCGCGCCTACATGCTCGGCCGCCTCTCCGAAGAGCAGATGGACAGCTTCCGTCAGGAAGTCGACGGCAAGGGCATCTCGTCCTACCCGCACCCCTGGCTGATGCCGGACTTCTGGCAGTTCCCGACCGTGTCGATGGGCCTCGGCCCCTTGTGCGCGATCTACGCCGCCCGCTTCATGAAGTACATGGACAGCCGCGACATGGCCAAGGCGCAGGACCGCAAGGTCTGGGCGTTCCTGGGCGACGGCGAGACCGACGAAGTCGAATCGCTGGGCGCGATCGGCATGGCCGCGCGTGAAAAGCTCGACAACCTGGTCTTCGTGATCAACTGCAACCTGCAGCGCCTCGACGGTCCGGTGCGCGGCAACGGCAAGATCATCCAGGAACTGGAAGCCGAATTCCGCGGCGCCGGCTGGAACGTCATCAAGCTCGTGTGGGGCACGCACTGGGACGCCCTGCTCGCCCGCGACACCAAGGGCCTGCTCAAGAAGCGCATGATGGACGCGGTCGACGGCGAGTACCAGACCTTCAAGGCGAAGGACGGTGCGTACGTTCGCGAGCACTTCTTCAACACGCCGGAACTGAAGGCGATGGTCGCCGACTGGACCGACGACGAGATCTGGCAACTGAACCGCGGCGGCCACGATCTGTTCAAGATCTTCTCGGCCTACAAGGCGGCCGTGGAGCACAAGGGCCAGCCGACGCTGATCCTCGCCAAGACCATCAAGGGCTTCGGCATGGGCCAGGCGGGCGAAGCGATGAACATCTCGCACCAGCAGAAGAAGCTCGACGAAGAGGCGATCCGCCGCTTCCGCGACCGCTTCGGCATCCCGGTGCCGGACGACAAGATCGCCGAACTGCCCTACCTGAAGTTCGCCGAGGATTCGCCCGAGTACAAGTACATGATGGAGCGTCGCGTGTCGCTCGGCGGCTTCCTGCCGCAGCGCCGCCGCACTGCCGACCCGCTCGCCGTGCCTGCGCTCGAAAACTTCGCTGCGCTGCTGAAGGCGTCAGGCGAAGGCCGCGAGCTGTCGACCACGATGGCGATCGTGCGCATCATGAACACGCTGCTCAAGGACAAGCAGATCGGTCGTCACATCGTGCCGATCGTCCCCGACGAGTCGCGCACCTTCGGCATGGAAGGCATGTTCCGCCAGTACGGCATCTGGAACCAGCAAGGCCAGAACTACGTGCCGGAAGATCATGACCAGCTGATGTTCTACAAGGAATCGAAGACCGGCCAGGTGCTGCAGGAAGGCATCAACGAAGCGGGTGCGATGGCGGACTGGATCGCCGCCGGTACCGCCTACTCGGTACACGGCGTGCAGATGGTGCCGTTCTACATCTTCTATTCGATGTTCGGCCTGCAGCGCACGATGGACCTGTGCTGGGCAGCGGGCGACCAGCGCACCCGCGGCTTCCTGGTCGGCGGTACCGCCGGCCGCACGACGCTCAACGGCGAAGGCCTGCAGCACGAGGATGGTCACAGCCTGATCCTCGCGAACATGATCCCTAACTGCGTCAGCTACGACCCGACCTTCCAGTACGAAGTCGCCGTGATCGTCCAGGACGGCATGCGCCGCATGTTCGCCGAGCAGCAGGACGTGTACTACTACATCACGGTGATGAACGAGAACTACGAACATCCCGAGATGCCTGCCGGCGCCGAAGCCGACATCATCAAGGGCATGTACGCGTTCCGTAAGGGCGCTGACGGCAAACTGCGCGTCCAACTGCTGGGCTCCGGCACGATCTTCCGCGAAGTCATCGCCGCGGCCGACCTGCTGAAGAACGACTGGGGCGTCGAAGCCGACATCTGGGGCTGCCCGAGCTTCAACGAACTGGCCCGCGAAGGCCAGGACGCCGCACGCTGGAACATGCTGCACCCGATGGAAGCGCCGCGTCTGAGCCACGTCGAGAAGTGCCTCAAGGGCGCGGTCGGCCCGGTCGTCGCCGCCACCGACTACATCAAGCTGTTCTCCGAGCAGATCCGTCCCTTCGTCAAGAACACCTACGTCACCCTCGGCACCGACGGTTTCGGCCGTTCGGATACCCGCGAAAAGCTGCGCCACTTCTTCGAGGTGGATCGCCACTGGGTCACGGTTGCCGCACTGAAGGCGCTGGCCGACGAAGGCCAGATCGAGCGCGACAAGGTTGCAGCCGCGCTGCTGAAGTACAACCTCGATCCCGCCAAGCCGAACCCGATGAGCGTCTAAGAGAGCGAGGGAGACAAGAACATGAGCCAAATCATTGAAGTGAAAGTCCCGGACATCGGCGATTTCGATTCCGTCCCGGTGATCGAGCTGTTCGTGAAAGTCGGCGACACCATCAAGGTCGACGACGCGATCGCGACGCTGGAATCCGACAAGGCGACGATGGACGTGCCCTCGTCGGCCGCCGGTGTCGTCAAGGAAGTGCTGGTCGGCGTCGGCGACAAGGTCGGCGAAGGCAGCCTGCTGATCAAGGTCGAGACGGTCAACGGCGACAAGGCCGAAGCACCGGCTGCGGCCCCCGCTCCGGCGGCTGCGGCTGCGCCCGCGCCCGCCGCTGCCGCCCCCGCGCCGGCTCCGGCCGCTGCGCCTGCTGCAGCGCCGGCCGCCTCCGGCCCGATCGAAGTCGCCGTGCCGGACATCGGCGATTTCGATTCCGTCCCGGTGATCGAGCTCTTCGTGAAGGTCGGCGACACGATCAAGGTCGACGACGCGATCGCGACGCTTGAATCCGACAAGGCGACGATGGACGTGCCCTCCTCGGCTGCTGGCGTCGTCAAGGAAGTGAAGGTCAAGGTCGGCGACAAGGTGTCGATGGGCTCCGTGCTGATCGTCGTCGAAGGCGCCGGCGCTGCACCGGCCGCCGCTGCGGCTCCGGCTGCCCCCGCGGCTCCCGCCGCGGCCGGCAACACCGCCGTGCAGGCCACTCCGGCTGCGTCGACCGCCGCCTTCAGCCAATCGGCGCTTTCGGCGCCGGCCGCTCCCGCGGCGCCGTCCGCCGTCACGCTCGGCGGCAAGGTGCATGCGAGCCCGTCGGTGCGCGCCTACTCGCGTGAGCTCGGCGTCGATCTCGGGCAGGTCAAGGCCACCGGGCCGAAGGGCCGCATCCTGAAGGAAGACGTCACCGCCTTCGTGAAGGGCGCGATGCAGACCGGCGTCGTCCCGGGCAAGGCCGCTCCGGCTGGCGCGGGCGCGAGCCTCGGCGGCGGGCTGGATCTGCTGCCCTGGCCGAAGGTCGATTTCTCGAAGTTCGGCGAAATCGAAAGCAAGCCGCTGTCGCGCATCAAGAAGATCTCCGGCCAGAACCTCGCCCGCAACTGGGTGATGATCCCGGCCGTGACCTATCACGAAGACGCCGACATCACGGACTTGGAAGCTTTCCGCGTCCAGATGAACAAGGAATATGAGAAATCCGGCAAGAAGCTCACGATGCTGGCCTTCATCATCAAGGCGTCGGTGCGCGCGCTGCAGCAATTCCCCGAGTTCAACACCTCGCTCGACGGCGATAATCTGATCTACAAGAAGTACTTCAACATCGCGTTCGCCGCCGACACCCCGAACGGGCTCGTCGTGCCGGTGATCAAGAACGCCGACAAGAAGAGCGTATTCGAGATCGCCGCCGAATCCGGCGAACTGGCGAAGAAGGCCCGCGACGGCAAGCTCGGCCCCGCCGACATGTCGGGCGCGTGCTTCACAATCTCGTCGCTGGGCGGCATCGGCGGCACCTACTTCGCGCCGATCGTCAATGCGCCGGAAGTCGCGATCCTGGGCGTCAACAAGTCGGTGATGAAGCCGGTATGGGACGGCAAGCAGTTCGTGCCGCGCCTGACGCTGCCGATGTCGCTGACCGCCGACCATCGGGTCATCGACGGCGCGCT
This sequence comes from Aromatoleum sp., assembly GCF_035254505.1. GTDB lineage: Bacteria > Pseudomonadota > Gammaproteobacteria > Burkholderiales > Rhodocyclaceae > Aromatoleum. Next base: position 63,870 of record NZ_DATFAO010000066.1, on the reverse strand, counting down.
GGCGACCCGCTTCAACGTGTATCTCGCTCAACTGCTGGCCGACTTCCGTCGGGTCATGCTGTAAGGAGGCCGCACCATGAGCCAGTTGATTGAAGTGAAAGTCCCCGACATCGGCGACTTCTCCGACGTGCCGGTGATCGAGCTCTTCGTGAAGCCGGGCGACACCATCAAGATTGACGACGCGATCGCGACGCTCGAGTCGGACAAGGCGACGATGGACGTGCCGTCGTCGTCCGCCGGCGTGGTCAAGGAAGTGTTGGTCAAGGTCGGCGACCGCGTCTCCGAAGGCGTCACGCTGATCAAGATCGAGGCTTCCGGATCGCTGCCCGAAGCGGCCGGCGAACTACAGGCCCCGGCCGCCCCGACTGCCGTCGCAGCCGCCCCGGCGGCACCTGCAGCGGCACCGGCCCCTGCGGCCGCCAGCCATGCCGGCGGTGCCGACATCGAGTGCGACATGCTCGTGCTCGGCGCCGGTCCCGGCGGATATTCGGCTGCGTTCCGCTCGGCCGACCTCGGTCTCAAGACCGTCATCGTCGAGCGCTATGCGACCCTCGGCGGTGTGTGCCTGAACGTCGGCTGCATCCCGTCCAAGGCGCTGCTGCACGTCGCCGCGGTGATGGACGAAGCCGAACACATGTCGGCCGCCGGCATCACCTTCGCGAAGCCGACCGTCGATATCGACGCGCTGCGTGCCCACAAGGACAAGGTCGTCGGCAAGCTGACCGGCGGTCTCGCGGGCATGGCCAAGGGCCGCAAGGTCGACGTCGTGCGCGGCTACGGCGTCTTCCTCGACCCGAACCACGTCGAGGTCGAAGTCACGACCGGCGAAGGCCAGGACAAGACCGGCGAGAAGAAGGTCATCAAGTTCAAGCAGTGCATCATCGCAGCCGGTTCCGCCGCGGTGCATCTGCCCTTCATCCCGCGCGACCCGCGCATCGTCGACTCGACCGGCGCGCTGGAGCTGCGCTTCGTGCCGCAGAAGATGCTCGTCATCGGTGGCGGCATCATCGGCCTCGAGATGGCGACCGTCTATTCGACGCTCGGCACCCGTGTCGATGTCGTCGAGATGCTCGATCGCCTGATGCAGGGCCCGGACGCCGACGCCGTGAAGGTGTGGGAGAAGCAGAACCTGCAGCGCTTCGACAACGTGATGCTCAAGACCAAGACCGTCGCCGTCGAGGCGAAGGACGACGGCCTGTGGGTCACGTTCGAAGGCGAGAAGGCGCCGCAAGGTCCGCAGCGCTACGACATGATCCTGCAGGCCGCCGGCCGCTCGCCCAATGGCAAGAAGATCGGCGCCGACAAGGCGGGCATCCTCGTCACCGACCGCGGCTTCATTCCGGTCGATGCGCAGATGCGCACCAACGTGCCGCACATCTTCGCGATCGGCGACGTCGTCGGCAACCCGATGCTCGCGCACAAGGCGGTGCATGAAGCGCACGTCGCGGCCGAAGTCGCGGCGGGCGAGAAGGCTGCGTTCGACGCCACCGTGATCCCGGGCGTCGCGTACACCCATCCGGAAGTGGCGTGGGTCGGCTACACCGAGGAAGAGGCGAAGAAGGAAGGCCGCAAGATCGAAACCGCGAAGTTCCCGTGGGCCGCCAGCGGCCGCGCGATCGCCAACGGCGCCGACTACGGCTTCACCAAGCTGATCTTCGACGCCGAAACGCATCGCGTGATCGGCGGCGCAATCGTCGGTCCTTCGGCGGGCGACATGATCGGCGAAGTCTGCCTCGCGATCGAGATGGGCGCGGACGCAGTGGATATCGGCAAGACCATCCACCCGCACCCGACCCTCGGCGAGACCGTCGGCATGGCGGCGGAAGTCGCGCACGGCAGCTGCACCGACATCCCGCCGGTGCGCAAGAAGAAGTAAGACGCTTCTCACGCGTCACGAACGGCGACCTCCGGGTCGCCGTTTTTTTTGTCCTGTCGCCGGCAAATCGCAATTCGGCCAGCGCTCATCGGGCATTGCACTTTCGGCTTACTACTGTATATACTTACAGTCATCAACAACGAGGCTCTCAAACGGCCCTTACCTGACGGAGACCAACATGGAACGATGGATTACGCGTCTGCTTCTCGGTTGTGGCGGCATGGCCGGATTGATGCTCGGAACGGGGCAGACCGTCGAGGCGACAACGCTAGCGTGCGCCACGATATTCACCGTCTGGCTTCTGAGAACCCACGCGGACCCGAGCAGCCGGTAAGCCGCATCGCCCCGGGCAGCGATGCCGGGCATGTTCACGATGTCGGCAGAAAGATGGCGACGCGCGGGGCCGTATAATCGCGCGGACGACATCTATAACTTCTGCCATACATGCCCGCCCCCACCCAGCCATCGGAAATCGCTCGCGAAGTCCTGCGCCTGATCGCCACCCGGCGCGTTCCTCCGACGCCCGACAATTTCCGTAAGCTGTATAACGAGGTCGCCGGCATCACGTCCGACGAGGGGGCCTTCCCCGAAAAATTCGTGCGCTCCCTCGCGCTTCAACTGCCGCGCGACACCGCCGAACGGACGCGGCTCGCCCGACAGCTCGATCAGGCGCTGACCGCGGGCGACCCGGACACCGGGCAACGGGCCTTGGGGCAATACCTCACCAGCCTCAAGACCGAGCAGCCCCAGGCGTGGAACGAACTGATCGGCAATCTCCTCAAGCAGTGGGAACTGCGCCAGATCGGCTGGACCACCGCACGCAAGCGCGAGTCGCTCGAACGCGTCCTCGCGGCCAACGATCCTGCGACGCTCTATGGGCGGCTCTACGGGCTCGTGCGATCATGGATTCAGGCGCCCTCGAATCCCGAATCACCGGCCCCGCGCGAACTCGTCGACGCGTCCCCGGCGTTGGGTGTAGCCCCGAACGCGGCGGTCGTTCCCCAGCCAGCGGGCGACGGACTACCCGCCCCCGCAGCCGCGGAAATCCGTCATATCGCGAGCGGCGAGGCCGGCGAACTGCTCTCGAATCTGCGCGAGCTGCTGCTGCTCACCCTCGAATCCGTGCTGCCGGCATTCCTGGCGGATGATCCTGAACTCACGCGCGAAATCGCCAAGTTCGCGCAATCGGTGAAGTCGGCCGAGCGCGCGGAGGACCTGCGCCCCATCGCCGCCCAATTACGCAAGTTCGCCTACCGTCTGGAAATGGTGGCGGGCGACAACGCCGAGGTCAATGCGGGACTGACCAACCTGCTCCGTCTGCTGCTCGAAAACATTGACCAGATCGTCGTCGACGACCGTTGGCTGCACGGTCAGATCGAAGTCTTGCGCGACGTGGTCGGCAAGCCGGCCAACGTGCGCCTCATCGACGCGGCGGAGCGGCGGCTCAAGGAAGTCATCTACAAGCAAAGCCAGCTCAAGCACAACCTCTCCGAAGCCCAGCGCTCGCTCAGAGAGATGCTCGCAGGCTTCGTCGATCACCTCGCGAGCTTCACCGAGGCGACCGGCAGCTATCACGACCGCATGGGACGCTGCGCGGAGCAGATCTCCGCCGCCCACGACATCACCGAAATCAGCGGCTTGCTCGGCGAAGTCATGCGCGAGACACTCGCGATCCGCGACGAAGCCCGACGTTCGCGCGACGAGCTGCAGTCCACCCGCGAACGCGTCCGCGAGGCCGAAACGCGCATCACCGACCTGCAGCAACAGCTCGATGAAGCCTCCCGCATGATGCGGCACGACCAGCTCACTGGCGTCCTCAACCGCCGCGGACTCGAGGAAACCTTCGAAAAGGAAGCGGCCCGCGCTCGTCGCCACGACCGACCGCTCAGCGTCGCGCTCCTCGATCTGGACAACTTCAAGCGCCTCAATGACAGCTTCGGGCACCGCACCGGTGACGATGCGCTGATTCACCTGTCGACGATCGTGCGCCAGAACCTGCGCCCCCAGGACACCGTCGCACGACATGGCGGCGAGGAATTCATCCTCCTCTATCCGGACACCGCGCTCGACCAGGCCCACGCCGCGCTCGTACGCCTGCAACGCGAGCTCACGCGGAATTTCTTCCTCGCCGAGGACAAGAAGATCCTGATCACATTCAGCGCAGGCGTGACCGAGTGGGATCCGACGGAACAGTTCAACGACGTCATCAGCCGCGCCGACACTGCGATGTATCAGGCCAAACAGACCGGGAAGAACAAGGTCGTGGCGGTCAATCCGACGTCCGCCTGACACGCCCTTTGGCCTCACTCTGACAGCCACAACGCGAAATAGGCTCCAAAAAGCCACGCTAATTCCGGCCGCAACGCCCACTCACGGCGAATAGAATACGCTCGGCCGCAATTAAGGAGGGCAGCGAATGAAGGCGGTAATTCTTGCGGGCGGATTGGGCAGTCGCCTCTCCGAGGAGACAAACCTCAAGCCCAAGCCAATGGTCGAAATCGGCGGGCGCCCGATCCTGTGGCACATCATGAAGATGTTTACCGCCCATGGAGTGACCGAGTTCATCATCTGCCTCGGCTACCGTGGCTACGTCGTGAAGGAATTCTTCGCGAACTACTTTCTCCACACCTCGGACGTCACCTTCGACATGCGCACGAACGCGATGGTCGTTCACGAGCAGCATGCCGAGCCGTGGTCCGTGACGCTCGTCGATACCGGGGAAAACACCCAGACCGGCGGCCGGCTTGCGCGCGTGCGCAAGTATCTCGAAGGCGAGGAAGCCTTCTTCTTCACCTATGGCGACGGACTGGGCGACGTGGACCTGACCGCGCTGCAGGCATTCCATTGCAAACAAGGGCGCCTCGCCACGGTGACCGCCGTATCGCCGCCGGGCCGCTTCGGCACGCTTGAACTGCGCAACCACAAGGTCGCCCGGTTCAAGGAGAAGCCCTCGACGGATGGAACCGTGATCAACGGCGGCTTCTTCGTGCTGTCGCCCAAGGTCCTCGATCGCATTTCGGACGACGACATGCCATGGGAATCGGCGCCGATGGAATCCCTGGTGCGCGACGGCGAATTGGCCGCATATCGGCACAACGGCTTCTGGCAGCCGATGGACACGCTGCGCGAGAAGCACTACCTGGAATCCCTGTGGAACGACGGAACGGCGCCGTGGAAAGTCTGGCAATGAGCTTCGCGGACTACGCCGGTCGGCGCGTCCTCCTGACGGGGCATACCGGCTTCAAGGGCGGCTGGCTGGCATTGTGGCTCGAACGGCTCGGCGCGACCGTCTGTGGACTCGCCCTGCCCCCCGATACGAACCCGTCCCTGTTCGACGCGCTGCGACTCGGCGAAACGGTCGAATCGAACTTAGCGGACATTCGTGACGTCGAAGCGGTCAAGCGCGTGATGACCGACACCGCGCCCGAGATCGTCTTTCACCTCGCCGCCCAGCCACTGGTGCGGCACAGTTACATTGCACCTATCGAAACCTTGGCCACCAACGTTATGGGCACTGCCCACGTGCTCGAAGCCGCGCGGAACTGCCCGTCCGTGCGCGCGATCGTTGTGGTGACCACCGACAAATGCTATGAAAACCGGGGCTGGGACTCCGGCTACCGCGAGAGCGATCGTCTCGGCGGCCACGATCCGTACAGTGTGAGCAAAGCCTGCGCAGAACTCGTCGCCTCGGCCTGGCGCTCCAGCTACTGGCAGGCCGACGATGCGCCCCTGCTCGCGACGGCGCGTGCCGGCAACGTGATCGGCGGCGGCGACTGGGCCGCAGACAGGCTTGTACCGGATGTCGTCCGCGCGATCGGTTCGGGGCAGATTGTTCTCGTCCGCAACCCGGCCGCCATCCGACCCTGGCAGCACGTCCTCGAGCCGCTTGCCGGCTATCTGATGCTCGGCGCTCGCCTGCTCGCGGGAGACCGCTCTTTCGCCGATGCGTGGAATTTCGGGCCGGCGCTAGGCGATATGCAGTCCGTCTCGGCGCTCTGCGAGGTGCTGTGCAAGCGGCTCGGCGGGGAATGGCGCCATGACGAAGGCGAACATCCCCACGAGGCGGCGGTCCTGCGTCTGGACAGCAGTCACGCGATGCTCAAACTGGGCTGGGCGCCCCGCTGGACGCTCGTGCAAGCGCTGGAACTGACGGCAGACTGGTACGCACGCGCGAGCCGCGGCGAAGACGCACGCGCGCTGACCCTCGAACAAGTAAGCGCCTACGAAGCCGCCTGTGGAGTCCAACAATGAATTCAAGCACGGATCCTCGCAGCGCAGTCCGTGACGCGGTCCACCGCTACTGCGAACAAAATGCAGGTCCTCGCGCCTTCGTCCCCGGTGAAACCCCTGTCCCACCTTCCGGGAAAGTGATCGGCGAAGCCGAAACCCAGGCGATGGTCGAAGCGGCGCTGGACGGCTGGCTGACCACCGGGCGCTTCAACGCCGATTTCGAGCAGCGCCTCGCAGACTTCGTTGGCAAGAGCTGCCAGGCATTGACGGTCAATTCGGGCTCCTCGGCCAACCTGGTGGCCGTCTCGACGCTGTTCTCGCCGATGCTCGGCCCTGGCGCGATCCGCGCGGGCGACGAGATCGTCTCCGTCGCGGCGGGGTTTCCGACGACCGTGAACCCGATCCTGCAGAACGGCGCGGTCCCGGTCTTCATCGACATCCTGCCTGGAACGTACAACATCGATCCGACCCTGCTCGAGAAGGCAGTGTCGCCCCGGACTCGCGCCGTCGTGCTCGCGCACACGCTCGGCAATCCCTACGATCTCGCGGCCGTCACGGCGTTTTGCGCGCGCCACAACCTGTGGCTGGTCGAGGATTGTTGCGACGCGCTGGGCGCGAGCTATACGCTGTCCCCGGACGCCGAAGTCTGGTTGCCGCGCACCCCGACGCACGACGATCCCGCGCTCTGGCAGCGCGGAACCGACAACGACCGCAGCCGCCACGTCGGCAATTTCGGCCATCTCGCGACGCTCTCGTTCTACCCCGCCCACCACATCACGATGGGCGAAGGCGGCGCCGTGCTGACCAGCGACGCCCTGCTCCGGCGGGTCGCCGAATCCGTGCGCGACTGGGGCCGCGACTGCTGGTGCGCCCCGGGTTGCGACAACACCTGCGGCAAGCGCTTCGACTGGCAGCTCGGCAGCCTCCCCGAGGGCTACGACCACAAGTACACCTATTCGAACTTGGGCTACAACCTCAAGATCACCGACATGCAGGCCGCCTGCGCGCTCGCCCAGCTCGATCGCCTGCCCGGCTTCGTCGAAGCCCGCCGCCGCAACTTTGCCCATCTGTCGGAACGGCTGCAAAGCTGCGCGGAATTCCTCGACCTCCCCCGTGCGACCCCCTCCAGCGATCCGTCGTGGTTCGGCTTCCCCGTCACGCTCACCCCGCAAGCGGCCACAAGACGCGTCGACCTGCTCGGATGGCTCGATCAGCACCGCATCGGCACGCGCCTGCTGTTCGCCGGCAACCTCACCCGTCAGCCGTACTTCGCCGGTCGCAACTACCGCGTCGCAAGCGATCTGACGGTGACCGACCGCATCATGTCCGACACCTTCTGGATCGGCGTCTGGCCCGGCTTGACGACCGAGATGCTCGACTACGCTGCAACCCAGATCGAAACCTTCTTCGGCCTTCACTTTGATTGAGAATCACGCCATGAAACCGCTCTTCGTCTTTGAGATGGCCAACAACCACATGGGCGACGTCGATCACGGCGTCCGTACGATCCGCGCCATCCGCGAAGCCTGCGAAGGATTCGAAGACGCGTTCGACTTCGCCTTCAAGCTCCAGTACCGCGATCTCGACACCTTCATCCACAGTTCGATGCGCGGCCGCGACGACGTCAAATACATCAAGCGCTTCGAGGAAACGCGCCTCTCCGACGAGGCCTTCCGCTCGCTCGTTGCCGAGATGGCGGCCCAGGGATTCAGGACGGTGTGCACGCCCTTCGACGAGCCCTCCGTCGATCGCATCGAGGCACACGGCATCCATACGATCAAGATCGCCAGTTGCTCCTTCACTGACTGGCCGCTGCTCGAACGCATCGCCCGGGCCGACAAGCCCGTGATCGCCTCGACGGCCGGCTCGACGCTCGAAGAAATCGACAACGTCGTGAGCTTTTTCCTGCACCGCGGCAAGGATTTGACGCTGATGCACTGCGTCGCCGAATACCCGACACCCGACGACGCCCTGCAGGTCAACCAGATCGGCCTGCTGCGCGAACGCTACCCGGACTGCCGCATCGGCTACTCCACCCACGAGTCACCCGACAACACCGTCGCCGTCATGCTCGCGATGGCCAAGGGCGCCTCGGTGTTCGAAAAGCACGTGGTCTTGCCGACGGAGCGCTACCCGGCCAACGCCTACTCGGCCGATCCTGGCCAGATCCGCGATTGGCTCACCGCGGCGCGCCGTGCAATGCAGATCTGCGGCAGCAACGAACGCTATGCGCCGTCGACCGTCGAACGCGCCAGCCTGAACAGCCTGCGTCGCGGCGTGTTCGCGCTGCGAGACATTCCCGCCGGCGCCGAGATCGACAACAGCATGATCGAGTTCGCCTTCCCGCCGAGCGAAGGCCAGGTGACGGCGAACGAATGGTCCAAGTACGCGCGCTTCGTCGCCAATGAAACGATCGCCGCAGGCGCACCGGTCATGCACGTCGGCGTCGCGGAACACCATCTGCGCAGCAAGGTGCTGCAGGCGGTGACCGCCGTGAAGACGCTGCTGAAGGCCGGTAACATTGTCGTGCCGGGCAAGTCCGATCTCGAGATCTCGCACCACTACGGCATGGAGCGCTTCGACGAGTTCGGCCTGACGATGGTCACCGTCGTCAACCGCGAGTACTGCAAGAAGCTGCTGGTCATGCTGCCCGACCAGACCCATCCCGAGCAGTATCACGAACAGAAGGAAGAGACCTTCGTCGTGCTGCACGGCGACCTCACCCTGTGGCTGGACGGTGAGCAGCAGCAAGCGAAGGCTGGCGACGTGATCACGGTGAACCGGGGCGTACGCCACAAGTTCCACACCGAAGGCGGCGTGGTATTCGAAGAAATCTCGTCGACCCATTACAGGGACGACTCCTTCTACACCGACCCCGCGATCGCGCAGAACCCGCGACGCAAGACCTGGCTCACCTATTGGATGTAAGCAATGACCTCGATTCGCGTCGCAGACTTCATCATGCAACGGCTGGCCGACGAAGGCCTGCGCCACGTTTTCGTCCTGCCCGGCGGCGGCGCCATGCATCTGAATGATGCGCTGGCCTGCGAAACGCGGCTCACCGCCGTCCCCTGCCACCATGAACAAGCCTGCGGCATCGCAGCCGAGGCCTACGGGCGCACCGGCCACCCGGACAATCCCGGCTTTGGCGTCGCGCTCGTCACGACCGGTCCCGGCGCGACCAACGTGATCACGCCCGTTGCCGGCGCGTGGATCGACTCCGTACCGCTGCTGGTGATCTCCGGCCAGGTCAAACGCGCCGACCGGCTGAACGGCCGCCCGCTGCGCCAGGGCGGCGTACAGGAAGTCGACGTGGTGTCGATGGTGAAGTCGATCACCAAGTACGCGGCGACCGTCACTGATCCGCTCGACGTCGGCAAGCATCTCGACGAAGCCTTGCAGGCGATGAAATCCGGCCGCCCCGGCCCGGTCTGGATCGACGTGCCGCTCGATATCCAAGCCGCACCGATCGATCCCGCAGCACTGCCACCGCGCGCCGAGCCTGCTGCAACAACCGCTCCCGCAACCAACGTGAAACCCGTTGCCGCCTTGCTGCGCGACGCGAAGCGCCCCCTCTTCCTCGCCGGCCACGGCGTGCGCCTATCCGGCGCAGCCGAGAGCCTGCGCCATCTGGCCGAATCGCTCGGCGTCCCGGTCGCGACGACCTGGAACGCGCTCGACATCCTGCCCTGGGACCACCCGCTCAATGCCGGCCGGCCCGGCGTCGTCGCCTTGCGCGGTGCCAATTTCGCGGTCCAGAACTGCGACCTCCTCATCGCCGTCGGCTGCCGTCTCGACAACATCATCACCGCCTACAACCCCCGCGGTTTCGCCCGCGCGGCAACCAAGGTCGTGGTCGACGTCGACGCTGCCGAGCTCGACAAGCTCGACATGGACATCGCGCACAGCTTCGCGATGGACGCCGGCGCATTCATCGACGCACTCGCCGCTGCAACCCGCGGCGTTCCTGCCGCCGACCACGCGCCGTGGCACAAACACATCGCGGACTGGAAGCAGCGCTATCCGATCACCGATGGCCGCCCCTTCCCCGAGAGCGGCCCGATCAGCCATTTCCAGTTCGCCGATGCGCTATCCGACGTCATTCCGAAAAACACCCTCGTTGGCACCGGCAGTTCCGGCCTCGCGGTCGAAGCCTTCTACACCGCCTTCCGCAACCGCGAAGGGCAGCGCGTCTTCCTGACCTCCGGCCTCGGCGCGATGGGCTACGGCCTACCCGCCGCCATCGGCGCCTGCCTCGGCAACGGCCGCCAGCCGATGGTCGCGGTCGAATCCGACGGCAGCCTGCAGCTCAATCTGCAGGAACTGGCGACACTCGCCGGCCAGCGCCTGCCGATCTGCCTGATGGTCATGAACAACGGCGGCTACTGCTCGATCCGCAACACTCAGCGCAACTACTTCGAGGGCCGCTACATCGGCACCGGTCCCGAGGCCGGACTGACGATGCCCGATCTCGCGAAAGTCGCCGAGGTGTATGGTCTGCCCTACCTCGCGATCGACGATGCTGCCGACCTCGCCCAGGGTCTTGCCCGCGCGCTCGAACTGCCGCGCCCGTGCCTGATCGACGTCCGGCTGATGCCCGACGAGACGCTCGCGCCCAAGTGCGCCGCGATCCCGCGCGCCGACGGCTCGATCGTGTCGATGCCGCTCGAGGATATGAGCCCGCTGCTGCCCCTGGAAATTCTCAAGAACGAGATGATCGTGCCGTTATTGTCAACATCGCTCGAAGCTGCCAGACCCGCCATGCCCCCCGTAGCCGCCGCAACCGAGGAATGAGCCCACGGAAGGCTTTTTCCCGGTCCCCCCCAGAGTGATCCGCCCCAAGAGGTAGCCCATGACCAAGATCCTGTTCATCGTTCCGCCGAATCTTTCGTACGAGAAATATGTCCAGCCGGCGGAGAACACCCGCCAGGTCCGCAAGTCCGATGGCCGCCTCTACGGCAACCTCGCCACCGACATGCCGATCGGCATCCTGTCGATGAGCGCGTATCTCAAGGCGGCGACCGATGTCGACATCCGCCTGATCGACTTCAATATCGAACTGAACGCGCTCGACCGCTTCGATGCTGCGTCCTTCGCCGAATACTTCTCGGCCTTCCTTTCGGAGCGTTACGCCGACTTCGATCCCGACATCGTCGGCGTCTCCTCGCTGTTCAGCCCCTCATATTTCAACCTGCTCGACCTCGGCCGCTGCGCGCGCGCCCTGTTCCCGCGCGCCCTCGTGATCGCCGGCGGCAGCGTGCCGTCGAGCATGTACAAGCACGTGCTGAAGAACTGCCCCGACTTCGATGCGCTGTGCTACGGCGAAGGCGAAAAGCCGCTGCTGGACCTCGTCCGGGCCGCCGACCGCCGCGCCTACATCGAGGGCAGCCCGTCGTGGGTCACGGACGCCAAGATTGCGCGTGGCGACATGTTCGCCCACGACTTCGTCGATGACCTCGACGATCTGCCGTTCTACGACTACGAACTGTGCGAAGTCGAGCGCTACGGCATCAACCCGGCGATGACCGCCTACGCCGCAATCGAGGACAAGTCGAACAACTTCCACGTGATGACCTCGCGCGGCTGCCCCTTCAAGTGCACCTTCTGCGCCTCGCACAAGGTCCATGGCCGCCGGATGCGCTACTACAGCCTGGAACGCGTCCGGGCGGACTTCGAGCGGCTGCGCGACCGCTACGGCGCCCGCACGCTCGTCGTGCAGGACGACCACTTCATGGGCGACAAGGAACGCGCCCGCGCGATCGTCGACATGATCGGCGAGCTGAAAATGACCGCGGTCTTCCAGAACGGCCTCGCGCTCTACGCGCTCGAACGCCCGATGCTCGAGGCCTTGCGCGGCGCCGGCGTGAACCATCTGGTGCTGGCGATCGAGTCGGGCAGCGACCGCGTCCTCAAGGACATCATGAAGAAGCCGCTGAAGCTGCACATCGCGAAGCGCGTCGCCGACGACTGCCGCGAACTCGGGATCTACACCAACGCCAACATCTTGATCGGCCTGCCCGGCGAGACCAAGCAGGACATCGAAGACACGCGCGCTTTCCTCAAGACGGTCAACGCGAACTGGTTCATCGTGCTCGCCGCGTCGCCGCTCGTCGGCAGCGAGATGCACGAAATCTGCGAATCCAAGGGCTACCTGAAGGACGGCTACATCGGCAAGGACTACAAGAACGCCGTCGTCGAAACCGAGCACTTCTCCGCCGAATTCATCCAGGAGCAGATGTACCTGATCAACCTCGAGTTGAACTTCATCCACAACCCGGACATGCGTCTCGGCGAGTACGAAAGCGCGCTGAAGGGCTTCCAGAACGCCCTCCGCGCGAAGAGCGACCACGCCTTCGCCTACCATTTCGCCGCACAGTGCCACGAGCGCCTCGGTCGCCACGACAAAGCGGCCGAGTTCCGCGAGACCGCAGCCCGCATCGTCGAGACCAGCCCCTTCTGGCAACACTACTTCGCGCATTTCGGCCTCACTGCCGGTCCGGCCAAGATCCCCGTAGCAGCCTGAGCGGTATCGATGAGCAATACCTGTCGAATCTGCGGCCACCCGCTCTTCCCCACGCCGCTGCTGGTCCAGCATGACATGCCGGCGGCGGCCCAGGGGCTGCCCACGGCCGATGGGCTGGCGGCGGATTGCGGCGTCAGCCTCGCGCTGCACCAATGCGCGGGCTGCGGACTCGTGCAGCTGACGAACGCGCCGGTGCCCTACTGGCGAGACGTGATCCGCGCCGCCGGCACTTCGCCGGAGATGCGCGGCTTCCGCCTCGCCCAGTTCGGCACCTGGCTCGATACGCATCGACTCACCGGCCGGAAGGTGCTCGAAGTCGGCTGCGGCGGGGGTGAATACCTGGCGCTGCTCGCCGAGTGCGGCGCCGACGCCTTCGGCATCGAGCACAAGAGCGAGTCCGTGCAGGCCTGTCGAGCCGCGGGCCTGCGCGTCGAGGAGGCCTTCCTCGACGGCCCCGAGACGCAGCTCGCCGACGGCCCGTTCGACGGTTTCGCGATCCTGAATTTCCTCGAACACATTCCGGACGCACACCGCACGCTGCAAGGAATCGCCGCCAACCTCTCCGACGGCGCGACCGGTCTCGTCGAAGTGCCGAACTTCGACATGATCGTGCAACAAGGCCTGTTCGCCGAGTTCATTCCGGACCACCTCTACTACTTCACGCGCGAGACGCTCACCGGCCTGCTCGAACGCAACGGCTTCGAAGTGCTCGACTGCCGCCCCGAATGGCACGACTACGTGCTGTCGGCAACCGTGCGCAAACGCTGTCCGCTCGACCTCACCCCGCTCGCCGCATGCCAGGCCACCCTGAAAGCTTCGTTCGACGCCTTTCTCGACCGCTTCGGCGCCGGCCGCGTCGCGATCTGGGGCGCCGGCCACCAGGCGCTGGCGCTGATCAGCCTGATGGGCATCGCGCCGCGCATCCGCTGCGTGCTCGACTCTGCCCCCTTCAAGCAAGGCCGCTTCACGCCGGCCACGCACCTGCCGATCGTCGCTCCGGAGCGCCTTTCCGACGACGAGGCCGGCAACGTGGAAGCCGTCATCGTGCTCGCGGCGAGCTATTCCGACGAGGTCGCGCGCATCCTCCGCGAACGCCACGGCAACCGTTTCAGCGTCGCGGTGCTGCGCGACAACCGCCTCGAAACCGTGATCGACGGAGCGGCGCAATGAATCGCGAACACGTGCCGGTCGACAAGATCCGGGAAGCGATCGCGACCCTGCAGGCAGCGATCGGCTCCGCACGCGCCGGACTGCCTGAGGAAGTCTTTCTCTTCGTCAGCAGCCTCACGCCGATGATCAACGTCGATCTGCTGATCCGCGACGAAGGCGGCCGCACGCTGCTCACCTGGCGCCACGACCAGTTCTACGGCCCCGGCTGGCACATCCCGGGAGGGATCATCCGCTTCAAGGAGGCGTCGGGCGAGCGCATTGCCGCCGTCGCCGACCGCGAGCTCGGCGCACGCGTCAGCGCCGAACCGCAGCCGCTGTGCCTCCACGAGATCACGAATCCGAATCGCGACATCCGCGGCCACTTCATCTCGCTGCTCTACACCTGCCGGCTCGAATCGCCGCTCGACGAGCAGCGCCGCTTCGACCCGCAAAACCCGCGCAACGGCGATTGGGCCTGGCACGCGGGTAGCCCGGACAACCTCATCCGCGTCCACGAAATCTACAGGCCCTGGCTCGATGCCGCGGGGTCCGGCAACGCATGACTGCAACTGATCCACTCTTCGAACAGGAAATCGATGCCGTCGTCCGCCGCTTCGACACCGGCTGGGACACCCTGCGCGGCGCACGCCTGTTCATCACCGGCGGCACCGGCTATTTCGGCCGCTGGCTGCTCCCCCTGCTTGCCCGCGCAGACGAGACGCTCGGCCTCGACCTCCAGGTCACCGCGCTCAGCCGCGCACCGGAACGTTTTCTCGCCGAGGTCCCGGACCTCGAAAAACACCCGTCGATCGCGTTTCACCGCGGCGATGTACGGGACTTCGAATTTCCCGCCGGCGAATTCACGCACGTAATTCATGCCGCAACGACCGCCGCGGCGGCGACCTTCCACCGGACCGAAGATCCCCTGACGAAATTCGACACGTCCTACTATGGCACCCGCCGCACGCTCGAATTCGCCGCGGAACGACGGATCGGCCGCATGCTGATGCTCAGCTCCGGCTCCTACTACGGACCGCTGCTGCCCGAGTACGACAGCTACCCGGAGAACTACCCCGCTGCGCCCGAGCCGACCAACCTCGAAGTCAGTGTCGGCCATGCGAAACGCGCCGCCGAATTCCTGTGCTCGGCATTCGCCGACCGGCACAATCTGTCGTTTTCGACCGCGCGCTGCTTCACCTTCCTCGGCCCCCACCTGCCGCTCGACCTGCACTACGCCGCCGGCAATTTCATCCGCGACGCCCTGCATGGGGACGCCATCACCGTCGCCGGCGACGGCACACCGATCCGCTCGTACATGTACACCGGAGACCTGATGGTCTGGCTCCTCGCGCTGCTCACGCGCGGCCAAAACGGCCGGGCCTATAACGTCGGCTCGGACGAGCCCGTCACGATCGGCGATCTTGCCCGCCGCATCGGGCACCTCGTCGCGCCGCAGAAACCGGTACGCATCTTGCGACAGGTCGAAGGCCCGGTGACCCGTAACGTGTATGTGCCGGAAGTGCGTCGCGCCCGCACCGAGCTGGGCCTGGACTTCTGGACCTCGCTCGACGAATCGATCCTGCGTACCGCCGAGATCGCGGCCAAAACGGCAAATTAGGCCGCCCCGCCGCCCGTATTCCGACCTTGGAGGAAGCATGACCGACCGCACAATGCATCCCATTACCAATAAAGCCGCGCAGAACGGCCGATAAGCAGCACCCCGACACGCCCGGCAGCCGAACCCTGACTGCCCCGCGTCAGATCATCACGGAGAACACCATCATGAGCGCCACCCAAATTGCCGATACCGGCCTGACCGCCGCCGAAGCCGCGAAGCGAAACGACCTCGCCTCGCGCAAGCCGTACGTCGCGGCCAAGCTCGCCCGCATCAGCGAAATGGAGGCGCGCGGCGACATCAGTCCGATCATCCGGCTGGAAAAGAGCTATCTGTGCAACTTCCAATGCACGCACTGCTCGGCCGAGTACTACATGGACCGCCATCTGCACAAGGTCTTCAAGATCGAGGACGAACGCCGCAAGATCGATCTCGACGACATCCGCGAACTCTCGCGCCAGGCCGACGAGCTCGGCATCGCGCGCTTCGTGATCACCGGCGGCGAGCCGCTCGTGATGAAGGATTTCGACGCCGTCGTCGAGGCCATCGACCCCGACAAGCATTACGTGATTACCGACACCAACGGCTGGTTCCTGGACTACGAACGCGCCAAGCATCTGAAGGCGATCGGTGTCGAGAAGGTCCAGCTCTCGCTCGACAGCTTCATCCCCGAACAGCACGACGCCTTCCGCAACAAGCCCGGCTCCTACAAGCGCGTGATGCGCGCGATCGACGCCTCGATCGATGCGGGCCTCAACCTCATCCTCTCGACGGTGCTCGTGAAGGGCCGCGCGAAAACCGACGAGTTCAGGGAAATGTGCGAGTTCTGCACGAAGAAGGGAATCGGGCTCTATGTGTCGTACGCGAAACCGACCGGCTCCTGCACCGAGCATCCCGAATTCGTCATCACCAAGGAAGACGCGGATATCGTTCGCGAGTTCGAGAAGAAGTACAACGTCTTCACGCACATGACGCCATCCTACGGCTCATTCAAGGGCTGCATCACCGTGAAGGGGCTGATCACCGTCACCTCGACCGCCGAAGTCACGCCTTGCCCCTACATCGACCTTTCCCTCGGCAATCTGCGCGAAACCTCCCTGGCCGAAATCCTCGATCGCGGCATGCGCAACCCCTGGCTCGGACCGCATCGCCCGGATTGCCTGATCGGAGAAGACCCGCAATTCATCAAGCTCCATACCGAAAAGACCAAGAATTCCGTCCTGCTCCCGGTGCCATGGGGCAAAGGCTTTTCGGATTCCGATTCCCTCGTCGATTGATTTCCGCGGCCGCCACGACCGCACCGATCATTCCCGATATTTCATTCAAATCTATGTCCGAAAATAATCCTGCCGACCTCTTCGACGAATTCGGCCGCTGCATTCCGGCCGAATCCGTCGGCGCCCACCGGAAATCGCGGCGCTATTTCCAGATCGCCAAACCGGAAATTGATTACGCGGCGATCCTGGAGCGCAGCGTGCGCCACTTTGGCAATTCCATCGCCGACGAACTCGACGCAGCGCGATTCCAGGCGCGCGTCGAATCGATCCTCGAAGGCCTGTCCAAGGACCTGGCGACGAAGAACATCACGCGCGGAGTCGGCATACCTTTCATCGTCCCGAAGACGACTGAAGCCGATATTGGCGCGGCACTCGAAAAAACCTATTTGCCCGCCGTCGCGGCCGCGTTTCACGAAAAGCTCCCGGACGCCACGTTCAAGAACCATAACCGCCATCCGCTCGACGGCCAACTTGGAATCGTTTCCGGGTCGCGCCACGAATCGCTGATCGAAGCGGCAGGCCGCTCCGCGGTCGTCGGCATCTATTTTCCTTGCCTCTCCGAATACTCGGTCCCCGGCGCGGTTGCGCAAACGAAGCTTCTGCCCGAACAATTCACGCTCGCGGGCGGCTATGACACCTGTGCGGCGCTCGTCGGAACGCCGGACCTGCTGATACGCGCCGACGGCTATCCGCCGCTCCTGTGGCTCGGAGCACTCGAAACGCAAGACAAGACCTCCGGCTTTCATTTCGAAGCCTACGGCCTGAACCTGACGTTCAATCACCGCGGACACCACGACAAGATGGCGGAATATTGGTGGTGCGGGCTGTCCGTCCTGGGATAATTCGCACCTTGACCCGGATTCCCGACGCACCGACCGTTGCCGTGCGGGGGTCCGGCCTGAACCCTCACGGGCCGCATCCTGGCGGCCCCTCCTCCGCCCTGACCGCCGATGCCGAATTCATTCAAAAAGCTGTATCGCGAGCGCCGCCAACCTTATTACATCACGGCCCCGAATTATTCCCGCGCCTCGGCGGGCATCCGCGTCATGCACCGGCTGTGCCACGCGCTGAATCTCGCAGGCGAGGAAGCCTGGATCACTTGTCCCGAAACCGACCCCTCGCTCAATACGCCCTTATTGACCATGAGCGTCCGCCGCGAACACGAAGCAGCGGGGCTCAGGCCGATCGCGGTCTACCCCGAAGTGATCGCCGAAAATCCGCTCGATTGCCCGGTCGTCGTCCGATATATCCTGAACGTTCCGGGATTGCTCGGCCAACGCCCCGCCTATCGCGACTCGGACCTCTTTTACGTTCATACCGACGAACTCGCGCAGCATCTGGATCGCTGCAACGGACTGCTCTTCCTGCCCACGACCGACGCGTCGATCTTCAACAACTTCGATAATCCCTTCGACAACGACCGTCACGGCGCCTGCATCTATTTCGGCCGCTACGAGGAAGGCAAAAAGATCTGGAAGGATCTGGCCGACAATTGCACGGTTATCACAAAGGAATTCCCGGCCACCCACCCTGAGCTCGCCGACCTCTTCCGACGCAGCGAACGTCTCTACTGCTTCGAGAACACCACGCTGCACCTCGAAGCACGACTTTGCGGCTGCCCCGTCGTGCTGCTCCCGAGCCCTTTCATCGATCTCGACAAACCGTTCGGCGGACAACTCGGCTTCAACGTCGGGCTCGCGCGTTCCAACGACGAGCAGGCGCTGGATGAAGCACGCCGCAGCGTCGGCGAGGTTGCGAAGGTCTACGAGGCGCTCGAAGAGAAGTTCTGGACCCAGCTCGAAGCATTTGTCGAATTCACCCAAGAGCAGGCCCGCAACTCGAAGGCTGCATCTCTCACCGGCACTGGCCTGCCGGTGGCATCGTCATCGGTGAAAGCGCGGACCGAAGATTTGCCGCTGTTCGACCGCCGCCGCCCCTACTACATCGTCGCCGACGACTACACCCGCGTCGACAGCCGCGTGCGGGCCATGCATCAGCTCTGTCACGCCCTCAATCTGGCGGGCGCCGAAGCCTACATGGTTTGCGGTCGAACCGCGCCCGAACTGCGCACCCCGCCATTGACCCTCGCCATCGAGGAACAGCACCGCTCGGCCGGGGTCGTCCCGATCCACGTCTATGCCGACGACGTCGCCGGCAACCCGCTCGCCGGGGAAAGCGTGGTTCGATACGCGGTCCGCGCGGCGCTGGAGGCCGTTCCTGGCGAACTCCTGTTTGCGGCGGCGCCCGATCTGCTCCCCGCCGACGCCACTGAAGATCAGCTCCTCTTCGTCCCCATTGTCGACCGCTATCGCTTTTCTTCCGATGGCGCGACTGGTGAGCGCCCGCGGGTTCTCGCCTACACCGGCGGCTTCCCGGACGCCCACAAGCTGTACGCCGGCCTGCTCTCGCAATGCGAAGAGATCACGCGCAGCCATCCCGCGACCCAGGACGAATTGGTCAAGGTGCTGCGCCAGGCGGACCGACTCTATTGCTTCGGCGAATCCAATCTCGCGCTCGAAGCGGCCCTCTGCGGCTGCCCCGTCGTCTACGTTCAGGCGCCGGGCCAACGTCCTCACCCGGGGGGATTCTTCGCGTACGGCGATCAGGGTCTCGCATTCGACGACAACGAAGATGCGCTCCATCAGGCGCGGGAAACCGTCGGCCAGATCCGGACGCAATATATCGATCTCGCGAATCGCTTTCCCCAGCAGCTCTCGAATTTCATCCGCCAAACGCAGCAACTAACGATTCGCCCACGTCCGGAAAACGTGCATATCAGCGAACCGGAATCGGTCTTCTCGCATTGGCGTCGCTGGCGTTTTGCCGCGCCCAATATCGAGGGATCGAACTACGAGCAATGGCGTTCGAATAAGATCGTCCGCGAAATCGACGCCGAGCTTTTTGCCGAACGCATGATGCGCAAATGGCCGTCGCGGCCCCGGTTTCATTTCGCCCTCGAATTGCGGGCGGGGGAGGAATCGCTCCTCGCCGACACGCTCGACGCGCTCGACTGCCAGCTCTATCAGGATTGGCAATTCACCATTGTCGCCCCCTTCGCGGCGCCGGATCCGGAATTCCTGAACCTGCCCCATATCCAATGGGTCACCGTCGATAGTGCCGATCAAGTGACGGCCGCGATGCAGCGCGCCTTCAAACAGACCGATTCGGACTGGATCGCTGTCCTCGAACCCGGCGTCCGCCTCGAGCCCCACGCGCTGCTCGTCTACGGCGATTACATTGCCACGCACCCGTCCTGGCTCTTCGTCTATTCCGACGACGACGTGGTCAATCCGAACGGCGAACTGACGACTCCGCGCTTCAAGCCCGACCTCAATCTCGATCTGCTGCGCTCGATGCATTACCTGGGCAGTCTGTGCATCGTGCGGCGACAGGCCCTCCTGCAAGCCGGAGGTCTCGGCGAGGACAGGGGCGCGGAAGTCTACGACATCGCCCTGCGCATCCTCGACAATTTCGGCGTGTCGACGATTGGCCACATTGCGGAGGTCGTCTATCACTCGCCCGCCCTCTCCATGCGCGAGATCGCGGTCGAATCGGAGCGTACCGCGCTCGCAAACCATCTCGCGCGCTGCGGCGTCACCGCGAGGATCGTGGACGGCCATGGCTTCGCGACTCGTCGTGTCCTCTATACGCCGAACGACGAGCCCAAGGTTTCGATCGTCATCCTGAGCACCAACAAAGCCGAATTCCTGGCACCCTGCCTCGACAGCATCCAGTCGCTCAGCATTTATTCGAATCTCGAAATCCTGCTCATCGACGGGGGGAATACCGATCCGGACTCCACTTCGCTTCTCGCCAGCCTCGCCGCCGGCCCGACGAAGTTTCCGGTCACGATCCTCGACTTGTCGCAGCTGCCGAACCTCGCGGCGCGCTACAACGCGGCGGCCAAGGCAGCCAAGGGCGACTACCTCGTCTTCCTCGACGACGACACGGTGATCCTGCAGGAAGACTGGATCGACCGCCTGCTGAACATCGCGACGCGTCCCGAAGTGGGCATAGCCGCTCCCCGCCTCGGTTACCCGGGAAGCGGAAGGATCCGGGATACCGGACAGGTTCTCGGACTCGGCGGCTCCGCCGCCCCGGCCTGGGACAACCTGCTGGAACCGGACGAACCGGGCTACCAGGGCCTTGCAACCGTCGATCGGAACGTCTCCGCGGTATCGCCCGCCTGCTTCATGGTTCGCGCCAAGCTCTTCCATGAACTGGCGGGCTTCGACGAGAAGGACTACCCGCAGGACTACGCGATCCTCGACTTCTGCCTGCGCCTGCGCGACACCAAGCACTGGATCGTCTGGACCCCATATGCGACCGTCGCCCATTACAACTCAGGCTCGCGACACGTCGCGCCGAGCGGCAACGCGCGCTTTACGCAACTGGCGGCACGCGAGCAGGAAAACGAGAATCTGCTGCGCAAGTGGCTCCCGACGCTGGCAAACGACCCCTTCTACAACCGCAACCTGAGCCTGAGTACGCCCTACCAGCCGGACGCCCAATTCACCGTTCCGTGGGACGTCAATTTCCACGAACGGCGCAGACTCCTGGGCTTTCCGCTGACGGGCGGTTCAGGCGAATATCGCGTCATCGCCCCCTTCCGCGCCCTCTCCCAGGCCGGACTCGCCCAGACCTGCGTGATCGAGCCGGTCGGGCACCAGATCCGCATCCCGTCGCTGACCGAACTCGTCCGCGCCGAACCCGATGTCATCGTCATGCATCAAGCCATTACGCCGCTGCACCTCGAAGCATTAGAGCGCTACAGGAAATACCGCCCCAACATCCTGCGCGTCACGGGACTGGACGACCTGATCTCGCTCCTGCCCGCCAAGCATCCACGGTACCGCCAGCGCTCGATCGACGTCCGGCCGCGCCTCAGGGCCTGCCTGGATCTGTGCGACCGCGCCGTGGTCAGCACCGAACCGCTCGCCGAACTCTGCCGCCCCCTCATCGACGACGTCGTCGTCATGCCCAACTGCCTCGAATGGGACATCTGGGGCAAGCTGGAGCCGGTGCACGCGCCGGGCGAAAAACCGCGCGTCGGCTGGATCGGGGCCCAGCAGCACTACGGCGACCTGGAGCATATCTTCCCCGTCGTCGAAGAACTCGCCGACGAAGTCGACTGGATCTTCATGGGCATGTGTCCGCCTGAAATCCGCCCCTTCGTCAAAGAGGCCCACGGCTGGACGCACGGACTCTCCGCGTACGCCTACAAGATGTCGACGCTCAATCTCGACCTGGCGATCGCGCCGCTCGACCAGAACCCCTTCAACGAAGCCAAGAGCAACCTCAGGCTGCTCGAGTATGGGGCAATGGGCTGGCCCGTCGTCTGCACCGACATCTATCCCTACCAAGATGCACCGGCCACCCGCGTTCCGAATCGCGCGAAAGCGTGGATCAACGCCATTCGGGAAATATTGTCGGACCGCGATGCCGCCCGCGCCCAAGGCCAGCAACTGAGGCAATGGGTGGAAAACGACTTCATCCTCGAAAAGCGCCTGCCGGACTGGCTCGACGCCCTCGTGAAGGCAAAGTAAGCCGGGCGTCGAGCCCTCCTTCGGACTCCGACCATCCGGAGTTGTCTCCCGAGAACGATGCTGGATGCCGGATCCCGCATCCCGCATCGTTCTCGTCCCCTGGCACACCACAATTCCGAACCTGCGCTCGACCGCGCAACCATATTTGCCGACCAACCGGCAAAAACATCCTCCGGCCTGCAAACCTTGCCGCCGCCGTCGCGCCTTCCGAACGAATTGACCCTTTTTTGGTCTTCATTTCCACAGATCAAGCCTTTTCAAACGCTGGCATTCTCTTTGCTGTGGAGCAGTACCAGGACATAGCCAATTGAAACCAAGTCAAGGAGGACATCATGGCTGCCACGATTAACACCAATCAAATATCGCTCAACGCGCAGCGGAATTTGAGCTCGTCTCAAGCGGGACTCGCGACGGCCATCCAAAGACTGTCTTCGGGTCTTCGGGTCAATAGCGCCAAGGATGACGCTGCGGGCCTCGCAATCTCGGAACGCATGAATGCGCAGGTGCGCGGCTTTAACGTGGCAATTCGGAATGCCAATGACGGCATTTCAATGGCTCAAACGGCCGAAGGTGCAATGCAGGCAATTACCGATAACCTGCAGCGCATGCGCGAATTGGCAATTCAGGCAATGAACGGCACCGTCACCACCGGCGCCGGCAGCGACGCGGCGAATCTCGATACCGAATATCAGCAATTGCAGTCTGAAATCAATCGCGTCATGAGCGGCACCACGTTCAATGGCCAACCCGCATTGAATGTCACCGCTGATACCAAGTTCCAGGTCGGTGCCGGCACCGGCGCCAATGACAGCATCACCGTGTCCGCCAGCCAGATCAGCCTGTCCGGCGCATTGACCGGCGTCACCGGCAGCGTCTCCGGTGGTTTCGCTGGCGCCAGCGCCCAGGTGGTCGCGATCGACGCCGCGCTCGACAAGGTCAATACCGCCCGTGCGAACTGGGGCGCGGTCCAGAACCGCTTCCAATCGGTGATCCAGAACCTCCAGGTCTCGTCGGAAAACATCGGCGCGGCGCGCGGCCGGATCATCGACGCCGACTTCGCGCAGGAAACCGCGAACATGACGCGCGGCCAAATCCTGCAGCAGGCCGGCACGGCGATGCTTGCCCAGGCGAACTCGATCCCGAACAACGTGCTGACGCTCTTGCGCGGCGGCTGATCACCGATCTGCCTCACACCCGTCACGGGGTGGACGGCGCGGCCTTCGAGGCTGCACCGCCCACCCCGTTTCCTTTTGCAGTAATGAGTGTCGGTTGCAACACTCAGCCCGCAAGAAAATTTATCTAAAGTTTTCTGAGGATGGCCCGTTATCACACTTGAGCAGAGCTGCAAGGCACGACACGGTGACCGCAAAGCCCCTGCCCCGAACAACCTAAACCATTGAAAGACGGAGGCCATCATGGCTGCAACAATCAACACCAATACGATGTCCCTGAATGCTCAGCGGAACTTGTCCACCTCGCAAAGCATGCTGGCCACGTCAGTGCAGCGCCTGTCTTCAGGCCTGCGTATCAATAGCGCAAAGGACGATGCGGCAGGTCTCGCGATTTCCGAGCGCATGAATGCCCAGGTGCGCGGCTTCAACGTCGCAATCCGCAACGCGAACGACGGCATCTCGATGGCGCAGACCGCTGAAGGCGCGATGCAATCGATCACCGACAACCTGCAGCGGATGCGCGAACTGGCCGTGCAGGCGATGAACGGCACGATCACCACCGGCACCGGCAGCGACGCGGCGAACCTCGACACCGAATACCAACAGCTGAAGTCCGAAGTCAACCGCGTGCTCAGCGGCACCCAGTTCAACGGCATCAACACCTTGAACATCACCGCCGACACGAAGTTCCAGGTCGGCGCGGGCACCGCGACCAACGACAGCATCACGGTTTCGGCGAGCCAGGTCAGCGTCTCCGGCGCACTGACCGGTGTCAGCGGCTCGATCTCCGGCGGTCTCGCCGGCGCCAGCGCCGAGCTGGTGGCGATCGACAGCGCCCTCGACAAGGTCAATACCGCCCGTGCGAACTGGGGCGCTGTGCAGAACCGCTTCCAGTCCGTCGTGCAGAACCTTCAGGTTTCGTCGGAAAACATCGCCGCCGCCCGCGGACGGATCGTCGATGCGGACTTCGCCCAGGAAACCGCGAACATGACCCGCGGTCAGATCCTGCAACAAGCCGGTACCGCGATGCTCGCCCAGGCGAACTCGATGCCGAACAACGTGCTGACGCTGCTGCGCGGATAACGCGGACACTTCAACACCGTAACATCGAGGGCTGGAGTGTCCGAAGGGCACTCCAGCCTTTTGCGCTAGAATGAACGCTGGAGGTTCCATTATGGCAATCGAATCCCTTGCAAGCGCCGGCCCACCAGGTTCAATGCTGCCTGTCGCCCAATATCAGCCGCGCCCGCTCGCACAAAGTGGTGTCGCCACCGGGGCTACCCCCGAATCGACAAGCGCCGCAGGGGCCCAGGCCGCGTCGGCAAACGTCGTGTCGGCGCAGGCTCCGACATCCATAACCAAGACTGACGTCGAAGATGCCGTCAAGAAGGTTCAGAAGGTCGTCGAAGCGCAGGCAAGCAATTTGCTTTTCTCTATCGACGAAGACTCGGGAAGAACCGTGGTCAAGGTCGTCGACTCAAGCACCAACGAGACCATCCGGCAAATTCCGAGCGAGGAAGTGCTTTCCATTGCCAAGGCACTCGACAAGTTGCAAGGTCTGCTGCTGCGGCAGACGGCCTGATCATTCTGGAGCAAAGACATGGCTACGATCTCCGCCGGCGGAATTGGCTCAGGACTGGATACCGCCTCGATCATTTCCCAGCTCATGTCGATCGAGCGTCAACCGATCACGGCGCTCACGAAACAGGTCAGTTCCTTCCAGTCGAAGCTATCGGCCCTAGGCCAGCTGAAGGGAGGCCTGTCAGCGCTTCAAACCGCAGCCGAAGCACTCAGCAAGACCGACAAGTTTTCCGCATTCAAGGCCACCGTCGCCGACTCCACGCTGTTCAGCGCCGCCGCGGGCACGACCGCGACCGCCGGAAGCTACGCCGTACAAGTCAAGTACCTCGCCCAGGCTCATAAACTGGCGTCGGCCGGTTTCGCAAGCAACTCAGCGACAGTGAACACCGGGACCCTGACCATCGAGCTTGGCCAGCTCACCGGTGGCGCGGGCGGCACCTACACGGCCGATGCGAGCAAGACGCTGTCCATCACCGTCGACGGCACGAATAACACCCTCGAGGGCGTGCGGAACGCCATCAATGCCGCAAAGAAGGGCGTCACGGCGACCATCGTGAACGACGGATCGGCCTCACCCGCTCGGCTCGTGATCACGTCGAACAACTCGGGAACGGCAAACACGATCCGGATGTCGGGCATCACCGGTCTCGATTACGATCCCGTCGCCAATACCGGTGCGATGGAACAGAAGATCCAGTCACAAGACGCCCAGCTCGAAATCGACGGCATTGCCATCACCCGCTCGACCAACACCGTTTCCGACGCCATTCCCGGTGTCACGCTGAATCTCACCAAGACCAATCTCGGCAGCACGACGACACTGACGGTCGCGTCGGACCAGGATACGGTGAAGAGTAATATCCAAGCCTTCGTCAAGGCCTACAACGATCTGAATTCGATGATCAAGACTCAAACGGCCTTCGACGCCAACACGAAGACCGCTGGGGCCTTGAACGGGGATTCGACCGTGCGCACTGTCGCCTCGCGCATGCGCTCGGTGATCAACGAGAGCGTTTCCGGACTTTCGAGCGGCTTTTCACGCCTCGCCGACGTCGGCATCAGCTTCCAGGCCGACGGCTCGCTGAAACTCGATTCCAGCAAGCTCGACACCGCGCTGTCGGATCCGACCAAGGACGTCAGCGCAATCTTCGGCGACGCTGCTGGCACCTCGGGCGTCGCAGCGGATATCGTCTCGATGTCCAAGTCCATGCTCGGAACCGGCGGCCTGCTGAGCAACCGCACCGATGGCATCAACGCCACGATCCGCCGGCTGAATGATCGCAAGGACTCGCTCGAGGTGCGGATGACCAAGATCGAATCACGACTTCAGGCTCAATTCACGGCACTGGACACAACGATGTCGAGCATGAATGCCACCAGCCAGTACCTCACGCAGCAACTCGCTTCCCTGAGTGCAAACCGTTAAGAAACACCGAGGAACATTCGAATGTTCGGAAAATTCCAAAGTCGTGCCGATGCCTATGCAAAGGTGGGGATCGAAACGTCGGTGATGACCGCCGACC
Source organism: Aromatoleum sp. (assembly GCF_035254505.1). Lineage (GTDB taxonomy): Bacteria > Pseudomonadota > Gammaproteobacteria > Burkholderiales > Rhodocyclaceae > Aromatoleum. The sequence goes on along the minus strand of NZ_DATFAO010000066.1, from coordinate 37,378 downwards.
CGCACAAGCTGATCCTGATGCTCTTCGATGGCGCGCTGATGTCGATTGCGACGGCCGGCGCGTCGATGGACATGAAGGACATCGCGGCCAAAGGCGAAGCGATCTCCAAGGCCATCGAAATTATCCTGAACGGCCTGCGCGCGAGCCTCGACCAAGAAGCCGGCGGCGAATTGGCGGCACGCTTGGCGGCGCTGTACGAATACATGGGCGAGCGGCTGCTCTACGCCAATCTGTACAACAGCCGGCCGGCACTGGACGAGGTCACCGGACTCCTGAACACGTTGCGTGAAGCGTGGGCAGGCATCGCCCCCAACGCGATGGCGACCGAAGCCGCCTGAGGCACACCATGAGCACGCTCCCGCTGTTCGAATCGATGCACGCCCTCTCCGTTGGCATGGTCGAAGCAGCTCGCGCCAACGCATGGGAGCAGCTCGCTGCGCTCGAAGAGGAGATGGCCCGCCTGCGACATGAGGCGATGCGGCTTGACGCCCAGCAAGATCCGGCAGCCGCATCGCTCAGTCCCGAGGACATCCGACACAAGGCCGAGCTTCTGAGCCAGATGCTCGAAAACGACCGCGAAATCCGGACTCACGTCGAACCGTGGCTTGAGAGCACCCGCAAACTGCTTTCGGTCGGTGTCCGGGACCGCGCGGTGCGCGCCGCTTACGGCGCCTTCGAACCCTGACCCGCCCGGCGCGCCGCTGATGCGCGCGGGGTGACGTCGGCCGAGGCCCAGCAGACATGATCCCTTCCGATCTCGCCGCCCGCCTCCGCATGCTCGCCGAAGCGAGCTTCTTCGACAGCGAACCGGCGCCGCTGCAAGGGTCGGCGCGCGTCCGGGCGATCCAGTCCGACCTTCCGGCCCTGCAGGCGGGCGAGCGCTACACGGCCGCCCTGCAACGCAGCCTGCCGGATGGCACCTTCCAGGCGATCATCGCGGGGAAGACTTACACCCTCGCGCTCAACAGCGCCGCCAGTGCGGGCGACACCGTCGAACTCGTCGTCACCAAGAATACCCCGAACACCGTCTTCGCCCAGCTCGTCACACCGCCTGGCCCAGCCGTGAACGAGAGTGCGGCCGAAGCCCGCCCGAATTTGAGTGCCGTGGGCCGACTGATCGGCTTCCTGCTGACCGGCCAACCTACGGCGAAGCCGACCGAACTTGCCGGCGGCCAACCCTTGCTCGACGCACCGCCCGTGGCGGGAGGCGAAACGCTGGCGCCCGTTCTCAAGCAGGCCGTTTCCGAAAGCGGACTTTTCTACGAGTCGCATCAACTGCAATGGATTTCGGGAAAACTCCCGACCGTCGCGCTGCTCCAGGAACCCCAGGGCCAGCAGCCTGTACCCGCGCAAACGGCGGCGCCTGGCCAAACGGGCGCCTCGAGCGCCGCAGACGGCCTCGCGATGCCGCGCCCCGGCGCCCTCGCCGCCGCGCTACCTCTGCCCCCAGGCGAGACCTTGGAAGGCCGTGAAACCACGGGGGCCGTGAGCCGCACAGGCGAACCCTACACCCGCAGCGGGGCAACGCCTCTGCGAGAGACCGATCAGCTTGGCGGTGACGTCGACCAGCTTTCCCCTGCATCGTCGGCGCCACTCGACGCCGCCGACTCGGCACTCCGTACCGATGCAGCGAACGGAGGCAACACGGCGGCCCGCGCGGCGGCGGTGCCCGAACGGCTGATGCCAGTGATTCACCAGCAGCTCGATGGCATGGCGACACAAACCTATGTCTGGCACGGTCAGGTCTGGCCCGGTCAGCGCATGGAATGGGAAGTCGAGGATCCGCGGCGTGAACGTGAGGGGGCTGTCGGGGAAGACTTGCCCAACGAGTGGAAGACCACCTTGCGGCTGACGCTTCCCCGCCTCGGCGGACTCGAAGCCCGGCTCGTCCTGACGCCGGCCGGTGTTGCGATGCGCCTGCTCGCAGACGACAGCGAAACCGTCGCCGCCCTCGACGGCGCGCGCGCGCAGCTCGACGCCGCACTGGCCGCGGCCAACGTTCCCTTGACCGGCTTTGTCGCGGAGCGACGTCATGAAGGGTAATGAATCGGCCGCCGAAAAGCGCGGCGAGGCGGTCGCACTCACCTACAGCAAGGGCGACGCCGCTCCGCGGGTCGTCGCCAAGGGCCGCGGCCTGATCGCGCGCGAGATCATCGAACGGGCACGCGAGGCCGGCGTCTTCGTCCATGAATCGCCCGAACTCGTCGGACTGCTCATGCAGGTCGATCTCGACGCGCGCATTCCGCCCCAGCTCTACGTCGCGGTGGCAGAACTGCTGGCGTGGATCTACAAGGTCGAACAAGGCGGCCAGGCGGCCCAGCTCGCAGGCCCGCCGCCCCGGCCATCCGTGCTATAAAGGTTATTTTTTGATTCGCGACCTTTCGCATGAGCGCGCCCGCCGATCGCAGCATTCCGCACCCGCCCCTGGACCCCGGTGCCTTTGCCCGTTATGCCATCCATGACCGGCGGGAGATCCTGCAGCTTCTGAACGCACTGGTCAGCCGGCGCGAACCGGTCACGACCTACATCGACGCCGGCCCGTGGTTCGTTACCAAGGTTCTGGCGATTTCCTCCGACGGCAACGCGCTGGTCCTTGATGCGCCGGCTGACGAGGCGAAGAGCGCTCTGGCCGCGAATGCCGCTCAGCTGGTCTGCACGACGCGGCTTGAAAAGGTGAACATCCAGTTCACGGTCGAGGCCGCCGCGCCGGACACTTACGACCATCGTCCCGCTCTGCGTGCAGCGCTGCCGGAAAGCATCCTGCGGCTGCAGCGGCGGGAATTTTTCCGACTCCCGACCCCGCAGTCGGAGCCGGTGACGTGTTCGATTAGCCATTCGCTCCCGGACGGCCGGAAGAAGACGGTCAAGCTTCGCATCCTCGACATCAGCGGAGGCGGACTTGCGATCGTCGTGCCGCCTGACGAACTCCCCTTCCTGCCCGGTATGGAATTCAACCGCTGCCACCTTGAGCTTCCGGACAACGAAGCGCTGGAAGTGGGGCTGAAAGTGCGCAACCTCTACACCGTGGAAAAGCCCGGCAGCGGCACGGTCACACGTGCCGGCTGTGAATTCTTCGGGCTTTCGCGGCAGATGATGGCCCGGATCCAGCGCTACATGTTCAGACTGGAGCGCTCGCTGCGAACATGAGTGGCCGCGTCGCGATCAGAGAATGAGATCCGACGCCGACAGGGACGCAAGGTTCGTCAGCTGGATCGCAAACTCCGCGTCCGAATCCGCATCGGTGTTGCCGTAAAGCACGCCTCCCGCGAACTTCAGCTGGCCGGCCGACGTGAAGGCGGCATCGACCCCAAGGATGGCGACGCTGAACGCATCGTCTCCGGCCGTCGCCGAATTCGCATCAAGGGCAGAAAGATCGATCCGGTCGGACCTGGTCTTGAAGTCCGTGATCACGTCCCAGGTCGAGCTGGTGACGCCCATTTCCGAAAGACTGTTGAAATCGAAGGTATCCTTGCCCGCACCGCCGGTCAGGACGTCCGTGCCGCCGCCGCCCACCAGCACGTCGACACCCGCCTTGCCGTCCAGGTGGTCGTTGCCATCTCCGCCTTCGAGGCGGTTGGACGACGCGTTGCCGCTCAGCACGTTGTCGAGTTCGTTACCGTACACGTCGAACAGCCCCTTGCCCGTGACCGTGACATTCTCGATCGCCCAAAGAGACCCACCACGCAGATCGACCGACATCGCCAACAGCTTCGACGTGTTGGAATACGCGATCTGCACGGCATCCGTACCGCCGGCAACCACCTCCCAGACGTTTTCAAGCTCGCCAGCCTGATCGAGCACGAAGGTATCGTTACCCAGGCCACCGCGGAAGGTGTCCAGCCCCCGCCCGCCGACCAGCAGATTGTCTCCGTCGTTGCCGGTGAGGACGTTTGCGAGCGCATTGCCAGTGCCATTCGTGTTCGCAGTACCGACCAGGGTCAGGTCCTCGATGTTGTTCTTGAGCGTGTAGGAAACCGACGACACCACCTGGTCCACGCCGGCGCCGAGCAACTCGGTCACCTTGTCCCCCGCGTCGCCCACGACGTAGGAGTCGTCCCCGGCTCCGCCGTAGAGCTTGTCGGCCCCACTGCCGCCGTCCAGCCAGTCGTTGCCGCTGCCGCCCGTGAGCGTGTCCGCACCACCCAACCCGTAGATCAGATCGTCGCCTGTCGTTCCGACGAGCTTGTTAGCGGCGTCGTCGCCATTCACCGTCACGCCCGGCAGTGTCGTCGCCTCGAGCGCGTAGCTGCCGGTGCCGTCGACCGCATCAAAGGCGGCGAGGTACAAGGTGCCGCTCTGGATCGCCGTATAGCGGATCTCGGAATTGAGGCTCCCGTGTGCATCGTCGTTATAGGCAAGCAGCACCCCGTTCGAGCCGCGCAACTCCAGGAAGGGGTCGAGATTGCCGCTCGTCCGCTCGAGGGAGAAGACGTAGGTGGTACCCGCCACAACGCTGACGCCAAAGAGATCGCCGTCATTCACCGTCTCGATGACTCCGGCCTGGGCCGTCCCATTCACGTCCACATTGCCCGTCGTACTGATGTCCATCGGATAGTCGTCGGACTGGATCGCCACATCGTCGTTGAGGACGACTGCACTGATCGTCGCGTCACCCAGCTGCAAGCCCGAAGACGGCGCCGAAAGCGTGACAGCAAAGGACTCGTCACCCTCGACCGTCAGGTCGCCCGCTACCGAGACCGTGAACGTGTGTTGCGTCTCTCCCGGCGCGAAGGTCAAGGTCCCGCTCGTGGCGCCGCTGAAATCCGCACCATCGGCCGAATCGGCGCCGTACCCGGCGACGCTCCAGGCCACCATCTGTGTCGTATCGGCGGCGGCGCTAAGACTTGCCGTGAAGGTATAGACCGCCGCTCCGCCGTCGCCCTCGAACTGCGACGCGACATCGCTCGCCAGCGAAACAACCGGCGCTTGCACACCCGCCTGCCCCGTGAAGTCGCTGGCGGACCGCGTCACATCCCCGGCGAACGCGAAATACTCGACTCCGACGATGGTGTCCACGCCGGTCAGATCGCTCGAAAAGGTGAAACTCTGGCTGCCCGAATTGTAGGTGACCGTGTAGCTCGAGATGGAGCCCGAGAAGAAGGCCCAGTCGCTCCCGGCGCCTCCGTCGATGTAGTCGTTTCCGGCGCCCCCGCTCAGCTCGTCGTTCCCGTCGAGGCCGTAAAGGCTGTCGTTGCCCGCGCCGCCATTCAGATCGTTCGCGAGGCTGTTGCCCGCGACGGCATCGGCGCCGGCGCCGCACACCGCATTCTCGATATTGGTCGAGTACGCGATCGCGATGTTGTACGTCATGTCGTTGCACGACGAGTACGATCCCGGCGCCAGATTGACGACGCTGTCGGTCGTCCAGCCGCTGAGATCCAGCGTATCGTTGCCGCCAGCATCGTAGATCGTGAGGATCGGGTGCTGGTTGATCGAGAAATCGAATATCGCAGCCATCGGCCCGACCACGTTGGAGCCGAAGCCATACGTCGTGTCACCGGTACGCGTCGTCGTGTCCGCGCCGTAGATCGTCTGGATCGCCATGACGTCGTTGAGCATCGGCGTCTGCGGCGAGTAGGTCCTGCCATCGGCGCCGACCCAGTCCGCCCACGCCACGAGCCCTTCGCCGGCGTCGGATCCGGTTCCCATTGAGGGCCCGAAATACGACATCACGGAGTAGACGGTGCTGTCCTGGTAGCTCGACGGGGTCCAGTAACCCGATCCGTTGTAATTGCCCATGTGATCCAGGCCCAGCGAATGGCCGATCTCATGCACATAGGTCTCGAAGCCGTACTTGCCGATTTCGGGTGAGGTGAGCGTGCTCTCGGTGACGTTGAACCAGACGCTACCCGTGGTCGGGAAGTAGGTCTGGGCGTAATCGACGCCGGTGCTGCTCATCCCGAACTCGATGTTCGACGCGGAACTCGTCGTGCGGGCGAAATTCACGGCGATCAGGTCATTCCACGCGGTCAGGGCCAGTTCGGCGTAAGCCTGCTCGGTCGCATCGAGGCCTTGGAAGCCCGTACCTTCCGAGGAGCCGTAGATTGCGCTGGACGTTGTCGGAACCGCGTAGGTGATCGTGGTGCCGGACCAGCTCTGGCCGGACACGAGTTGGTCGATGATTTGCTGGTTCGTCCACGATGGAAGTGCCATTCCCGTTCCGTCCAAGTGTGCGCATAGCACGACGGACGATGGGATGGATTGCCGATGCGTGAAACGAAGGGGCAGGCAACCTGGCCACCCGCCCTGAGCGATCAGGGGAAGGGTCCGCGGCTTTGCGTCCGGGGGTTTCCCACCCGTTTGCCATAAAAATTCCGCCGACTATAGCACGCTGCCGGCGGATTTACTCAGCCCCCTGCGGGGAAATAACGGAGTTGCAGGCCGGTTTCAGACCGGCATGTTCATGATGTCCTGGTAGGCTGACACAAGGCGGTTCCGCACCTGGACCATCTGCTGGAACGACAGGTTCGCCTTCTGCAGATTGACCATCACGTCCTGCAGATTGACGTTGGGATCGCCCGCGGAGAAGTCCTGCGCCATGCCGCGCGCTTCCTGCTGCGCGGCGCTGACGTCCTTCAAGGCGCCCTGCAGCACTTCGGCAAAATCGACACCGCCCGCCGCCTGCGCGCCCTGCGCAGCCGGCTTGCTTGCGGCAGCCTGCGCGGTGGAGCGCAGCTCGCCGATCATCTGGTTGATTCCTCGCGTATCCATAATCTCGACCTCTACGACCGAGTGACCGTAGCTCTCAGTCTAGCAGAGCAATCGTCATGCCATGAGGGAAAATCTGACGTCCGCGCAAGGGTCGCGCGGCAATGCCGGCTTCACACTTCGAAGCCCTCGTCCCGGTACTGTTGCAGCTTATAACGCAAGGTTCGTTCCGAGATGCCGAGCTGCTCGACGGCGCGCTTGCGCGAACCGCCGACGCTGCGCAGTGTGGAGAGGATGTGCTCGCGTTCGAGGTCCTTCATGTTTGCCGAGCGAGCCGCTTCAGGTGCCGAGCCGGAAGGCGTTGGAGCGGCAATTCCTGCCGGTTCGACGGCAATCCTCGCCGGCCCGGGTGGCAAGGCGGCAGAGCTTGCAGGCGCAGTTGCCGCAGTCCCTGCCGATTCGACCCAGTTGGGCAGGCAGAGACGGACGGTCTCGGCCGTGATCGTGTCGGTCGCGGTGAGGATCAGCGCGCGCTGCATCGTATTTTCGAGTTCGCGCACATTCCCCGGCCAGGAGTGGCGGACGAGGATCTGTTCCGCGTCTGCGCCGAGCCGCGCGGTACGGCGCAGACGCTCGCCGTGCTGCGCGAGGAAGTGTCGGGCCAGCGCGAGGATGTCGCCGGGGCGTTGCCGCAGGCTCGGGATGGCGAGCGGGAAGACATTGAGACGGTAGTAGAGGTCTTCCCGGAAACGCCCGGCGGCGACCTCCCCCGCCATGTCGCGGTTGCTGGTGGCCAGCACGCGGATGTCCAGCGCAACCGGCTTTTTGCCGCCGACACGCTCGACCTCGCGTTCCTGCAGCACGCGCAGCAGCTTGGCTTGCAGGCCGAGCGGCATTTCGGAGATTTCGTCGAGCAGGATCGTGCCGCCCTGCGCCTGTTCGAACTTGCCGGCCTGCGCGGTCTGAGCGCCCGTAAACGCGCCCCTCTCGTAGCCGAAGAGCGTCGCTTCGAGGAGGTTCTCGGGGATCGCGGCGCAGTTGATGGCGATGAAGGGGCCATCGCTGCGTGGCGAGTGCGCGTGGATGTAGCGGGCGAAGACTTCCTTGCCGGTGCCGGATTCGCCGGTCAGAAGCACGGTGGCGTCGGTGCCGGCGACCCGCGCGGCGAGCCCGAGGAGATTTCGCGTGTGCAGGTCCTCGGCAATCGTGTCGTCTTCGCCGGGAGGCTGCGACGCGTAGCGGCGAACGTGTTCGAGCAGGACTTCCGGCTCGAAGGGTTTCATCAGGAAGTCGCAGGCGCCGCCGCGCATCGCGGCAACCGCCTTGTCGACGTCGCCATAGGCGGTCATCAGCAGCACCGGCAGTTGCGGCAGCCGGGCGCGCAGTTCGCCGAGCAGTTGCAGGCCGTCCATCGGCTGCATGCGCAGATCGGAAATGACGAGGTTGAACGCCTGCTGTTCGATTTCGGCAAGCGCCGAAGGGCCGCCATCGACGCCGGTGACGCGGTGTCCGCCCATTTCCAGGGTCAGGCAGACCGCGTCGCGCAGTGCCGCGTCGTCTTCCACGACGAGAATGTTGATCTGTTCGATCATGCTTATGCTCTGGAATCCTTTCCGGTTTCGTCTTCGTCGGCTTCGGGCAGCGGCAGGCTCAGCGTGAAGAGCGATCCGTTGCCGGGACTGGATTCGACGGCAATGTCACCTCCATGTCCGCGGGCGACGCCACGTGCGATCGCCAGGCCGAGGCCGGTGCCTTCCGCGCGAGTCGTGAAGAAGGGGTCGAAGAGCCGGGCCTGGTGCGACGGCTCGATGCCGCGCCCGTTGTCGCGGATATGAAAGCACGCGGTTTCGCCTTCGATCGTCGCCGTCAGCGAGACCGCTCCGCCCGCCTCTGTCGCCTGGATCGCGTTTTCGAGCAGGTTGGTGAGCGCGCCGCCGAGCGCCTTGCGGTCGCCGAGCAATGCGGCGTCTCCGCATTCGCAGACCGAAGAGAAGGCGATCTGGCGCGCGCGCGCCAAGGGTTCCAGCGTATGGACGAGTTCGCCGACGAGGTCGCAGATGCCAAAGCGCTGGCGCCCGAGGCTGTCGCCGCGCGCAAAAAGCAGCATGTCGCGAATCAGGCGTTCCAGATAGCGCAGGCGTTCGATGGCGCGGTCGGCGATGCGTGTGCGATCGGCCGGCGCGAGCTCGGGCTGGCGCAGATTGCCGGTGTACAAGAGGGCTGCCGCGAGCGGCGTGCGCAGCTGGTGCGCGAGGCCGGCGACCATCTCGCCCATCGCGGCGAGCCGTTCGTTGCGTTCGGCCTGCACGCGCATGCGGTGCGTGTCGGTGACGTCATGCAGCAGGATGATGCGCCCTTCCCCGGATTCGAGCGTCGCCTCCGACAGGGACACGCGGCGCGCCCCCGCTTCGCTGCCGACGGTGAGCTCGCCCGGCGTTTCGGTCTCGACGAGGCCGGCGGCGCAGGCATCCCAGTCCTGGCCGGCGAGCCCCTCGCCGAGCAGGGTCTCGGCGGCGCGATTGCACTGTACGATGCGCCCGTTGCGGTCGAGCATCGCGACACCGGCCGGCAAGGCGCCGAGCAGCACGGTGAGCCGCTCGGTGAGTTGGGCGACCTGCCCCTGCAGCGCGTTGTAGGCGCTCGAAAGCTCTTCGGATGCGCGCGAGAACATCGCAAATGCCTCCGCGAGCTGCGCGGCATCGAGCCGCTGCGCGGGACCGGAGGCCTGCTCGGTCGGAGGCTGTTCTGGGGACATGGGCATCGAGCCGGTGAAAACCTGTTTTGACGGCTGGCAGATTACGACGGTTCGCGTCTATGGTAACCGGCAAATAGGCGGCAAAAAATGCCGCTTTTCCCTTCTAGCAAATTGACGCGGCGGGAGGACAATGCCGCCATCCGGAAAAGTGTGACCTGATTCAAGGATTCGACCATGGCTACCGCCGACACCGCAGCCCCGGCACCGACGCCGGCCCAGCTGCTGTTGCAGCGTATCAACGAGCTGACGCAGCGACAGAAGATCGCCGCCGCCGCAGCCATTGCGATCGCCATCGCGATGCTCGTCGGTGTGTGGCTGTGGACGCGCCAGCCCGAATACGCAGTGCTGTTCTCGAACCTCGAAGAGCGCGACGGCGGCAATATCGTGACGACGCTGCAGCAGCAGAACGTGCCCTACCGCTTCTCGCCCGGCGGCAATGCGATCCTCGTCCCCGCGAACCAGGTCCACGACATACGACTGCGTCTGGCTGCGCAAGGGCTGCCCAAGGGCGGCCTGGTCGGCTTCGAGCTGATGGAGAATCAGAAGCTCGGCGTGTCGCAGTTCCACGAGCAGGTCAATTTCCAGCGTGCGCTCGAAGGCGAGCTCGCGCGAACGATCCAGTCGATCTCGTCGGTCGCATCGGCACGTGTGCACCTGGCAATCCCGAAGCAGTCGGGTTTCCTGCGCGACGAGCAGAAGCCGACGGCGTCGGTGATGGTGAATCTCCATCCTGGGCGGACGATGGACGCCGCTCAGGTCGCCGGTATTGTGCACCTCGTCGCATCGAGCGTGCCACAGCTCGCGAACGACCGCGTAAGCGTCATCGACCAGAACGGGAATCTCCTCACCAGCCGGTCCGACCCTCTGCGCAACGCCGGTCTGGACGCGACGCAGCTCAATTACGTGCGCGAGGTCGAAAACAGCTACATCCGCCGCATCGAGACAATCCTGACCCCGCTCGTCGGCCCCGACAACTTCAAGGCCCAGGTTACCGCCGATGTCGACTTCAATCAGGTTGAGGAGACGGCGGAGACCTTCAAGCCGAACCCCTCGCCCGACCAGGCGATCCGCAGCCAGCAGACGTCCGAGCAGTCGGTCCGGGAGCCGGGGGCGCAGGGCGTTCCCGGAGCACTGACCAACCAGCCGCCGGTGCCGGCGACCGCCCCGATCACGTCGCCTAATGTCCCCGGAGGCGGGACGGGAGCCGCTGGAGCGGCAGTCAACGGTAATCGGGCAGCAACGATCAACTATGAACTCGACCGGACGGTCCAGCACACCAAGCAGTCCGTCGGGCAGGTGAAGCGCTTGTCCGTCGCAATCGTCGTGAACCAGCGCAGCGAAACGCTGCCAAATGGACAGACGCGGCAGGTGGCGCTGACCGACGAGGAGGTCAATCGCATCACCAGTCTTGTGCGTGAAGCGATGGGCTACAGCCAGAAGCGCGGTGATACGCTCAACGTGTCCAGTGCGCAGTTCGCCGCCGCGAAGGAAGAAGGCGTGGCCGCCGTGCCGATCTGGAAGGATCCGGAAATTCAGGAGATCGGCAAGGAAGTGCTTAAGTACATGGTGATCCTGGTGGCGCTCGCGTTCGTGTATTTCGGCGTGATCCGCCCGCTGATCCGCAGCGTGGCGCCGGCGAAAGCCGAAGGGCTGGAGGGTGCCCACGAACCCGGAGCCGAAGGCGAGGAGGAGGTGCTCGTCAGCCTGTCCGGGGCGGCCGAGCGCAGCTTCGACCACAAGCTCGCGGAGGCGAAGGAACTCGCGAAAACGGATCCGAAGGTCATCGCCAACCTGATCAAGGAATGGATGGGGACCAATGAGGAGGCGAAGAAATGACGACGCCTGAGGACGGACTCGAAAAGAGCGCGCTGCTGCTCCTCGCGCTGGGCTCGGACGAGGCGGCCGAAGTGCTCAAGCTGCTCGGACCGAAGGAAGTGCAGAAGCTCGGCATGGCGATGGCGAACCTGCCCGCGCAGCAGCGCACGCGCGTCGAAGCGGTGCTGGACGAGCTGGATGCGCATCGCGAAAAGGGCGCGCCGGTCGAGGCCGACGAGGAGCAGATCCGTGCGATGCTGACCAAGGCGCTCGGCGACGAGCGCGCCGGTCACATCATTGCGCGCGTGCTGCAGGGCTCGGATACCGCTGGCATCGAAAGCCTGAAGTGGATGGACGCGATCACGGCCGCGGACCTGATCAAGAACGAGCACCCACAGATCATCGCGACGATTCTCGTGCACCTTGAGTACGACCAGGCGGGCGAGATCCTGAAGCAGTTCACCGACCGTTTGCGTAACGACGTCATCCTGCGCATCGCGACCCTGGACGGCGTGCAGCCTGCGGCGCTGAAGGAGCTCAACGAAGCGCTGGGTCGGATGCTGTCGGGTGCGTCGGCCGTCAAGAAGGCCTCGATGGGTGGCGTGCGCCATGCGGCCGAAATCCTCAACTTCGTCGGCGCGGCGGCCGAGACCGCAGTGCTCGACAACGTCCGCGAATACGATCCGGACCTCGCGCAGAAGATCCTCGACGAGATGTTCGTCTTCGAAAACATCATGGACATCGACGACCGGGGCGTGCAGACGCTGCTGCGCGAAGTGCAGTCCGACTCGCTCGTCATCGCGCTCAAGGGCGCGGCACCGGATCTGCGCGAGAAGATCTTCAAGAACATGTCGCAGCGCGCTGCCGAGATGCTGCGCGAAGACCTCGAATCGAAGGGCCCCGTGCGACTGTCGGAAGTGGAAGCCGAGCAGAAGGAAATCCTCAAGGTCGTCCGCCGCCTCGCGGAAGAAGGCCAGATCATGCTGAGCGGCAAGGGAAGCGATGATGCCTTCGTCTGATCGCCGCCCGCCCCTCACCCCTAGCCGGAGCCCGCGATGACCATGCGCCACCAGGCCGTCGGCGCCTACCGCCGCTGGGAGCCGCCGGCATTCGACGACGACGGGTCGACGGCGCCGGCGGCAGCCGAAGAAACGGAAGACCACCCGCCCGACCCGGTCGCGGAAGCGGCGCCTCAGCCCGAATTCGCGCCCGACATGCCGCTCGAACCGGCCATCCAGCTCCCGACGGCCGCGGACATCGAGGCGATGTTCGAGGACGCCCGCCGCGACGGCTTTGCAGCCGGCCTTGAGGAGGGCGCGGCGCAGGCGAGACAGCAGGCCGACCGGATCTCGTCACTCGCCGATACGCTCGCGGCATCCTTCAAGGAGATCGACCAGGAGGTCGCCGACGAGGTGGTCGCGCTTGCGATCGAAGTGGCGCGCCATATGGTGCGGCAGACCCTCGCGGAACACCCGGAAGCGATCACCGACGTCGTCCGCAACGCGCTGCATCAGCTGCCGCAAAACCAGGTCCGCATCCACCTGAACCCGGAAGATCTCGGCCTGGTGAAGGAATTCCTCGCGGACCAGCCCGGTCATCCTCATCACCTGTTGATCGAGGACGACACCGTGACCCGCGGCGGCTGCAGGATTTCCGCGCCGACCAGTGAAATCGACGCGACGATCGAAACGCGCTGGCGGCGCATCCTGGAAGGACTGAGCCGCCCGGAGACCGGCTGGACACCTCCCAAATGAACGCCCCGCACGCGGAGTCCTGGAAGAAGCACCTGACCGAGCATCGTCGGCTGGTGAGTTCGATCACGCCCTTCGAAGTATCGGGACGCCTCACCCGGATCAACGGCCTCGTCATGGAAGCCGCCGGCCTGAAACTACCGCTCGGCGCTGATTGCCGGATCATGGCCTCAGGCGGCGCCGTGGTCGAGGCGGAAGTCGTCGGTTTCAACGGCGAAAGGCTTTACCTGATGCCGACTGACGACGTGTTCGGGCTCGCCCCGGGGGCGCAGGTCCTGCCTGTCGAACCTCATCCCGCCAAGATTGCGGTCGGCAAGTCGGCGCCGCCGCGGCGACGCACGTCCGATCGCGCCAAACATCTCCCCGTCGGCGACAAGCTGCTGGGCCGCGTCGTGGACGGCGCCGGGCGACCGCTCGACGGTCTTGGCCCGCTCGACGGCACGGAAGGGCGTTCTTTGCAGAGCCGGCCCTTCAACCCGCTCAGCCGCGCGCCGATCGACACGCCGCTGGACGTCGGCATCCGCGCGATCAATGCCCTCCTCACCGTCGGCCGCGGCCAGCGCCTGGGCCTCTTCGCCGGTTCGGGCGTCGGCAAGTCGGTGCTGATCGGCATGATGGCGCGTTACACCGCGGCCGACGTGATCGTGGTCGGGCTGATCGGCGAACGGGGCCGCGAAGTGAAGGAGTTCATCGAGCAGAACCTCGGTGCGGAAGGCCGCCAGCGTTCGGTCGTCGTCGCGGCTCCAGCCGACACCAGCCCGCTGATGCGCCTGCAGGGGGCAGCCTACGCGACGACCATCGCGGAATACTTCCGCGACCAGGGCAAGCAGGTGCTGCTGATCATGGATTCGTTGACGCGTTATGCGATGGCGCAGCGCGAGATCGCGCTGGCGATCGGCGAGCCGCCCGTGACGCGCGGCTATCCGCCGAGCGTCTTCGCGCGCCTGCCGGCCTTGGTCGAACGTGCCGGCAACGGTCTCGAGGGCGGCGGCTCGATCACCGCTTTCTACACCGTGCTCGCCGAAGGCGACGACCAGCAGGATCCGATCGCCGACTCCGCGCGCGCGATTCTCGACGGCCACTTCGTGCTGTCGCGTTCGCTGGCAGACCAGGGGCATTACCCGGCGATCGACATCGAGCAATCGATCTCGCGCGCGATGCACAGCCTTGTCTCGCCCGAGCATTTCGACCTCGTCAGACGCTTCAAGCAGATGTTCTCGCGCTACCAGCGGTCCCGCGACCTGATTGCCGTCGGCGCCTACCAGGCAGGATCCGACCCGATGCTCGACAAGGCCGTGGCGATGTATCCGAAGCTCGAAGCCTTCCTGCAGCAGCGCATCGACGAGCAGGAAACTTACGTTCGCGCAACGAACCATCTCGGCAGTCTTTTCCTTGCGGGCTGAGACAAGTCACGGCTGAAACAAAAATTGAGCCGCAAAATTCGGTTACAGGATTAACATCGCCGGACCCAGCAAGAAGCCTCGCGGCAATACGTATCGAAAAAGATGACCACTCCGTTTCCGCTCAAGCCCCTCCTCGACCTGACGCAAAACCGCATGGATGAAGCGGCTCGACGCCTGGGCGAACTCATCGCCAGCGAGCAGGAAGGCCAGCGCAAACTCGAACTGCTCCAGAACTATCGTGACGAGTATTCCGAGCGCTTTCAGGAAGCGGCGCGAAACGGCCTCTCGCCGGACGCTTGGCGGAACTACAGCGCCTTCATCGGCCGCATCGACGAAGCCATCGCAATCCAGAAAACCCAGGTCGACCGTTCGAAGCAGATGACCGCCGCCGGGCAGCAGGACTGGATGACCCAGCGCAACAAGGTCAAAGCCTTCGACACCCTGCAGAAGCGTCACGAACAGGGCGAATCGAAGAAGGCCGCGCGCATCGAGCAGCGCCAGTCCGACGAACATTCGGCGAAGCGCTTCCGCGACCGCGAGGACTCCGCCGAAAGCTGAGTCCGGCAAGGCGGCGCTGGCATGCGGCTTGCACATATCGCCATGAACCGGCCATTTTTGGGAATTGGCGATGTCAACTCCGTTAGTCAGTAATCTCCTGCAAAGCAACGCATCGGCTGGCAGCCGCGGCCTCAGGGCCGAGCGGACTGCTCCGCCCGACGAGTCGGATGCTGGTCAGGATTTCGCCTCTGCGCTGGGGCGCCGGATCGGCAACGAATCCAGCCGCACAGGCGATCTGCCGCCAAGCACGTCTTCTGAGCAGGCTGACCGTAGGGGGCCGACGGACCGCAACGACGAGGTTCAGTCGCGGAAATCCGCCGAATCACACGACGAAGGGCCCCGCATCGCCCGCCGCCCGCCGCGCGAAGCCGAATCGGACAGGCCCGTGCGGGAAACCAGCGCGCCGGCGACCTCGACCCCGCAAAGCGCCTCTGATGACACCAAGTCCGCGGCAGATGCGGCGAGGGACGGGTCGCCGGCCGACGCTACAGCTGAAGTCGCAGCCACCGACGTGGTCGCTGTGGCAACCGACGATGCAGCACCGGCAGAAGCGCCGGCGGCGACGCAATTGCCGGCAGATACGACCGCAGCGGCAAACCTTGCCGCCCTGCTCCAAGGTCTCGCCGCCCAGGTTCCGGCGGCCCCCCCTCCCCAGGCGGACGCCGCAGGTACGACGGACGGGCAAACCGGAACGCTGGCAGCCGGCCAAGCGCCCTCCTCGCATGTCTTGTCGACCGTGCTGGCGACCTTGCAGCGGGACGGCCTCACCCACTTGCCGACAACGACTGGCGGGAAGGACGGTGCAGCAGACGCAGGCGGAACTGCCGGATCAGCAGGCGCCGGCACCGGCTTTGCCGTACCGACGAAAGAACTGGCCGAGCCGGCCGCCCTGAGCCGGACCGTGCAGAACACCGAACTGCTGCGAAGCGTGCCGGCCGAGGATTCGCCTGCGACGCCCGCAGTCCAGTCTCAGCTCGCCCCCGCCGACAGCCAGACGCTCGGCCTGCAGCTGGCAAACCTGACCCAGACCGCCCGTAGCGAGGCGGTGCATGTGCCGCAGCTGCCCGTTCACACGCCGGCCGGCCAAGCCGCCTGGGCCGACGACGTGGGCAATCGCGTGATGTGGATGGTCGGCCGCAACGAGTCGAAAGCGGAACTCGTGCTTACGCCCGCACATCTCGGTAAACTTGAAATTTCGATCCAGATCACCGGCGACCAGACGACCGCACATTTCGTCGCAGCCACCGCGGCAGCGCGCGACGCACTCGAGCAGGCCCTACCCCGTCTTCGCGAAGTGATGCAACAGGCAGGCATCAATCTCGGCCAGACGAACGTCAGCACTTCCAGCGACCAGCGTGCGCAACGCGACAATCGGGCGGCCGCCGCGGGTAATTCGCGCGGGAGCAGCGGCGACGAAGTGGCGGGACTCGACGAGATCCGACCGGCGACGTCTTCGCACTGGTCACGTGCGGCCCTCGGAATGGTCGACACCTTTGCCTGATAGCGAGTGAATTGGGGCCGCACTTGCCCACTTTTCCGCAATTCGGCGCAGGCACGGATCGCGCATAATTGAATTGTGGAAATAGGAGGAATTCATGGCAAAAGCCCCCGCCCCGCAGCCGGCAGCTGAAGCACCGGCTTCGGCGCCCGCCCCGAAGCGCGGCAAGAAGCTGCTGGTCATCATCATCCTGGCCGTCGTGGCCGTGGTCGTGGTGATCGCCGCCGTCGTCGCCGTATTGCTGCTCAGGAAGGGGCATGCAACGGAAGAGGAACATGCCGAAAAGCCGGCGGCCGTGGCAACCGTCGATCTCAGCCATCCGCCGACCTTCGTCGCGCTCGATCCTTTTGTCGTGAACCTGGCCCCCGCCGAAGGGGACCGTTACCTGCAGGTCGTCATGGCACTGCGCGTCAGCGACCACAAGATTGCCGAAAACCTGAAAGGCTTCATGCCGGACATCCGCCACGAGATCAACCTGCTGCTGTCGAGCAAACTCCCTTCGGAACTGTCTACGCCCGAGGGACGCGAGGATCTTGCGACGCAGATCGTCAATCGAACCAACCAGGTCCTGACCGGCACCCCGCCCCCCAAGGGCGAGAACGCCAAGCAGGCGGTGGCCGGTCCGATCGAAGCCGTTCGCTTCAACTCGTTCATCATCCAGTGAGGAGGTGATCGACCATGTCTTCCGACTTTCTCTCCCAGGACGAGGTCGATGCCCTGTTGAAGGGCGTCGCGGGCGAGCCTGAGGATCAGGAAGAGGAACAGGGCGACCAGGCCGGCGTACGGCCGTACAACCTTGCAACACAGGAACGCATCGTGCGCGGGCGGATGCCCACGCTCGAACTGATCCACGAACGCTTCGCACGCTACCTGCGCATCGGCCTGTTCAACTACATGCATCGCAACGCCGAAGTCTCGATCGGCCCGGTCAAGGTGCAGAAGTACGGCGAGTTCGTGCGCAACCTCGTGGTCCCGACCAACCTCAACCTCGTGATCGCCAAGCCGTTGCGCGGAACGGGGCTGGTCGTCTTCGACCCCAACCTCGTGTTTCTCGTCGTCGACAACATGTTCGGCGGCGACGGGCGTTTCCACTCGCGCGTCGAGGGCCGCGACTTCACGCCGACCGAGCAGCGCATCATCCAGGGCATGCTCAACGTCGTGTTCGCCGAATACACGCGCGCCTGGGCACCGGTCTTCCACATCGAGATGGAATACGTGCGCTCGGAGATGAACTCGCAGTTCGCGAACATCGCGACGCCGTCCGAGATCGTGATCTCCGCCAGCTTCTCGCTCGAATTCGGCGGCTCGCAGGCGGACATGCACATCTGCTTCCCCTACTCGATGGTCGAGCCGATCCGCGACGTGCTGTACTCGACGATGCAGAGCGATCACCTGAGCCAGGACAACCGCTGGATCAGCCTGCTCACCCGCCAACTGCAGACCGCGGAAGTCGAACTGGTCTGCAACCTGGGCAACGCCACGGTCACGCTGCGCGACATCGTGAACATGCGCGTCGGCGACGTGATTCCGATCAACGTCTCTGAAATGCTCCAGGGCGAGGTCGACGGGGTGCCGGTGCTTGAACTGACCTATGGACGGCAGGGTCCTAATTACGCAGTGAAGGTCGAACGCTTCCTCGCCAACGAGGACGGCCGTTCGCCACTATTCGGAGGCCAAAATGGCTGACAACGACAACGACATCGACTCGCAGGTCAGCGAGGACGATTGGGCTGCGGCGATGATGGAACAGGCGACGGCCGAAGGTAGCGCCGACGCCGAAGCCCGCCAGGTTGCCGCCGATCTTGCCGCCGCTGCGGCCTCACCGTATCAGGCCAAGCCGGCGAGCCACCTCTTTCCCGATTTCGGCGCGAGCGCTCCGCGTGCGGGCAGCCTGAACGATTTCGACATGATCCTGGACATCCCCGTCCAGCTCACCGTCGAACTCGGGCGCACCAAGATCTCGATCCGCAACCTGCTGCAACTGGCGCATGGCTCCGTGGTCGAGCTCGACGGTCTTGCGGGCGAACCGATGGACGTGCTCGTCAATGGCACGCTGATTGCGCAAGGCGAAGTCGTCGTCGTGAACGACAAGTTCGGCATCCGCCTCACGGATATCATCACGCCGGCAGAACGGATGCGGAAGATCCGCGGCTGAGCGCAGCCGTCAATCGGGCCGGGGGCGCTCGTCCGCCCGGCCGACAAAGCTCCGAATAGTCCCCCTTTTTTCCGTCTTATTGCCGCCTTGGCAAGGACAGGTGGCGCGTATTCTTCTCCCATCCGAAGAACCGTCGCCCCTGCCGTGATCACTACCCACCATCGTTTCATCCCCCTGCTGGCGCTCGCTGCGGCGCCCGTCCATGCGGCGGAAAGCTCACCCGCGATGGCCGAAGGCATCGGCCAGATGCTCTTCGGCCTCGGTATCGTGCTCGCGCTACTGCTCGGCAGCCTGTGGCTGATCAAGCGTCTATCGACGCCGCGTGGCGCCGCTGCCGGCCTCAAGGTGCTGGGTGCGGTGCCGGTCGGCCCGCGCGAACGTGTCGTGCTGGTCGAAATCGGCGGTCAGGTACTGGTGCTGGGTGTTACGGCCGCGAGCGTCCGCACGCTGCACACCTTGCCAGCCGATGCGATCCAGACCGAAAGCGGCGCGGGAGGTGCGCATCCCCTCGGCGACTTCCAGGCCTGGCTGAAACGTTCGATGGAGCGCCGCAACGATGCGAACTGACGCAAGCCGCGCGGCCGTGCGCATCGTCGCCATGCTGTCCCTCGTCGTGTTGCCCGTGATCGCGCGGGCGCAAGGCCTCCCCGCGATCACCGGCACGCCAGGCCCCGGCGGCGCGACGACCTACAGCCTGAGCGTCCAGACGCTGCTGATGCTCACCTCGCTGAGCTTCCTGCCGGCGATCGTGCTGATGACGACCAGCTTCACGCGCATCATCATCGTGTTCGGCATGCTGCGCACCGCCATGGGCACCCAGACCTCCCCCCCGAACCAGGTGCTGCTCGGCCTCGCGCTCTTCCTGACCTTCTTCATCATGTCGCCCGTCGCCGAAAAGGTGTACACGGACGCCTATCTGCCCTTGTCGCGCAGCGAGATCGGCTTCGACGTCGCCGTCGAGCGTGCGTCGGTGCCCGTGAAAGCCTTCATGCTCAAGCAGGTCCGCGAACCCGACATCGCGCTCTTCGCCAAGCTGTCGAAGACGCCGCCGGTCGAAAAGGCCGAAGACCTGCCGATGCGCGTCGTCGTGCCGGCCTTCGTCACCTCCGAGCTGAAGACCGCCTTCCAGATCGGCTTCCTGATCTTCATCCCCTTCCTGATCATCGACATGGTGGTCGCCTCGGTGCTGATGTCGATGGGGATGATGATGATGTCGCCGGTGATTGTTGCCCTACCATTCAAGATCATGCTGTTCGTGCTCGTCGACGGCTGGACCCTGCTCGTCGGGTCGCTCGTCGAGAGCTTTGCGAGCTAATCGAGGAGACTCCTTCATGAACCCCGGTACCGTCGTCGACATCGGCCGCGAAGCCCTCGAAATCACGCTGCTGATGGCCGCGCCAATGTTCCTCGCCGCGCTCGTCACCGGCCTCATCGTCAGCGTCTTCCAGGCCGCCACGCAGATCAACGAAATGACGTTGAGTTTCGTGCCGAAACTCGTCGCCGTCTTCGCGTCGCTCGTGATTGCCGGCCACTGGATGATGACCCTGATCATCGACTTCACGCGCAGACTGCTCGAGTCGATCCCGACGATGATCGGCTAACCGCACACGCGATGCTCAGCGTCACCTCCGCCCAGCTCGATGCCTGGCTGGCCGCATTGATGTTTCCGCTGGCCCGCATCCTCGGCCTGATCTCGGCAGCCCCCTTCTTCAGCAACCGCATGATCCCCGTGCGGGTGCGCCTCGCCGCCGGCCTCGCGGCGGCCATGGCCGTCCTGCCGGCCTTGCCGCCCATGCCGCCTGTACCGTCGAGCTCGATGTTGGCGCTGCTCATCCTCACGCAGCAGACCTTCATCGGCATCGCGATCGGCTTCATGATGCGAGTGCTCTTCGCCGCGGTGGACGTTGCCGGCGAACTCATCGGCTTGCAGATGGGTCTTTCGTTCGCCGTCTTCTTCAGCCCGCAGACCGGCGGCCAGACGGCCGTCGTCACCGAGTTCATCGGCCTGCTCACACTGCTCATCTTCGTGGCGCTGAACGGCCATTTGATGCTGGTAAATGTCGTCGTCGCGAGCTTCGAATGGCTGCCGGTGGGAACATTTCCGAAAGCCGACGGATGGATGCAGATCGTCGCGCATGCGGCGACGATGTTCGCCTCGGCGCTGCTGATGGCGCTGCCGATGGTCGCGGCGCTGCTCATCACCAACATCGCGCTCGGCGTGCTGACCCGCGCAGCGCCTCAGCTCAACCTGTTCGCGATCGGCTTCCCGGTGACGCTTTCAGTCGGCTTCCTGGTGCTGCTGGTGAGCCTCAACAGCTTCGCGCCTGTCCTGCAGTCGCTCTTCGAACACGGCTTCGACGCCATCGATCAGATGCTGCGCGTCTTCGTCGGAAAGACTTAGCCGAGCCTTCAATCCTATAGCGTCGGCCAGATACGTGAGCGCACGAGGCGGACTTCGCCGCTCGCAAAGCGGTGCGCAAACGGACGCGTCGAGTCGATGCCTTCCTCGAAGCGCACGACATCGAAACCCGCTGCGCCCTGCCCCTCGGCGAGTTGCCGCGCATTTCGCAGGAAGATCTGGCGCGCCTCGCCATCCCCGCCCGTGATCAGCGCTTTCATGCACAGGTCGAAGCGCACGCGATCTTCGTCGAGCTTGGTCGCGTTGATTTCCCACGTCGGCGCGAGCGGATCGTAGATCGCGTAGGCGACCAGTGCGCCGGCGAGAAACTCCGGCTTGAGGAGCTCCGCCTTCTGGGCGACGAGCACACCGCCCACTCCGCCCGCAATCCCGGCGCCGCTTTCCTTGAACGACGAACACCCCGCAAGGGCCGGCAACAGCAGGAGCAAGGCAAGGCGTCGCATAGAGGTTCGGGCGGCAGTTGGGCTCATCTGAGCAAGTCGAAAAGGGACAGGCCGGTCACGCGCACATAGGATTGCTGCGCGGCCTGCAATACCGTCTGTTGCTGCGAGAAGCGCGAGATCGCCTCGTTGTAGTCGAGGTCCTGCAGGCGCGACAGCGTGTCGGAATATTCGAGGTCGTGCTGCGCCGACAGGTCCACCTGCGCGTCGAGCTCCACCATGCGCGAACCGACCGAGGCCCGGATCGTGCTGACGTTGTCGATCGCCGCATCCATGCCCCCGATGGCCGACTGCACGGCAGCAGGAATGTTTCGGGTCGGATCGGTCGGCGCCTTGCGCAATTCGGTGATGAAGTCGGAGATCGCCGAGAACATCTGCGATTGCCCGGTCGTCGGATCAGCCATGAAGACCTTGCTGCCCGGCTCGGCGATCGGCATCACGCGGGACGGCCCGACTTGCATCGTGCGGGAACCTTCGTCCCCGTTATACACCACCGCGGCAGGACCCGCGCCCGCGACCGCCGCTCCCCCTGAAAACGAGGTCTGCCCGGACTGGAAGCCCGCGAACAAGTACTCACCCGTCGCGTCCTTGCTGTTCGCAGTCGCCAGCAGCGAATTGAACTGCGCTTCGACGTCCGACGCCAGGGACTGCAATTCGCCCGGCGAGAAGGTGCCGTTGCCGGCCTCGACGGCCCGGGTACGAATGTACTGCAAGGTATCGCCAATGCTCCCGAGACTGCTTTCGAGCACGGACAGCGCGTCCTTCGCATACCCCTGGTTCGTCTGGAACTGCTCGTTGACGCTCTTGCTCTGGCTCACTTCGAGCGCGCGCGCCGAAGCAATCGGGTCGTCGGAGGGCGTCAGGATGCGCCGACCGGTCGCAAGCTGCTGTTGCGTATGCGCCATGTCCGCGCTCTGCTGCATCAGCGTGTTGCGCCCGGCGTCGAAGATCATGCTGGTGGAGATTCTCATGATGTCACCTCATGCTCAGCGGCTGACCGACAGGATTTCGTCGAACAGCGTACCCGCCACGGAGAGTACCCGTGCCGCCGCCTGATACGCCTGCTGGAAACGGATCAGGTTCGCCGCCTCCTCGTCGAGATTCACGCCCGACACGGACTGCTGCGCATTCGTTGCCTGTTCGAGCTGCGCCTCCTGGCTCTTCTCGCCGATCTGCACCTCGCGCGCCTTGTTGCCGACGGCGCTGACGAGCTGCGAGTAGTTCGACTGGAAGGTTGCCGTGCCGCCGTTCATCACGCGCGCCGTCTGCAAGCCCGCGAGCAACAGCGCGTTTTCGTTATTGCTGCCGCCCGCAGTGACGCCCCGGCTCGCATCGGCAGCGCCCGAGGCTGCGATCAGTGACGGGTCGGTGATCGAAACGGCAAAGGCACCGGCCGCGGAACGACGGTCCGCCGCGCTGCCCGACAGCCCGCTGATATCGGTGAAGAATGCGGTGCCGGTCGTCGTGCCGTCGATCGCATAGCCGGCCTGATGGATCGCGTTGAACTGGGTGGAGACGGCAATGGCGAGATCCCCGAGCTGCTCGCGTGCCGAATCCAAAGTCTCGTCGCGGAACTTCAGCAAGCCCCCGAGCTGCCCGCCAGTGAGGATCGAATCGGGCAACAGGACCGCTCCGCCCGGCGTCGCCAGCCGGACTTCGCTGCGGAACGGATCTGCCGGTACGGAAGAGTCGGGCGTGACGACCAGCTGCGACGCGGTATTCCCGACCACGAGGGCCTGTCCGCTACCGATCGACACGCTGACCGAGCCATCGGACTCCGTGAAGGTATTGACCTTGACGAGCTTGTTCAGCTCGCCGATGAGACTGTCGCGCTGGTCGAGCAGGTCGTTCGCCGGGATCGACTGCCCGCCGACCTGCACGGCGGCAATGCGTTCATTGATGTCCGCGATCTGCCGGGCAAAGGTGTTGATCGAATCGACCGTGCTGGAGATCTGCCCTTCGGTGACGTCTCGGATCTCGCCGAGCCGCGTGTCCAGCGCATTGAAGCGCGCAGCCAGCGTCTGGCCGGTCGAGATCAGCGCTTGCCGGGCGGGAATGCTGGACGGATTGGTCGCGACGTCCTGGACGCCCTTGAAGAAGTCCTGCAGCGCGGGCGACAGGCCGGCACTGGTGTCGGCGAGCAGATTGTCGATCTGCGAGATCTGGCTGCCGTAGGCCGAGAACTCCTCCTTGCGTGCCGAGGCAGTCAGCACCTGCTGGGACAGGAAACTGTCGTACTGACGGCGCACCGTGTCGATCTTCGAACCCTGGCCGAAAAAGCCCGCGCCCGAGAAGATCGGATCGATCGTCGTCTGAATGGCGGCCTGGCGGCTGAAGCCCGGCGTGTCCGCATTGGAGATGTTATGGCTGGTCGTCGCGAGGTTGGCCTGCGAAGTGTTGATGCCCGACAAACCGATGCTTAGAAGTCCAGCCATGATGATTACCTCGTTACTACTGCTCTTACGGCATTAATTAGCAAGACTTCTGCCAATTTTGCCGCTCACCCTTCAAGTGCCGTGCGCAGCGTCGCGCCGCCGATGATCCGGGTCAGCTTGTCCGCGTACATCGGGTCGGTCGCATAGCCCGACTGCTGCAGGCTGCGGGCGAATCCGGCAGCATCCGTCTGCCCCAGCACCTCCGCGTAGCGCGGGCTGCCGCGCAGCAGGTTCGCGTAATCGCGGAAGGCTTCGCCGTAAGACCCATACGCGCGGAAGCGCGCCGTTTCCGTCTGCGGCCGGCCGTTTACGTACTCGGTGACCGGCAGTTCGACGACATCACCCTTCCAATTGCTTCCCGCCTTGATGTTGAAGAGATTGTGGGTCGCAGAACCGTCGGCACGACGCAGCTCACCGCGGCCCCAGCCGGTTTCCAGCGCCGCCTGTGCGACCATGAAATGCGCCGGGATTCCGGTGCTGCGGCTCGCATCGGCCGCCTGGTCCCACACCCGGTTCACGAAGTCCCGCGCGCCGTCGGCGACAGTGCGCCCATTCGCGCCGACGGCACTGTTCACCCCGTTGGCGGCGCCCGCAACGTCCTTGCGGGCCCGCGCCGTCGCGTCCGTGCCACCGGCAATGTCCGGCAAATCGATGTCCGCGGCGGCAGCGTTTGCCGCCAGGGCAGACGAAGGGGCAGTAATTGCCGGCCGACGCACCACGTGCGAAATGTCGAGACTACCTTCCGAACCCGTCGCATCCCGCGCCTTCAGCGCGGCTTCGCCGCCCAGTTGCCGGAAGATCGCGTCGGCCAGTCCCAGCCCCTTGCCCTGAGCCATGTTCATCGCGGTCTGCTGGTCCTGCAACTGCTGGAACATGCGCGTCTGCTCACTATCGAACATGCCGTCCGAAGGCACCGTCTCGCGCATCGACTTCAGCACCATCTGCATGAACAGCGCCTCGAACTGCTTGGCCGCCGCACGCAAGGCTTCAGGCGAATTGTTGCCCCGCGACAGCCGCTTCAGATCGGCCATCGCGTTCGGATCCATCGCGTTGATCTGCGGTACGGCGACCATGTCAGATCACCTCCAGATCCGCCCGCAGCGACCCCGCGGCCTTCATCGCCTGCAGGATGCTGATCAGGTCCATCGGGGTGGCGCCAAGCGTATTGAGCGCCTTTACGACATCCGCGAGATTGGCCCCCGCCCGCACGTTCATCAAGCTCCCCGCGCCCTGCTGGATATCGACCTGACCCTTCGGCACGACGACCGTCTGGCCGCCCGACAGCGGCGCCGGCTGGCTGACATTGGCCCCCGTCGCTACCGACACCGTCAGGTTGCCGTGGGCCACCGCGACGTTCTGCAGCATCACGCTCTGATTCATCACCACTGACCCGGTGCGCGAATTCACGATCACCTTCGCCGCCTGCTGGTAGGGCGTGACCTCCAGGTTCTCGAGCTTGCCGAGGAAACCGACGCGATCGGAGACATCGAGCGGCGCCCGCACCTGGATCGTCCGTCCATCCAGCGCCTGCGCAGTGCCCGGGGCGGTCGCAAGATTGATCGCATCGACAACGCGGCGAGCCGTGCCGAAATCCGTATCGTTCAGATCGAAGACGACGAACTCGCCCTGCCCCAACGCATTCGGCACCGAGCGCTCGACGGTCGCCCCGCCCGGAATCCTTCCGGCGGAAAGATGGTTGATGGTCTGCGACGCTCCACCCGCGGCCGCCCCGGCGCCGCCGACCAGCAGGTTGCCCTGCGCCACCGCGTACACCTGGCCATCGACGCCCTTCAGCGGCGTCATCACGAGCGTGCCGCCAC
This sequence comes from Aromatoleum sp., assembly GCF_035254505.1. Lineage (GTDB taxonomy): Bacteria > Pseudomonadota > Gammaproteobacteria > Burkholderiales > Rhodocyclaceae > Aromatoleum. Next base: position 11,681 of record NZ_DATFAO010000066.1, on the reverse strand, counting down.
GCAAACTCTTCGCATTGCCCATCGACGACACCGTCACGTCCAGTTGCTGACCCGGACGCGCAAAAGGCGGCAGATTGGACGTGACCATCACCGCCGCCACGTTCTTCAATTGCAGATTGGTCCCGGGCGGAAGCGTCACGCCCATGTTGCCGAGCATGTTGATGATGCTCTGCACGGTGAACGGCGTCTGCGTCGTCTGGTCTCCGCTGCCGTCCAGTCCGATCACGAGACCGTAACCCACGAGCTGGTTCTCGCGCACACCCGCGATCGACGCGAGGTCCTTCAGCCGCTCGCCGGCGCCCGCGGCGCACACGCAGAGCATGCCCAGCACGCCCGCCACCACCCGCATCATCCTGCCCAAGCCCAACATCACATGCTCCCCGAACCCGGATTCAGAACGGCAAGACGTTCATGAAAAAGCGCTGCAGCCATCCCATCGTGTTCGTCTCGTCGATGTAACCGCTGCCCTTGTATTCGATCCGCGCATCCGCGACCTGGATCGACTGCACGGTGTTGGCGGTCGTCACCGAATTCGGATTGACCACGCCCGAGAAGCGAATGAACTCGCTGCCCTGATTGAGCGCCATCTGCTTCTCGCCGGAAACCAGCAGGTTGCCGTTCGAATACACCTCGATCACGGTCACGGTGATCGTGCCATTGAACAGGTTGTTGGCCGCCGAGGCGCCCTTGCCCGAAAAATCGGAATCGACCTTCGCCTGCAGGTTCATGCCGGCCAGGCCTGCGAGCGGGACCTTCGATGCCGCGGTGATGCCGCCGGAGACGTCCGAGCCACGCGTCGCGCTGCTGTTCGCCGCCTTCTGAGCGGTGTTGCGCTCGACAAGGTTGATCGTCAGCGTGTCGCCGATGTGCCGGGCGCGCCGATCCTCGAACAAGGGCCGCACCATCGACGCCTGATAGATCGCCCCGTTTGCCGGCGGCATCTGCGGTGCCGCTTCGGGCCGCACACTCATGGGCTGATGCACGACGGTCGGCGGCGTCGAATAGATCGATGCACAGCCCGACAGGCACAGGGCCGCTGCAGCGGCGATCCTCCTGGCCGAATTCATGATGCACTCCTTACAGCTGCGTCAGGCGACCCAACATCTGATCCGAGGTCTGGATCGCCCGCGAATTGAGCTCGTAGGCGCGCTGGGTCGAGATCATGTTCACCAGCTCTTCGGCGACGTTCACGTTCGAGGTCTCGACATACTGCTGGTTGATCACGCCGGATCCGTTGGTTCCCGGGGTATTCGGCGTCGCGACCCCGCTCGAGGCCGTCTCGCGGAACAGGTTCTCGCCTGCGCTCGAAAGACCGCCCGGATTGACGAAAGTCGCGACCTGGATAGTGCCTACGACGGTGGGCGCGGCTTGCGCCGGCTGCAACACACTGACCGTGCCGTCCTTGCCGATCGTGACCGTCTGCGCGTCGTTGGGAATCGTGATCGCCGGCTCGAGCGGATAGCCGCTCGAAGTCACGAGCTGGCCTTGCGAATCGAGCTGGAACGCGCCATCACGGGTGTATCCGGTCGTGCCGTCGGGCAGCGTCACCTGGAAGAAACCGTTGCCCTGGATCGCCATATCCAGTGGATTGCCGGTCTGTTGCAGTGCGCCCTGCGTATGAATACGCTCGGTGGCGACGGTGCGTACACCGGTACCGATCTGCAGTCCGCTACCGATCTGGTTCTGCTGCGTGTTCTGTGCACCCGGCTGACGGATCGTCTGATACATCAGATCCTCGAACACCGCCCGGCCGCGCTTGAAACCATTGGTCGAAACATTCGCGAGGTTGTTCGAGATGACATCCAGCTGGGTTTGCTGGGCATCCAGACCCGTACGGGCAATCCACAACGAGCGGATCATGATCCTGACTCCCTTTTCTGAGCCGGCAGACACTCTGCCTGCAAGTATTGGGGCCAGTTTACGGCGTGTCAGGTCGATTCAATCGCCGGAACACCCGCCGAAAAGACCCGCTAATTCCCCTGGTCGCCGCTCGCCGATCAAGCGCCGAGCGCAAGCACCTGCGTCGCCGCGCGATCGTTCTCCTGCGCGGTCTGCAGCATCTTCGTCTGCATCTCGAACTGGCGCGCAAGCGAAATCATCGTCACCATCTGATCGACGACGCTGACGTTGCTGCCTTCGAGAAATCCCCCCGCCACGCGCACGTTCTCGTCACGCGGCGCGGCGCCGCCCTGCGCCAGCCGGAACAGCCCGTCATCCCCACGTACGAGCGACTCTTCGGGCGGATTGACGAGCTTCAGCTGGCCGACGACGTTGATGACGTTCTCGGCGCCGCCACCAGTCAGCGCCGAAATCGAACCGTCGTTTCCGATCGTGACCTCGCTGTCCGGAGGAATCGTCACCGGGCCGCCATCGCCCACCACCGGCTGCCCGTGGCGCGTCTGCAATACCCCGTTCGCACTGAGCTCGAAGCTGCCGTCGCGGGTGTAGGCCTCGCTGCCGTCGGGCATCTGCACGGCGAGCCAACCCTTCCCCTGTACGGCGACGTCGAGCGTCCGGCCCGTCTGCTGCAGCGCCCCAGTCTCGAAATTCGACGCGGCACTCGCATCGACGACGAAGGCCCGAGTCGCCAAGCCCTCGCCCTGCACGGGCACCGATCGCAGCCGATGGAGCTCGGCGCGAAAACCGGTGGACGACGCGTTCGCCAGGTTGTGCGCCACCGCAGCCTGCTGCCCCAAGGTGCTCTTCGCACCGGTCATCGCGGTGTAGATCAGGCGATCCATGATGCCTCCTTCCGTTACCGGGTAACGTCAGCGCCCTTAGCCGAGATTCACGATGGTCTGCAGAATCTGGTCCTGCGCCCGCACCGACTGCGCATTCGCCTGGTAGGCGCGCTGCTGCACAATCAGCTGCACCAATTCCGCCGTCAAATCCACGTTCGCCTCTTCGAGCGAACCCGCATTCAGCAGCCCAAGGTTCGCGCTGCCCGGAACGCCGATGATCGGCTGCCCGGAATCCGACGATTCGGCCCACAGGTTGCCACCGAGCGACAGCAGCCCATTCGGGCTCTGGAAGTTCGCCAGGGTCACCTGCCCCAGATCACGGCTCTGCCCGTTGCTGTAACGACCAAGGATCACCCCGTCATTGCCGATCGTGATACCGGTCAGGCGACCGGAAGCAAAGCCGTCCTGCCGCAGCGTATTTACGCCGAACTGGCTGCCGAACTGAGTGGAATCGGCCAGATCAAAGGCGATAGACTGCGTCGCCGAGGCGCCTGTACTGGCGAATTCAGGGAAGGTAATGCTGAATTGGGCACCAGAAGTGACCGCGCCGTTGGCATCGAATGCGAGCGGCGAACCCGGCGACGGGATCGCCGTCGCGTTGCCGGTGCCGTCGACCTGGTAGTAGCCATTCCACGTTCCCGCACTCGCCTTCTGGAAGAAGAAGGTCAGCGTATGTGCGTTACCGAGGGAGTCGTAGGCCGTGGCCGAGGTCGAAAAGTTGTACCCGCCGGCCGTCACGTTGTTTCGATCCAGCGGCGTCGGATTCGTCGGATCGAAGGACGGAGACACCGGATCGCGCGAATCCAGATTCATCGCCAAGGTCATCGTCGACGATGGGCTCGGCTGCACATCCGAAAAGTCGAGCTGAATCGGGCTCGGCGTACCGCCGGCCAGAATCACGCCATTAACTGCCGAATACCCCGTCAGTTCGAATCCCCGCGAGTTGACGACGAACCCGTCCTTATTCACATCGAACTGACCGTTCCGCGTATAAGCCACCGTCCCATCGGGCGCGGCCATGCGGAAAAAACCGTTGCCGTTGATGGCGATATCGAGGGGATTGTTCGTCGTGGTGATGTTCCCCTGCGAGAACGATTGCGTCACCGCACCGATCGCCGAACCGATCCCGACCTGCACTCCGGAAGCCGCGCCATTCAGAGCCGCGGCGAACACATCCTGAAACTCCGCCCGCCCGGCCTTGAAACCGATGGTATTCGAGTTCGCCACGTTGTTGCTGATCACATCGAGCGCCTTGGAGGCCGAACTCAGCCCGCTCAACCCTTGCTGGAATGCCATGACCGTCTCCCTGCCAATCCCGTATCAATCAAACAATCTGCTTGACGTCCGACATCTTGAAGATGCCCAGATCGCCCACTTGCAAGTCCGTGCTCTTCGCGCCGCGCAAGATGCTCGTCACCGCACCGAACTGTAGCGCCTCGGCCGTCACCGCTTGGTCAGCAGTGGATGCCTCGATGCTCACCGTATATTTTCCGTTTGCCGCACGACTGCCCCCGAGCGTCGTTCCATCCCACTGGAAATCGTGCGTCCCGGCATCGAAGGAGCCCAGGTCCACTTTCGCGACCTCCAGGCCGCTCCCATCCTTGATATGCAGCGTGACCTTGTCCGCCGGTGTGTCCAGCGAAAAACCGCCCAGCGCGCCTGAATCCCCCAGCGCCAACCCCTTCCCGGGGATCAGCACGCCGCGCCCCACCAGCGACGCCGCCTGCATCGCCTCGGTCGACTGCTGCCCGTCCATCAGCTGCCCCAACATCGTATTGAGCCGTTCGATGCCATCGACCGTGCTGATCTGCGCGAGCTGCGAGGTGACCTGCGCGTTGTCCATCGGATTCATCGGATCCTGGTTCTTCAACTGCGCCGTCAGCAGCGTCAGGAAGCGACCCTGCGTATCCGCGTCCGCCTTCGCGGCCTCCGTCGCCTTGCGCCCCAAGAGCGCGACCGCCGCATCCGCCGCCGACGAAACCGTGTTGTTAACCGTTGCCATGATTCACTCCGCCTGATTACTGTCCGATCTGCAGTGTTCTCTGGATCAGCGACTTGGCCGTGTTCATCACCTCGGCGTTCGTCTGGTACGCGCGCGAGGCCGAGATCATGTTCGTCATTTCCTCGACCACATTCACGTTCGACATCTGCACATAGCCGTCGGCGTTTGCGGCCGGACTGCTCGGCTCGTACACCATCCGGCCCGGCTCGGCGCTTTCGACCACCCCACTCACCTGCACGCCCAGACTGCCCGGCCCTGCCACCGGCGTCGCCGTAAACACCACCTGCTTGGCCCGGTATGGCTGCCCGTCCGGTCCCGCAACACTGTCCGCGTTTGCCAGGTTCGATGCGGTGGCGTTCAGCCGCGCGGACTGCGCATTCAGCGCAGAACCTGCAATACCGAAAACGTTGAACATGCTGCTCATGATCGCCTACTCCCGATCATTGACCGCTAATCGCCGTCTGCATACCGCGCAGCAGGCTGTTGATGAACGAGATACTCGCCTCGTAATGCGCCGAATTCTCGGCAAACGCGGCGCGCTCCACGTCCATGTTCACCGTGTTTCCATCCACGTTCGACTGGAAATCCCGCCGATAACCGACATATGCCCCGAATGCCGTACTATCCGAACTAGTGAGATGCCTCTCCGACGTCCCGCTCAGCGCGAGCGGTCCGCTGCGTTCTCCGATCGCACCCTTCAGTGCCGAACGGAAATCGATGTCGCGCGCCTTGTAGTTCGGCGTATCGGCATTGGCGATGTTCGAAGCCAACATCTGCTGACGCTGGGCCTGCAGATTCAGAGCCGTCTGTTGAAACTGCAGCGCATTGTCCAGTTGGGTTTTCATTTGCATCACCTCAAGTTCGCGAGCCACGTGCCGATAAACACTTAACGTCCGGCACCTGCCTCATTGCACCTTCCATGCCAGCGATCTTAGTCCCCGCTGCACACCCTCCTTGCAGCGATAAGACCGGCAAATACCGGCTAATTTCGCCGCTTGATCTGCCGCCCGCGTATCCCGTCCGGTCATCAACGGCAATCCTTGCCGCCCCGTCCCAGCCGGGTTGCCTCCGCGTCTCGCGCGTGATGCAATCCCCGCCATGCCCAATCAAATCTCAAGACACGCGCGCTCGCTGATAGCCCTGCTTGCCATCGTCGCAAGCACGCTCGGCGCGCCTGCCCAGGCGCAGCAAAACCCCGAACCCGTCGAACGCGCCGCACGGACCTTCCTGCAGCAACAGACCGCGGCACTTCCGGGAAAAGTCAGCATCCAGGTCACCCCCTTCGATCCCCGGAATCAGCTGCCACCGTGCGCGGCGATCGCCGCCTTCCTGCCGCCGGGCACGCGCGCGTGGGGCCGCATCAACCTCGGAATACGTTGCGACTCTCCCGTGACGTGGACGGCGTATCTCCCCGTCCAGATCACTGTCGTGGCCGACTATCTCGTCGCAAGCCGCGCGTTGCGGGGTGGACAGATCATTTCCCCGTCCGACCTCGAACGCCGGACGGGCGACATCGCCGCCGAATCCGCGGCACCGCTCACCGATACGACCCAGGCCGTAGGCCAGCGGGCCCGCTACAGCATCGCCGCGGGCAGCGCGATCACGACCGACGCGCTGATCCTTCCGCAGATCGTCCGGCAAGGCCAAACGGTCAAGATCCTCGGCGTCGGCGAAGGCTTCACCGTCGCGAACGAAGGCCGCGCAATGAACGCCGCGGCCGCAGGCGAGGCAGTCCGGGTGCGCCTTGCCAACGGCCAGGTTGTAACCGGCACGGCCAGAGCGGACGGTGCCATTGAAATCCGCTTCTGAAGGCTGCCCAGGCCGACAAAAAAGAGCTAAAGTTTCCCTACGACGAGCCGTTAAATCGGTCAGAGATCATTTAATGGGAGTTGGGCCGTGAAAATCGAAGGAACCCTTAAACCGGTCGGCACCACGACGCCCGGTGAAAGTCGGGTGCGCCCACGATCCGACGCATCCAGCACCGCGCCAAGCGACGACAAAGTCGAGCTTTCCTCCCTGTCGACAAGCCTCAGCAAGGCAGAAGCGGCCCTGTCTACGACCCCTGCTGTCGATCACAGCCGAGTCGACGAAATCCGCCAAGCGATTTCGGAAGGTCGGTTCAAGATTGACGCCAACCGGATTGCCGACGGGCTGATCGAAAGCGTTCGCCAGATGCTTGACGCCCAATCGTAGAAGGCGAAACGTGACCATCCAGCCGGAAGTTCAGCGCATCGCACAACTGATCGACACTGAAGCGACCCTGCTGCAGGGTTTTGTTGCATTGCTCGAACGTGAGGAAAGCCTGCTCGTCGCAGGCGATGCCGATGCGCTGCTCGTGCTGAGCCAGGAGAAGACGGAGCGCTATCACCAACTCCAGCGCATCCACGGCGACCGCGCACTGCTGCTCGCCCGACTTCGCAAACCTCACACCGACGCGGCCATTCGCGAAGTGTGTGCACCGCTTCCGGCAACCTCCACCCGGTGGGAGCAGGTACTCGAACTCGCCCGCGAAGCGCAGCGACGTAACGTGCTCAATGGCAAATTGATTACCGAGCGCCTGCAACACAATCAAGCCGCACTCGCAGTGCTGCTGAACGCCACCCAGCGACCGCAACTCTACGACGCTGCCGGCATGACCCACACGACCGGCATCGGACGTCATCTCGGCAGCGCATAACCATCAGCTTCCGGTAATTCTAACTGCTCACAGCTGAGTGATACCCACACTATCTCATGCTGCCCGCAGGAAACGGGCCTGCTGAGATGGTGGCAGGCGAGATAGATGGATGCTCCCATCGCGTGGCAAAGCCGCGCGGAACACGCGACGCAGATCGTCTCTGCTCGGCTCACAGCCAGTGGTTCAGAATTCGCATGCTGACAGACACGTGGATCGCGAAATTCACCTCGCAGTGAAACCCAATGGACATGTAGCCACTAACCATTGGTGAGCGCCAAACTCCAACGGAAAGGTGCACGCGGGCCGCTCCATACCGGCGAAACCGCGAACCGTGGTTGGCGCTCAGCTGATTGGCCATCGTCAACGCAAGATTGGCGATCCGGGCCTTGAACAACGTAAGCGGTCTCCCGCAACATTCCCCGTCGGTAATCAAGGGCGCACAGGGGCCAGCGGCAGCAACTCGTCAAGACGGCTGTAAGGCCGGACGAGCGGTTTCTCCAACGTATCCTTGAGCCAGGCATACGGCTCCAGACCGTTGGGTTTTGCGGTAGCCAGCAGACTCTGGATGGCGGCAGCGCGAGGGCCGGCGCGCTCGGAGCCACAGAACAACCAGTTGCGGCGCCCAAGGGCAATGGGCCGGATCGCGTTTTCGACGACGTTGTTTTCGATCGGCAGATCGCCGCTGTCAGCGTAGCGAATCAGGGCACGCCAGCGCTTGAGGCTGTAGTCTATGGCTCGGGCGAGGCCGCTGCCCTCGGCGGTCTTGAGGCGCTGGGCGATGAACCGGTCGTGCAATGCGCTCAGACGCGGTTTCGCTTCGTTGTGGCGCAATACCGAACGGGAAGCGACGTCGGCGTCACGGACCTGCGCTTGGAGCGCATACAGCTCACCGATGCGGCGCAATGCCTCTTCGGCCAGGGGGTGAGCGCCGGCTGCGTGCAGGTCGAAGAATTTTCGTCGGCAATACGCCAGACAGGCCGACTCAATGACCCCTCTTGCTGGAAGCTCGCTTTGTATCGCCGTAATCATCGACCATCAGATGACCTCGCCAGTCCTGCAGGAAGTTGCGTGCATGCACGCCGCTACGACTGGTTTGATAGTCGAACACGACGATCCTGGACGCGCCTTGCAGGTCGTTGCTGCGGTAGGCCATAGATACGCTCGTTTCGTCTTGCCCTCGTCGGGGTCCAGTTGCTGGAGCAGTGTTTTCGTCGGCATGTAGGACCGCACCCTGTTTGAGTAGGACCACCAGCCGATCGACCAGCGGTTACAGCCCCACCCCTAACTGCCCCACCCATTGCGCCAAGGTCGAGCGAGCAATCGGTACGCCCTGGCGCTCGCTGATCTTCTCGATGTGGTCAAGAGGCAGATGATCCACCTACTTCTGGATCAGCACCCAAGCATGCAGACCCGGCGCGACCAAGCCCCCGTCGATCAGCGAAGGCATCACCGGCGCTGCCGTCACCGTTTCGCACGAGCGACAGGCGTACTGCGGACGGATGTGACGATGGACGAAGAACCGCGCCGGCTCCACGTCCAGTTGTTCGCTGATGTCCTCGCCGATCAGCACCAAGTCCCGGCCACACTGCCCACAAGAGCATGAGGCCGATTCGTGGCGATGCTCGATGCGGGGCAGTTCTGGCGACAGGAGCTTGCGACCGGTTGGCTTGGGCCGGCGCGGCGCGCTGCCCGACTCCTGCCGCTGCGCCAACTCGGCCGCAGTGGCCGGGCCATCCTCGTCGGCGGCATCAACGAACAGGTCGCGCTGCTCGGACGAGAACGCTTCACTCTTGGCGCCAAACCGGATGCGTTTGTGATGGGCCAGTTCAAACGTGAGTTGCTGAATCTTGACTTCCCCTCGCTTGAGCTCGGCCTCGCGCTGGGCCAGTTCGGTTTGCAGCGCCTGGCTCTGCGTCTGAACCCAATCCGGCAGAGCGGAAATCGTACGATTCAGGGCCGGATCAGCGCACAAGTTCATGCCTCGAATTATACCATTGGGGTGGGCACTAACCCCTTTGGCCACAAGGCGTTAGTGCCATCCAGCGCGCTCAGACCTGTCAGTGCAAAGACGGCATGACGTCGAGTCGCCGCCAATCCACGCCCCTGACCAGCCAGTCCCATTGGGCCTCACTCAGCGTACAGACAGGCGCATCGCCCTGCGGCCAGGGTGAAGCGCCCCTGATGCAGTCGTCGACCGCACAGCCATACCCCGGTGCCGTCCCAGATCAGCAGCTTGATCCGGTTGCCGTTGCGATTGCGAAAGGCGTACGCACTGCCGTCACACGGCGCGCGGCCCAACGCCCACTGCACCTTGCGCGACAGCCCGTCGATGCCCATCCGCATATCGACTGGCTCGACGGCCAGCCACACCTGCCCAGGTCGGATCACCGCAACAACTCGCGCAACCGCTGCGTACAGGCCAATGGCTGCGATGTGGGTCAGCTGATCTGCACCACCGTCTGCGCCCGCCGGATCTCGATCCGAATGTCGCTCGAGGGCTCGGCGGCGGGCGTCTGCACCGTTACTACTACGAAGGCGGCCACGGACTCCTGAGTCGGCGCTATCGTACAAGCGTCTCTCCCGTTCGCCGACATCTCCAGCCGCGCCCGCTCGCGATGGGCTTTGACCCATTTACGCACGAAATTGGTGTTTAGTTGGTTGGCCAACGCCACTGTCGCAATCGAGATTGGCGGTTGCAGACAAGCTTCAATCACCCGTGCCTTGAATTCCGGTGAATGTCGCCGCCATGTCCGAGGCGCGGGAAGAGGAATGAGTGCTGAGTCCATGTGTCCACGTGTCCACTAAAAATGTCGCGGACACTATGCTCATGATCGGCTCCTCGCTCCGGGTGACCTGCTCCCCGAGATTAGTCCGGCATTGATGTAGAGTCTGCCTCCTGGGGAGGCAGCATGAAGAAGCGTTTCACCGAAGAACAGATCATCGGCATCCTGAAGGAAGCTGAAGCCGGCCTGAAGGTGGCGGAGCTGTGCCGCAAGCACGGCATCAGCGAGGCGACCTACTACAACTGGAAGGCGAAGTTCGGCGGCATGACCGTGTCGGACGCACAGCGTTTGAAGGCATTGGAGACCGAGAATGCCCGGCTCAAGCGGCTGTTGGCGGAAGCGATGCTGGACAACGCCGCCTTGAAAGAGGTCGTGGGCCGAAAGTGGTAGGCCCACAAGCTAAGCGAGCAGCAGTTTCGCATCTGATGGCAACGCAGCAGATGGGCATCACGCGGGCTTGTGGGCTGATCGGTATTTCTCGGTCGCTGTATCGCTATCAAGGCAAGCGGCCGGCCGACACGGAACTCAAGGAGCGGCTGTGCGAGTTGGCGGCGCAGAAGCGGCGCTATGGCTACCGCCGTCTGCATGTCCTGCTCTGCCGGGAAGGCTGGGAGATCAACCGGAAGCGCACGTACCGGGTGTATCACGGAGCCGGCCTGATGGTGCGCAAACGAAAGCGCAAGCGCATCGCCGGCGTCGAGCGCCAAATCAAGGTCGCACCTTCAGCACCGAACGAGAGCTGGTCGATGGACTACGTCTCGGACGGCCTAGCCGATGGTCGGCGGCTGCGATGCCTGAACATCGTCGATGACTTCACCAAGCAGTGCCTGGCAATTGAAGTCGATACTTCGTTGCCCGGCCGGCGGGTCGTTGGCGTGCTGCAGCGGCTGGCAGAGAATCGAGGGCTGCCGAAGTCGGTCACCGTCGATAATGGCCTCGAGTTCGCCGGCAAGGCGCTGGATGAATGGGCCTATAGCCAAGGGCTGCGCTTGAGTTTCATCCACCCGGGCAAGCCGCAGCAGAATGCCTACATAGAAAGCTTCAACGGCAAGTTCCGGGACGAATGCCTGAACGAGCACTGGTTCCTGTCGATGCGCCACGCCCGGCAGGTCATCGAAGACTGGCGGCAGGAATACAATCGCCAGCGGCCCCACAGCTCGCTGGGCTACCTGACGCCCAACCAATTTGCACACAGTTTCTTAACCGCAGACTCTATGTCGATTGCGGACTAAATTGGGGAGCAGGTCAACCCTCGTACTGAATTCGGGGGGCAGGTCACGGAAGGCGGGACGGCTGAACGCTTACAGTCGTCTACGCCCACTCTATAGCGCAGTGATGCCGTAGACGTAAAAAAGCCGCCGATCTGTGTGAGGTCGGCGGCTTTTTTGGGATGAGGTAGTCTGACGATGACCTACTTTCGCACCCACGAGAGGCACTATCATCGGCGCGGTCCTGTTTCACGGTCCTGTTCGGGATGG
>NZ_DATFAO010000065.1:0-60137 GCF_035254505.1 Aromatoleum sp. | reverse complement strand
GGTCGACCGCCTTCTCGAGTTCCTTCAGCAGCTGCGGGCTCACGCAGTTGCGCTTGTGCGGCCGATTCAGCCAGATCGTGGCGATGCCGTTGGGGGCAACTTCGTACTGAATGACGTCCTTTTCCAATTCCATGGCTAACTCCGCTCCAGAGAGATTTTTGATTCAAGCCCGGGGCATCCCGGCACTCGATTTACGCACCCGACCGGTCGGTCGGTTAAGTGAAACCATACCACGACAGTGATATTTGTCAATGCCGGTTTTTTAGAAAATTTCGAACAGTCCGGCGGCGCCGATGCCACCGCCGACGCACATCGTCACGACGCCATATTTGGCCTTGCGGCGGCGGCCTTCGAGCAGGATGTGGCCGGTCATGCGCGCGCCTGACATGCCGTAGGGGTGGCCAACGGCAATCGCGCCGCCAGACACGTTGAGGCGCTCGTCGGGGATGCCGAGCGTGTCGCGGCAGTACAGCACTTGAGATGCGAAGGCCTCGTTGAGTTCCCACAGGTCGATATCGTCGACCTTGAGACCGGCCCGGGCGAGGAGCTTGGGTACGGCAAGTACCGGGCCGATGCCCATCTCCTCGGGGCCGCATCCCGCCACGGCCATGCCGCGATAGCGACCGAGGGGGGGGAGTCCTCGTCGAGAGGCTTCTGCCGCCTCCATCAGCACCAGCGCAGCGGCGCCGTCGGACAGCTGAGAAGCGTTGCCGGCGGTGACGCAGCGGCCTTCCTTGAGGATCTGTCCGCCGGTGAAGACCGGTTGCAGCTTGGTGAGGTCTTCCAATGTCGTCTGCGGCCGGTTGCCTTCGTCGCGGTCCAGGGTGACCGGCTCGAACAAGGTGTTGCCGCTCGCCTTGTCGAAGCGCGCCATGACCGATTCCATCGGCACGATCTCGTCGGCGAAGCGCCCCTCGGCCTGCGCCTTGGCGGTGAGTTGCTGCGAGCGCAGGGCGTATTCGTCCTGGCGTTCGCGGCTGATCCCGTAGCGCTGCGAGACGATTTCCGCCGTCTCCAGCATCGACATGTAGAGCGCAGGGACGCGCTCGTCGAGCACCGGGTCCTGGATGCGGAACATGTTGTAGTGCTCGTTCTGCACCAGCGACACCGACTCGACGCCGCCGGCGACGGCGACATTCATGCCGTCGACGATGATCTGCTTGGCCGCAGTGGCGATCGCCATCAGACCCGAGCCGCATTGGCGGTCGACGGTCATGCCGGGAACGCTGACCGGCAGCCCAGCGCGCAGGGCTGCTTGGCGACCGACGTTGAAGCTGGTGGTGCCTTGCTGGATCGCGCAGCCCATCACGACATCGTCGACCGCGTCGGATTCGACCGCGGCGCGGTCGAGGGCGGCCCGCACGACGTGGCCCGCGAGGGCCTGCCCTTGGGTATTGTTGAAGGCACCCCGATAGGCCTTGCCGATGGGGGTGCGGGCGACGGAAACAATTACCGCGTCACGCATCTGATGCGCTCCCTGTAGTGGTGGTTGGTGGGTGAGAAAAAATGTGTGCGGCATCCCAGTCGCCTCCGGCTTCGGCGGCGCGCGTGAGGAGCGGCGAAGGCGTCCAGTACTCGCCGTGCACCTGGTGATAGGCCGTGACGGCATCGCGAATCGACGCGAGTCCGGCTTCGTGCGCCCACCACATCGGGCCGCCGCGCGTGGCGGGGAAGCCGTAGCCGTTCACATAGACGACGTCGATGTCGCCGGCACGCAGTGCGACGCCTTCCTCGAGGATGCGGGCGCCTTCGTTCGCCATCGCGCATAGCAGGCGTTGCAGGATCTCGGCGTCCGGGATTTCCTTGCGGGTGATGCCGAGCTCGGCGGACACGTCGACGATGAGGGCTTCGATCTCCGGGTCGGGTGTGGGGCTGCGGCCGTCGTAGAGGTAGTAGCCGCGCCCGGTCTTCTGGCCGAAACGGCCCATCTCGCAGATGCGGTCGGCGATCGTCGAGTAGCGCAAGTGCGCCGGCCGGGTCAGGTTTTCCTGTTGGCGGATGCGCCAGATGACGTCGAGACCGGCCATGTCGCGCATCGCGAAGAGACCCATCGGGAAACCGAACTCGGTGAGCACGCGGTCGATCTGCCACGGGGTCGCGCCTTCTTCGAGCAGGAAGTCGGCTTCGCGGCCGTAGGCGCCGAGGATGCGGTTGCCGATGAAACCGTAGGCGTTGCCGGAGACGACTGCGATCTTGCGCAGCGTGCGTGCGACCGCCATCGCGGTGGCGAGCGTCTCCGGCGCGGTGCGCGGGCCGCGCACGACTTCCAGCAGGCGCATCACGTTCGCGGGGCTGAAGAAATGCAGGCCGAGGACGTCGCCGGGGCGCGAGGTGACCCCGGCAATCGCGTCGACGTCGAGCGTCGAAGTGTTGGTCGCGAGGATCGCGCCGGGCTTGGCGACCGCGTCGAGGCGGCGGAACACTGCCTGCTTGATCTCCATGTCCTCGAAAACGGCCTCGACGATGAGGTCGGCGTCGGCGAGCGCAGCGTCGTCGGTCGTCGTGCGGATGCGCGCGAGCGCGACGTCGGCGCGTGCCTGCGGCAGGCTGCCGCGGCTCACGGAGGTCGCGTAGTTGCCGGAGATGATCTTCATCCCGCGCGCGAGAGCTTCATCGGAGGTGTCGAGCAGCGTGACCGGCAGGCCGGCGTTGGCGAAGCACATCGCGATGCCGGCGCCCATCGTGCCCGCGCCGACGACGCCGACCGTCGCAACCGGGGCAGGACGGACCGCGGCGTCGGTGTCCGGCAGCTTGCCGGCGGCGCGCTCCGCGAAGAAGAGGTGGATCAGCGAGCGGCTCTGGGTGCTGTGCTCGCATTCGCGGAAGGCTTCCTTCTCCAGCCGGAAGCCTTCGTCGAAGCTCAGCCGGCAGGCGGCCTCGATGCAGTCGACGATCTTCCACGGCGCGAGCTGGTCCTTCCACTTGCGCGCGTTCTTCTTGCGGAATTCGTCGAAGAGGGCGGGATCGACGCCGCGGATCTTGTCGGTGGATTCGGCGAGCCGGCGTGCGGGCAGCGCACCACTGAGGACGTCCTGCGCCATCGCGAGCGCGTCTTCGAGCAGCTTGCTTTCGGCGAGACGGTCGATGACGCCCCATTCGTGGGCCTGGCGCGCGGTGACCGGGTTGCCGCTGGTGGTGACGGCCAGCGCCACCTCGGGGCCGGCGAGCCGCGGCCACCACTGCGTGCCGCCGCCGCCGGGCATCAGGCCGAGTTTCACTTCGGGTTGTCCGATCTGCGCGTCGGGGCTCGCGATGCGCCACTGGCACGCGAGGGCGAGCTCCAGCCCGCCGCCGAAAGCGGTGCCGTGGATTGCGGCAATCACCGGTTTGGGGCTGGCCATCAGCGCGTCGATGATTGCGTAGAGGCTGGGCTCTTCGTAGGGCTTGCCGAAGTCGTTGATGTCGGCGCCGGCGACGAAGGTGCTGCCGCCACCGATGATGACGAGGGCGCGAACGCTCTTGTCGGCGCGGCTCGCCTCGATCGCCTGCATCAGCCCCTGGCGCACGCCGAGGCTCAGGGCATTGACAGGCGGGTTGTTGACGGTGGCGACGGCGATGTCGCCGTGGCGGATGTAGCTGAGCTGGCTCATGACGCGCGGTCCTGATCGATCTGCACGACTAGGCGACCCTCATGGGCGCCGGTGAACAGGCAGTTGAAGATGTCGGGGATGTTTTCGAAGCCGGTGCGCACGTCGATGTCGTAGCGCAGGCGGCCGTCGCGGATCCATGTGTCGATGTCGGCGAGCGCCTTGTCCGTGCGTGCGCGGTCGCGCACGATGTCGGTGACGAGGAAACCCTGCATGCGGGTGGTGTTGACCACTAAGTTCCACAGGTTGCCGGGGCCGGGCACGGGCTCCTTCGCGCCGTAGCGCGCGATCATCCCGCACAGCGCGACCCGCGCGTTCTTGCGCAGGTGGTTCAGCGCGGCTTCGAGGATCGCGCCGCCGACGTTCTCGAAGACGACGTCGATGCCGTCCGGGAAGGCCGCGCCGAGCGCGGCATCGAGATGCGTGTCGTCCTTGTAGTCGACGCAATGGTCGTAGCCGTAGCGTTCGATCGCACGGCGGCACTTGTCCGCGCCGCCGGCGATGCCGACGATGCGTGAGGCGCCCGCGATGCGCGCCATCTGTCCGACGAGCGAACCGACCGCGCCGGCGGCGCCGCTCACGAGCACCGTGTCGCCGGGCTGGATGCGGGCGACGTCATGCAGTCCGTAATGCGCAGTCAGGCCGATGGTGCCGAGGACGTGGGTGTAGGCGGGCAGGGGGTGGCCGAAACGCGTCGGCAGCGCGAAGAATTGCGCAGCCGGGCGTGCGACGTAGTCGCTCCACTCGCCGAAGCCCCACACCAGGTTACCGACGGCATGAGTCGGATCGCGCGATTCGACGACCTCACCGACGATCATGCCGCGGATCGCGTCGCCCAACGCGACGGGCACGCCGTAGCCGGCATCGGCATCCATGAAGTTGCGGATCGTCGGGTCCATGCAGAGAAGCTTGATGCGGACCAGAACCTCGCCGTCGGCGGGCGCCGGCCGTGATGCGGTGGCGAGTTCCAGATCGTCGCGCCCGACCCGTCCTTCGGGACGGCGGCGCAGCAGCCACCGGCGATTGGCGGTCGCCGCCATTACTGGGCCTCGATCAGGACGCCGGCCGCCATCCACGCGGCGATGCCCGCGGAAGGAACGGCGCACAGGATGGCCTCGGCCATTTCCTCGTCGGTCGCGCCGACCGCGCGGGCGGCGCGGATGTGCGTCGCTGCCTGGGGGCTGTAGTCGGAGGCGAGCACCGCGATCAGCATCAGTTCGGCGGCCTTGCGGTCGAGCTGGTTGCAGTCGATCGTGCCCTTGCGCATCAGGAAGTAGCCGTCGGCGCCTTTCGGGGCGAGACGCAGCAGCGTCGCCAACGCGGGCGGGACGGTGCCGAAGTAAGCCTTGAAATTGGCTTCGGCCTCGCCCGGGGCGGCGCGGACCAGTTCCGGCTGATGCGGCGCCGGATGCCCTTGGTGAGCCGAGGGCGGATAGACCTCGCGGATCATGGCGTCGAAAGAGAGCGCCGCGCCTTCGCCGCGCAGGCTGCTTAGCAGTATCAGCGCGCTGGCGGCCTCGTTGCGGGTCAGGCCGAGACGTGCCGCGCGGTCGAGCTCCTTGCGGGCGAGCGCTGGGTAGCGGCGGTTGCACGCGGCTGCGGCGGCGAACAGGCCTTTCAGTTTCGCTGGCACGGCGCCATCCGTCTCGATGACCTCGCGGAAGAGGTCGTAGCCCGAGATCGTGAAGGGCGCGAGCTCCGTCAGCAGCTCCGAGTTGAACAATGCGTTCCTGTCTCTCACCTTCGGTCTCCAAGAGAATTGTGATGCGTCGTCAAGTGTGCGCTGCCGGCCGGGCCTTTGCCCGACGCTCTTGCGGACGCGGTCGACAGCGCGCGTTTGCACCGTTTCCGACCGCTTCCGTTTAAGCCTACCGACCGGGCGGTCGAGTGTCAATGGGAAAGTTGTTTCCGGCGGCACGCCGGGGTTTTACGGATTTTTCACGTTGACAGCCGACCGGTCGGTCGAGTATCGTCCGTTCAACCGTCGGGTAAGAACGCACCAGGGCTCAATATTGCCCGGCAATCGACCGTATGGACGGACGGGAGTGCGGCGCGGAAACCGGACGAATGCCGGGTTCCACGGAATCCTGCGGAGATGCACGTGATGGCGCCCACGGCGCGCACGACACAACAATCGGATAAATGAATGCCATGGGTGAAATGACGAGCAGCTTGACGAGGGAGACGGCGGGCGCCGAAGGGGCGGATACCGCTGATGAACCCAAGGCGTACATCGGCGAGGTGGGGGAGATCCACCAAGTCGCCCGCATCGACGAGGAGCGGCTGTGCGACTACCTCCGCGAGCACCTGCCGGGGTTTCGCGGGCCGCTGACCGTCCGGCAATTCCAGGGGGGACAGTCGAACCTGACTTACCTGCTCGAAACGCCTTCGCAGAACTTCGTGCTGCGACGTCAGCCGCCCGGTGTGTTGCTGAAGTCCGCGCATGCGGTCGACCGCGAGTTCCGCGTGATCCAGGCGCTGTCGCAGGTGCCCGGCTTTCCGGTGCCGGCGCCCTTCGTGCTGTGCGAAGACCGCGAGGTGCTGGGCAGCATGTTCTACGTGATGCGCCACGTGCCGGGCCGCATCTTCTGGAATTGCCGGATGCCCGACCTCGATCCCGCCGAGCGCGCCGCGGTGTTCGACTCGGTCAACGAGACGCTGGCGCGGCTTCACACGGTCGATTTCGCGGCGCTCGGACTGTCCGACTTCGGCAGGCCGGGCAATTACTTCTCGCGCCAGATCGCGCGCTGGTCGAAGCAGTACGACCAGTCGCGGACGCAGGACATCCCCGAGATGGACAAGCTGATCGCGTGGCTGCCTGCTGCGCTGCCGGCCGACGACGGCCTGTCGTCGATCATCCACGGCGACTATTCCTTCCACAACCTGCTGATCCATCCGACCGAGCCGCGCGTGGTGGGCGTCGTGGATTGGGAGCTGTCAACGCTGGGGCATCCGCTGGGGGATCTGATGTACCACGCGATGGAGTGGTACCGCCCGCCTGGCGTGGATGCGCGCGGCACGCTCGCAGATGCCGATCTGGCGGCGCTCGGCATCCCGACGCTGGAGCGCTACATCGCGCGTTACTGCGAGCGCACCGGCTTCGCGGTCGATGCGAACCACCCTTTTTATCGCGCCTTCAACCTGTTTCGCACGGCGGCGATCCTGCAGGGGATTGCGCACCGGCTGCAGGGCGGCAATGCGGCGTCGGCGAATGCCGCCGAGATCGCCGCCAACATCCGCCCCCTCGCGAGCGCGGCATGGCGATTCGCGTGCGAGGGCGGGGCGAGCTGAAGCCCGCTTCCGGAGATACCGAACTTCGGACAAACCCACCGACGATCCACGTGCAGGAAGCCCTATGACAGAAACGCTAAGCGAAGCCCGCGACAAGGCCGGACGACTGAGGGCGGACATCCGCCAGTTCTACGCCCGCGTGATGCCTGAGGACCTGAAAAGGAAGTCGCGCCTGCATCAGGTGCTCGACAAGGACGACTACGTGCGCTGGATGCGCCTGCTCAATGACCAGGGCTGGGCGATCGGGCACTGGCCGAAGGAACACGGCGGGCAGGGCTGGTCGCTGCTCGAGCGCTTTACCTTCGAGGACGAACTCGCGCGACTGGGCTGCCCGTGGGTGATCCCCTTCGGCGTGAAGTACGTCGGGCCGGTGATCTACGCCTTCGGCAGCGAGGAACAGAAGCGCCGCTTCCTGCCGCGCATCGCGACGACCGAGGACTTCTGGGCGCAGGGCTATTCCGAACCGGGAGCGGGCTCCGATCTCGCCGCGCTGCGCACCGAAGCGATCCGGGAGGGCGACCACTACGTCGTGAACGGCCAGAAAGTGTGGACGACCTACGCGCAATGGGCGGACTGGCTGTTCTGCCTGGTCAAGACCGCGCGCGGAGAGCAGGCGCAGAAGTCGATCTCCTTCCTGCTGATCGACATGAAGAGCCCCGGCGTGACGGTGAAGCCGATCCCGACCATGGACGGCTACGTGCATGTGAACGAGGTGTGGCTCGAAAACGTCCGCGTGCCGGCCGAGAACCTCGTCGGCGCCGAAGGCGAGGGCTGGACCTACGCCAAGTACCTGCTGAAGAACGAGCGCACCGCCGGCGCGCTGCTCGGCATGGCCTGCCACGCGCTGGCGCGGCTGAAGGCGCTCGCACGCGAGCAGCCGCAGATTTCGCCGGAGCGAACTGCCGCGCGCATCGGTGAGCTGGAGCTGCGCTTGCTGGCGCTCGAGGTCGCGTCCTACCAGGCCGTCGAGTCGATGATGCGCGGTACCGACCACGGTGGCGAGGCCTCGCTGATCAAGCTGCGCGGCACGGAGCTCTACCAGGACATCGCCGAGGCCGCGATCGACCTCCTGGGCCCGGCCGGTATCGCGTGGGACGCCGCCGCACTGCACGCCGCGAGCGCGCCGCCGCTGGGGCCCGAGGACGCGGGCGGCATCGTCAAGGATCACTTCTACAACCGCGCCGCGACGATCTTCGGCGGCGCGTCGGAGATCCAGCGCAACATCGTCGCGAAGGGAGTACTGGGGCTATGAACATGGACCTCGAAACGGCCGGGATGCTGCGTGACAGCGCCTCGCGCTATGCGGCCGACAATTACAGTTTTCTGCAGCGCCACGCGGTGCTCGCCGATCCGGCGGGTGTCAGCGAAACGGCGTGGCGCGACTATGCGGAACTCGGCTGGCTCGCGCTGCGCCTGCCGGAGGCGCACGGCGGCCTCGATGCCGATCCGCTCGCGGTCGGCGCGCTGATGGAAGTCGTGGGCACGCGCCTGCTGATGGAACCGATCCTCGCGAGCGCGCTGATCGGCACCGGCCTGCTGCGCAGCCAGGGCAGCGCGGCGCAGCAGGACGCGCTGCTGCCGCAGCTCGCGGACGGTACGCTGAAGCTCGCGTTCGCCGATGCGGAGCCGGCCGGCGGGACAGCTTGCCAAGTGCGCGGCGGGCGCATCAGCGGCCACAAGATCGCGGTGCTGCACGGCGACATCGCGGATCGCCTGATCGTGTCGGCGGCGGATGCTGATCACGGTGGCGGCAAGCGCCTGTTCCTCGTCGATGCGCGTTCGGTGGAGATCGAGACGCGGCGCTACCGCCTCGTCGATGGCCGCGGTGCGGCGAACCTGCACTTCGCCGGGGTGCCAGCCGAGCGCCTCGATCCGGACGACGGCACGCCTGCCGCGGCGGCGATCGCCGACGTGCTCGACCACGCGACCGTTGCCTGCTGCGCCGAAGCGCTGGGCGTCGTGCGGGCGCTGGTCACGACGACCTGCGAATATCTGAAGATCCGCAAGCAGTTCGGCCGCGCGATCGGCACCAACCAGGCGCTTCAGCACCGCGCGGTCGACATGTTCCTGCTGCAGGAGGAGATCGCCGCCCTGACGCGTGCGGCGCAGGACGCATTGTCGCTGCCGGCAGCCGAACGCGGGCGCATCGTCAGCGGTGCCAAGGCCTATGTCTGCACGGCGGCACGCCATGTCGCGAACGAGGCGGTGCAGATGCACGGTGGCCTCGGCATTACCGAGGAGCTCGACGTGAGCCACTATTTCCGCCGGCTGATGGTCAATGCCGCCCTGTTCGGAAGTCGCGACGAACACTTCTCGCGCTTCCTCGCGGCCACATCCCATGCGCAACCCGAGGAGATGCACGCATGACCGATACACGTGCTGCGGCGCCGGCCGCGCTGTTCGACATCTCGGGCCGGATCGCCCTCGTGACCGGCGCCTTCGGCGGGCTCGGGCTCGATTTTGCACACGACCTCGGCCGCGCCGGCGCGACGGTCGTCCTTGCCGGGCGGCGCATCGAGCAGGGGCGGGAAGTGGCCGCGCGCTTCGGGGAGGAGGGCATCCGCACGCATGCCGTCGCGATGGACGTGACGCGGGCCGAGAGCGTGGACGACGCGCT
Source organism: Aromatoleum sp. (assembly GCF_035254505.1). Taxonomy (GTDB): domain Bacteria; phylum Pseudomonadota; class Gammaproteobacteria; order Burkholderiales; family Rhodocyclaceae; genus Aromatoleum. The sequence continues at coordinate 50,642 of NZ_DATFAO010000065.1, read as the reverse complement.
GGCGAGTATCGTCGCCACGGTCGGCGTGCCGGACATCCTCGTGAACAACGCCGGCGTCACGCAGACCAAGCCACTCCTCGACGTGGAAGAGCAGGACTGGAACGGCATCATCGACGTGAACCTCAATGGCTCCTGGCGTGTTGCGCAGCGTGTCGCGCGCGCGATGAAGGACGCCGGCAAGGCGGGCAGCATCATCAACATCTCGTCGATCCTGGGCCTGCGAGTCGCCCAGCAGCTGCCGGCGTATTCGGCGTCGAAGGCGGCGCTCATCCAGCTTACGAAGGCGATGGCGCTGGAACTCGCGCGCTACGGTATCCGCGTCAATGCGCTCGCGCCGGGCTACGTCGAGACGCCGCTGAACGCGGACTTCTTCGGCAGCGATGCCGGCAAGGCGCTGATCAAACGCATCCCGCTGCGGCGCCTGGGCCGCGGCGGCGAACTCACCGGGCCGTTGCTGCTGCTCGCGTCCGAGGCCTCGTCCTATATGACCGGATCGGTGCTGGTGGTCGATGGCGGCCATACGGTCAATACGCTGTGAGGGCGCGGCGATGACGGCGAAAGTGATCGTCGAACGGCAGGGCGCGGTCGCGCGCGTGGTGCTCAACGCGCCCGAGGCGCTGAATGCGATCGACCCGGACATGGCGAGCGAGTTTTCCCGCGTCGCTGCGGAGGTGGGGGAGGATCCGGCGGTGCGCTGCGTGATCGTCACCGGTGCCGGGCCGCACTTCATGGCCGGCGGGGACATCCGCTGCTTCGCGGAGTGGCTGGAATTGCCTGCGGCGGAGCGCGACGCACGCCTCGGCGCGCTGATCTCCGACGTCAGCGATGCGGTGAGCCGACTGCGCACGATGGGCAAGCCCGTGATCGGCGCGGTGCGCGGCGCGGTGGCAGGATTCGGCTTTTCGCTGATGTGCGCGTGCGATCTCGTCGTCGCGAGCGACACGACGAACTGCAAGCTCGCCTATTGTCAGCTCGCGGCCTCGCCCGACGGCGGCGGCAGCCACACGTTGCCGCGGCTCGTGGGGGTGCGCAAGGCGATGGAGATCGCGCTGCTCGACGAGCGCATCGATGCCGCGAGCGCGCTGGCGCTCGGGCTGGTGACGAAGGTCGTGGCCGACGCCGCGCTGGACGAGGAGTCGATGGCGCTCGCGCAACGCCTCGCCGCGCAGGCGACCGGGGCGTTCGGGCGCACGAAGCGGCTCTTCAATGCGTCGCTCGAAAGCGATCTCGCCACGCAGCTCGACGCAGAACGTCAGGCCTTTCTCGCGGGTGCGGCGTCGCAGGATTTCGCGGAGGCGGTGGCGGCGTTTGTCGCCCGGCGCAAGCCGCAATTCCATGGCCGATAGCTCGGCTGAGGACGTCGCCGATGGCGTGCTGACCGTGGGTGCCGTCGGTCCGGCCGCGCCGGTCATGGGGGCGGCGGAATTCGTGGGCTTCATCGCCGTCGGGCTGATGGTCGGCGCGGTGGCCGTCGACCTGATGCTGCCGGCACTGCACGCGATCGGTGACGAGTTCAGCTTGGCGCACGCCAATCTTGGTCAGGCGGTGGTCGCCGTTCTGCTGCTCGGCGTCGGGCCGGCGCAGCTGCTGTTCGGTCCGCTCAGCGACCGTTACGGCAGACGGCCGCTGTTTCTCGCGGGGGTGCTACTTTTCATCTGCGGCAGCGTCATGGCCGCGCTGGCGCCGACCTTCCAGGCGCTGCTCGCCGGGCGCTTGCTGCAGGGCTTCGGCGCCGGCGGCGTGCGCGTCGTGACCTTTTCGATCGCCCGCGACCGCCATGCCGGCGTGCAACTCGCCCACGTGATGTCGCTTGCGATGGCCGGCCTATTGTTCGAGCCCGTCGTCGCGCCCATGTTGGGCCAGTTGGTGCTGATGGTCGGCTCCTGGCGCTGGCTGGTCGCGGCCACGGCGGGAGTCGGCGTGGCGACGCTGGCGTGGGCGTGCTTGCGTCTGGACGAGTCGCGGGCGCCCGGCGGGCGACGCTCGGTTTCCCCGGCCTCGCTCGTCGCTGCCTGCCGGACGGTCGCAAGGACGCCGGCGGCCGCGGCGGGCATACCGGTCTTCGGCCTCGTAGTCGGGGCGCAGCTGGGCTACCTGTCGTCGGCGCAGGGAATCTTCCAGATCGCCTACGGCGCCGGCATGAGTTTCACGCCGCTGCTGGGGCTGGTGTCGCTGACCACCGCAGTCGCGTCGTTTGCCAACGCACGCCTGGTGCGCCGGTATGGCAGCCGGCGGCTGATCCGTTACGCGCTGTGGGCGCTCGTCGCCGCGAATGCTGTGGCATTTGCGCTCGCCGTGGCCGGCCAGGCGTCCCTGCCGGCGTTCATGCTGCTGCAGGCCTGCGGCATGTTTGCGTTCGGACTGCTGCTGCCGAATCTGACCGCGACGGTCATGAATCCGCTGGGGAGCATCGCCGGGACCGCCGCGTCCCTATTCGGCTTCGTGTCGACGATGATCGCGGCGCCGATCAGTTTCGTCGTCGGCTTCCTCTTCGACGGCACCATTCGTCCGGTCGCGGGCGCCTATGTGCTCGTCGGCCTGCTCTCGCTGGCGATCCTGTCCCGATACCGCGTGGAGGAGTAGGCGGCATGACGGTTACAGCATCCCGCCGTCGACCTGGATGATCGCGCCGGTGGTGTAGCTCGATCGTGCGCTGGCAAGGTAGAGGGCGCTCGAGACGATCTCCTCCGGCCGGCCGATGCGCTTCACGGCCGACGGCGCGTTGCGGTCGTAGTCCTCGCGCCAGCTGCGTGAGATGTCCGTCCAGAACGGGCCGGCCATGATCGCGTTGACGCGCACCGTGGGCCCGAACTCCATCGCCTGGGAGCGCGTGATGATGTTGAGCGCGCCCTTCGCGGCGGCGTAGACCGGATACACCGGCTCGGGCCGGACCGCCGCGGTGCTAGTGATGTTGATGATCGAACCGCCGCCGGCCGCGCGCATGTGGTCGGCGACCAGGGCTGCGAGGCGGAAGGGACCCTTCAGATTGACGCCCAGGATCTTGTCGAAAAGCTCCTCGGTCACCGCCGAGGACGAGTCGGCTACCGGTGCGATGCCGGCGTTGTTGACCAGCACGTCGATGCGGCCGAAGGCCTCCAGCGCGCCGGCGACGAGCCGCGGCAGTTCGTCCCATTTGCCGACGTGGCAGCCGATCGCGACCGCGCGGCGCCCCATGCGCTGCACTTCGGCGACCACCTCCGCGCAGCCTTCGGCGGAGCGGCTCGTCGCGACGATGTCGGCGCCGCATTCGGCGAAGCCCAGCGCGATCGCGCGGCCCAGTCCGCGACTCGCGCCCGTGACGAGGACGACCTTGTCGGTGAAATCGGTGTAGTTCTGCATTTCAAACCCTCTCCTGTTCTTGCACCCGTCAGGGCTTTCGCTTTACCTGCCCGAGCATCTCCTCGGGCGTCGTGTCGTAGCGCCGGCGCGAGTTCGGGATCGGGATCGCATGCTCGCGCTGCGCCGGCTGGAAGGAGTGGCACACCGGCGCCTGGCCGAGTTCGGCCGCCGAGCCGAGATGCTCGATCGCGATCCGCCGCCCGTTCGAGACGAAGGCCACGCGGCGCAGCACCAGCGCCTGCTCGGCCTCCTCCGCGTCGAGGGTCTCGGTCCAGTCGCGGAAGCCGTGGTAGATCGTGCGCCCGGCGTGGCCAGCCGGCGCCATGATGCGGTCGTCGTGCAGATCCCACTGCAACACCACGACGCCGTCGCGGCGCAGCGCCGCGCGCAGCCAGCCCTCGGGGACATCCGGGTGCAGCGCCGCGAGCGGTTCCACGGTGCCGTGATAGCGCCGGTGACCTCGGCCCGCATGGGCGTGGGCGACCATCAGGCTCGCGAGGTCGAACAGATGTGTGCATTGCAGGCGCACGTCGGCCAGCGTGCCGAGTTGCGAGGCACGCGCGACGAGCGGCTTGCCGACCAGTGCCTGCAGCGGCCGGTCGGCCTCGGCGCAGGTCGACCACGGGTAGCGCGCCGCGGCGATGCGCAGTTCGCGGATGTGCGCGCCGTCATGGACGAGGGTGAGCCCGAAATGGTGGGACTCGTCCTCCAGCCAGCCGACGACCGTCGACGCGTCGAGCGCGGCGAGGTCGATCTGTCGCCGGTAGGTCCCTGTGAAGGGGACGTCCGCCATCTGCTTGCGCCAGAGCACTTCGCGCCTACCGCTGCAGGATCGTCACGCCACTGACTCCCGGCGCGCCGTAGACGTGGGTGTAGCCGAGGCGCGGGTCGCCCGGCACTTGGCGCGCGCCTGCTTCCTGGCGCAGCTGCGTGCAGATCTCGATCACCTGGCGCAGGCCCGAGGCCCCGATCGGTTCGCCGTTCGCGAGGCAGCCGCCGTCGGTGTTGATCGGCAGCCGCCCGCCGATCTCGGTTTCGCCGTCGCGCAGCAAGCGTTCCTGCTCGCCGTGTTCGCAGAAGCCGTTTTCGGCCATGTGGATGATCTCGCTGCCGGAGTCGGTGTCCTGCAACTGCATCACGTCGATGTCGCGCGGGCCCACGCCGGCCTGCTCGAAGGCGGCGCGCGACGCAGTCACCGTCGGCGCGGGTGCCTGCTGTGCCGAGAGCGCCGGACTGAAGACCTCGAAGGAGCCGTGGTGGCGGGTGCGCACGACGGCCGCCTTCACGATGATCGGCTTGGGGTGGTAGCGCTTCGCGATCTCGGCGGGGCATAGCACCAGCGCGGCGCCGCCTTCGGCCGGGTTGCAGAACATGTATTGCCGCAGCGGGAGGTTCACCGGCATCGACTCGGCGATCTCCGCGTAGCTCATCTCGCGCCGCCGCCACGCGCTCGGGTTGAGCGCACCGTTGCGGAAGGCACGCTGCGCGACGCGCACCAACGCGTCCTCGCTGATGCCGTGCTCGTGCAGGTAGCGGCGCGTCTTGAGGGCGAAGAACTGGGTCGTGAGCATCAACCCCGTCTCGCCGTACCAGTCGGGCAGGCCCCAGTCGCGCGGGTGCGGATTGAAGGCGCCGCGCGGGTGCTTGTCGAAGCCCACTGCGACCGCAAACTCGGCGCTGCCTGAGCGGATCGCCGCGACGGCGCTCGCGAGCGCACTACCGCCGGTGGCGCAGCCGTTCGCGACGTTCACGAAGGGCAGGCCGGTGAGGCCGAGGTCGTTGCACAGCGCGTCGGCGTTGCCGGCGTCGTGGCTGCCGCCGTAGGCGATGCCGACCGATTCCCAGCCGATGCCGGCGTCCTTGAGGGCGGCACGGAGCGCGATCGCGCCCTGCGCGCGACCGGAGAGCGTGTCGTGGCGGCCGAAGGGGTGCAGGCCGATACCGATGATGGCGACGTCTTGAGCCATGGGCGTGTTCCTCGTCAGGCTGATGCGGCCGGGCCGAAGGCGAAGGTGAATACCTCGCCGTCGCCGGTCGTGCGATAGGGGATCAGGGTCAGTTCGAGCGGCATGCCGATCGTCAGCCCGGATTCGTCGGCGACGGTCAGGCGCGACTCGACCTTGATGCCACAGACCATCTCGATGTAGCCGACGCCATACGGCCGGAAGGTCTCCGGTGTTTCGCCGCTGTTGTAGGGGGCCTTCGGCAAGAAGCCCTGGATCGTCCACGACCACAGCGTGCCGCGGCGGCCGAGGTCCTGCGGGCGCATGCGCGTCGCGGTGCATCGCGTGCAGCTGTCGGCGGCGGGGAAATACACCTCGCCGCATTCGTCGCAGCGGCTGCCGACGAGGTGAGGGGTGTCGCCTTCGAACCGGATCAGATCCGGGCTCGCCAGAACGGGATGAGGCATGTTGGTTCCCTTAGCGTGAATGGAGGGGAGGGGCGTGAATGCGGCGGGGCTTGTCATTCGGGATCGAGTCACCTATGATTCGAATCGATCCTACCGACCGGCCGGTCGAGTGTCAACGCGAAAGCCGGTGGTGGTCCTGGGTCCGTTCGCTTGCTTTTCCGGTGTCTTACTTCGAGGGCTGCTCCTCCTCTCCTAAGCAACATGCCTCGAAGCTTAGCCGTCCGGCGGTCTGATCCCGCCGGACGGCATTTTTTCATGCGTGAATCGGCAGTCGATGGCGCAAAAAAATACTTGTTGTCCGCATTTCCTTGCATTAGTATTTTACTCGACCGACCGACCGACCGGTCGGGCCATAGCAATCATGAATAACCCTTACGAGAGGCATTGAAAGCGATGTCGCAGCGTGAAGTAGTCGTGCTGGGAGCTGCACGGACTCCCATCGGAACGTATGGCGGGACTCTGAAGGACGTCCCGCTCACGGAACTAGCCACCGTTGCCGTGAAGGCGGCCTTGCAGCGCTCGGGCGCGGCACCGGACGCGATCGGGCACGTCGTGATGGGCAACGTCATCCCGACCGAGCCGCGCGACGCCTACCTGAGCCGCGTCGCCGCGATCGATTCGGGCATCCCCGAAACCGTGCCGGCCTTCAACGTCAACCGCCTGTGCGGGTCCGGCCTGCAGGCCATCGTCTCCGCGGCGCAGGCGATCCGCCTCGGCGATTGCGACCTCGCGATCGGCGCCGGCGCGGAATCGATGACGCGTGGCCCCTACACGGTGCCGAACCTGCGTTGGGGCGCGCGGATGCTCGATGCGCGCCTTGTCGATTACATGAACGGCATCCTGCACGACCCGTGGAAGTCGGTGCATATGGGCGTCACCGCCGAGAACGTCGCCGAGCGCTATGGCATCACTCGTCAGATGCAGGATGAGCTGGCGGTCGAGAGCCAGCGCCGCGCATCGGTCGCGATCGTCGAGGGCTATTTCAAGGAGCAGATCGCTCCGGTCGACGTAAAGACGAAGAACGGGATCGTCCGCTTCGACACCGACGAGCATGTGCGCGCGGGCGTTACCCTCGATGCGCTCGCGGCGATGAAGCCGGCCTTCCGCAAGGACGGCGGCACCGTTACGGCGGGCAACGCGTCCGGCCTCAACGACGGCGCCGGCGCAGTGGTGCTGGCGGAGGCGGGTCGTGCCGCGGCGCTCGGACTCAAGCCGCTTGCACGCCTGGTCGGATACGCCCACGCCGGCGTCGACCCGCTGTACATGGGCATCGGCCCGGTGCCGGCCACGCGCCTGGTGCTCGAGCGCACCGGCCTCAAGGTCGAGGACCTCGACGTCATCGAGTCGAACGAGGCCTTCGCGGCCCAGGCCTGCGCGGTGACGCGCGAGCTGGGGCTCGATCCGCGGCGCGTCAATCCGAACGGTTCGGGCATCTCCCTCGGCCATCCCGTGGGAGGGACGGGCGCGATCATCACAACCAAGGCGATCTACGAGCTGCACCGCAGCGGCGGGCGTTATGCGCTGGTGACGATGTGCATCGGCGGCGGGCAGGGTATCGCCGCGATCTTCGAGCGGCTGTAAGGGGGGGAAGACATGGGTATCACCACGGTGGGCGTCCTTGGGGCGGGAACGATGGGCAACGGGATTGCCCAGGTGTGCGCGGCGGCGGGCCTGTCCGTCGTCATGGTCGACATCTCGGCCGACGCGGTGGGCAAGGGGATCGCGACGGTCGCCGCGAGCCTCGACCGCCTGATCAAGAAGGGGCAGCTCACGGCCGCGCAAAAGGCCGAGTACCTCGACCGGATCCACGGCACGACAAGCTATGCCGATCTCGTGCAGGCCGATCTCGTCATCGAGGCCGCGACCGAGAACGAGGCGCTCAAGCTGAAGATTCTGGCCGAGGTCGATGCGATCGTCGGGCCGGAGGTGCTGATCGCGACCAACACCTCGTCGATGTCGGTCACGCGCCTCGCCGCGGCGACGAAACGCCCCGAGCGCTTCATCGGCATGCACTTCTTCAACCCCGTGCCGCTGATGGCGCTGGTCGAGGTGGTGCCGGGGCTGCGCTCCGCTCAGGCGACCGTGGAGGCCGCGCGCGGCTTCGTCGCCGCGATCGGCAAGACCGCGATCGTCGCGAAGAACAGCCCGGGCTTCGCCGTGAATCGCATCCTGTGCCCGATGATCAACGAGGCCGTCTTCGCGCTGCAGGAAGGCCTGGCCTCGGCCGAGGAGATCGACGCGGGCATGAAGCTCGGCTGCAACCAGCCGATCGGTCCGCTCGCGCTCGCCGACCTGATCGGGCTCGACACGATGCTGTCGGTGATGGAGATGTTCCACGCCGGCTTCAACGATCCGAAATACCGGCCCGCGCCGCTGCTCAAGGAGATGGTCGACGCCGGCTTCCTCGGGCGCAAGAGCGGTCGCGGCTTCTTCGACTACAGCGCCTGAACCATCAGTGACCCAATCTCGCAGGAGTCAGACCAGCATGAACTTCGATTTGCCGGAAGAACTGTCGGCACTGCAGCAGAAGGTGCGCCGCTTTATCGCGGAGGAGATCATCCCCTTCGAGCGCGATCCGCGTCAGACCGCGCACGGGCCGTCCGAGGAACTGCGCGCGGAGCTGATCGCAAAGGCGCGCGCGGCGGAATTGCTGTCGGCGCACGTGTCGAAGGAATTCGGCGGCCTGGGGCTCGATCACCGCGCCAAGGCGGTGTTCTTCGAGGAGGCGGGTTACTCGCTGCTCGGGCCGGTCGCGCTGAACATTGCGGCGCCGGACGAGGGCAACATGCACCTGATGGAGGTCGTCGCGCGCCCCGAGCACAAGGAGCGCTGGCTGCGCCCGCTCGCCGCCGGCCAGGTGCGCTCCTGCTTCTGCATGACCGAGCCGACGCCGGGCGCCGGCTCCGACCCGTCGATGCTGCAGACCACCGCGGAGCGCGACGGCGACGACTATGTCATCAACGGGCGCAAGTGGTTCACGACCGGTGCCGACGGTGCCGCCTTCGCGATCATCATGGCCAAGCTCGAGGACGGGCGCGCCACGATGTTCCTGTCCGACACCGACGTACCGGGCTTCATCGTCGAGCGCTCGATGGACACGCTCGACACCTGCTTCCCGGGCGGACACGGCGTCGTGCGCCTGGACAACCTGCGGGTGCCCGCCGCGAACATCCTCGGCGAGCTCGGCGAGGGCTTCAAGTACGCCCAGGTGCGCCTGTCGCCGGCGCGGCTGACGCACTGCATGCGCTGGCTCGGCGCCGCGCGCCGCGCGCACGACATCGCCACCGACTACGCCCGCAGGCGCCATGCCTTCGGCAAGCCGCTTGGGAGCCACGAGGGCGTCGGCTTCATGCTCGCCGACAACGAGATGGACATCCACTCCGCGCGGCTCGCGATCTGGCATACCGCGTGGGTGCTCGACAAGGGCCATCTCGCGATCCACGACTCCAGCATGTCCAAGGTGCTCGTCTCGGAAGCCTGCTGGCGCGTCGTCGACCGCTGCGTGCAGATCCTCGGCGGGCAGGGCGTCACGCGTGAAGCCATCGTCGCGCGCATCTTCGCCGACATGCGCGCGTTCCGCATCTACGACGGCCCGTCCGAGGTGCACCGCTGGAGCATCGCCAAGCGGGTCATCAAGGGCATCCAGCGCGAAGTGTGATGCGCCGGGCGATCGGGATTCGGAACCACGGACGAGTGTACAAACAATGAACGAACAAATGCGCAGCGCGCTGGAAGCATTCATTCGGCGGGAGGCCGGGGCCGACCGCGTGTCGATCGCGGAAGCGAAGCTCCTTTCGGGGGGCTCGATCCAGGAAAACTGGTTCATCCAGGCCGAGGTCGCGGGCGGCGCCTTCGCCCCCGAACTGAAGCTGGTGGTGCGCACCGACGCGCCGTCCGGGGTGTCGGGAAGCCATTGCCGGGCGGAAGAGTTCGCGCTCATCAAGGCCGCCCACGCCGCCGGCGTGACGGTGCCCGAGCCCCTGTGGCTGTGCCGCGACGCGAGCCTGATCGGCAAGCAGTTCTTCGTGATGCGCTTCGTCGGCGGCGTCGCGGCCTCGCATGTCGTCGTGCGCGACGCGAAGCTCGGCGGCGACCGCCGGGCGCTGCTGGAGCGGCTCGGCGCGGAACTCGGGCGCATCCACTCGATTCGCCCGCCCCGCGACGACCTCGCGTTCCTGCCGTCGCCGGGCTCCTCGCCCGCGCTGCAAAACATCGCGCGCCTGCGCCGCTTCCTCGACGCGCACCGCAGCCCGCAGCCGGCGCTGGAATGGGGCCTTCGCTGGCTGGAAGTGAACGCGCCGGAGCGCGGCGAGGTCGCGCTGTGCCACCGGGATTTCCGCACCGGCAACTACATGGTCGACGAAAGCGGCCTCACCGCGATCCTCGACTGGGAGTTCGCCGGCTGGGGCGATCCGCTCGAGGACGTCGGCTGGTTCTGCGCCCGCTGCTGGCGCTTCGGCCAGCCCGGCGAGGCGGGAGGGATCGGCGCGCGCGAGGATTTCTATCGTGGCTATGCGAAGGCCACCGGGCGCCGCCTGGAAGACGAGAACATCCACTACTGGGAAGTGATGGCGCATCTGAACTGGGCTGCGATCGCCCTGCAGCAGGCCGAACGTCACCTCTCGGGCGAGGAGACCTCGCTGATGCTCGCGCTGACCGGCCACATCGTGCCGGAGCTCGAATACGAAATCCTGACCATGACGGAGGCGAACTGATGCGCGACGAACCGACCGGCGAGCAACTGCTCGAAACCGCGCGGAACCTGCTGCGGGAGGAAGTCCTTCCCGCGCTGCCGCCCGAGCGCAAACATGCGGCGCTGATGATCGCCAACGCCATGGCGATCGCGATGCGCCAGTTGAAGAACGGCGAGGAAGCCGCGCGCAACGAGTGCAAGGCACTGGAGACGCTGCTCAGCCGAACCGCGCAGGGCGAGCCGGCGGGAGGCGAAGCGCTGCGCGGGCAGCTCAAGAGCCTGAATCGCGATCTGGCGAGCGCCATCCGGACCGGCCGGGCCGACGAAGGCAGCTGGCGCGAGGCCGCACATCGGCACCTGCTGGACGCCGCCCGCGTGAAGCTCATGGAAAGCAACCCCAAGTACCTCGGAGGGCAGGGCTGATGAGCCGCCTGGCGGGTACCGACCGTCGTCGTCGGGTCTATCTGATGCGCCACGGCGAGGTGGAGTATTTCGACGCTGACGGACGCCCCGTCGACCCGCGCCACGTGACCCTCACCGAGCGCGGGTGCGAGCAGGCGCGTGCGGCGGGCATGCTGCTGCGGGACGTGCCGTTCGATGACGCGATCATTTCCGGCATGCCGCGCACGGCGCACACGGCGAATCTCGTACTCGACGGACGCGCGCTGGCGGTCCGCGAGGAGCCGCGCCTGAAGGAGATCCGCGCCGGCCGCCTCGCCGCGGTGCCTCTCGAACGGCGCGAGGAGATCATCACCCGCGCCTACGACCGGGCCGGCGACCCGGGCGCAAGCTTCATCGGCGGCGAATCCTGGGAGGACTTCCAGCGCCGCGTGCTCGAGGTCTGGCACGACTTCATGCAGACCGAGGGCTGGGCGAACTTGCTGGTGGTCGCCCACGACGCCGTCAACCGCATCATCCTGAGCCATGTCGTCGGGGCTTCCCTGCATGGCCTTAAGGCCTTCGAGCAGGATCCCGCCTGCATCAACATCATCGACGTCGATGTCGATGCCGGAAAGATCGAGCATGCCTTCATCCGCGCCGCAAACCTGACCGCCTACAACCTTGCCGCGCACGCCAATCATCACACGGTAATGGAGCGCATCTCGGCGCAATTCAGGGCGGGCTGATCGCGCCGATCAACGACAGCGTTTCTTTTCTTCGGCGGTCATTGCTCGACTCCTCCCCGAGATTGCCGAAGTCTTGCGGGCTCGGGAAACCCAGGGTTTCCCGAGCTCTTTTTTGAGAAGCGGGAGAAGAGCTCTGGCCGCGGAGCATGCCTATACTGAAAATGGCCGTCATTCCGAACGGAGGTCCCATGCCTTCACCTGCAGCGAGCGCGGATCCGCCCTCGGACGGTTCGATGCAGGCCGGAGCCGGGCCCGCCGAGCTGGTGGAACTCCGGCGCCAGCAACAACGCCTCCTTCTCGTCGACCGAGCCTTGCGCACGCTGAGTGCGGGCAACCGCGCACTCGTCCGATGCACCGAAGAAGCGCAACTCCTCGCGCAGATGTGCCGGGTCATCGTCGACGTCGGCGGCTACCGTGTCGCGTGGGTCGGTTATGCCCAGCACGACGCCGATCGTTCGATCTTTCCGATGGCCCAGGCCGGCGTCGTCGAGGGCGCGATCGAGAAGATGAACTTCACTTGGGCCGACACCCCGGCGGGACAGACGCCGCTGGGCATGGCCATCCGCACCGGCAAGCCCTATGTGCGCCTCGACATCGCCACCGACCCGATGCTCGCGCCTTTCCGCGAAAAATCGCTCGAAATGGGCTTTGCCGCGGTGAGCGCCTTCCCGCTGATCGTCGACGACGAGGTCATCGGCAACCTCGATATCGTCGCGGGCGAGCGGGACGCCTTTGGCGACGACGAACTCGCGGTGCTCACCGAGCTTGCGGAGGATCTCTCGTTCGGCATTTCGACCCTGCGCGTGCGCGCCCGCCACCGCGATGCCCAGAAGCGGCTCGAAAGCATGGCTTTCGTCGATCAACTGACCGGGCTCCCGAACCGGACGCGACTGCGCGAACACCTGGAACGTGCCATCGACCGTGCCAGGGGAGAACGTCAGCCGCTTGCCCTGGTGACGCTCAACGTCGATCGCTTTCGCGACATCAACGAAGTCCTCGGGTACCGCAGCGGCGACGTGCTGCTTACGCAGATGGCCAATCGCCTGAGCGGCCTCGTCGCTTCGCCGGCGCTCGTCGCGCGGATAGGAGTCGACGTCTTCGCCATGCTGCTGCCTGCGGCGGACGCCGAGCAGGCCGGCGTAATGGCGCGCGCCATCATGCACGCGCTCGACGCCCCCTTCGATGTGGAAGGTGTGCGCGTCGAGGTGCAGGCGAGTATCGGCATCGCACTTTTCCCCGGGCACGGCATCGAGGCCGATTCGCTCATCATGCGATCCGACGCCGCCGCCTTCGTCGCCAAACGCGATCGCCTCGGTATCGCCGTGTTCCGGCCCGATTCCGAACGGGCCAATCGCGAACGGCTCACGCTGATGGCGGATCTTCGCCGCGCGATCGCCGAGAATCAGCTCCGCCTCTATTGCCAGCCCAAGGCCGACATGGCGAGCGGTCGCGTGTGTGGCGCCGAAGCCCTGGTCCGCTGGATGCATCCCGAGCGCGGCCTGATTCTTCCCGATCGGTTCATTCCGTTGGCTGAAAGGACCGGTCTGATCAACGGCTTGACCTACTGGGTCATCAATGCCGCCCTGGCCCAATGCTACAGCTGGCGTGAGGCGGGCCTGGAAGTGCCGCTTGCGGTCAATCTCTCCGCGCGCAACCTGCTGGACCCGCACCTGATGGAGCGGCTCGGCGGATTACTCGCAACATGGGGCGGGACGGCCGAGTGGCTACAGTTCGAGCTGACCGAGAGCGCCCTGATGGAGGACCCGGTGGGCGCTCTCGAAATCCTGTCGCGCATCCGGCAGATGGGATTCCGTCTGTATGTGGACGATTTCGGTACCGGCTATTCGTCACTGAGCTATCTGCAAAAGCTGCCGATCGACGCCGTCAAGATCGACAAATCCTTCGTGCTGGGCATGCAGGCCGATCCCGATGCAGCAATCATCGTCCGGTCGACGATCGACATGGTGCATAACATCGGCCTCGAGGTGGTAGCAGAAGGCACGGAAACGCAATCGATCTGGGACGAACTGGCGGCGTTTCATACCGACGTCGCGCAGGGATCCTACGTCGCTGACCCAATGCCGGCCGAAGAGTTCTCCGAATGGAACATGCGGCGCGCGAGCAGTGTCGCGTGCGAACGCTAATCTCCTTCCATCGACGCTCCTGCGCGCTTTCGCGATCCTCATCTTACAAACGCCTGTAAGTCTTTCCCTGGCAATTTGCGCGATCCTGCGGCATCGGATCGCGTCGGCAACGCTCGGTGCAAGGCACATCGCTTGCTGTTGGATTGGGAGGAAACCGACGGTGGGCAGGTCGATGCCCCCGCTTTCCTGGTACGAGCAAGGCTCGTTCGTCGTTGCCATACGAGGAGACATGGACATGAGATCGCAGCGTGAGCAGGAGTACGGCCAGCAGGGCTACGAGCAGGATGAATACGGCCAGCAAAGCCGAGGACAACATTCGCAGCAAGGATCCGAGCAACAGGGATGGCGTCAACAGCAACCTCAGCAGAGCTCCGGCCAAGGCTATGGCCAGCATCAGCCGCAGCAGGGCTATGGCCAGCAGCACGAGCAAGGCTTTGGACAGCAAGATTACGGGCGTTATCAGCCGCAGCAGGGTTACGGCCAACAAGGCTCCGGCCAGCATCAACCCCAGCAGGGCTTCGGTCAGCAAGGATATGGCCAGCATCAGCCGCAACAGAGCTACGGGCAGCAAGGCGGTTACGGCCAGCAGGGCGGGTACGGACAATATGGACAGCATCAGCCCCAGCAAAGCTACGGCCAGCAACACGAGTCCGGCTCTGGCCAGCAGGGGTGGAGTCAGCAGCCGCAACAAGGGTTCGGGCAGCAAACCTACGGACAACAGGGTTACAGCCAGGGGGGCTTCGGACAGCAAGGTGGCTACGGGCAGTCGGGCGGGTACGGCCAGCAGCACGAGCAAGGCTTTGGCCAGCAAGGCTACGGCCAGCAGCAACCGCAACAGGGATTCGGCCAGCAAGGCTACGGGCAACGCTCTTCGCAGCAAGGCTACGGCCAGCAGCATGAACGCATGTATGGGCAGCAGGGTTCCGGCCAGCAGGAATGGGGGCAGCAGCCGCAGCAGGGAATGATGGGGGGCCAGACCTCGCAGTCGAGCGGCTACGGCGGATATCGCGGCTCGTCGCAATCGATGGGCTTCCGCTCCGAGCAGTCGCGCAGCCGCAGAGGACCGAAGAACTATGCCCGCTCGGACGAGCGCATCCGGGAAATGGTCTGCGAGCGTCTGCTCGAGGAACAGGACATCGACGTCAGCGAAGTGAACATCGACGTGAAGGAGGGACGCGTCGAGCTCGAAGGCACGGTGCCTAGCCGTCAAATGCGTCATCGCATCGAAGATCTCGTCGACGACTGCTGGGGCGTGCAGGACATCGAGAACCGCATTCGGGTCGAGTCGCAGTCCCAGTCGTCCTCGCAATCGCGCTCCGGCTCCGGCAGTAGCAGCAGCGAACGTTCCGCCTCCGGCAGCAGCAGTGAGCAAAGCCGCAGCGGATCATCGTCCGGCGGTTTCTCCGGCCTGTCCGGCTCGTCAAGCGGCAAGTCGACTTCGTCTGAGTCGAGCCGCGGAAAGAGCAGCAAGGACGAGTAAGAGCAGTTAGGGCGAGCCACGGCAATGCGCCGTGGCTGTCCCGGCGGGGAGTTCGCTCAGAGTTTCGAGACGGTCTCCCCGCCGAATTTATGTCTCCCGCCGCTCGCTGCGGGTTCTCGACCGATTGTCGCTTTCCCGCAGCGCTTCAGCGGTCTGATCCATGTTGCTCCAGTCGGGGTCCGGCAGCTCGGTAAACGCCTCGCGCAAACGTGTGCTCCAAAGTTTGCGGATATGGGCAAAGTACGCGTTGTCCTCACCGAGGATGCAGTAGTGAGCGACCCGCAGACTGTCCCGCTCGTAGGTGAGCAGGTCGAGCGGCAGACCGACCGAAAGGTTCGAGCGAATGCTCGAATCCATGGAGACCAGCGCGCACTTCACCGCCTCGTCCAATGAGGTGCGGTGCGTGATCACGCGGACGATGATCGGTTTGCCATACTTGGACTCGCCGATCTGGAAATAGGGCGTTTCCTTCGTGGCCTCGGTGAAGTTGCCTGCCGCATAGATCTGGAATAGACGCGGCTCTTCGCCCCTGATCTGCCCCCCCAGCAAAAGCCCCGCCGAAAAGTCGACGCCGAACTCCTTCATCGATTCGGCGTCGCGCGCGTGGACTTCCCTCAAGCAGTCTCCGACATGCTTCGCCGCTTCGAACATCGACGGCACTTTCCAGAGATTCCGCCCTTTGTCGTTGCATTCGATGCGTTCGCGCAGCGTGTTGACCACGGACTGACTGATGGAAAGATTCCCCGCCGTCATCAGCACCAGCACCCGGTCGCCCGGCCGCTCGAAGAAATGCATTTTCCGAAACGTATTGATGTGGTCGACTCCGGCGTAGGTGCGGGAGTCCGATAGAAAAACCAGACCTGCGTCGAGACGCATGGCAACGCAATACGTCATGTGTCCCTCCGATGGGGAGATGAGACCGACCCTGAGTACTCCGTAGTGTCACTCTTCGACCTGACGAGAAGAGGGGGAGTTCGCGAGAGACGCGGTATGCGGCTTCGGTAGTACCGAGGCAAGGCGCGCGTGCTCAGGTCGAGGAACGCCGAGTTGCGATCCTGGCATAGCTGCATGTAATATCCGCCGTAACTTTCTGTGACAAATTTGGCACCCTGCATTCGATGCACGCCTTTCATGCATTGACAGATGCCACGACAACGATGTCTGCCTATACGAACTGGAAGGAAAGAACGACAGCGCGTCTCGCGCGCGAGATCGGCGTGCTGGCCGAGATCATCGTCGACGACGTTGTGTTCGAACTTGGCCTCGTGGACGCCGTCATGACCACGCCGCGACAGGTGATGGCCTTTCTGACGCATCTCCAGCGGGAACTGCCCGAGACGATCGACCGCGAGGGGATCATCCGGGAAATCGCGAACGAACTTCTTTCAACCTTGCATTCCTGAGTTTCCGCCATGTCCATCCGCAATAAACTGATCCTCGGTTTTTCGGTTCTGCTCGCGTTCATCGTGTTGCAGGGCGCGACCAGTTTCTTCTACGGTTCGCGCACCTATTCGCTCGTCGATGCCGCAATAAACCGCAACTTCGTCGCCTCGACGGAAATTTCCGAATTGCTGGCATCGGCGCAGCAGTTGCGCCGCCAGGAAAAGGACTACCTGATCTACGCCGGCGACGTCGAAGGGCGCAATAACGTGCTGCAGGACTGGAATGGGACGCACGCGCGGCTACTGGCGCAGTTGCAGGCGATGATCAGCAACAGCCGTGGTGTCTATTCGGCTGCCGACAGCAGCGAGTTCAATCGTTGGAAGGCTGCCCTGGACGAGTACCACGAGCAGTTCGCGCACGTCACCGAAGGCTTCAGCTATGACGTTCAGATGCTCGACCAGGGGCAGAGCAGCGGTAGCGCCGTGACCTACAACAAGGCCGTGCGTGCCAATGAAGAACTGCGCAAAACGGTCGATCGTTTCAACACTGACTTGATTGAAGGAGCGACGCGCATGGCGCATGCCCGAGCCGACGAATCGGCCGACGCGTACCGGCGCATTCGTGGGAACTTCGAGGTGGTGGACTACCTGAATGCGGCGCTCGCTCTCGCCGGCCTCATCCTCGCCGCAGCGCTGCTGCTGACGATTCCCGGTTCCATCACCCGTCCCCTGCAGTCGCTGATCGAATCGGCCGACAAGATGAGTCTGGGTGACCTCGGCAAGAAATTCGATGCGGGCGGCGTTCGCGATTTCGAAAAGCTCGCTGCGTCGCTGGAGCGGATGCGCGTGACGATGGAAGCGATGATCGTCCGGCTCAAAGCGCGCTCACGTTGATTTCCCCATTTTCATCAAAGGAATTTTTGCCATGCGCTTCAATGCCCGCCCGCTCGTGCTTGCACTCGCCGTCGGCGTAGCAACCGCCTCTGCGTTCGGCCAGCAAACGCCGACCAAGCCGATCACCGCCGCCGCAAACACGGCGACGACCCGCAACGTCGCGAAGACGACGATCGATGCGCCGGTCCCCGGCAACTACGTCATCGACATCGCCCACTCGCACGCGCTGTTCTTCATCTCCCACCTCGGCGTCAGCCGCTTCACGGGGCGCTTCGACGATATCAAGGGCGCGTTCGTCGTCGGCCAGCGCCCGTCCGAAAGCCTCGTGAACGCTACGATTCCCGTCACCAGCGTGAACACCAAGCATCAGAAGCTTGAAGATCACCTGAAGAGCCCGGACTTCTTCGATGCGTCGCAGTTTCCGAACATGGCGTTCGAATCGACCCGCGTAAGCTGGAACAAGAACGGCGAGGGTGTGCTGTCGGGTAATCTCACGATCCACGGCGTCACCAAGCCGATCGATTTCGCACTGAAGGTGACCGGGGCGGGCAAGGGGCCGCGCGGCGATACGCGTGCCGGATTCGAAGCCAATGCGACGATCAAGCGCAGCGAATTCGGGATGATGTACGGGCTGCCACGTGTCGTCGGCGACTCCGTCGAGATCGCCTTGTCGATCGAAGGCGTGCTGCAACAGTAAGCACAGGGCGGACAAACGCCGCGAAGCGGCACCGCTCGAAGCGGCGCCGCTTTCTTTTTGCGTCAATACGCCGTTTTCTCAGGACTCGTAGGCGACGAGCACCACATCGGCTGCTTGTTCCCGGACCGGAATCAGCGCCTGATATGCAGCGGAATTGAACCAGTTCTGAAGCGAGACGAGATCAGGAAAGCGCAGGACCACGGTATCGGTGGCATCGTGTTGTCCGCCGAGAACTGCCGCGCGTCGGCCGCGGAAAACCAGTTCGCCTCCCCAAGGTTCGAGTGTTAAAGGCACGCCGGCGCGGTATACGGCCCACTTGGCCTCGTCCTTGACCGTAATGTGACCGATCAGGTAGGCGGGTCGGGAATCAGGCATGAGGTCTCGGTGGTGGGTTTCGAAAAAACTTGGATTATAGCCTGGGCATAACACTTGCCTCGGGAGAGCGCGCCATAGCGCGCACAGCCATAACGAAATGAATTCTGGTGCGTTGTGTTGGTGGACCCGATGGGCTATCGTCGGGCCCTCATTCTGTGACCCATCAGCGATTGGACAGCCATGAAGAAACTCGCCAGCCTGTTGTTTGCCGCAGGACTCGCCATCGCCAGCGGGGCGCATGCAGAGTCGAACCTGCTCAATGTGTCCTATGACGTCGCGCGCGACGTCTACAAGGATTACAACCCGATGTTCCAGAAGTACTGGAAGGAGAAGACCGGCGAGACGATCGAGATTCGCCAGTCGCACGGCGGATCGTCGAAGCAGGCACGCGCTGTTGCGGACGGACTCGAAGCGGACGTCGTGACGATGAACCAGGCCACGGACGTCGATTTCCTGGCTCAAAAGGGACTCGTCGCGACCGACTATGCAAAGCGTTTTCCGGATAATGCCTCGCCTTACACCTCGACGATGGTGTTCATCGTGCGCAAGGGAAACCCGAAGGCCATCAAGGATTGGAGCGACGTCGCGAAGCCTGGCATGCAGGTCATCGTTCCCCATCCGAAGAACACCGGCAACGGCCGCTACTCCTACCTCGCTGCATGGGGCTACGCGCTGAAGCAGCCCGGCGGCAACGACAAGACAGCGGCGGATTTCGTCGCGCATGTGCTGAAGAACGCGCCGCTGTTCCCATCAGGCGGCCGCGATGCGACGACGACCTTCATGCAGCGGAACATCGGCGACGTGCTGATCACCTTCGAATCCGAGGCTGAGCTGATCGCCAGGGAATTCGGCCGCGGCAACTTCGAAGTGGTCTATCCGAGCCTGTCGGTCCTCGCTGAATTTCCGGTCGCCATCGTCGAGAAGGTCGTCGACAAGAAGGGGACGCGCAAGGTGGCTCAGGCCTACCTCGAGTACCTGTGGTCCAAGGAAGGCCAGGAAAATGCGGCCCAAAACTACCTGCGGCCGCGCAATGCCGAGATCCTGAAGAAGTACTCGGCGCAATTCCCGGCGATCAAGACCTTCACTGTTGACGAGGTGTTCGGCGGATGGGCCAAGGCGACTGCAGCACACTTCAAGGACGGCGGAAGCTTCGACCAGATCTACGTTCAAAAGTAAAATATTCAGTCATCGAGCGAGGCGGCCCGCGTTGCGGGCCGTTCGCTTTTCTGCAAATTTCGCTGCATCCACCGATTTCCCCACCATGCTTCCTGCTGCCGCCAAACCGGACGGAGTCCTGCCCGGCTTCCGCCTCGGCCTCGGCTATACGCTGACCTACCTGTCGCTGCTGGTGCTGATTCCGCTCGGCGGCATGATCCTGACCAGCGGCAAATTGTCGTGGGCCGATTTCTGGTCGATTGCGACGACCGATCGGGCCCTTGCGTCCTACCGCGTCACGTTCGGAGCCTCCTTTCTCGCCGCCGCGATCAACGCGGTGTTCGGGCTGATCGTTGCCTGGGTGTTGGTCCGCTATCCCTTCCCGGGGAAGCGTTTCGTCGATGCGCTGGTCGACCTGCCTTTTGCACTGCCGACCGCGGTGGCGGGCATCACGCTTGCGACCTTGTACGCACCGACCGGTTGGGTTGGTCAGTATTTGGACCAGATGGGCGTCAAAGTTGCCTTCACTCCGCTCGGCATCGTCGTTGCGCTGGTCTTCGTGACACTGCCGTTCGTCGTGCGGACCGTACAGCCCGTGATCGAGGATATCGAGGCCGAGGTGGAGGAGGCCGCAGCCTCGCTCGGCGCGACGCGCTTGCAGACCTTCGTCCGGGTTCTGCTGCCGGGGATCTTCCCCGCCTGGCTGACCGGCTTCACGCTCGCCTTCTCGCGCGCCATCGGCGAATTCGGTTCGGTGATCTTCATCGCCGGCAACATGCCGCTCATTTCCGAGATCACACCCTTGCTGATCATTTCCAAGCTCGAACAGTACGATCTTGCGGGGGCGACGACGCTCGCAGTGGTCATGCTGGTGATTTCCTTCGTGATGCTTCTGCTGATCAATTTCCTGCAATGGTGGGCGGCGAACCGCCATCATGCGAGCGGCGAGCTACCGCCCGAGGCGCTCGCGCCCGGCGCCCGCCTGGAGGGGCAGCCATGACCGCGCGTCGTGCCACGGTCGAACCGGCTTGGGTGCGCCGGCTGCTCATCGCGATTGCGCTCGCCTTCCTGTTCTTTTTCCTTGTGTTGCCGCTTGCCGCCGTCTTCTGGGAGGCCTTCGCGCAGGGCGCCGCCGCCTACTGGGATGCGCTACGCGACAGCGAGTCGCGCTCTGCGATGGCGCTGACGCTGACCCTTGCCGCGCTTGCCTTGCCGTTCAACATCGCGTTCGGCGTCGCTGCCGCCTGGGCGATCGCCAAGTTCGAGTTCCGCGGCAAGAGCCTGCTGATCACGCTGATCGACCTGCCGTTCGCCGTTTCGCCGGTGGTCGCCGGCCTGATGTTCATCATCCTGTTCGGCGCCAACGGCTACTTCGGTGCCTGGCTTGCCGCGCACGAGATCAAGATCGTTTTCGCGGTGCCCGGCATGGCGCTCGCGACGCTCTTCGTCACCTTTCCCTTCGTCGCGCGCGAACTGATCCCGCTGATGCAGGCGCAAGGGCGCGAGGAGGAAGAGGCCGCGGTGTCGCTCGGGGCATCCGGATGGCAGATGTTCTTCCGCGTGACGCTGCCCAACATCAAATGGGGTCTGATGTACGGCGTGATTCTCGCGAACGCGCGGGCGATGGGCGAGTTCGGCGCCGTCAGTGTCGTCTCCGGCCACGTGCGTGGAGAAACCAATACGCTGCCGCTGCACGTGGAGATTCTCTACAACGAATACAACCAAATCGGCGCGTTCGCTGCCGCGTCGGTGCTCGCCTTGCTTGGGCTGGTGACGCTCGTCGCCAAGACCGTCGTCGAGTGGCGTATGCGCCGCGAGACCGAAGCGCTTAACGCCGACCTGCCACCCGAACGTATCGATACGCCTGCTGCTGCGGCCACGGAACACTCATGAGCATCGAAGTACGCAATATCAACAAGCGCTTTGGAAATTTCGTCGCACTCGACGACATCTCGCTCGATATCCCGACCGGGGAACTTGTCGCGCTGCTGGGACCATCGGGTTGCGGCAAGACGACCCTGCTGCGGATCATCGCCGGCATGGAAACGCCCGACAGCGGGCAGGTGCTCTTCGGCGGCGAGGAGGCGACGCACATGCACGTGCGCGAGCGGCGCGTGGGCTTCGTCTTTCAGCACTACGCGCTGTTCCGCCATATGTCGGTGTTCGAGAACGTGGCCTTCGGGCTGCGCGTGCGCTCGCGCAAGGAGCGGCCGTCGGACGAGGAGATCCGCGAACGGGTGATGGGTCTGCTCAAGCTCGTGCAACTCGACTGGCTCGCCAATCGCTATCCGTCCCAGCTCTCGGGTGGACAGCGGCAGCGGATCGCGCTGGCCCGAGCACTGGCGGTCGAGCCCAAGGTACTGCTGCTCGACGAGCCCTTCGGCGCGCTCGATACCAAGGTGCGAAAGGAATTGCGCCGCTGGTTGCGTCGCCTGCACGACGAGATGCACATCTCTTCGGTGTTCGTGACCCACGATCAGGAAGAGGCGCTGGAAGTGGCCGATCGCGTCGTCGTCATGAACCGCGGCCGCATCGAGCAGATCGGCTCGCCCGACGTGGTCTATTCGACGCCGGCTTCGCCCTTTGTCTATCAGTTTCTCGGCAACGTGAATGTCTTCCATAGCCGGCAGCACGGCTGTTGGGCGGAGGTCGAGCGCGAAGAGGAGGCGGGCGGCGACGCGTCGATCGCATTCGTGAGACCGCACGACATCGATCTCGACTTGTCGCCGCTCCCGGGTGGCATGCAGGCGGTCGTGCGCCATGTCCATCGGATCGGCCCGCTTGTGCGCGTCGAGCTTGAACACGAGGCCGAGATCATCGAAGTGGAGCTGACGCGGGAGCGGGCGGCGAGCCTTGAGCTGCCGGCGGGACGGACGGTCTGGATTAGACCACGCCAAGGCAAGGTATTCCCCGCCGAGGCGGTCGGGCAGAGCGCGCCCATCGGCAAGCAGCCCTTCCTGTTTTAATCAAAG
This sequence comes from Aromatoleum sp., assembly GCF_035254505.1. GTDB lineage: Bacteria > Pseudomonadota > Gammaproteobacteria > Burkholderiales > Rhodocyclaceae > Aromatoleum. Next base: position 27,974 of record NZ_DATFAO010000065.1, on the reverse strand, counting down.
CTTAGCGACGAGGACCGCCAGTTGGTCGGCGCACTGACCCCAGCCGTCGTGGAATCCCATTGCTTCGTGCTCCTCGCGGTCTTCCTCGCTCCAATGCTTTACCCGGACGTGGTAACGGGTCTTGCCGCCGAGATCCTCGAAAGTCAGGATCACGGTCATGAAAGCCTTGTCGGAGGGTTCCCAGGCGCTCGTGTAGGCGTCGGTGAACACCAGCCTTTCGTTTTCCACCACTTCCAGATACACGCCCCGGTTCGGGAACTCCTGCCCCTCGGGGCTGCGCATGACGATCAGGCTGGCACCGCCCGGCCGGACGTCCGTTTCAGCGTGTGACACGGTCCAGGGCTTCGGCGCGAACCATTGCTTCATCAACTCCGGATCGGTCCAGGCCTTGAAGAGTTTGGAGGCCGGCGCGTCGATGACGCGGATCAGTTCAAGATCGCGCTTGGGGGCGGTTGGGGTGTTCATCTTGTTCACCTCCTGAAAGACGATTGGCTATTCGGCTGGCAACCAAGCCTTATTGACCCTGCGTTCGCCGCCATGTTCCGGCAGGTGCTCCGGTCTTTCCTAGCGCTTCACGCCCTTGGCGGTGATCGCCTCTATCACGCCCGCCGCCTCCGGAGTCGAGGCATTCTTGGCCAGCGTAAGGGCCGTCTCGCCCTTGCGTGTAATCGCGGTAACGTCGGCTCCATGGTCGATGAGCAGCCACGCAACATCCATTACGCCGCCGGACAGCGACAGGAGCAAGGGCGTATTGCCCAGACGGTCGCGCATATTGACCAACGCGCCGCGCTTGATCAGTGTCTCGGCGATAACTCGGTAACCGCTGGTCGGCTTGCCGCACGCGACGAGAAGGGGAGTGAGCCCGAGCCTGTCCCTGGCATTCGGATCGGCACCTGCATCGACAAGGATCTTCGCGATCACCGTGTAACCGTTCTTGAGTGCGTAGAGCAGCGGTGGCGTGCCTTGTTCGTCGACGAAATGGATGTTGAATCCGGCACGGACGAAGAGATCGATCGCCTCGCGATCGCCGGCGTGCAATGCCTGCATGAAACTGGTGCGATCGATGATGATGCCCCGATCGTTCAGTTCGGCGATTGCCTGCTCCTTGCGCTCGGCATGGCGGAAGGTTTCGAGATCTCGAAATTCGCGAAGTCGGATGATGTCGGCGAGGACGTCGGGGGGGAAGCCCTGGCGTCCGCCGCGCTTGTCGATCAGCAGGTCGCTGAAGTAGTCGTGGATTTCGAGCGTGTCCCACAGCTGCTCGATCTTCGTGAGGATGCGGTCGAAGCGCTCCTCCAGATGGATCGGGTAGTGGTCTCCGAGGCCTTCGAACAGTGGGTGTTTCATAGTGTCAGCACCATAAACCCTCGCGCTTCTTCGAACTCCTCGCGGCGCTCGATGAGTTCAGGCTCGATCGCAGGGCAGTCACATGGAACATGCGGTTCAGGATACCACGGTCCCGGTAAGGCCTACGCGTATCAGGTAGGGCCGCAGACGGTGATAACCGTCCGCGACAATCGCCATGCGGCTAGCGTCATTCCGGACGATGTCGCGGGCCTGATCTTCACCTAGGTCAGCAGCCGATAGACAGCAGTAATTCCTTCACGCCCTGAACGCGCAATTTGATGTTGGGCTGGTTGGCCTTCCGAATCAGCCGATCGGGGCCGGCCATCTTGGTGTTCTTGTCCTTCTGGATCAGGAAGATGACCTTGGTCGGGTCGATCGGTGGGTTGGGGCCGAACTGGATCGTGATCTGCGATTCGCTCGCGTCGAGTTTCGCAACGCCGAAAGGCTTCACGATGAGGCGCAGGCGGTGCGATTCGATCAGGGCCTGCGTCTGCTGCGGCAGTTCGCCGAAGCGGTCGATGAGTTCTTCCTGCAGCGCGCGCAGGTCGTCGTCGGATTCGCAGTTGGCCAGACGCTTGTAGAGGGTGAGCCGTTCCTGGACGTCCGGGCAGTAGTCGTTCGGCAATAGGGCCGGGCTGTGCAGGTTGATTTCGGAGACGACTTCGAGCGGCTGGCTGAGGTCCGGCTCCTTGCCGGCCTGCAGGTCGCGCACGGCGCGCTTGAGCATCTCAGTGTAGAGGCTGAAGCCCACCTGCTGGATTTCACCGGACTGGTTCTCGCCCAGGACTTCGCCGGCACCGCGGATCTCGAGGTCGTGCATCGCGAGGTAGAAGCCCGAGCCGAGCTCTTCCATCATCGTGATCGCTTCGAGACGCTTCTGAGCCAGCGCGGTGGGCTTGGCATGGGCGTCCGTGAGCAGGTAGGCGTAGGCCTGGTGATGGCTGCGGCCGACACGGCCACGAAGCTGGTGGAGCTGGGCGAGGCCGAAGCGGTCTGCACGGTTGATGATGATCGTGTTGGCAGTCGGGATGTTGATGCCGGTCTCGATGATCGTCGTGCACAGCAGCAGGTTGGCGCGCTGTTGCGTGAAGTCGCGCATCACGCGCTCGAGCTCGCGTTCCGGCAGCTGGCCGTGGCCGACGACGATGCGGGCTTCGGGGAGCAACTCCGCGAGGTCGTTGCGGACGTTCTCGATCGTCTCGACTTCGTTGTGCAGGAAATATACCTGGCCGCCGCGCTTGAATTCGCGCAGTACGGCTTCGCGCACGATGCCCTTGCTGTGGCGCTGCACGAAGGTCTTGATCGCGAGCCGCTTTTGCGGCGCGGTAGCAATGACCGAGAACTCGCGCAGGCCTTCGAGCGCAAGGCCGAGGGTGCGTGGGATCGGCGTCGCGGTCAGCGTGAGAATGTCGATTTCGGTGCGCAGGGACTTGAGAGCCTCTTTCTGGCGCACGCCGAAGCGATGTTCCTCGTCGATGATGACGAGGCCGAGGCGCTTGAACTGGACGTCCTTCTGCAGCAGGCGGTGCGTCCCGATGATGATGTCGACCTTGCCCTCCGCGAGCTGCTTGAGCGCTTCGGTCTGTTCCTTGGCGCTCTTGAAGCGCGACAGCTCGGCGATGCGGATCGGAAAGTCGGCGAAGCGGTCGGCGAAGGTCTGGTAGTGCTGTTCGGCGAGCAGCGTCGTCGGCGTGAGCACGACGACCTGCTTGCCGTCGGCGACCGCAATGAAGGCGGCGCGCAGCGCGACTTCGGTCTTACCGAAACCGACATCGCCGCAGACGAGGCGGTCCATCGGGCGGCCGGATTTCATGTCGCCGATGACGGCATCGATCGCGCCTTGCTGGTCGGGGGTGGTCTCGAAGCCGAAGCCTTCGGCAAACGCGTCGAGATCGTGCTGCTTGAAATCGAAGCGGTGGCCGGGGCGGGCGGCGCGCTGGGCGTAGAGCGCGAGGAGTTCGGCCGCGGTGTCGCGCACCTGCATCGCGGCCTTCTTCTTGGCCTTTTCCCATTGGCCGGACCCGAGGCGATGCAGTTCGATGCCTTCCGGGTCTGCGCCGGCGTAGCGGGTGATGACGTGAAGCTGAGCGACGGGGACGTAGAGCTTGTCGCCGTTGGCGTATTCGAGGTGCAGAAACTCGGTCTGGCCTTCGCCGAGGTCCATGTGGATCAGGCCGATGTAGCGGCCGATGCCGTGCGAGACGTGCACGACCGGATCGCCGGGCTTGAGCTCGGAGAGGTCGCGCAGCCAGCCTTCCATCGTCGCGGCCTTGCGCGTGTCGCGTCGGGCGCGGGTGCGGGCGGTGGCGGCGTAGAGCTCGGATTCGGTGATGATCGCGATCTTCGCATCCGGCAGCGCGAAGCCGTTGGCGAGCGGGCCCACGCCGAGGGCGAGGGGCTCGGACGAATCCAGGAAGCCGGCGAAGTCCGCGCTTGCGGCGGGCTTGAGTCCGTATTCGGTGAAGAATTCCGACATCGTCTCGCGCCGGCCCGGTGCGTCGGCCAACACGAGGACGCGGCCGCCCGCGCGGACCCAGTCGCCGGCCAGGAAGTCCTTCAGGAGATGCAGGGGATCGGTCGCCTTGCGTTCGACGGCGAGCGGCGGCAGCGGCTGCGCGATGGCGTCGGATTCGCCTTGCGCAGGTCCGATGTGAATGCGGGGGTGGTGCTTGAGCGCTTCGTAGAAGGATTCCTGGCCGAGAAAGAGGGCGTCCGGCGGCAGCACGGGGCGGGTACGGTCACCCTTGAGGAAGTCGTGGCGCGAGCGCGTGTCGCGCCAGAATTCCTCGATCGCGGCAGGCACGTCGCGGTGCAGGACAACCACGGCGTCCTTCGGCAGGTAGTCGAAGAGGGTTGCGGTTTCTTCGAAGAAGAGCGGCAGGTAGTATTCGACGCCGGCCGGAGCGATGCCGTTGGAGACGTCCTTGTAGAGCGACACGCGCGACGGATCGCCTTCGAAGGTTTCGCGGAAGCGGCTGCGGAAGCGGGTGCGGCCGACGTCGTCCATCGGGAATTCGCGCGCGGGCAGCATGCGGATTTCCGGCACCGGGTAGACGGTGCGCTGGCTGTCGGGGTCGAAGGTCTTGATGCTCTCGACTTCGTCGTCGAAGAGGTCGATGCGGAAGGGGAGCGTCGCGCCCATCGGGTAGAGGTCCACGAGGCCGCCGCGGACCGAGAATTCGCCGGGGCTCACGACCTGGGTCACGTGGGTGTAGCCCGCCACCGCCATCTGCGTGCGCAGTTGCTCGACATCGAGCTTTTCGCGCTGCTTCACGAAGAAGGTGTAGGCCGCGAGGAAGGAGGGCGGTGCCATCCGGTAGAGCGCCGTCGAGGCCGGCACGAGCACGACGTCCGCCTCGCCGCGGCCGACGGCGTAGAGCGTCGCCAGGCGCTCGGAGATCAGGTCCTGGTGCGGCGAGAAGGTCTCGTAAGGGAGCGTCTCCCAGTCCGGCAGGAGGTGAGTACGCAGGCCGGGGGCGAGCCACGCGATCTCGTCCTGGAGACGCTGGGCGTCGGGCGGATTCGCGGTGACGAGGAGCACGGTGCGGCCGCGCGAGGCGAGTTGCGCGATGGCCAGTGCGTCGGCGGAGCCGGCGAGCGGCGGCAGGTCGAGGCGTACGCCGGGCTTGGGAAAGGCAAGGGCCGCAAGTTGCGGCAACAGCGGATCGAGTGCACGGGACATCGGCATGACGCGGCGCGGACCGCGGATTCAGGGGTTGCTCAAGGGGGCGGATTATAGGCGATCGGCGTCCGCGTCTTCGCCCGGCAGTGCAGCAGCGGTCGTCGAAGCGTCCGGATCGCCCGCCGGTAGCTGGTCGTCGCCGACGGTGGCGTCCGGCTGGGGCATCGGGAGCTTGGCTGCTAGCCATTCGGCCGTGAGGGCGGCAAAACGTTCCAGCGCGCCCGCTTCGTCGAATTGCTCGCCGACGCCATCCACGGTTTGCCAATCGTGCTGACCGCGTAGATGCTCGTAAGCCTGACGGATCATCCCAATGTGGGGGTCGGCGCTGCCGACGACCATCCGAATCGGCAGGGTCAGCGCGTTGAGCGGCGTCAGTCCTGCGAGATCGGGGCGGCCAGCGCGGCAGACGATTGCGGCGAATCGCTCGGGGGCCTTCCAGCCGGCGCGGATCGCAGCCCCGCTCGCAGTGCTCGATGCGACGAGTCCGATAGCGAGACCCGCGAGCGGGGGCTGGTGGAGGCACCATTCGCCGATCGCCAGGACACGGTTCGCGAGTTGCGGGACGTTGAAACGCGCGTCCGGATCGCGCGATTCTTCATAGCTGGTCAGCAGATTGATCAGCAGGGTCGCGAAGCCCGCTTCCTGCAGTTCATGAGCGACCTGCAGTTCGCGGGAGTGGCCAAAGGGGCTGCCTGCGGGACGCAGGATCACGACCAGTCCGCGGACGTCGGGCGAATGGGCGAGTTCGCCGTTGAGCCAGAGCTGCTCATACGGGATGCTGATGTCGGTGGTGCGCAGTTTCACATTGTCACCCGTGTTCCGGCGACCGCTGCCGGTGGATGTTGACCGGAATGCGCCGGGAGCCGAAGGGCGCGGAAAAGTGCTCATAGCGGCCGGGCAAGCGAGTACCGCAGGCACGGCATGCACCTTCGTCGTCGAGGGCGTAGTCGAGGATCTCATACCAGTCGCGTTTGATCACCGCCTTGCCGCAGCCCGGGCAAAACGTGGTACCGCCGTCGGTGTCATGAACGTTGCCGGTATAGACGTATTTCAGCCCGTGTTCGAGCGCGATTCGACGCGCTCGCGTGAGCGTGGCAGGCGGCGTATGCGGGGTGTCGGTGAGCTTGAAGTCCGGATGGAAGGCCGTGAAGTGCAAGGGCACTTCGGTGCCCAGCTCGGTTGCGACCCAGTGCGTCAGTTCCTTCAACTCCTTGTCCGAGTCATTGAGGCCAGGGATCAGCAGCGTCGTGATTTCCACCCAGACATCGGTTTCATGGACCAGCCAGCTCAGCGTGTCGAGGACAGGCTGAAGATGAGCGCCACAGGTGCGGACGTAGAAATCGTCGGTGAAGCCCTTCAGGTCGACGTTCGCCGCGTCCATCGGAGCGTAGAAGTCCGCTCGCGCCGCCTCGGTAATGTAGCCGGCCGTGACGGCGACAGCCTTGAGTCCGTGGGCATGAGCGGCTTGCGCCGCGTCGATCGCGTATTCAGCAAAGATCACGGGATCGTTGTAAGTGAAGGCGACGCTGCGGCAGCCCCAGTCGGCAGCGGTACGCGCGATCTCGTCGGGCGCGGCCGAGTCCATCAGACTATCCATGTCGCGCGACTTCGAGATGTCCCAGTTCTGGCAGAACTTGCACGCCAGGTTGCAGCCCGCGGTGCCGAAGGAGAGCACGCTGGTGCCTGGGTAGAAATGGTTGAGCGGCTTTTTCTCGATCGGATCGATGCAGAAGCCGGAACTGCGGCCATACGTCGTGAGGACCATCGCATCGCCTTCGCGCATGCGCACGAAACAGGCGCCGCGCTGGTCGGCGTGCAACTTGCAGTATCGTGGGCACAGGTCACACTGGATACGGGCATCGTCCAGCTTGTGCCAATAGCGCCCGGGGTGGTTCATGACGGCGGCTCCTTCCATTTGCGCACGGTATAGGTGGCAGCCATCAGATTATTGGCGGGACGGTCGGGCGCAAGGCCGGCCTTCTGCTTCAAGGCTGCCAGGAACATTTGCGGATCGGGGAGCTGCTCCCACACCTGTGGCAGGAACGTAGCGCTGCGACATCCCGCGAACAGCAGCAGGCCGTCGGTGTGGGGTCGCAGAAGCGCCGCGAGCTCGTCTTCGTGGGCAAATTCGAGGAAACGGGGCTCGGACAGCAGCGACACTTCGACGCGCAATGTGTCCAGTTCCCTGGATTCGACCCGAGGAAAACGCGGGTCGCGGGTCGCAGCCCCGATCGCATTGTCTAAGACATCGTCGGCGAGCGATCGTTGCGCCCGCACACTGCCGATGCACCCGCGCAGGTCGCCGTTCCGGGTCAGCGTGACGAAGGTCGCCGCCCGGTCCGCGAGGCGCTCGTCATCCTGCGGGGCCGGATGGCCCGCGACCTCGTGGAGGATGCCCTGCCGCGCACGCGTCAGCAGGATCGGGCCGAGTTCAATGTCGGGCGGCAGCGGCATGAGCGGCGGACTCGGTGAAAGCGATGCTGGCATAGCCGACGACGCGGGAGCGATCCCCGGCGGTATCGCCGGAATTGCGCAGATCCAGCAGGTGAGGTTCGAGGCCCTGCGCGGCGGCGACACGGATCAGACCGTTGATCGGCGTCGCGCCGCAGGCCTGTTGGTGCTCCAGCACCGGCTGCATGCGCAGCACCTCGTCGACCGCGTGACGGTCGGTGCTGCGAGCCTGATCATAGGCGTGATAGTGCGAGAGGTCGGAACTGATCACGATCAAAGTCTCGGGACCTCCCCACAATTGGCCGAGCAAATCCGCGACCTGTTCGCCCGTAGCCCCTCCAACGAGTATCGGAACGATTTCGAAGGCGTCCAGGACCGTCTGCAGGAACGGGAGCTGAACCTCCAGACAGTGTTCGAACTCATGCGGACGGTCGTCGACGACAACGTCCGGGCGTGCCTGCAGTGCCTGCCAGTCCGCGTGGTCGAGCTTGACCGTGCCGAGAGGCGTCGCGAAGGATTGCGAGGCGGGCAGGGCGAAGCCGCGAACCGCCGCGCGATGGGCGGGGCCCAGCATCACGACCTTGCGAACCTGCTGGCGTAGCCCGGCCGCGCACGTGTAGCCGGAGGCCGCGACCGGCCCCGAATAGACGTAGCCGGCATGCGGCACGATCAGCGCCTTCGGCGCGTGGACGGCCTCCAGCGGAACGGCTGTCGATAGCATCTCGGCGATCTGCATCTGCAGCACGCGCGGATCGTCCGGATAAAAATAGCCGGCAACCGCAGCCGGCCGGATCGAAGCAGTGGCCATAACACCCCTTCTGAATGGCTTGTCTGAAGCGAGAATGGTGCCCCCTCTGGGACAGCTAATTATAGGCCTGAGGCTTGCACCGCATGCCACCCAATACCGGCCAGCAGACCGATGCCGACAGCGCCCATGCCCCACATGATCTGGAGGCCGAGCTTGCGCCCACCAACGGATATCGCGATCCCAGCCTTGAACACGAGATTCGCAAACATCGCCAGACCGATACCGATCGCGGCAGCGTCCAGTTGCAGTTTGCCGAGCGAGAAGAGCCGCATCGAGGACAGCGCGATCGCGTCGAGGTCGGTCAAGCCCGACACCAGGGCAAGCACGAAAAAGCCTTGGGTGCCGGCGATCTCCTGCAGCCAAGCAGACACAAAGAGCACCAGCGCATACACCATTCCGAACGTAAGCGCCGCGCGGAGTTCCGTCGGATTGCGGGTTTCCGGCAGGAGCGTCTTGGAAATGGTTTGCGCACGCCAATACCAAAACAGGCTCGCAGCGCCCAGTGTCAACGCCGGCGCGATGGTGACGAGCAGCGTAACGAGGATGGCGGGCGCGACGACGGCGGCAATCAGTGCCACGCGGACCATCATCACGAGGTTGGCCAGCACGATGACGAGTGCCGCCATCGGGGCGGTGGCCGGAGTCGCACGGGTGTTGCGCGCGTAGATCAGCGTCGTCGCGGTGCTGGAGGCGAGCCCGCCCGCGATGCCGACCAGCGCCGTTCCATAACGCGCCCCCACCAGCCGCAAGGTTCCGTAGCCAGCGAGACTCAACCCGGAAATCAGCACCACCATCCACCAGACCTGTCGCGGATTCACCGCGTCGTAGGGATCGAAAGTGTGGTTCGGCAGGATGGGCAGGATCACCAAAGACAGCACACCGAGTTGGAAGATCGAGATCCACTCGCGCGCTTCGAGCCGTGTCGCCATGCCGCGGAGCTGGGTCTTGAAGTACAGCAGAATGGTCGCCACCACCGCGAGCATGACGGCGATGGTCGTATGCCCCATCCACACCGCGGCGCCGAGCGAATAGCACAGGAGCAGGGCGGCTACGGAGGTGGTCCCCGGATCGACCGCATCGGGGTGCTGCAGATAAGCCGCCACGATCATGAGGCCGACGAGGGCCATGCCCAATACGAAGGGCGCCACGCTCGCCATGTCGTCGCCGAGCATCGCCGCAAGCGCCCCCAGTAGCGAGACGAGGCCGAAGGTCCGCACGCCCGCCCGCGCCGAGGCGACGCGCTCGCGTTCCAGGCCCATCAGCAATCCGATTCCGACCGCGATCCCGAAGGCCTCCACTTGGGCCGGATCGAAGGGTTTGGCGAAAGGCATGCTGAGGGAACCTCCTGCTCTTTTTGAAACACTCTATTACTTTCGGATGTGTAGTCAATGTTCGATCCGAACAACATGTCTTTCACGCTGCCAAAGCGCCGCATTCCGCGACGGCGCGGTTAGAATCCGCGCCATGCAGAACTTTCATCCCAGACATTATGCGATCGTGCCGGCCGCTGGCAGCGGCAGCCGCATGGGCGGGGGCCAGCCCAAACAGTACCTCGAACTCCTCGGCAAGCCGCTCATTCGCCACGCGCTGGAGGTCCTCTGCGCGACGCCCGAAATCGACAAGGTGTTCGTCGTCCTATCCGTGGGCGACGCCGAATGGGGGCGCCACGACTGGTCTGCGCTGGGTCCGAAACTGGTGCCGCTGTTTTGCGGCGGCGCGACCCGGGCCGACAGCGTCCTGAGCGGCCTACGCGCGATCGCCCGCGAGGCCGAACAGACGGACTGGGTGCTCGTGCACGACGCCGCCCGACCCTGCCTCGCCCGCTGGCATATCGAGAAGCTGATCCACGCGCTTGCCCACGACGAGGTCGGCGGTCTGCTTGCGATCCCGGTGGCCGATACCCTGAAACGGGCCGACCCGGGGCGACACGTGCTCGAAACCGTCCCGCGCGACAGCCTGTGGCAGGCGCAGACGCCGCAGATGTTCCGCTATGTCATGCTGCGCCGGGCGCTGGAAGCCGCCACCCACGTCACCGACGAAGCGAGCGCCATCGAGGCCGCGGGCTTGCACCCCAAGCTGATCGAAGGCGACGCGACCAACCTCAAAGTCACTTACCCGCTCGACCTGCACCTCGCCGAGTGGATCCTCAACAACCGTGAAGGCTGACTTGCGATGAAAGTGCCATTCCGCATTGGCCAGGGCTTCGATGTCCACGCACTCGTCCCGGGGCGTCCGCTGATCGTCGGCGGCGTCACCATTCCGCACGAGCGCGGCCTACTCGGACATTCCGACGCCGACGTGCTGCTGCACGCGCTGACCGACGCACTGCTCGGCGCGGCCGGCCTCGGCGACATCGGGCGGCTCTTTCCGGATACCGACCCCGCCCACGCCGGCGCCGACAGCCGAGTGCTTCTGCGCGAAGCCTATGCCGCAGTGCGCGCGGCCGGGTTCGCCGCCGTCAATATCGACGCGACCGTGATCTGCCGAGCGCCGAAGATCCTTCCCCACGCCCCGGCGATGGTCGCCAACATCGCCGCCGATCTCGGCATCGAAGTCGGCGACGTCAACATCAAGGGCAAGACCACGGAAAAGCTCGGTTTCACCGGCAGGGGAGAGGGCATCGCCGCGCAGGTGGTTGCCCTTCTTGTCAAGGACGATGGCGCCGCCTGACGCTCCGCGCGCAAGCCCCGCGCGCGTCTTCTTTGCGCTGTGGCCCGACGAAGCGACGGCGAGCCGCCTGTTCTGCCTCTCGTCCGACGCCCACGCGGCCTGCAAGGGCCGCCGCATGCGCCGCGACACGATCCACCTGACGCTCGCCTTCATCGGCGACGTCCCGCCGGAGCGCCTGGCGCAACTGCTGGCAGTGGGGGACCGCGTACCGCCCGCCGCGTTTACGCTGCGGATCGATCGAATCGCCGGCTGGCGCCACAACCGCATCATCTGGGCCGGCGCAGATTCGGCACCGGAACCGTTGACCAGCCTCGTCGAGCGCCTGAATGCCGCGCTCGCCGAAGCCGATTTTCCCGTCGAACAGCGCAAGTTCGCGCCGCATGTCACCTTGCTGCGCAAGGCCGAAGGCGAACTGCCTCGGGAGGAGATCGTGCCGCCCATCGACTGGCGGGTACGAGGCTTCTCGCTGATCGAATCGCTGCGCAGCCACGAAGGGGCGCAGTACGTCCCGCTTAGGACGTGGATCGCCAGGTAGCTCCGGCAATCCGGGTGCCCACGTTCTAGAATGGATTGTCGTAGACGGCGAGGGACGCTGCAGGGGGCAGGGGATTCGGGAATCCCATACTTGGGCGAAAACTAGACCAATCGCCCGCTTCAGTCTGGAGAGCGGCCATGGCAATCGCATCCAAAGTCGAGCAGTACATCGAGGAGCGCGGTCTTAATTACGACGTGCTCACCCACCCACATTCCCATAACAGCATGGAAACGGCGCGTCTCGCACGCGTGCCAGCCAGCAGCCTGGCAAAGTCGGTCGTGCTTCTGGACGAAGCGGGCTACCTGATGGCCGTTCTGCCATCGACGCAGCACGTGCATCTGGGCTGGCTCAGCAAGGCGATGGACCGCCCGCTGCGTCTGGCGACCGAAACCGAACTCGCCGAACTCTTCGCCGACTGCGAACCCGGCGCCATCCCGCCCCTGGGAGGTCTGTACGGATTGCCCGTGGTGATGGACGACAGCCTGACGGAACAGGACGAGATCTATTTCGAAGCCGGCGATCACGAGAAAGTGATCGAAATGGGGCGCGACGACTTTCTGCGCATGATGTCCGAGGCGCGTCACGTGCATTTCGGCGAGCACTACTGGCGTCACTGAGCTGGCGTCGTCGGAGCCAACACCGGCGGAGGCAAAAAAAAGGCGGGGCGCCAAGCGCCCCGCCGCTCTTCGGGCCGCTCATCGCGGACCCATCGTCTCCTGAGGAGAGACGCTTCGAAGAACCTGTCGTGTCAGAGGAAGAGGCAAGACGCCAAGTGGTCGCGAAGTACCGGCTCAGGCGACTTCGTGTAGTCCTTCTCGAAACGGTCAGTAATCATTTGTGCCGTCGGGCTGTCCATGACGGCATTCAGCATCCCCATAAATGACGGCGGCGCGCATACGATCGCCCGTCCGAACGCATTGGTCGCTCGCCCGCGATAGAGCTCCTGTGCGATTTCCTGTGCAAAGATCTTCGCTTCATGCTCCTTGGGCATCGTTTGCTGGACTTTCGCTCCGCTGCCGTTTCCGACGCCGGGCATGCTGCCCGCACGGTCGGTCACGAGTTCGGAGTTTTTCTGTCGGCTTTCAGGGTGGATTAGTTCCTTTACCAGAGTCAGCCCCTTGTTGGGACCTAAATTCGCGTAGAGCTTCGCCAGGCTGGCATTGGCAACCAGAATCCAGGTAATCGCCATGAATCGTCCTCCGGGAATTGAGTAGAACCCACTGCGCGAAAAATTTGTTACGCGGCAGTCATCCCAGCTTAGACCGTGCTTTTGGCGAGCGCAAAGTGAATCGTCGGCCCGATTTGGGCGGCCTGCCGAAGAAGTGCCCCATACGCCGTCTTAAGCCAAATGCGTATGCAAAAATGTCCCTGTAGTAGTGTAGGGACATCGGTTAGAGATCGAAAGATCAGAAGATCCCGAGAGCGACGCCGGTCGCCATCGCTTCGCCCAACTCCTCGCAACGCGCCAAGCCGGCGTCCGTCACCGTGCCGCGGACGATGATCTCATCGGCGACGCGCTTCCACCCGTAGCCGTTCGCAATCCGACCGATCTCCCGTACCGCGCCGCGCCCGTCGTTACCCGCGCTCACGAAGACCGCAAACGGCAGTCCGACGAGCTTGCCCTCGCAGGGGTAATAGGTGCGATCGAAGAAGTCCTTGAGGGCGCCGGACATGTAGCCGAAATTCTCGGGCGTCCCGAGCAGGAGTCCATCGCAGGCCAGGAGGTCCTCGACCCCCGCGTCGAGAGCGCGTCGGACGACGGTTTCCGTTTCGCCCGCGCGGCGAGCACCGCGCACGACGGCGTCGGCGAGTTTGCCCGTGTTGCCGCTTTGCGTGTGATAGACCACGAGAAGCCGCTTCCGGTCGCTCACGCTTGCGCCTCATCCAGCCTGCGCTGGCCTGCGGCCGGATCGACGCCGTAGAACTTGCGCAGCTGCACGTAGACTTCCGGGAATTCCTCCTGCAGATCGCACGGCGCTTCGAAGAAGGATTCCGACGCGACCGCGAAGAACTCCGCCGGATGCTCGGAACCGTAGGGATCGAGTAGCGTCTCCTCATCCGCATCGACCGCGTCGCAGAACCGCTCGTAGGCCTCCGAAAACGCCTTCGCCCAGGCCTTGCGGGACATCCCGGGAGGGAGCACCGGCATCCCGTCGATGTCGCCGTTCTCCATGTCCAGCTTGTGCGCGAATTCGTGGATCACGACGTTCACGCCCTCGGGCGCTTCTCCCTCGTCGTACCAGGACACGAGGACCGGGCCACCTTCCCACGCCTCCCCCAAAACTTCGTCGTCGTACTCATGCACGACTCCGGCCTCGTCCATGACATGGCGAGGGATGACGAAGTCGCCCGGATAGACGATCACGCCGACCCAGCCCCGGTAGGCGTCGAGCCCTGCGCGCAAGATCGGCAGGCAGGCCTGCAACGCGATGCTGAGGATCGCTTCGTCGCTCAACGTCATGCCCTGCGCGCCGTGGAACTCCTTTTCCGCGATGAAGCTGCGCGCGAGCTCCCGCAGTCGTTGCCGATCGGCTGGTTCGAGGAAGTCGAGGAAAGGGAGTTGCGCCTCGACCCGCTCCCAAAGCGCCGGCGAAATCTGCACCCCAGCCAGCCGCCGGTCACGCCGCCATTTGCGCACGAATTCGAACATGTCGCTCAACCCGCCGGTCTGCGCGTCGCGAGAAAGATTCCGGCAAACACCAGCACGATGCCGACGATGTGGTACCAGAAGGGACGCTCGCCGAGAAAGATCGCCGCGAGAATCGTCGTAAAGACCGGCATCAGGTGAATGAATTGCGAACTGCGACTCGGCCCGACGGCCGCGACTGCAGCGTTATAGAAAACATAGCCCAGGAAACCCGGGAAGATCCCCGTATAGAGCATCCCCGTCAGCGACCGGACAGACACGTCAACGCTGCGTACTGTCGCCGTCTCCCACAGATAGGCCGGCAGCAGCGGCATCAGGCCGACGGCGGTGAAGGCGGCGAGCAGCAACATCGGGTGAATACCTTGGGGACGCCATTGCAGCCCTACCGTATAGATCCCCCAACTCAGCACCGCGAGGAGCATCCACAGATCGCCGCGATTGAGCGTCAGCCCGAGCAGCGTATCAAGGCTGCCATGGCTGACGATCATCGCGACGCCTGCAAATGAGACGACGATCGCGAGCCCCTCCAGCCGGCTAAGGCGCTTCCCAAGCAGCACGAAGGCGAGCGCCATCGTGGCGATCGGGACGAAGGAGTTCAGCAGTGTCGCGCTGGTTGCCGTCGTGTACTGCAATGCAATGTAGGCGAAGGTGTTGTAGCAGCCCACGCCGAGCAGGCCGAGGACGATGACGGGCCGCCAACCGGCCTTCAGTTGCGGCCACTGACTCTTCAGATGGGGCAGGGCGAAGGGCAGCACGAGCATCAATGCGATCGCCCAGCGCCAGAAAGCGAGAGCGAGCGGAGGAACCGCTTCGCGAAGCCCGCGGCCGATGACCATGTTGCCGGACCAGAAGAGGACCGTCAGGAGCAGGAGCAGGTAGGGGTTGCCGAAGAGTCTGTTCTTCATTTGTTGTTTTTGGAGGAAATGTTGCGGGGGCTGGAGCGGCGATGATCGCACACGGTCTTGCAGTTTGGAGAGGGGCGCGGGGCTGCGCCGATATGGGATAATCCAACGATGGTTTCCGTTACTCATGCCATCTCACAAAACGACGCCGCGCCGCCGATCGACCTGCTTGCCGACGGGCTGAGCGCTGACGAACGCCGGCTGGTCGAACAAGCCCTCGAATTGGCCGAAGGCGTCTATGAAAACCACGTCCTCGGCACGGGCGAATCGGTCTGGACTCACGCAATCGGCATGGCGCTGATTGCCGCCTCGTTGCGCCTCGACGCCGAGACGCGCATGGCAGCCTTGCTGTTCGCGATCGGCGACTACGTCGACGACGCCATCGACATCGTCTCGACACGCTTCGGCGAGCCGGTCGCCCATCTCGTCGACGGCCTGCGCCGCCTCAACGGCCTGCGGCTCCTCACGCGCATGACCGCGAAGGCGACTGCACCCGAGATCCGCGCGCAGACCGAAGTGCTGCGCAAGATGCTGCTCGCGATGGTCGAAGACATCCGCGTCGTGCTGCTGCGGCTTGCGTCGCGCACCCAGACCTTACGCTACTTCACCGAACACAACGTCGACGTGCGCGTCGATGTCGCGCGCGAAAGTCTGGACATCTACGCACCGCTCGCGAACCGCCTCGGCGTGTGGCAGCTCAAGTGGGAGCTGGAGGATCTCTCCTTCCGCTTCCTCGAGCCCGACACCTACAAGCGCATCGCGAAGATGCTCGACGAAAGGCGGGTGGAGCGTGAAAGCTTCATCCAGTCGGCGATCGAACGTCTTCAACGCGAGATCGCCTCCGTCGGCATCGAGGCCGAGGTTTTTGGTCGCCCGAAGCATATCTACAGCATCTACAACAAGATGCGCGCGAAGCGCCTGGACTTCTCGCAGGTGTACGACATCCGCGCGCTGCGCGTGCTCGTGGCGGACGTGCGCGACTGCTACACCGTGCTCGGCATCGTGAACCAGATCTGGCAGCCGATCGCGCAG
This sequence comes from Aromatoleum sp., assembly GCF_035254505.1. GTDB lineage: Bacteria > Pseudomonadota > Gammaproteobacteria > Burkholderiales > Rhodocyclaceae > Aromatoleum. The sequence continues at coordinate 11,900 of NZ_DATFAO010000065.1, read as the reverse complement.
GAATTCGACGACTACATCAGCAATCCGAAAGGCAACAACTACCAATCCCTGCACACCGCCGTGCTCGCGGGAGACGGACGCGCGCTCGAAGTGCAGATCCGCACCTACGACATGCACCGCCACGCTGAGTTGGGCGTTGCCGCGCATTGGCGCTACAAGGAAGGCAAGGGTCACGGCGGCAGCGAGTACGACGAGAAGATCGCGCTGCTGCGCAACCTGCTGTCGTGGCGTGACGAAGTCACGGACTCCGCGGACTGGGTCGAAAAGTTCAAACGCGCTTCGCTCGACGACACGCTCTACGTGCTCACGCCGCAAGGAAAAGTCGTCGACTTGCCGCGCGGCGCGACGCCGGTCGACTTCGCCTATCGCCTGCACACCGATCTCGGCCATCGCTGTCGGGGTGCGAAGGTCGACGGGCATCTCGTGCCACTCAACACCGTGCTCGAGAACGGCCAGACCGTCGAGATCAACGTGGCGAAGGAGGGCGGTCCGTCGCGCGACTGGCTCAACGTGGCGCAGTCCTACGTCGCGACGACGCGTGCGCGGAACAAAATCCGGCAGTATTTCTCGCAGCGCGAGGAAGAGGAACTGCTGGCGCGGGGACGCAGCTTCGTCAACCGCGAACTGCAGCGCGAACGCGTGACCCGTGCGACCAACATCGATGAACTGGCCGGTAAGCTTGGCTTCAAGAACGCCGAATCGATGTTCCTGGCCGCAGGCCGTGGCGAGGTGGGACCTCGCTCGGTGCAGCATGCGCTACGGGAGTCGCGCGACGCCGAAACGGCCGAAGCGCCTGCGGCCGAACCGGAAATCGTCATTGGGCGCAGCCACGCCGGGGACTCGAACGACAAGGTCCTGATCGTCGGCGTCGGCAAGCTGATGACCTCGCTCGGCCGCTGCTGCAAGCCGGCGCCGCCCGATGCGATCGAAGGCTTCGTCACCCGTGGGCGCGGCGTGTCGATTCACCGTGTCGACTGCCCCGACTTCCAACGCCTCGTGCAAAAGCATCCGGAGCGGGTGATCCAGGCCGATTGGGGCGACAAGGCGCTGAATAGCCGCGAATCGGTCTTCCCCGTCGACGTCTCCGTTCAGGCCAGCGACCGCCAGGGGCTGCTGCGCGACATTTCGGAAGTGCTGTCGCGCGAAAAGCTCAATGTGATCGCAGTGAATACGCTGACGAAGCGCGGCACGGCCTTCATGCGCTTCACGATGGAGGTCGGCGGTGTCGCCCAGTTGCAGCGGGCGATGACCCTGATCCGGGAAGTCCCGGGGATCTTCGACGTTCAGCGCAAATAAGCGCTGCGCCCGGACGCCACGCTGGCGCCCGGCGAATGGTCCCTCTAGTGGGCGCCGGCCAGATCCGAAAGGAGGATGGCTTGGGCCGCCCGATGCACACCGCGCGGCGTCTTGCGGCGATAGCGCCCGTCCTCGAGCATCTCCCAAGCCTGGCAGTTGTCGCCGAGATACGCGCGCAGGCCTTCCTTGATCACCCGGCGCTTTAGGCGCGGGTCGAGCACCGGGAAGGCAATTTCGATACGGCCGAAGAAGTTGCGATCCATCCAGTCCGCGCTGGAGAGATACACCCGGTCCTCCCCGTTCGCGCGGAAGAAAAAGATCCGATGATGTTCGAGGAAGCGTCCGACGATCGACCTGACCCGAATGTTCTCCGACAAGCCGGGCACGCCCGGTCGCAGCGCGCACGGGCCGCGAACGATCAGCTCAATCTCGACGCCCGCCTGGGAGGCCGTGTATAGCGCCTCGATCGTTTCGGGCTCGAGCAGGGCGTTCATCTTCGCGATGATCTGGCCGCGCCCGCCTGCACGCGCGATTTCCGCCTCCGCGTTGATCGCATTGACGACATTGGGCTGCAGCGAAAATGGCGCCTGCCACAGGTGGCGCAGCGATCCCGCCTGGCCGAGTCCCGTCAGCTGCTTGAACACCTCCGCGATGTCCTGGCCGATTTCCTCATTGCAGGTCAGGAGGCCGAAGTCGGTGTAGAAGCGCGTAGTTCCTGGATGGTAGTTGCCGGTACCGAGGTGGACGTAACGGCGCAACCCATCCTCCTCGCGACGAACAAGCATCAGCAGCTTCGCGTGCGTCTTGTACCCGAACACGCCATACACGACGTGTGCGCCCACCTCTTCGAGGCGGTTTGCCCAGGTGATGTTCGCTTCCTCGTCGAAACGCGCCATCAGTTCGAGTACGACCGTCACTTCCTTGCCTTTCTGGGCAGCACGGACGAGGTGTTCCATCAGCACCGAGTCGGTGCCGGTCCGATAGACCGTCATCTTCACTGCCAGAACCGCCGGATCGTCGGCCGCGGCGCGCAGCATGTCGATCACCGGGCTGAAGCTCTGGAATGGATGGTGCAGCAGGATGTCCTGACGGCGGATCGCGTCGAAGATGTCGACCCGCTTTTCGAGCGACTTGGGGACGCGAGGGGCGAACGGCAGGTACTTCAGGTCGGGTCGGGCCACCCAGTCCGGCACCTGGTTCAGGCGTACCAGATTGACGATCCCCGGCATCCGGTAAAGGTCCTTTGCCGTGAGGCGGAAGTGTTGCAGCAGGAAGTTCGCCATCGTGTCGGAGCAGTTGTCCGCCACTTCGAGCCGCACGCCGTCGCCGAAGTGGCGCTGCTGCAATTCGCCCTTGAGCGAAACGCGCAGGTCCTTGACCTCTTCCTCATCGACGAATAAGTCGGAGTTTCGCGTCACCCGGAACTGGTAGCAGCCGAGCACCTCCATGCCGGAGAACAATTCGCCCACGTGGCAGTGCAGGATCGACGACAGGAATACGAAGGAGTACTCGTGTTCGCAGATCTCTGCGGGAAGCCGGATCACACGGGGCAGTGCGCGGGGCGCCTGGACGATCGCCGCGCCCGAGTCGCGCCCGAAGGCGTCGCGCCCCTCGAGCTCGACGGCGAAGTTCAGGCTCTTGTTGAGGACGCGCGGGAAGGGATGCGCCGGATCGAGCCCGATCGGCGTCAGCACCGGCATCACCTCGCGCAGGAAGTAATCCCTGACCCAGGCGCGCTGCGGCTCGTTCCAGACGCTGCGGCGCAGGAAGACGATTCCTTCGGCTTGGAGCGCCGGCAGGATGTCATCATTGAGCAGTTCGTACTGCTCCGCGATCAGGTTATGCACTTCCTTGCTGACGCGGTCGAGCAATTGCGTGGGCGTCAGACCGTCGATGCCGACGATGCGGCTCCCGAGGCGGATCTGCTCCTTGATACCCGATACGCGGATTTCGAAGAATTCGTCCAGGTTGCTCGACACGATGCACAGAAAGCGAAGCCGTTCGAGCAAGGGCACGCTGCGGTCGGCCGCTTGAGCCAGGACGCGACGCTGGAACTGCAGCAGGGACAACTCGCGATTGATGAAATGGTCGGCGGGGTAGTGTTGCTGACGGTTGATTCTTGGCATTGTTCGGATCGTGGTCGGTGCAGGCCTGTGCCCTAATTATGTGACATTTGTGTTTCGCTTAGATGAAAGGACGCGCAATCGTTCCATTGTGCACCGGGCATTTGACGCCATCTTCGCGCCGGCGCCCGCCCCGGAGGTCGCGAATGTTAGAATGCACACCACCCTGATCTCCGCGACTGCGGTTTCCACGCCATGACGCAAGAGCTGATCGCAGCGATCGACCTCGGTTCCAACAGCTTCCGCCTCCAAGTGGGCCGGATCGTCAATGACCAGATCTATCCGCTCGACGGAATCAAGGAAGCCGTACGCCTTGCGGCGGGGCTATCGCCCGACAAATTCCTCGACGCCGCTGCCCAGCAACGGGCCCTGACTGCGTTGATGCGCTTCAACGAACGCCTGCGAGGATTCAGCCCCGAATCCGTGCGCGCGGTTGCGACCAACACGCTCCGTGTCGCGAAGAACGCGCCGAAGTTCCTCGTGCAGGCCGAAGCCGCTCTCGGCGTCCCGATCGAAGTCATCGCCGGTCGTGAAGAGGCTCGCCTGATCTATGTCGGCGTCGCCCACACGCTGCCCGACCCCCACCTCCAGCAACTCGTCGTGGACATCGGCGGCGGTTCGACCGAGTTCATCATCGGCCGCAGCTTCGAGCCCATCGTGCTGGAATCGTTGTACATGGGCTGCGTCAGCTACAGCCTCCAGTATTTCCCGAACGGCCGCATCGACAAGCGCTCGATGAAGGAGGCCGAGATGGCCGCAAGCCGGGAGATCCAGGCAATTTCGCATGCCTATCGTGAAGTCGGCTGGGAAGTCGCGGTCGGATCAAGCGGATCCGCGAAGGCGCTGGTCGAGATCCTCGAGCAGAACGGCCTGGCGGAGCAGGGCATCACGCGCGGCGGACTGGAGCGGCTGCGGACCATTCTGCTGCGGGCAGGGAGCCTGGATCGCGTCTCGCTCGCCGGACTCCGCGGCGACCGCTTACCGGTGCTGCTCGGCGGCTTCGCGATCATGTCGGCAGTCTTCGACGAGTTCGGGCTGGAGCGGATGGTTTTTTCGGAAGGGGCGTTGAGGCTCGGCGTCCTCTACGATCTGCTTGGTCGCTATCACCACCATGACCTGCGAGACGCCACGGTCTCCGCGTTCGTCGTGCGTTATGGCGCCGACCGACGCCATGCGGTGAAGGTCGCCGACACCGCCGCCCATCTATTCACGTCGCTGGTTCCGGAGAGTGCAAACGAGGAAAGCGTTGCGTATCAGGACCTGCGGTTCCTGCGCTGGGCGGCGACGCTCCACGAAATTGGTATTTCGGTCGCGCATTCGAGCTATCACAAGCATAGCGCCTACATTCTCGCCAACGCAGACATGCCCGGCTTCTCGCGCATGGACCAGGGCCGGTTGGCACGCGTCGTCCTCGCGCATCGCGGCAAGCTGGAACGGGTTTCCGCTCTCGACCCGGAAAGTGCCGACTGGCTGCTCATCGCATGCCTGCGTCTCGCCGTCATTGTCCATCGAGCGCGCGACGGACGTGGCATCCCGCCGCTCCAGCTCCTGCGTGACGGTCGAAATTTCATCGTAGCCGCACAGGACAGCTGGCTGAGGCAACTTCCCCTCACGGCCGCCGCACTGGAGGAAGAGCAACGACATTGGCATTCGGTCGGCCGCAGCCTGGTGCTGCGCAGCGAACCCGGCCGCATCCTCGTCGCCTGAGCCCCGCCCATGCGCAGGCCGGTGATCAAGGCTGATACGCTCGCGTCGGGCACGCGTGAATTGTCGCTTTCGGGCGACTGGACGCTGCGCGCGCTGAGTCCTCATCTCGCGGCGATCAGGCGAAGCTTGGCGGGAGCCGGGGAGGGCACGGAGTGGTGCCTCGGCGACATCACACGCCTGGACAGCTTCGGCGCCGCGCTGCTATGGCGTGCTTGGGGAAAGCGATGGCCCGCGCAGATTCAAATCGCTGAGGAACTGAGGGCGGTCATTGCGCGAGTCGCTGACAGCGCCGACCAGCCACTGCCCCGACCACCGGGTTTTACGCTCAGCGACGCGGTGGCCATCATCGGTTTCACCCTGTTCGGCTTCGGACACCACGTCCTCAACTTCATCCGCCTGCTCGGCCAGCTTTGCCTCGATCTCGGATACCTGATGCGTCACCCGCGCGAGTGGCCGCTGCTGGAGATTTCGGCGAACATCTTCAAGGTCGGCCTGAAAGCGACACCGGTCACGGCGCTGGTCGGCTTCCTCATCGGCATCGTGCTGTCCTACCTCTCGGCCTTGCAGCTGCGGGCCTTCGGCGCCGACATCTACATCGTCAACATCCTCGGCCTCGGCATCGTGCGCGAACTGGGTCCGGTGCTGGTGTCCATTCTGGTCGCCGGGCGCTCCGGTTCGGCGATGACGGCGCAGCTCGGGGTCATGCGCGTCACCGAGGAGGTCGATGCGCTCACCGCGATGGGGATTTCGCGCACGCTGCGCCTCGTGCTGCCCAAGGTCGTCGCGCTGACCCTCGCGATGCCCTTGCTGGTTTTATGGACCAGCTCCGTCGCGCTGCTCGGAGGCATGGTTTCCGCCTGGTTCCAGCTCGACCTCGACATCAATTTCTTCATCGACCGCCTGCCGGCCGTCGTTCCAATCGCGAACCTGTACATCGGACTCGCCAAGGGCGCTGCGTTCGGACTGCTGATTGCGCTCGTCGCCTGCCACTTTGGGCTGCACGTTCGTCCGAATACGGAGAGCCTTTCCGCCAACACGACCGCGTCGGTCGTCTCGTCGATCACCATCGTCATCCTCGTCGACGCCTTGTTCGCGATCGCGACCCGCACCATCGGAGTCCCGCGATGAGCGATCGCCCCGTGATCGAGTTGCGCGGGATCGTCACCCGTTTCGGCCCGAACCTCGTTCATGACGGCATCGACCTCACGATACAGCGCGGCGAAGTCGTCGCACTCGTCGGCGGATCCGGAACCGGCAAGACGACGCTGATGCGTCACGTCATCGGGCTCACGCGGCCGGCCGCGGGCGACGTCTCCGTTTTCGGTGCCCCCTTGTTTTCGGGGACCGTGAAGGAACAGCGGGCCCGCCGGCGACGCTTCGGCGTGCTCTTCCAGCACGGCGCGCTCTTCTCGGCCATGACAGTCGCCGAAAACATCGGTTTCCCGCTCAAGGAACTACGGGTTGCGAACCGTGCCGAAATCGATAACCTCATCGCGCTCAAGCTCGCGATGGTGGAACTGGAGCCGGACACCGCGCGTCGCATGCCGGCCGAGTTGTCCGGCGGCATGGTCAAGCGCGTGGCGCTCGCGCGGGCCCTTGCGCTCGAACCGGAACTGCTGCTGCTCGACGAACCGACCGCCGGCCTCGACCCCGATTTGAGCGCGAGTTTTGTCGAACTGATCCGCTCGTTGCAGAATCAGCTCGGGCTCACCGTCGTGCTCGTCACGCACGACCTCGACACGCTCGCGGCGCTGGCAACGCGGATCGCGGTGCTCGCCGACCGCCGCATCATCAGCTACGCATCACTCGAGGAAACCGTGAAAGTCGATCACCCCTTCATCGAGCGTTTTTTCCGCGGCGCATACGGCCGCCGGGCGCTCGCGGGCATCGGAGGCAATCCCTGATGGAAAATCGTGCCCACGCGCTCGCCGCCGGGCTTTTCGTCCTGATCCTGGGCGCCGCCGTGCTCGGCGCGCTGTGGTGGTTTTCCGACGGACGCGAATCGCAACAGCGCGTCTACATCCTTGAAAGCACGGGCAACGTCACGGGCCTCAACATCGAAGCGCAGGTCCGCTACCGCGGGATCTCTGCCGGCAAGGTGTCGCAGATCCGGATCGACCCCCAGGATCCGCGCAAGATCCTGGTCACAATCCGCATGCGTAGCGACATCCCGCTCACCCGCGGCACGCGGGCGAACCTGGCCTACCAGGGCGTCACGGGCTTGGCGTACGTCCAGTTGCAGGACCGCGGTGAAAATCCCGAGCCGCTTGCGGCCGTGGGTGACGAAATACCTCGCCTGCCGCTCGAACCGGGACTGATGGACCAGTTGTCCGATTCCACGCTGGATACCATGCGCCGCTTGAAAACCATCGCTGACCGCATCAATCAGGTGTTCAACGACGAAAACATCGGGCGCCTGACGGACACCATCCAGCGTCTGCAATCCGCGGCGGCCGGGGTCGATCGCACCTTTGCCCAGGCTCCGGAAGCGCTCGCTTCCGTGCGCACCGCGTTGAGCCCCGACAACATCCGGCGACTGTCTGCGACGCTCGACAATCTGGAGCATGCGAGCGCCGGCGCGGCCCCCGCGCTCGGGGAGCTTCGCAGCCTGCTCGTGCGCCTCCAAGGCATCGCAGAGCACCTCGACCAGACGGCGGACGCCGCCGAAACCCGCGTGCTCGACGACACCGTTCCGCGCCTCAACAGTTTGCTCAAGGATCTGGCGGTGACCTCGCAGCGAATCGGCCACCTTGTGCAGGAGGTGGAAGGAACGCCGCAGATGCTGCTGCTGGGTCGTGGGCCAAGAGCGCCCGGCCCGGGTGAAAAGGGGTTTGCCACACCGCCGCAGAATAACAACACTAGCCAATGAATCGTCACCGGATGGAACGCGATCGCACGATGAACTCCATGGCACGCCGCTGCCTTACCTGCCTTGCTCTTTCACTTGGTCTCGCCGCCTGCGGAAGCCTCAACAGCCATCGTTCGCCCGCGGCCGGAATCTACGACCTCGGCCTGCCCGATGCGGTAAGCCTACAGGGCACACCGGTTCCGGCGTCGATCGAGGTCCGGGCACCGTCCTGGCTCGCAGGCAACGCAATGCAATACCGCCTGGAGTACGCCCAACCCTCCCAGCGACAGGCCTACGCCGAAAGCCGTTGGGCCTCGCCGCCCGCGGAACTGCTGGAAGTCGGGCTGAGACGCATGCTCCCGCCGGACGGACGGTCCGCCTGCCGCTTGCGCATCGATCTCGACGAATTCACGCAGGTATACGCGACGCACGACAGCAGCCAGGCGCTCGTCGCAGCCCGCGCCGAACTGCTCGCACCGCGCAGCGACACGGTTCTTGCGCGCCGCGACTTACGGATCGCCGAAGCAGCTCCGACCCCGGATGCGAGCGGCGGCGTCATCGCGCATCGCGCAGCCAGCCGGCGGCTGGCCGAAGAACTCACACGTTGGCTGGCCGGGATCTCTTCAGCGCCGGACGGCGGGGGTGCGATTCAGCGCGCCTGCGCGAGATAGGGCCACATACGACAACGGTCTTCATATCCATGCGCGGCTTGAGGCACAATCAAGCGTCATTGACCATCGGCCACCAACACTAGGAGACCTTACCGCATGAGCACACTGGCCCACTCCAGCGACGCACCGATCCTGCTGCGCCAAGACGAAGGCGGAGTCGCCTACCTGACCCTCAATCGCCCCTCGCAATTCAACTCGCTGTCCCGCGAAATGCTGGAAGCGCTCATCGCCGAGGTCGATGCGATCGCCAAGGATACGAGCGTTCGCGTCGTCGTGCTGACAGGGGAGGGCAAGGCCTTCTGCGCGGGCCATGACCTCAAGGAGATGCGCGGCAACCACACGCTGCAATTCCAGCAGGATCTCTTCCGCCTGTGCGGCAAGTTCATGGTCAAGCTCACGGAGTTGCCACAACCCGTGATTGCCCGTGTCCACGGCATCGCGACCGCCGCCGGCTGCCAGCTCGTGTCGATGTGCGACCTTGCCGTCGCGGCCGACGTCGCACGCTTCGCGGTATCGGGCATCAACGTCGGCCTCTTCTGCGCCACTCCTAGCGTCGGCCTGTCGCGCAACATGGGTCGCAAGGAAGCCTTCGAAATGCTCGTCACGGGCGACTTCATCGACGCCGCCGAGGCCCAGCGTCGCGGACTCGTGAACCGGGTCGTGCCACTCGACCAGCTCGACGACGAAATCGCAAAGCTCACCGCATCGATCTGTGCGAAATCGCCGCTCGCCGTCCAGATGGGCAAGCAGATGTTCTACCGGCAGCTCGAAATGGGGATGGAAGCCGCCTACCAGATGGCGGCCGAAACGATGGCGTGCAACATGATGTCCGAGGATGCCGCCGAGGGCATCGACGCCTTCATCGCGAAGCGGAAGCCGGAGTGGCGCGGCCGCTGACGAGCAGCCGCTGATCGCTGTCGGCGAAACGAGATGCTCGTCGATACGCATATCCATCTCGACGCTGCAGAATTCGACGCCGACCGCGACGCCGTCCTGGCCGCTGCCCGTGCCTCAGGCGTCGGTCGGTTCGTCATCCCCGGCGTCGAAGTCGCGAACTTCGACGCCGTCGCCGCGCTCACGGCTACGCATCCAGGCGTAAGCCATGGATATGGGATCCATCCTCTCTATGTTGGCAAGGCGCGCGATGAGGATATCGACGTCGTCGAGCAGCGGCTTGAGCGAGGAGGCGCGATCGCGGTCGGAGAGATCGGTCTCGATCTCTTCATCCCCGAACCCGACCTTCCGCGTCAGGAAGCCTTCTTCGTTGCGCAACTGAAGCTCGCACGGCGCTTCGACCTGCCGGTCATCCTGCACTTGCGCCGGGCGGTCGATCACATCCTCAAGCATCTCCGCCGCATCGAGGTGGCGGGCGGCATCGCCCACGCCTTCAACGGCAGTCGTCAGCAGGCGGACGTCTTTCTCTCGATGGGATTCAAACTGGGATTCGGCGGCGCAATGACCTTCGACGGCTCACGTCGCATCCGGGAGCTTGCGGCGACGCTACCGCTCGATGCGATCGTGCTCGAGACCGACGCGCCAGACATCCCCCCCGCGTGGGGGCAGGGGGCACGCAACGAACCTGCGAATCTCGCCCGTTTCTGCGAAGTCCTCGCCGGACTTCGCGGTATTCCTTTCGACGAGGTCGCTGCGGCGACCACGCGCAACGCGGGAGAGGTCTTCGGCAAAAAAACTAGCTTGTGACCTTCATGCTGGCCGACTGCGCGATGAGGTCGGCAATATCGCGCTTGACTCGCGCCACGTCGCTATCGAACTTGTCATAGATCATCAGCGAGATCCCGAACACATAGGCGTAGAGCAACATGCAACGGCTCGATGCCTCTTCCATCGGCACGCCGCAGGCGAGGAACAGTTCACGTGCGCAGCGCAGGCGCCAGTCGTCCACCTCGGCGACGATCGCAGCGGCGTCCGAATCACGCCGGGCCCAGTCGCGGACGGCGAGTTCGATCATCGCGCCGCGGCGGCTGCGGCTGGTACTGTAGACGTCGATCACATGATAGATCTGCTGCAGCTCACGTCCCGGCTCGGCCCGGGTCTGCTTGACGATGTCGCGGATCCGGCCTTCCTTCCACACTTGGAGAACCGCGATCAGGAGGTCGCGCCTGTCCTGGAAATGCCAGTAGAAGCTTCCCTTCGTCACCTTCAGGCGCTTCGCGAGCACCTCCACGCGAAGGCCCGAAATCCCTTCCTCCGCGAGGACCTCGGTGGCCGCCTGGACCCAGGCGTTGCGATCCAACTGGACCCGTGTTTTCGTCAAGTTATTCTCCATACGGCATAGTATTGACTATTAGTGGGCCATACGCTACCGTATGCACACCATACCGATGCGTATGGAACGACTTTTTGGTCCGGCGGTCAAGGTGCGATTCATCTTTTGCGATGACATAATGCCCACTCGAAGAGCAACCGCCGAAAAGGCAATCAGACAGAAGGAGTGCGGCTTTGAAGATTTTGGTACCCGTCAAGCGCGTGGTCGATTACAACGTCAAGGTGCGAGTGAAGGCTGACGGCACCGGCGTCGATATCGCGAACGTAAAGATGTCGATGAACCCGTTCGACGAGATTGCAGTGGAAGAAGCGGTGCGGCTGAAGGAAGCCGGTGTCGCGACTGAAGTCGTGGCCGTTTCATGCGGCGTCGGCGCCTGCCAAGAGACGCTGCGCGCGGCGATGGCGATCGGTGCCGACCGCGGCATCCTCGTTGAAACCGATGTAGAGCTCCAGCCGCTGGCAGTGGCGAAGCTCCTCAGGGTGCTGTGCGAGAAGGAGCAACCCCAGCTCGTGATCTGCGGCAAGCAGGCGATCGACGACGACGCCAACCAGACCGGCCAGATGCTCGCGGCGCTGATGGGCTGGCCGCAGGCGACCTTCGCGTCGAAGGTCACCCTCGGCAATGGCATCGCGACCGTGATGCGCGAGATCGACGGCGGTCTCGAAACCCTCGAGATGAAGCTGCCGGCCGTGGTCACCACCGACCTGCGCCTCAATGAGCCGCGCTACGCGACGCTGCCCAACATCATGAAGGCGAAGAAGAAGCCGCTGGATACGGTGAAGCCCGCGGACCTCGGCGTCGATGTCGCGCCGCGTCTGGCGACCCTCTCGGTCGCCGAGCCGCCGAAGCGCAGCGCCGGCGTGCGTGTTGCGGACGTCGCGCAGCTCGTCGAGAAACTGAAGAACGAAGCGAAGGTGATCTGAAGATGGCGATCCTGGTTATTGCTGAACACGACAACGCGTCCGTGA
>NZ_DATFAO010000064.1:0-110801 GCF_035254505.1 Aromatoleum sp. | reverse complement strand
CAGGCCTTCGCACACGTCCTGGTTGAAGCGGCTCATGACGATGCCGACGCGCAGGCCGTGGCCGTTCAGGTCGGGTTCGAATTCGGTGATGTTGTCGTAGCGGGCCATGTTCGGTTCTTTCAAAAGCAAAGAGGCCGGAAGCCCATTGCGGGGCTTCCGGCATGTCAGGTTGTCGAGCTTATCACCTCAGACGGGTTCGACGAAGCCCGTGATCTCGAGACCGAAGCCCGCCATGCTCGGGATCTTGCGCGGGCTCGCGAGCAGCCGCATCTTGCCGACCTTCAGGTCGCGCAGGATCTGGGCGCCGACGCCGAAGAGACGCGCGTCCCATTTCGCCGCCGGGCGGCCGTCGCCACGCAGGCCGGCGAGCAGTTCCGAGCCCGACTGCGGGCGGTAGAGCAGCACGATGACGCCTTGCTCGGCTTGCGCCAGTTGCGCGAGGGCCTGGTTCACGGGGAAGCTGTGGCTGCCGCTTTCGGGGTCGAGGAAGTCGACGACAGAAATCGGTTCATGCACGCGCACCAGCGTTTCGCGTTCGGGGCGGATCTCGCCTTTCGACAGCGCGAAGTGCACTTCGCCGGTCGTCTTGTCTTCGAAGGCCGATAGGCGGAAGCGTCCGTGCGCGGTCTCGACTTCCTTGTCGGCGACGCGCTCGACGAGGTGTTCGTTGGCCGAGCGGTACTGGATCAGGTCGCGGATGGCGCCGATCTTGAGACCATGTTCCTTGGCGAATTCGACGAGGTCCGGAAGCCGTGCCATCGTGCCGTCGTCCTTGAGGATCTCGCAGATCACGGCCGCCGGTTCGAGGCCGGCGAGCGCGGAGAGATCGCAGCCGGCTTCGGTGTGGCCGGCGCGGATCAGCACTCCGCCGTTTTGCGCCATCAGCGGGAAAATGTGGCCGGGCTGGACGATATCGCTGGGCTTGGCGTTGCGCGCGACGGCGGCTTCGACGGTGCGCGAGCGGTCGTGCGCCGAGATGCCGGTGGTGACGCCTTCGGCGGCTTCGATCGAAGTCGTGAAGGCAGTGCCGTGCGGCGAGCGGTTGTCGCGCACCATGAGGTGCAGGTCGAGTTGCTTGCAGCGCGCTTCGGTGAGCGTGAGGCAGATCAGGCCGCGGCCGTACTTGGCCATGAAATTGATGGCTTCGGGCGTGACGTGTTCTGCTGCGAGGACGAGGTCGCCTTCGTTTTCGCGGTCTTCTTCGTCGACCAGCACGACCATGCGGCCGGCGCGGATTTCATCGACGATGTCGGTGATCGGGGACAGTGCGGTCATTGTGCGGCTTCCTCGCGCCAGGCCAGCAGGCGTTCGCAGTAACGGGCGATCAGGTCGATCTCGAGGTTCACGCGGCTGCCCGCCTTGAGGTGCTTGAGATTGGTGACCGCGACGGTGTGCGGGATCAGGTTGATCGAGAATTCGCGGCTTTCGACGCGATTGACGGTGAGGCTCACGCCGTTGATGGTGACGGAGCCTTTGCGCGCGATGTAGCCGGCGAGCGCGGCCGGGGCGCGGATCACGAGGTCGTGGCTTTCGCCGATCGGCGTGAAGCTGACGACTTCGCCGACGCCGTCGACGTGGCCGGTGACGAGGTGGCCGCCGAGGCGGTCTGCGAGGCGCAGGGCCTTCTCGAGGTTGACTTCGTTGCCGACGGCGTCGAGGCCGGCGGTGCAGTTGAGCGTTTCGCGCGAGACGTCGAAGATCGCGCGCGGGCCGTCGAGCGCGACGACGGTGAGGCAGACGCCGCTGTTGGCGATGCTGTCGCCGATCTGCACGTCGGTGAGGTCCAGCCCGCCGGTGTCGACCGTCAGGCGCACCCCATCCTGCAGGGGGTCAATGCGTTCGATTCGGCCGCAGGCGGCCACGATTCCGGAAAACATGAGGCGGGTCCGGGGAGTAGGGAAGGGGCAATTGTAGGCGAAATGCGGTGAAAAGCGGCGATTCGTGGCGGTTGGTGCGGGGGCGGCGCTCGTGCGGGTAATTCGCACGCTGGCGCCTGCACTCCCTCCGGGCAGGCGCTCGCGGCCTTCGGCTACCCGGCCCATGACGGCCGACGGGGGCGGCGACGCAAACTCGGGCGCTACGCGCCCTCAGACATGCGTCGCCTTGTTTCCCCCGTCGCCCGCCACGGCCCGGCGCTCGCGGACAGCCCGGAGGGAGTGCAGGCGCCAGCGTGCTGCTCTGTGCTGGGTTCGTGGCTGTCTTTTTAGCGTAGAGCGCGGTCGAGGACGGTTCCAAAGGCGTCGGCTTTCATAAAGCCGACGACGCGCAGACCGTTGCGTTCCTTGCCCTGGCCGTCGAAGAAGATGATCCCCGGGGGGCCGAAGAGGTTGAAGCGTTTGAGGAGGGCCTTGTCGTCATCGTTGTTGGCGGTGACGTCGGCTTGCAGCAGCAGCATGCGGTTCATGCGGCCAGCGACGGCGGGTTCGCTGAAGGTGAGGTGTTCCATCTCCTTGCAGGAGACGCACCAGTCGGCATAGAAGTCGAGCATCACGGGGCGGTCGGCGGCGGCGATTTTCGCTTCGAGGTCGGCGATCGAGGTGACGCGCTGGAAGGTGGGTTGCGCGGCCGATTGCAGGCCAGGGGCGGCCGTGGCTTCGGAGCGGAGCACGGCGAGCGGCTGCAGGGGGTCGCGCGAGCCGGCCAGGGCGCCGACGAGGATGGCGCCGCCGCCGATCAGGGCGACGATGCCGATGCCTTTCCAGAAGCGTTGCCAGCCGCGGGCATTGGTCGGCAGGGGGTCGAGGGCGCGCAGGAAGACGCCGGAGAAGAGGAGCAGCGCGCCCCAGGCGATCATCGGTACGAGCGGCGGGACGACGGGGGTGACGAGCCAGATCGCGACACCCAGCAGCATCACGCCGAAGGCTTTCTTGACGCCGTCCATCCAGGGACCGGCCTTGGGGAGCACGCTGCGCGCAGCGACGCCGACGGCGATCAGCGGGGCGCCCATGCCGAGGGCCATCACGAAGAGGGCTGCGCCGCCGAGCAGGGCGTTGCCGGTCTGGGCGATGTAGAGGAGCGCGCCGGCGAGCGGGGCGGCGACGCAGGGGCCGACGATCAGCGCGGAGAGCACGCCCATCACGACCACGCCGCCGAGGCTGCCGCCTTTCTGGTGGCTCGCGGTGTCGGAGAGGCGGCTTTGCAGCGCGGTGGGCAGTTGCAGTTCGTAGAAGCCGAACATCGACAGCGACAGCACGATGAAGACGAGCGCGAAGCTGCCGAGGACCCAGGCGTTCTGCAGCGCGGCCGACAGCATGGTGCCGGACATGCCCGCGGCGACACCGGCGAGCGCGTAGGTGACGGCCATCCCGAGGACGTAGGCGAGCGAGAGCAGCAGCGCGCGGCCGCGCGAGATGTGGTGGCCGTGGCCGACGATGATGCCCGACAGGATGGGGATCATCGGGAAGGTGCAGGGCGTGAAGGCGAGCAGCAGGCCGAAGCCGAAGAAGCTGACGAGGATGAGCGGGACGCTCGCGTCGCGCAGCAGGCCGGCGATGCGTCCGCTTTCGTCGCCTTCGAAGTTTGCGGTGCTGCCGGTGCTCATGGCGCCGGTCGTGCTCGCCGTCTTGTCGCTGCCGAGCAGACCGTCGAGGAAGTTGCCGCCGGTCTTGACCGGTTTGGCGAGGAGATCGATGTCCGCGCTCTGCGAGTTGGGCGGGTAGCAGATGCCGCCGTCCCAGCAGCCCTGGCTCGTCGCGGTGAGGCGGAATTTGGTGACGCCTTGCGGGGCGGCGACGGGCAGCAGGATGGTCACCGACTTGCGGTAGGTCTCGACTTCGCCGAAGAACTCGTCCTTCTTGACCTTGCCGGGCGGGCGCTGCGCGGGGCCGAACTCGACGCCGTCCGCTTCGGCGCGGAAGCGGAACTTGTCGCCGTAGAGGTAGTACTCGTCGGCGATCTTGTAGGTGACTTCGATGGTCTGCGGATCGAGCGCCTGGGCCGAGAGTACGTAGGCTTCTTCGGGGCGCATCGGGGAGCCGGCGGCGTGCGCGGCAGGGGCGAGGGCAAGCAGGCTGGCGACGAGCGCGATCAGTGACAGGAGACGGTGCATGGAGCGGTGATGTCGAGGGGATGTTCGGAGGTTCGCTGCGCAGCGGACCGGCACATTATCGGTGCATTGTAGGGCGGCGGGCACGCGCCGCCTTCGACATCGGTCAAGTCATTCGCTTTCTTCTTGCTTCTTGCATTCATTGGGCAGACGGGGGCGGCGCACCTTCGGTGGGTGCCAGTGCCGTCTCTGCAGCGACCCAGTCGAGATACGCCGGCAGTCCCCGCATTACAGGGACAGCAACAATCTCGGGAAGTTCGTAGGGGTGCTCCGCGCGGATGGCGGCTTCGAGCGCGGGGTAGCGCTCGGCGGTGGTCTTCATCAGCAGCGGGATCTCTTCGGCGCGCTCGACCGCGCCCTGCCAGCGGTACACGGAGCGGCAGGAGGCGAGGACGTTCACGCAGGCGACGAGCCGCGCTTCGACGAGGCTCGTCGCAAGCGCGTCGGCCGCGGCGGCGTCGGGCAGGTTCGTCAGCACGATCAGGGTGTCGGTCATCGCAGGGCTCCGCGTTCGGTAAACGGCGATTTTCCCAGAGTCCGCACGAGCGGGCGAGGACCGAAAGCCGATCGAAAGCTTCTTTGCGTCCAATCGCCTCGTCGGCGCCGCGATCTGTCCCGCGCGGCGAGACGCGCAATCCACATTCCAAGATGGGAGGAGGCTTCATGCAAAGGAATACCTTGACGGCACTCGCGCTGGCGCTCGCCGCGGCCGCGCCGCTGGCCGCGCAGGCGCAGTCGAACGTGACGATCTACGGGCTGATCGACATCAACCTGTCGACCGAGCACTCGGGCGACCAGCGTTTTCAAGGGCTCGCGCACAGCGAGCTGAACGGCACGCGCTGGGGTTTGAAGGGGAGCGAGGATCTGGGCAACGGACTGAAGGCGATCTTTACGCTCGAAAGCGGTTTCAACCCCGGGACCGGCACGTCGGAGCAGGGCGGGCGGCTTTTCGGGCGTCAGTCCTTCGTCGGCCTGGAAGGCAACTGGGGGCGCTTCACGCTCGGCCGCCAGTACTCGCCGGCCTATGTCGCGATCGACCCCTTCGATTCGACAGGGAGTTCGGATCGCAGCGCCGGCTTGCTGTCGCGCAAGACGGGCGGCGTGAAGCCGGCTTATGAGCCACGTTTCGACAACATGGTGAAGTTCCGTTCGGCCGACTACTCGGGCTTCTCGGTCGATACCGGCTACTGGTTCGGGGAAAAGCCGGAGAACGCGGCGGGCGACGCGTCGCAGCGGCGCGAGGGCGACGGTTACGGTATTACCGGCCTGTATAGCAACGGCCCGCTGTCGGCGTCGCTCACGACGCAGACGGTGTTCCGCGACAAGACGAGCGGCAAGGTGCGCACCAACGGACTGGGCCTGTCGTGGGACTTCGGCCCGGCGAAGGCTTTCCTCGCTTACACGCAGGACCGCGAGCTCGGCAGCCAGGGCGAGGGCAAGGCGCGCACCTACGACGTCGGCGTCGCGATCAAGGCCGGCTCGCAGGGCACGGTCGCGGTCAGCTACGCGAATCGCAACGAATCGAACGATCCGGCGGCCGAGGACGCGCATGGCTGGTCGCTGTACTACATGCATGACCTGTCGAAGCGCACGACGCTGTACACGGGCTATTCGCAGCTCAGCAACAAGGACGACGCCAACTACTCGATCGGCAACCTGACGCCCGTCGCCGGCGACGATCACCGGGTGATCATGGCGGGCATTCGCCACAAGTTCTAAGCACCCCAGTTTCTCCTCTGCGGCCGCGAGGCGGTCCGCTTGATCGACCCCGAGCGGCCGCTGCGGCTGTCGTTCGGGGTCGTTTTTCCTTGTCAGAACAGCGCGAGCTGGGGCGAGGGCGGGGCCGGCCGGTGGAAGAGGTCGGTGCGCAGATCCAGCGCGCGCTCGTTCAGCCCGTGGCGGCGGCATGCGAGCTGGAAGCGCTGGCGGATGAGATCTGCGTAGTTGCCGGCGCCGCTCATGCGGCTGCCGAAGCGGGCGTCGTAGTCGCGCCCCTCGCGCGCCTGTCGCACGAGGCTCATCACGTGGTTCGCACGATCGGGGTAGTGCTGCTCCAGCCACTCGACGAAAAGGTCCCGCACTTCCCGCGGCAGGCGCAGCAGCACGTAGGCAGCCTGAGAAACGCCGGCTGCGGCGGCCGTGTCGAGGATGTGCTCGATCTCATGGTCGGTCAGCGCGGGGATTATCGGCGCGACGAGCACGGCGGTCGGGATGCCGGCCTCGGCCAGCCGACGCAGGGTCTCGACGCGGCGATGCGGGGCGGTGGCGCGCGGTTCGAGGCGGCGGGCGAGTTCTGGATCGAGGGTCGGCAGCGAGATATTCACCTGCGCGAGCCCTTGCGCGGCCAGGGGCGCGAGCAGGTCGATGTCGCGTTCGACGAGCGCGCCTTTCGTCGTCACGGACACCGGGTGCTTGAACTCGGCCAGCACTTCGAGGATCTGGCGCGTGATGCCGAGTTCGCGCTCGAAGGGCTGGTAGGGGTCGGTCGCGGCGCCGAGCGCGAGGACGCCGGGGCGGTAGCCGGGCCGGCTGAGCTCCCCGCGCAGCACGGCCGCCGCGTCGCGCTTGACGAAGATCCTAGTCTCGAAATCGAGGCCGGGCGAGAGGCCGAGGTAAGCGTGCAGCGGCCGCGCATAGCAGTAGATGCAGCCGAGTTCGCAGCCTTTCGCGGGGTTCACGGACCGATCGAAAGGGATGTCGGGCGACTGGTTCCAGCTGATGACGGTCTTCGCGCGGTCATCGAACAGCGCCGTCGGCACGCGGCCTTCGGGCGGTATGTCGTCGTTGGGCTCGGCTTCGCGCGTCCATTCGAGAAAGCGCGACGGGGCGTTCGATGCGGCGCCGCGTCCGCGCATTCCCAGCCCCGGTTTGTCCTTGTCCACGTGTTTCCTTTGCCGCTCGTCTCCTGCCTGAGACTCTCGGGCGGGTTTCCGGTTCGACTTCCTGAGTCGGCCTCACCCCGGGCTGGGACGATTCATCGGGGAGACGGCGTGGCGGACCTCCCTGTCGATGAGGCGGCGCTCGGGCGGCGCATCGCGTCGTCCCATTCGTGCAGGAAGTCGCGGCGCTTGATCTGGTCGAGGTAGGCGAGGAGCGACGTGCCCAGCGCGATCGGCCGGAACGCGCTGCCCAGTTGGTGGCGCAGGCTGGAGGCGGCCTTGCCGGGAGCGTCCTCGCGCACCGTGAAGAGGCCCGCGCCCTGCGCGAGGATCTCCTGGCCGTGGGCCGAGAGCAGGAAATCGAGCCACAGCCGGGCCGCTGCCGGATGCTGCGCCTTGCGCGCGATGAAGGCGACGCGGCTCAGCACCAGCGTGTAGTCGCGCGGCCACACGACGCCGATTGCCGGATCGCGCTGCGCCCGCGACTGGGCGTAGGAGCCGAGGAGGTTGTAGCCGATCAGGACTTCGCCCGAGGAGATGCGGTCGAGCATCGCCGAAGTGCTCATATGGCGCTCGACGCCTTCGCCGCCCATCGCGCGGACGAGCTGCCAGAAGGCCGTCGGATTCGCCTGCGCGTCCTGGCTGTGTAGCAGCAGGCCGAGACCGGAGCGCTCGGGGTCGTAGGTCGCGAGCCGGCCGCGGAAGCGTGCGGGCTGTTCGGTGAGCAGCCGGATCAGCGCGGCGTGCGTGTCCGGTACTTCGTCGGGGGCAAGGGCACGCTTGTTGTAGACGATGGCGGCGGGCTCGTAGGTCGTCGCGAAGGCCTCGTCCTTCCAGGTCGCCCACGCGGGCAGGGAGGCTGTCTCGGGGGAGCGCCAGGGCTGGGCGTAGCCGTCGTTGACGAGCTTCACCTGCAGGTCCATCGCCGAACTCCATAACACGTCGGCGCTCGCGCCGCGTTCGCTCTCGGTGATGACGCGCTGGTAGAGCTCGGCCGAGTTGATGTCGTGGTAGTCGACGTGCAGGCCGCGGTAGCGGGCCTCGAAGGCGGCGATGACGGGCTGCACGACGTCGCGGTCGGTCGCGCCGTAGACGACCACCGTGCCGCCTTCGCGCAGCGCCGCCCCGAGACGGTCGGGCGTGACCTGCGCCCCGGCCTGTACCGCCAGCGCCATCGTCGCGACGATCGCGGTGCGCAGCATCCGTCGGATCCGGCTCATGAGGTCTCCCGTTCTGTCATCGTGCCGTCTTGGCTTGGCCCGGTCGGCGTTTTACGACAATAATCGTCTTCCAAGCTTTCGATTCACTTTCTTTCGATCCACTCCCGAGCCACCCATGCGCCTGCTGCTAGTCGAGGACCACGCCGAACTCGCCGAATGGGTCGCGAAGGCCCTGCGCCACGCCGGCTATGCGCTTGACGTGCTGGACCGCGGCGACCATGCCGACCATGCGCTGAAGAGCCAGAGCTACGATCTCGTGATCCTCGATCTGTCGCTGCCGGGCCTCGACGGCCTCGAAGTGCTGCGCCGCCTGAGGAGCCGCCAGCAGGGCGCACCGATCCCAGTGCTGGTGCTCACCGCCCGCGGCACGACCGAGGAGCGCGTCAAGGGCCTCAACCTCGGCGCCGACGATTATCTGCCGAAACCCTTCGAACTGGCCGAGCTTGAAGCGCGCATCAAGGCGCTGCTTCGGCGCAGCGGCAACCTCGTGCCGATGGTGCGTATCGGCCGGCTGGAGTTCGACACGACGACGCGCATGGTCGCCGTCAACGGCAAGCCGCTTGCGCTGACGCCGCGCGAGCTCGCGGTGCTCGAGGCGCTGCTGTCGCGCGTCGGGCGCCCGGTCGCACGCGAGGCGCTGTTCGAGAAGGTGTTCGATTTCGATGCCGAGGCGCGCGTCGAGGCGATCGAGATCTACGTTTCGCGTCTGCGCAAGAAGCTCGAAGGCTCGGGGGTGGCGATCAGCACCTTGCGCGGCCTCGGCTACGTGCTCGCCGAGCTGCCCGCCGCTTGAGGCCGGGCGTCCGATGAAGCCGCGCTACAGCCTGCGCCGTCGGGTCGGCTGGTGGCTGTTGCCGCCGCTCTTGATCCTGCTCGTGATCAACGCCTTCTTCGCTTACCGCAGCGCGCTGGAGGTCGTGAATCGCGCCTACGACCGTTCGCTCACCGCGTCGATCAAGGCGGTCGGCGAGCGCACGCATTCGCTCGCGGGCGAGATCCACGTCGACATTCCGTACTCCGCCTTCGAGGCCTTCGAGGACAGCGCGCAGGAGCGGCTCTACTACGCGATCGTCGCGCCCGATGGCGCGCTGCTGACCGGCTACCCGGATCTCGCGCCGCAGGAGCTGCCGCCCGAAGGTGGCGAAGTGAAGATCGCGAACGCCGATTACCGCGGCTACGAGGTGCGCCTCGGCGCGATGCGCAAACGCCTCTACGACCCGGCGCTGAAGGGCGGCGACGCCGTGCTGATCGTCTTCGCCGAGACGACCGGCGCCCGCAACCGCCTCGCGCGCGATCTCTTCTTCGACAGCCTGCGGCGCCAGCTCGCACTGATCGGCGTCGGCGCGGTGCTGATCGTGCTCGCGCTGCGTTCGGCTTTCCGCCCGCTGGTTGAACTGCGCGATGCGATCCGCAGCCGCGACGACGAGGACCTCACGCCGGTGCCCGGTGGCAACGTGCCGAACGAGGTCGCGCCGCTGATCGACGCGATCAATCATCACATGGAGCGACTGTCGGCGATGCTGGTCGCGCGCCGTCGCTTCCTCGCCGATGCGGCGCACCAGATCCGCACGCCGCTCGCGGTGCTGACGACGCAGGCCGAATACGGGTTGCGCCAGGAAGATCCGGCCGAGGTGCGCCGGACCCTTGCGAGCCTGCTGGCGAGCATCCACTCGACGCGGCGGCTCGCGAACCAGATGCTCGCGCTGTCGCACGCCGAGGCGGTCAACGGCGTGATCGGCGAGCGCGCGCCGGTCGAGCTCACGGCGCTCGTGCGCGACGTCGCGATGGACCTCGTGCCGCTCGCGCTGAAGAAGCAGATCGAACTCGCCTATGAGGGCCCCGATGCGCCGATGACGATGCAGGGCAACGCCGCGATGTTGCGCGAGATGGTCGCGAACCTGATCGACAACGCGATCCGCTACAGCCCGCCGCAGTCGCAGGTCCTCGTTGCGATTGCGGCCTGGGGCGATGAGGCGGTGATCAGCGTCAGCGACGAAGGGCCGGGTATCCCGCCATCGGAGCGCGAGAATGTCTTCAAGCGCTTCTACCGTATCCTCGGTCAGGGCGACAGCGAAGGCAGCGGGCTGGGCCTCGCGATCGTGCGCGAGATCTGCTGGGCGCATCGCGGCAAGGTCACGCTGAAGGATGGCGAAGGCGGGCGCGGGCTGTGCGTGGAGATCGAGCTGCCGCTCGCGTGATGCGGGTGGGGCTGCGCGCGAGGGCAGGAGCGCGCTATCCTGAAGCTTTCTCACGCACCTGACCTGCACATGGACACCTCTTCCGCCTCGGCCTTTGCGCGCTGGCCTGACGTGCCGGCCTGCTACGACTGGCTGTCACTCGACCGACGCGGGAGCTGGCGCCTGCAGGGCGAGCCGGTCACCCACGGCGGGCTGCTGCGCTTTCTCAACATGCACTACGGCCATGACGACGCCGGCAACTGGCTCGTGCACAACGGTCCGCAGCGTGTCTTCGTCACGCTCGACTACACGCCCTGGGTGCTGCGCCTGCAGCCCGACGGCAGCCTCGTCACGCACACCGGAGCGGCGGCGGGCACCGTCGACGCCGCGCACCTCGACGACGAGGGCAACGTGCTGCTGCATGCCGGAGTGGGAATCGGCGTCCTCGACGACCGTGACCTCCAGGCCTTCCTCGCCGCCTGCGTCGGCGCGGACGGCGCTTCCGTCGAGGACGAGGGCTGGATCGCGTTGATGGCGAGCGAGGGCGAGGTGTTCTGGCAAGGGCTGCGGATCGCCTTCGTCGAGCGCGCCGAGGTCGCGTCGCGCTACGGCTTCCGGCCGCGGCCCACGCCCTGACGCGAGCCGCGGCGATGGCGACGGCGAGCTTCCGCTTCTACGAGGAACTCAACGACTTCCTCGCCCCGGACCGCCGTTACCGCGAATTCCAGGCCGTCTGTGCGAGCGCGGCGACCGTCAAGCACATGATCGAGGCCTGCGGCGTGCCGCATACCGAGGTCGAGCTCGTGCTCGTCAATGGCGAATCCTCGGGCTTCGACCGTCTCCTGCGCGACGGCGACCGCGTGTCGGTGTATCCCAAGTTCGAGGCGTTCGACATCACGCCGCTCCTGCGCGTGCGCGAGCATCCGCTGCGCCACGTGCATTTCGTCGCCGATGCGCACCTCGGTGGACTCGCGCGGTTGCTGCGGATGACCGGCTTCGACACGCTCTACGACAACCATTTCGCCGACGACGCGATCGAGGCGATCGCCGCCGCGGACGGCCGCATCGTGCTGACGCGCGATCGCGAACTCCTCAAGCGCCGTACGATCACGCACGGGTGCTACGTGCACGAGCTCAAGCCCGAGCGCCAGCTGCATGAGATCTTCGGTCGTCTCGACCTCGCCGGAGCCGCGCGTCCCTTCACGCTATGCCTCGAATGCAACGCGCCGCTGCATGCGATCGACAAGGCGCTCGTCGAAGACCGCCTGCCGCCCAATGTGCGCGAGCACCATCAGCGCTTCAGCACCTGTGACGTGTGCCGGCGCGTGTTCTGGGAAGGCTCGCACTGGGTGAAGATGCGCGCCCTGGTCGCACGATTGCTGGGCGGCTGAGCGGCGAGCGGGGGCGCCGAGCTTGCGCCGGGACTTCGACAGGCCGGCGCGCGCTCGGACTACGGCGGCGACGTTCGTCAGCGCGCCGGCATTTGCGCGACCGTATCCCGGCTGATGCGAATGTCGTTCGCGAGCAGGTAGTAGATCACGCCCTTCGGGTCGATCGTGCGGATCTGCACCGGCAGGCTGAAGTGCTCGATCGCGATCCACACATCTGTCATCTCGCGCCCGGTGCCGTAGGACGCGCGCAGGTGCAGCGTGCGCCAGACCTGGCCCCAGGGCATCTGCAGCGGCTCCTCGCCGATCTGCTCGAGGCGGTAGGACTGCAGCGGCCCGCCCGTCGTCACCGCCATGTCGCCGGCGCCGACCGCTCCGGGATAGCCGATCTGGTACAGGAAGGACAGCGTGTCCTGCGCGTTCTCGGGCAGCGGTGCGGTGCCGGCGGCGCTACGGATCTCGCCTTTGTTCCAGTCCATCTCGACCGCGAGTTCTCCGGGGCGGCCTTCCTGGCGTTCGACGAAGCGGTCCGGGCGCAGGCCGGCGGCCGTGAAGTGGCCGGTGCTTTCCCATAGCTTGCGGCCGGGCTGGAACCACGGGATTGGATTGACAGTGACCGGCTCGGACAGCGCCGAGAACTCGTAGCTGCCATCCTCCTTGATCTCCCACTGGTGCGTGTTGCGGCCCATCGGGTAGCGACGCTCGCCCATGAAGGCCGCGTAGCCGATCCGCCCCGCGCGTGGCCAGGCGCTGCTGCCACCGGGGGCGGCGTCGGGCGAGGGCGTCGTGGCGGCGGCCGCGCTGTCCGTGGGGCCAGCGGGCGTGTCTGTCGTCGCGACGTTTTCGGGCGCCGCCGCCGTTTCGGCTGCCGGTTCCGGCTTAGGCGGCTCGGCGGGCGGTTCCGGCGCCTCGATCGGCTTGTCGGTGATCGCGGCCTCGGGTTTCTTCGGCGGCGGCTTCGGGTGCGACGGCTTCTTTTCCGCGGCGGGAGCGGGTTGAGCGGTTGCGGCGAGCGGTTCAGGCTTCGGCAGTGTGCGCACGAGCGTCACGTCGAGCGGCTGCAGGTCCGGTGGCGGGCGCAGGTCGAGGCGCGTGCCGACGAAGAGCAGCGCATGCAGCAGCAGCGACAGTCCGAGGGCGATCAGCAGGCGGCGCGGGACGGCGGGGGAGCGGTACGGCTTGGATTCGTGCATGGATCAGCGCCTGTGCGCCAGTGGAGGTCAGGGCATTCCGGCGCGGGCCGCTATTCTACCGCGACGCGCCCTTCGCTTCAGGCTGCGAGGAAATGCCGAATGCAAAAATCGTATTGTCATGGACGCGGACAGATTTGCTCAAGTCGACCGTGCGCGCGGCTCATGCGGCCGAAGCGTGCAGCGTCGTGCGGTAGAAATCGACGAAGGCCCGCACGCGGGCCGGCAGATGGCGTCCGGGCGGGTAGACGGCATACACCCCGCCGCGCGCGAGCGACCACTCGGGCAGCAGGCGCACGAGGCGCCCGTCGGCGATCGCCCCTTCGGCGCTGAACTGGTCGAGCGCCGAGACGCCCGCGCCGCTCTCGAGCAGCGCCCGCAGCGTCGCCGCCGAGTCGGCGCGCAGGCGGCTGCGCATGCGGACGCTACGCACTTCGCCGCTCGCCGACGTGAACTGCCACGTGAGCGGCGAGGGCAGCAGACTCAGCGCGACCCAGGGGTGGTCGGCGAGCGCTTCGGGTTCTTCGGGGCGCGGCGCACGGCGCAGGTAGTCCGGAGACGCGACGACGCACTGATCGAAGTCTGTGAGCTTCACCGCGCGCTGCGTCGAGTCGCGCAGCCAGCCCATGCGAAAGCTGACGTCGATACCTTCCTCGACGAGATCGACGACGCGGTCGCTGGTGCGCAGTTCGATATGCAGGCCCGGGTGCAGTGCCGTGAACGCCGCGACGACACGCCCGAGCGATTGCACGGCGTGATCGACGGTGCAGCCGATGCGCAGCGTGCCCGTGAGTTCGGCCGGGCTGCTGCCGAGCTGGGCGAGCGCGTCCTCGATGCCGCGCAGGCGCGGCGCGCACTCGTCGTAGAGCATCTGTCCGGCGCCGGTCAGCGCGACGCGGCGCGTGGTGCGTGAGAAGAGGCTCGTGCCCAGACGGGTCTCGAGCCGTCCGATTTCGAGGCTGACCTTGGCCTTCGCGACGCCGAGGCGATCGGCCGCCGCGGTGAAGCCGCCGGCTTCGGCGACTGCGGCGAAGATCGATAGCGCGTTGAGATCGATACGGTCGGAGACGCCCATTTCAATTGTCCAGAATCGGAAAACAGTGAATTTTCACTGTTGCGGTTTTTCTCTGCAATCGGGACTGCGATGATGGCGCCGTTCCAATTTCAAATTGATCCTCCACGAAAGGTGATGCAGATGAAGATTGCTCTGATCGGTGCTTCCGGTTACGTCGGTTCCGCGCTATTGAAGGAAGCGCTTGCGCGCGGGCTGCAGGTCAAGGCCTTGGTGTCGAACCCCGCGAAGATCGCCGCGCAGGCGGGTCTTGAAGTCGTGAAGGTCGATGTCCAGGATACGGCAGCGCTCACGGCGCAGCTCGGCGGCGTCGATGCCGTCGTCTCAGCTTTCAGCGGCCATGCGCAGACCGACGTGTTCGGCTACTACGTGCAAGGCATCCGGTCAGTGATCACTGCGGCGAAGGAGGCCCGTGCGCCGCGCCTACTGGTGGTCGGCGGTGCCGGCAGTCTCGAAGTCGCGCCGGGCGTGCAGCTCGTCGATACGCCGGAGTTCCCTGCGCAGTGGAAGGGCACGGCCGAAGGCGCGCGCGAGGCGCTGAAGCTCCTGCGTGCCGAGGCGACGCTGGACTGGACGATGCTGAGCCCCTCGGCCCATCTCGAACCGGGCGAGCGTACAGGGAAATTCCGCCTCGGCGGCGACCAGTTGCTGATCGACGCGCAGGGCGAGAGCCGGATTTCAGTCGAGGACTATGCGGTCGCGATGATCGACGAAGTCGAGCAGTCCGTGCACTCGCGCCAGCGCTTCACGGTGGCTTATTGAGCGGACCGTAGGCTAGATCGCCCTCGGCGCTTCTATAGACTGCCGACGCAGCCGATCGCGGCCCTGACCGAACTATTGATCGCGGTCGCGTCGTCCAGCTTCGGCTTCGACGCGCCCGCGAGGGCGGTAGCGGTATTCGAGACGTCCTCGAGCTTGTCGATCGCGTCCGCATATTTCTGCAACAGGATCTTGGCTGCGGCGGCGTCAAGCTTGGCGAGCAGGTTGCCCTGGTCTCCGCTCGCATTCTTGCCGAGGAAGAGTCCGGCCATGATCGCGGCCTCCACGGCGTTGAGTTCCGTTCCGCACGCGACGGTGTAGTGGGTCGCGTGCGCCTGCCCGGCGGCGATGGTACCGATCGCGGAAATCAATGCAGCGGCGAGGGTTCTCTTCGCGAATGACATGGTCTTCCTCCTGTTTGGGGTCGATGCGGACACAGCTTTCCCAATATAGGAAGGGATAGTTAAAAACACTACTCAAAGTATGGGTATGTCGCCGCTACGATCGTGATCGGTGTCACGGGCGGTCGGCGACTGAGCGGACGCGGCGGCCTAGCCGCCGCTGAGCGCACCGACAATCACGAGTTCGTCACCCGTCGCCATCGCGTGGGAGAGCGAGCGGGCGTCGGTGCGGTTCACGAAGAAGCGCACGTGTGGCCGGATCGCGCCGTGTTCGTCGACGACGCGAAAGCGCAGCCCGGGGAAGCGCCGGTCGATGTCGTCGAGGACTTCGTCGAGCGTCGCGCCCTCGGCTTCGAGCTGCGACTGGCCGCCTGTGTAGCTGAAGAGCTGGCCGGGGACCCGGACCTGGATGCTCACTTGACTACCCTCCTGGCGCTACGCGACATCCTCCCCGAGGAAAGGTGAGTGCGCCCTTCGGGCGGCCGGCCGGAGGCGCTCATGTGGGCCCCAATGCCGCTTCGACCGAGAAGATCTCCGGCAGGTGCTCGGCGATGCGGCGCCACGAAGCGCCTTCGTCCGTGCTCGCCCACAGCTCGCCGCTGGTCGTGCCGAAGTAGAGCCCGAGCGGATCGCCGGCGTCGGCGCAGAAGGATTGGCGCTTGACGGTCCACCAGGCCCGCTCCGACGGCATCCCGCTGTCCTGGCGCTTCCAGCTCTCGCCGCCGTCGCGGCTGCAGTAGGCGGCAGGACGCCCGCCGGGCGAGGTGCGCGGCCAGTTCTCGGTGCCGTCCATCGGGAACACCCACAGCGTGTCCGGATCGCGCGGATGCAGCACGACGGGGAAGCCGATGTCGCCGATCTCGCTCGGCATCGCCCGGCCGATGCGCTGCCAGGTGTCACCCGGGCGGTCGAGGCGGTAGATGCCGCAGTGGTTCTGCTGGTACAGGCGGTCCGGGGCGAGCGGGTGCAGCGCGACGCGGTGCGGGTCGTGGCCGAATTCGGCGTCGGGGTCGGGCAGGAACTCGGCCGCGACCCCGCGGTTCAAGGGGCGCCAGCTCGCGCCAGCGTCGGTGCTCTCGAAAGTGCCGCCCGAGGACACCGACACGTACAGGTGCTTCGCGTCGCGCGGGTCGATCAGGATGGAGTGCAGCGGCGGGCCGCCCGGAATCGGTCCGACCGCTTCGCGGATGACGGGCATCAGATCGCGGTTGAAGCCCGCGACTTCCTGCCAGGTGTCGCCACCGTCTTCCGAGCGGAAGAGGCCAGGCGGAACGGTGCCGGCGTACCACACGCCCGGTTCCGAGGCGTGGCCAGGCGTGAGCCAGAAGACGATGTCGACGCTCGGCGCCTTCGGGTCGTCGGACGCTGCGAAGGCTGGGGGCTTGGTCGCCTCCTGCCAGGTGTCGCCGAAATCGGTCGAGCGGAACAGGCTGGGGCCGAGGTGGCCGGGGCGCGTGCCCATCAGCAGCGTCTTGCGGTCGCGCGGATCGAGCACCATGTGATGCACGGCCGAGCCGAGGAAGCGGGGACCGGCGAGTTGCCAGTGCTGCCGAGTGGCGTCGCCGCGGAGGAAGAATGCGCCTTTGCGCGTCCCGATCAGCAAAACGACGTGGTCCATGCGTTTGCCCTCCAAGAACTATCAGAATAGAGAGTCTGCCACTGGAAACAAGGCGCCCAGAGGCGGGGCGACACTGCGTTACACTTGGCAGCCGCGCTTCCCGCGTTCCGATTCCCCGAATCCGACATGTCTCACGCCTCCGATCCGCAACACTGGCGGGCCGTCGCCCTGCTTTCGGTCGCCGCATTCGCGAGTGGCGCATCGGCGCGGCTATGCGACCCGATGCTGCCGGATCTCGCACGTACTTTCGGCACGACGGCGACGGCCACCGCGCAGGTCGTATCGGCCTTCGCCGTCGCGTACGGCGTGCTGCAGGGCTTCTTCGGCCCGCTCGGCGACCGCATCGGCAAGTACCGGCTGGTCGCGCTGACGACGCTCGCCTGCACGGTCGGCACGCTCGGCTCGGCGTTCGCGACTTCGCTCTCGATGCTGATCCTCTTCCGCCTCGTGCTCGGCGCGTCCGCCGCCGGCATCATCCCGCTGTCGATGGCGTGGATCGGCGACACCGTGCCCTACGAGCAGCGCCAAGCGACGCTCGCGCGCTTTCTCGGCGGACAGATCCTCGGTGTGATCGGCGGCCAGTTCATCGGCGGCGTGTTCACCGACACGCTCGGCTGGCGCTGGGCCTTCGGCTTCATCGCGCTCGTCTACCTCCTCGTCGGGCTGACGGTGCTCGCCGAATCGCGGTCGAATGTCACCACGCATCACCGCCCCGCGTCCGACGCCCCGCGTGCCGGGATCGTCACGCAAATCAGGAGCGTGCTCGGCATCGGCTGGGCGCGCGTGATCCTGTCGGTCGTCGCGCTCGAAGGCCTGCTGGTGTTCGGCGCACTCGCCTTTGCGCCGAGCTATCTGCACGAACGCTTCGGTCTGTCCTTGACCGCGTCGGGTGGGCTGATGGCCTTCTTCGGGCTCGGCGGCCTGTCCTATATAGGCTTCGCGCGCCACTTCGTGCGCCGCTTCGGCGAAGTCGGGCTCGCGCGCATCGGCGGATCGCTGCTCGGCGCAGCATGGCTCTTGCTCGCGGTGGCGCCGTCATGGATCTGGGCGGCGCCGGCCTGCTATTTCGTCGGGCTGGGCTTCTACATGCTGCACAACACCTTGCAGACCAACGCGACCCAGATGGCGCCGCAGGTGCGCGGCACGGCCGTGTCGCTCTTCGCGTCGGCCTTCTTCCTCGGGCAGTCGCTCGGCGTCGTGCTCGCCGCGGTGCTGCTCGCCGGCATCGGCGCGAACGGCGTGTTCGGACTCGCGGCCTTGCTGCTGCCCGCGCTGGCGCTCGGATTCGGGCACTTGCTGCGCGCGCACCACCGGCTGCGTACCGCGCCGTAAACGAAAAATGCCGGCGCGCGGCCGGCATCGTGGCGCAGTCGGAAGGACTTACTTGGCGGCCTTGGCGTCGGCCATGCACTTCTTCATGAACGAGTTCTTCGCGGCGCCGGCGAGCGGCTTGCCGTTCTTGTCCATGGCCTTCGTGGCGCAGTCGTTCTTTGACATCTTCGACATTTCGCCATGGCACTTTTTCATGAACGAGCTCTTCGCGGCGCCGGCCAGCGGCTTGCCGTTCTTGTCGACCGCCTTCGCCTCACAGCTCGAGTCCGGCGAGGCCTGGGTGGCCGGTTCGGCCGCGGGGGGTTGCGCGAAGGCGCTGGAGGCGACGAAGAGGGAGGTCAGAAGGACTGCGGTCAGGCGGGACATGCGGATTCTCCTTTGTGGTTTGAGTGCGTGTCGCGAAACGGCTGTCTTGCGAGCGGCAATATAGCGCGCTCTTACCCGAATGGGGTAAGGATGTTTCCACACGACACCAAAAAAACAGGGGGCGCCGTAGCGCCCCCTGGTGTCGGAGTGTTGTTCGTCGGTCTTACTTTTCGACGAAGGCGTGCTCGATCACGTAATCGCCCGGCTCGCCGATGCGCTTGGACATCTTGAAGCCGCGGCGGTCGAGGAGCTCACGCGAGCTCTTCAGCATCGCCGAGCTGCCGCAGATCATCACGCGGTCGACCGCGGGGTCGAGCGGGGGCAGGCCGATGTCTTCGAAGAGCTTGCCGCTTTCGATCAGGTCGGTGAAGCGGCCCTGGTTGCGGAAGGGCTCGCGCGTCACCGTCGGGTAGTAGATCAGCTTTTCGCTCACGGCTTCGCCGAGGAACTCGTGCTGCGGCAGCTCGTGGGTGATGTAGTGCTCGTAGGCGACTTCGCTGACGTAGCGCACGCCGTGGATCAGCACGATCTTTTCGAAGCGGTCGTAGACGTCGAGGTCGCGGATCACACTCATGAACGGCGCGAGGCCGGTGCCGGTCGAGAAGAGGTAGAGGTTCTTGCCGGGCAGCAGGTCGTGCAGGACCAGCGTGCCGGTGGGCTTGCGCGACATGAGGATCTCGTCGCCCGGCTGCACTTTCTGCAGGCGCGAGGTCAGCGGGCCGTCCTGTACCTTGATGCTGAAGAACTCGAGGTTTTCCTCGTAATTTGCGCTGGCAATCGAGTAGGCGCGCATCAGCGGGCGGCCATCGACTTCAAGGCCGATCATCACGAACTGGCCGTTTTCGTAGCGCAGCGCGCGGTCGCGCGTGGTGGTGAACGAGAACAGCGTGTCGTTCCAGTGGTGGACACTGACGACCTTTTCGGTGATGTAGGCTGCCATGGCTTTATCTGCGATGATGGAAAGATTGATCGGACGGCGCGCATTGTACTGCTGCGCCGCAGCGACCGGGGCTATATATTCTGGCCAAAAAGTTATATGCAAGGCGCCGTAAGTGGCGAATTCGGCACAAAGAATTGCCGGTCCGCGACCAGCGGCGACCCCCTGCATCGGGCGGATTTCTCATAATGGATATCCCCAGCTACCACCAGCGCAGCAAGCACCGGCTCGACGCCTATGCGCCGGGACCTGGCCGGCTCGACTGGGCGAACCAGCCGGACCCGTGGCGACGCTTCGAGGGCGCGCCGCGCGTGCAATTGCCCTTCGGCGCGGACGGGGTGCAGACGCACTACGAGGACGTCCGGCAGGGGCTTCGGCCGCCAGTCGCTGCGCTGACGCTGCCCAATCTCGCGGTGCTGTTCGAGTTGTCGCTCGCGCTGTCGGCGTGGAAGGAGTTCCAGGGCTCGCGCTGGGCGCTGCGCTGCAATCCGTCGAGCGGCAATCTGCATCCGACCGAGGCCTACCTCGTCGCGCCCACCTTGCCTGGCCTTGCCGGCGGCGTGCATCACTACCTGAGTCGCGACCACGTGCTCGAGCAGCGCACGGCGGGCGGCACGGATTGGGATGCGGCATTCGGCGAGGGAGCGATACTCGTCGCGCTGAGCTCGATTCACTGGCGCGAGGCGTGGAAGTACGGCATGCGCGCTTACCGCTACTGCCAGCACGATTGTGGACACGCGATCGCGGCGATCTCCGTCGCGGCGGCTGCGCTCGGGTGGGCTGTCCGCGTGATCGATCACGCGAGCGACGACGACATCGTGCGGCTCGCCGGGCTCGATCGGGATGCGGATTACGGTGATGCGGAGCGTGAGGCGCCGGACGTGCTGCTGCAGGTCGGCGATGCCGCGGCTCGGGTGGATATCGACGCATTGCTCGCGCTCGCGGCCGACGCGCGATGGCAGGGGCAGGCGAATCGGCTCAGCGAGTCGCACGTCGAGTGGCGCGACATCGATGCCGTCGCGGCGGCCGTGCGCAAGCCTCGTAGCGCACCGGCTGCCGCACCCGCTTGCCCTGCCTTGCCGGCCCCGGCCGCAACGGTACGCGACCTGTCCGTCGCGACGCTGGTCCGGCAGCGCCGCAGCGCAGTGGCCTTCGACGGCGTCACGACGATGAGCTCGGATGCCTTCTTCGCGATGCTCGATGTGCTGCTGCCACGTTCCGGCGTGCCTCCTTTCGACGCCTGGCCCGAGGCGCCGCAGGTGCATCTCGCGATCTTCGCACACCGCGTGACCGGGCTGGAGCCGGGCCTTTACCTGCTGCTGCGCGATGCGGCCGCACTCGACGAGGTGCGCGCGGCGCTGCGCGAGGACTGGCTCTGGGTGAAGACCGGGCCGGCGCATCTGCCGCTGTATCTGCTGATTCCCTACGACCTGCGCGCCTCGGCCGAGCTCGTGTCCTGCCACCAGGAGATCGCGGCCGATTCCTGCTTCGCGCTCGGCATGCTCGCGCGCTTCGGGCTTGCGCAGCGCGAGGCGTGGCGCTATCCGCAGCTCTATCGCGAGTGCGGCATGGTCGGCCACATGCTGTATCTCGAAGCGGAAGCGGCCGGCCTGCGCGGGACCGGCATCGGCTGCTTCTTCGACGACGTGATGCATGAACTCTTGGGGCTTGCCGGCGACGAGTGGCAAAGCCTCTACCACTTCACCGTCGGCGGGCCGGTCGAGGACAGCCGGCTGAGCTCGCTGCCGCCGTACTAGTTCGGCTCTTTCCCAAAGGGCATCAGGGGGGTGCCGGATGTCGCGGGCGTTGGAGCGGGCGACGCCGCGTTTGACGCCGTCGCTGGCGCTTCCATGTCGAGTTCCTTGACCCCGCCGTCAGCGGAAAACTCTTCGTACGTCCAGTCGCCCGTGACCTGGGTGAGACCGGCGGGGACGCTGCGTTCGGCCACCGGTTTGTTGGCGAGCGCCTGGCGCATGTAATCGACCCAGATCGGCAGCGCGAGCGTCGCGCCGAACTCGCGTCCGCCGAGCGAACGCGGCGTGTCGTAGCCCATCCACGCGACGGCGACGACGTCCTGAGCATAGCCGGCGAACCAGCCGTCCAGCGCATCACTGGTCGTCCCGGTCTTGCCGGCGAGATCGGGGCGACCGAGGCGGGAGGCGGCGGCACCGGTGCCGCTGCGCACGACTTCGCGCAGCAGGCTGTCCATGACGAAGGCGTTGCGGGGATCGATCACCCGCTGCTCGTCCGTCCGCGGCGGGGAAGGGGGTGTTTCGACGAGGACCTGTCCGCGCATGTCGGTGATCTTCTGGATCAGCCAGGGCGTGACGCGATAACCGCCGTTGGCGAAGACGGCATAGGCGCCGGCCATCTGCAGCGGTGTGACCGAGCCGCTGCCAAGGGTCAGCGTCAGGTTGTCAGGATGCTTGGAGATGTCGAAACCGAAGCGTTCGAGATAGTCGCGCGCATAGGACGGCGTGATCGCCCGCAGGAGGCGGACGGCGACGACGTTCTTCGAGCGCGCGAGCGCACGGCGCAGGCTGATCGGGCCGTCGAAACCGTCGTCGTTCTGCGGCTCCCAGTCGTCGCCGGCACGGCCGCCGGGCAGCGACAGGGGAGCATCATTGACCAAGGTCGCCGGCGAGAACCCCTTTTCGAGTGCCGCCGAATAAACGAAGGGCTTGATGCTGGACCCCGGCTGTCGCCATGCGCTGGTCACGCGGTTGAAGGGCTTGCGTCCGAAATCGAAGCCGCCGACGAGGGCCCGATACGAGCCGTCCTCGGCGTTGAGCGCGACAAACGCCGCATCGACTTCGGGCAATTGCGCGATCATCCAGTGGCCGCGGGCGTCGCGGCTGACGCGGATGACGGAACCGGGGCGGATCTTCATGTCCTGCTTGGCGTTCGACTGCAGGGCGGCGGCCGCGAATCGCAGTCCGTCGCCGGTGATCTCCACGGTGTCGCCGAAAGCCGGCTCGGCGACGACGCGCTTCGGGGACACCTCGGTCGCCACGGCCGAAATCAGGTTGTCGCTGTTCGGATGGCGCGCGAGGATGGCGTCGATGGCGTCGTCCCGGTCATCGGCGGCGTCGGGCAGGCTGAGGAAATCCTCGGGCCCGCGATAGCCGTGGCGTTGGTCGTAGGCGAGCACGTTGCGGCGCAGCGCCTCGTAGGCAGCGTTCTGTTCGGCCTTGATCAGCGTTGTATAGACCTTGATGCCCTTGGTGTAGGTATCGACGCCGAATTTGGCGAAGACGTCCTGCCGGACCATTTCGGCGACGTAGTCGGCATGGACCTCGAACTGCTGGCTCGCGCCGACTTTCAGCTTTTCATTGATCGCCTGGGTGTATTGCGGCTGCGTGATGTAACCGAGGTC
This sequence comes from Aromatoleum sp., assembly GCF_035254505.1. Classification (GTDB taxonomy): domain Bacteria; phylum Pseudomonadota; class Gammaproteobacteria; order Burkholderiales; family Rhodocyclaceae; genus Aromatoleum. The sequence continues at coordinate 88,041 of NZ_DATFAO010000064.1, read as the reverse complement.
GAGCATGCGCTTGAGGACCAGTTCCTGGCGTTTCTTTGCGCGCAGCGGATTGACGCTCGGGTTGTGTTTCGCCGGATTCTGCGGAATCCCCGCGAGCATCGCGGCTTCGGCAATGGTCAATTCGCCGAGCGGCTTGCTGAAATAGGTACGCGCCGCGCTCGAGAAACCGTAGGAGCGCTGGCCGAGGTAGATCTGATTCATGTACAGCTCGAGAATCTGATCCTTCGACAGCGCGCCTTCCATGCGATAGGCGAGCACGATCTCGGTCAGCTTCCGCTTCAGCGTCTTGCTTTGCGAGAGGAAGAAGTTGCGCGCGACCTGCATCGTGATGGTCGAGGCCCCCTGGCGGTATCCGCCGGCGAGGTTTGCCAGCAGCGCCCGCGACACGCCCCGATAGTCGATGCCGCCATGCTCGTAGAAGCGCGAATCCTCGATCGCCAGCAAGGCATCCTTCAGGACTTTCGGGATCTCCGCGATGGGTACGAAGTCGCGATGTTCCTCGCCGAATTCCCCGAGCAGCGCGCCGTCCGCGGTATAGACCCGCAAGGGCACCTTGGGCTGGTAATCGGTGGCGCTATCCAGCGATGGCAGGTTCGGCAGGATGCTCAGCAGCGTCGCGCCGATGATGGCGGCGGCGACCAGCGTGGCGTCCACGCCGGCTGCGACGAGCGTTCGAAGGAGGCGTTCGCGGTAGTTGGCGACGGCCAGCGGCAGCGCGAGAAACTTGAGGGCGGAGAGAAGGCTCACGAAGCGGCGGCCAAATTGCGCATGGTACACGCATGCGAGTCGGCCGTTACATCTCCCGCGGAGCCGAGTTGACGGCTCGCGGAAGAGGACGCTTTGAACGCAGCCGCCGAACTAGGGCGCGAAGGCCTGCAGATCGCCCGGCTTGCGCAGCATCTTGTCGACTTCGGCGAGGTGGGTTTCCTCGATGCGGATCATGTTGCGTGCGTATTCCTCGAGCGCCACAGAGCGGTCGACGACCACTGCGAGGAGATCGCGGTAAAGCTGCAACGCGGCACGCTCGGATTCGAGCGATTCGCGCAGCATTGCGCCGATGTCGTGCTGGTGTGAATCGAGCAGCTGGCCGATCGCGAGCGAGGGATGGGCGCCGAGCGTCGTGACCCACTCGCCGGCGGTGCGCGCGTGCATCAGGGATTCGTCGGCCTGGGCGTTGAGCCAGGACACGATCGGGATGCGGCCGAAGCCGAAGACCAGGAAGGAGTAATGGGTGTAGCGCACGACGCCGGCCAATTCCGCTTCGAGGATGCGGTTTAGCGCGGCCACCGTTTGCGCCTTGTCGAGTTCCGCCATGGCGAGTCTCCTATGCCGTTTGGTTCCCCCTTTGAGGAAAACAGCCTCGCTTCACTGTAGTTCATGGCGGCCGGACGTGCCGACGCGTGATCAGGGCTTGGGGTCGGGCTTGACCAGCGTCACCGGGACGGGCGAACGCTCCAGCACGGCCTTGGCGACCGAGCCGAGCAGCGTCTGCAGCAGCCCGCCGCCACCATGCGTGCCCATCAGGATCTTGTCGAAGTGATGTTCGGCCGCGTAGCGGACGATGGTGTCGGCGACGTGACCGACGGCGATGTGGGGCGTGTAGGGGATGCCGGCCGCGTCGAGCCGGGCACGTGCGCTGGCGAGCGCCTTCTGCCCTTCCTCGCGGTGCCAGCCTTCGATGTCGTCATGGCTCACGAACATTCGCGCGTGGCCTGAGTCGATCGGGATCTGCACGTTGAGCAGATGGATGTCGAGCTCGCTGTGGTTCGCGTGCAGCGTCAGCAGGTGATCGAGCGCCCGGTTGCTGTTGTCCGAGCCATCGATCGGTACCAGGATCTTCAGCATCGTCTTCTCCCTTACTCGCTGTGGCGGCGGCTGTTGCTGGGGTTTTCGACGGCGAGGTCGACGAGTGGCGCCTCCTCGGCCTGGCGTTTCGCGATCCATGCACCGACCGCGACGACGAGGACCGCGCCGACGACCGAGGTCGCGTAGTGGAGCCAGCCCGGCGCGTCGTCGACAATGTCCTCCAGCGCCGCGTCGCCGACCAGCATGCCGCCGGCGATCCAGCCGAGGAGTGCGGCACCGAAGGTGATCACGACCGGGAAGCGGTCCATCAACTTGAGCACGAGCTTGCTGCCCCAGACGATGATTGGAATGCTGACGACGATGCCGAAAACCACCAGCATCAGGTCGCCCTTGGCCGCGCCGGCGACCGCGATCACGTTGTCGAGGCTCATCACGGCGTCGGCGACGACGATGGTCTTGATGGCGCCGAGCAGATTGGTGCTGCCCTGGATGTTGCCGTGGCCATCGTCGTCCTCGGGCTGCATCAGCTTGACGCCGATCCACAGCAGCAGCAGTCCGCCGACGATCTTTAGAAAGGGCAGCGCGAGGAGCTGCAGCGCGAAGAAGATCATCACGATGCGCAGCGCGATCGCACCGACCACGCCCCAGGCAATGCCCTTGTTGCGCTGATGCTCGGGCAGCTTGCGGCACGCGAGCGCGATCACGACGGCGTTGTCGCCGCCGAGCAGGATGTCGATGGCGATGATCTGGGCGACCGACACCCAGAAGGCGCCGCTCATCATCGTTTCAAGCACGGGCAAATCTCCATTCATAGCGCGGCCCCGGCGGCCGTGCCCTCCATTGTCGCAAAGATCGCTGGCCCCGGCACTGAAGGCTTATTGAAAGCTTCTTCGCCCAATCTTGCGACCGTGGCGAAGCGCTCGGATTCAAAAAACCGGAAAGCCGCCGCCAATTTCACAGACCGAGGAGACCCAGATGAAACCCCTGAACCGCTTGCTTGGCGTCGCTTTGTTCGGAACCGCCTGCGCGGCTTTCGCCCAGGTACCCGCCAGCTACCCGGCCGACTATTCGAAGATCGTCGACGCGGCCAAGAAGGAAGGCAAGGTCGTCGTCTATGGCGCGACCGACACCAACGCCGTGGCCCCGCTGATGAAGGACTTCCAGGCGCTCTACCCGGGCGTCACGGTCGAGTACAGCGACATGAACACGACCGAGGTCTACAACCGCGTGATCAGCGAGCAGGCTGCCGGCGCCGGCTCGGCCGACGTCGTCTGGAGCTCGTCGATGGACTTGCAGGTGAAGCTCGTCGGGGACGGCTACGCGCTCACCTACGCCTCGCCCGAAATCCCCAAGCTCCCCGACTGGTCGGTGTGGAAAAACGAAGCCTACGGCATCACCTACGAGCCGATCGTCTTCGCGTACAACAAGCGCCTCCTGAAGCCCGAGGAAGTGCCGCAGTCGCACGCCGAGCTCGTGACGATGCTCAACGCCAACGCCGAGCGCTTCAAGGGCAAGGTCACGTCCTACGACATCGAGAAGTCGGGCGTCGGCTTCATGCTGGTCACGCAGGACGTCAAGGCCAACCCGAATTTCTGGGACATCCCGAAGACTTTCGGCAACGTCGGTGCGCGTTTCCAGTCGAGCTCGGGCACGATGATGGAACGCCTCTCGTCGGGCGAGAACCTGCTCGCCTACAACCTGATCGGCACCTACGCGATCCTGCGTGCGAAGAAGGATCCGAGCATCGGCGTCGTGATGCCCAAGGACTACACGCTGGTGATGTCCCGCGTGATGTTCATCTCGAAGAGCGCGAAGAACCCGAACGCAGCCAAGCTGTGGCTGGACTACCTGTTGTCGCAGCGCGGCCAGAAGATCATAGCGAACCAGTCCGACCTCGGTTCGATCCGTAGCGACGTCGAAGGCGAAGTCACCGCGGCCGGCCTGCAGAAGACGCTCGGCGCGAGCTTGAAGCCGGTGCCGGTCAACCCGACGCTGCTGACCTACCTCGACCCGGCCAAGCGCCTCGACTTCCTCAAGCAGTGGCAGTCGGCCGTCAAGGGAACCAAATGATGTCCGCCCCCGCACAACCGACCATGGTGGCGGGGCCCGTGCCGGCGCCCGCCCGGCGGCCGGCGCGTAGCGGCGGGCTGCCTCGCTACGCCGTGATCGGGCTCACCGCGCTGCTGGTCTTCCTGCCGCTCGGCCTGATCCTGTTCCAGAGCCTGCTGGATGCGCCTTTCTTCGCGCCTGCCAAGCACTTCGGGCTCGGCGCCTTCGAGTTCATCTTCGCCGATTCCGACTTCTGGTTGGCTTTCCGCAACTCGATGGTGATCGCGCTGGGCATGACGCTGATCGCGGTGCCGACGGGCGGCGTGCTCGCCTTCATGATGGTGCGTACGGACCTGCCGGGACGCGCCTGGATCGAGCCGCTGCTGCTCGTACCGGTGTTCGTGTCGCCGATGGTGCTCGCGTTCGGCTACGTCGTCGCCGCCGGCCCGGTGGGCTTCTACTCGGTGTGGTTCAACGGGATCTTCGGCGGCGTGCCGTGGAACGTCTATTCGCTCACCGGGATCGCGATCATCGCCGGCCTCACGCACGTGCCCCATGTGTACCTATATTCGGCCTCCGCGCTGAAGAGCCTGGGCTCGGACGTCGAAGAAGCCGCACGGATGACGGGTGCGAGCCCGCTGCGGGTCGCGCGCGACGTCAGCCTGCCGATGGTCACGCCCGCGGTGCTGTTCTCCGGCGTGCTGGTGTTCTTCCTCGGCTTCGAGATCTTCGGCCTGCCGCTGGTGCTGGGCGATCCGGAAGGCCACCTCGTGCTCGCGACCTACCTCTACAAGCTCACGAACAAGCTCGGCACGCCGTCCTACCACCTGATGGCCGCGGTCGCCGTGTGCCTGATCGCGGTGACCTTCCCGCTGGTGATGCTGCAGCGCTATCTGCTGCGCGGTGCCTCGAAGTTCGTCGCCGTGAAGGGCAAGGCCGGACGCCAGCGTCCGCTACCGCTGGGCGCGTGGCGCTGGGTCGCGGTCGCGATCCTCGGCCTGTGGCTCTTCCTGACGGTGTTCGTGCCGCTGTCGGGCATCACGCTGCGGGCTTTCGTGTCCTTCTGGGGCGAGGGCGTGAACATCATGGAGGTGCTGACGCTGGATCACTTCCGCGAAGTGTTCGAGCAGCCGGCGCTGGTGCGCGGGATCATCAACACCGTGTTGATCGGCGTCATCGGCGGCGCGCTGGCGGTCGCCTGCTACACGGCGCTGGGGCTGGCGACGCACCGCAAGGCCGACGGCTGGACGCGCTTCGTCGATTACCTGGTGCTCGTGCCGCGTGCCGTGCCCGGGCTGCTTGCCGGTCTCGCCTTCCTGTGGGTGTTCCTGTTCTTCCCGCCGTTCCAGCCGCTGCGCTCGACGATGGTCAGCGTTTGGCTCGCGTACTCGGTGGTGTGGCTCGCCTACGGCATGCGCCTCGTGTCGAGCTCGCTGCTGCAGGTCGGTCCCGAGCTGGAAGAAGCCGCGCGCAGCGTCGGCGCGAGCCGCGGCCAGGTGAGCCGCCACGTGACGCTGCCGCTGATCCGTTACGGCCTGATGGGCGCCTGGCTGCTGGTGTTCATGATCTTCGAGCGCGAGTACTCGACTGGCGTGTATCTGCTGGCGCCGGGTACCGAAGTGATCGGTTCCCTGCTCGTTTCCCTGTGGGCCACCGGTGCGAGTGACATCGTCGCCGCCTTGTCCGTCATCAACGTCGCGCTGGTCGGGGTCGGCCTCACCGTCGCGCTGCGCTTTGGAGTGAAACTTCATGATTAAGCTGAATGTTGAGGACCTGCACCTCTCCTATGGCTCTGGCGACGCAACGAACGCCATCCTCAAGGGCGTGTCGATGCAGTTGAAGCGCGGCGAAGTGGTATCGCTGCTCGGGCCTTCGGGGAGCGGCAAGACGACGCTGCTGCGCGCGGTCGCGGGCTTGGAGGCGCCGCACAAGGGCCGCATCCGCATCGACGACAAGGCCGTCTTTGACGGCGCGACCGGCTTCGAGCTGCCGGCCGAGAAGCGCAACCTGGGCCTGGTGTTCCAGTCCTACGCGCTGTGGCCGCACAAGACCGTGTTCGACAACGTCGCCTACGGCCTGAAGCTGCGCAAGGCGTCGTCGAGCGAGATCGCGCCGAAAGTCACCTCCGCGCTGAAGAATCTCGGCCTCGGCCATCTCGGCGACCGCTTCCCGCACCAGCTCTCGGGCGGCCAGCAGCAGCGCGTCGCGATCGCCCGGGCGTTGGTCTACAACCCGCCGGTGATCCTGATGGACGAGCCGCTGTCGAACCTCGACGCGAAGCTGCGCGAGGAAGCGCGAGCCTGGCTGCGCGAGCTGATCCTCGAACTGGAACTGTCGGCGCTGGTCGTCACGCACGACCAGGGCGAGGCGATGGCGATGTCCGACCGCATCCTGTTGTTGTCGGAAGGCCGCATCGAGCAGCAGGGCACGCCGCAGGAGATGTACGGCAACCCGCAGACGCTGTTCACCGCGGACTTCATGGGCAGCAACAACCGCATCGCGGGCGAAGTCGCCGAAGTTTCCAATGGCATGGCGGTGCTCGCGGGCGCGGGCTGGAAGCTGCGCGGACAGGCGCGCGGTTCGCTGAAGAGCGGCGCGAAGTGCACGGGCATGATCCGGTTGGAGCGCGTGCGCGTCGCCGAAGGCCCGGGCGACAACCGCCTGCGCCTGCCGCTGGTGACCTCGATGTTCCTCGGCGACCGCTGGGAGCATCTCTTCCACCACGACAGCATCCGCGTGCGCGCCTTCGGCCCGACGCCGCTCGCGAGCGGCGAGCACTGGGTGGAACTCGCGCCCGAGGATGTGTGGGTGTTCCCGGAGAAGGCGGCAGCCTGATCCGGGTATCGCCCGGTCAGCCGCCGATCTTCACGACGACGCGCCCGCGCACCTGCCCGGCGAGCAGCTTGTCGGCGACCGGAATGGCGTCGGCGAGCGCGATCTCGCTCGTGATCGCATCGAGTTTCGAGGGATCGAGGTCGCGCGCGAGCCGCTCCCAGGCTTCCTGCCGCACCGCCTGCGGCGCCATTACGCTGTCGATGCCATACAGCGTCACGCCGCGCAGGATGAAAGGCGCGACGGTCGCCGGGAAGTCCATGCCGCCCGCGAGTCCGCAGGCCGCAACCGCGCCGCGGTAGCGCGTCGTCGCGCAGGCATTGGCCAGCGTATGGCTGCCGACCGTGTCGACGACGCCCGCCCAGCGTTCCTTGCCGATCGGCTTGCCGGGCTCGGACAGCTCCTTGCGGTCGATGACGCTCGCGGCGCCGAGGCCGGTGAGGTACTCGGATTCGGCGACGCGCCCGGTCGAGGCGACGACCGTGTAGCCGAGCTTCGCCAGCAGCGAGATCGCGACGCTGCCGACGCCGCCGTTCGCGCCGGTCACGAGGATCTCGCCGTCGCCCGGCCGGATGCCGTGCTTCTCGAGCGCGAGCACGCACAGCATCGCGGTGTAGCCCGCCGTGCCGATCGCCATCGCCTGGCGCGTCGTGAAAGCCGCCGGCAGGCGCACCAGCCAGTCGCCTTTCACGCGCGCGAGCTCCGCGAGGCCGCCGCAATGCACTTCGCCGACGCCCCAGCCATTGAGCACGACCTGATCGCCCACCTTCCAGGCAGGATGACTGCTGCTTTCGACCGTACCGGCGAAGTCGATGCCGGGGATCATCGGAAAGCGCCGCACGACCGGCGACCGGCCCGTGATCGCGAGGCCGTCCTTGTAGTTCAGCGTCGACCACGCGACGCGCACCGTCACATCCCCTTCCGGCAGCATGCTTTCGTCGATGGCCTGCAGCTTGGCTTGGTAACCCGAGTCGTCCTTGGTGATCAGAATGCCCTGGAACATCGTCGTCTCTCCTTGTCTGGATAAATAGACTAATCGACTACAAATAGTCACAAAAAAATCAACGCAGTGCCGCCATGAAAAACCGGAAGAACGCGCGCATCGGCTCGGTCGAGCGCATCAGCCGCGCGCGCAGGATCGCGCCTTCCCAGCCGATCCAGAACGCATGCGACATCGCCGCGCAGTCCGTGGTGGCCGGCAATTCGTCGGCCGCGACCGCAGCCTGCAGGCAGTCCGCCACGCGCGCTTCCCAGTCGAGGAAAATCTCCTCCAGCCGCTGCTGGATCTTAGTGTCCAGGCAGCCGACCTCCTGACCGAGGTTGCCGACGAGGCAGCCTCGCGCGAAGGCGTGGCGCTCCACGCCGTCACAGGCGTCGTCGACAAAAGACTGCAGGCGCGCCAGCGGAGCGAGCTTCGCGTCGCCCAGATGGCGGTCGAGCTTGCGCGACAGGTAGGCCGCGTAGGAATCCAGCGTGGCGAGGACGAAGGCGTCCTTGTTCGGGAAGTAGTGGTAGAAGGACCCCTTGGGCACGCCGACTGACTTCAGCACCTCGTCGAGGGCCGTTGCGCTGACCCCGCGCTCCGTGAGCAGCTCCGTTCCGCGACGAATCAGCAGTTCGCGCGTGTCGGCGTAGCTGTGCCCATGCCGCGGCGGGCGACCGCGCGGGCGACGGGGGAGGGGGGCGGGTTGATCCATGGATCGATATTAGACCGAGTGCTTATTAATCTCAAGGGCGAGCTGGCCCAATGTTCCACGCGCAGGAATTCGGGGCCCGGCGGAGCGATCGACGCCGCGGCCGGTCGAAGCTCAGACAGCGTCAGCGCGATATCATTCACGGCCATGGCCTCGATCTTCGACATCCTCGCCGAGCAGCGCATCTCCGACGCCATCAAGCGTGGCGAACTGGACGGCTTGCCGGGCGCGGGACGGCCGCTCGTGTTCGACGACGAACCGTTCTTGTCGCCCGAGCAGCGCATGACGAACCACATCCTGAAGAACGCCGGCTTCGTGCCGCAGGAAGTGTTGTTGCGTCGCGAGATCGCGACCTTGCGGCAGCAACTCGCCGCAAGCGGGTCGGACGAGGAAGAACGCGAGCGCGTGCGCCGCCGCCTGGGATCGCTGATCGCGACGCTCGGGAGCTTGCTCCGCCGTTGAGGCTCAGCTGAGCAGCCGCCGCCGCGTCAGCCCGAGGGCAATCCAGAATCCCGTCACGCCGTACGCTACCAGCACCGCGAGATGCAGCGCGATGTCGTGCGGGATTTCGCCGAGAAGCAGCGGGCGGGCCAGCGCGATCGCATGCGAGAGCGGCAGCGCCTGCGCGACGAGCTGCACCGCGGCCGGCAGCTGTTCGGCGGGGAAGAACACGCCCGAGATCAGCGTCATCGGCGTGATGAAGAGCGTGAAGTAGTACATGAAGAAGTCGTAGCTCGGCGCGAGCGCGGTGATCACGAGACCCAGCGCGCCGAAGCTCAGGCCGACGAGGAAGACCAGCGGCGGCAGCCACAGCACGTAGCGCACATCGACGAGACCAAAGGCGGAGATCACGACGAGGATCGCGAGGCCGGACAGCAGCGATTTCGACGCCGCCCACACGAGTTCGGCGAAGACGACGTCGTCGAGTTCGACCGGCGCATTCATGATCGCCTCCCAGGTCTTCTGCACGTGCATGCGCGAGAAGCCCGAGTACAGCACCTCGAAGGAGGCGCTGTTCATCGTCGACGAGCACACCATGCCCGCCGCGAGGAAGCTGATGTAGGACACGCCGCCGATCTTCGGCACGAGCATGCCGATGCCGAAGCCCAGACCGAAGAGGTAGATCATCGGGTCGGCGAGGTTGCCGAGCACCGAGGGCAGCGCGAGCTTGCGCCAGACCATGAAGTTGCGCCGCCACACCGGCAGGAAGCGGCGCGACACGCGCGGCGGGTGGAGCAGCGAGGAGAGCAGGGCAGTGGTCATCGTCTCAATCCCGCAGTTCGCGCCCGGTGAGTTTCAGGAACACGTCTTCGAGGTTCGCCGGCCGGCGCAGGTAGCGCAGGCCGGGCTGCTTGGCGAGATGCGCGAGCAGCGGCGCCGCGTCGTCGAGGTAGCAAAAGGCGGTCTCGCCGCTGACTTCGTAGCGCCGCGAGAAGCTCCCCGCGTGCGCCTCGGCCCAAGCCTGCGCGCCGCTGACACCCGCCGAGCCGTTGGCGCCGCTGCCGTTCCAGTCACCATAGACCTCGACGACCTGCGGTTCGATCTGCGCCGCGATCACCTCGCGCGGACTGCCTTCGGTCAGCATGCGACCGTTGTCGAGGATCGCGAGCCGGTCGGCGAGGCGCTCGGCTTCGTCCATGAAGTGGGTGGTGAGCAGCACCGTCGTGCCGCCGCGGATCAACTGCTTCAGGCGGTCCCAGATCAGGTGGCGCGCCTGCGGGTCGAGACCGGTCGTCGGTTCGTCGAGGATCAGCAGTTCTGGGCGATTGACGAGCGCGCGGGCGAGCGTCAGGCGCCGCTTCATGCCGCCCGAGAGCGTCTGGATGCGCGCCTCGCGCTTGCCTTCGAGGCCGGCGAAGGCGAGGAGTTCGGGGATGCGGCCCTTGATCGTCGCGTCGTCGAGGCCGAAGTAGCGGCCGTAGACGAGCAGGTTCTCGGCGCAGGTGAAGTCCGGGTCGAGGTTGTCCTGCTGCGGCACGACGCCGACGCGCATGCGTGCCTCGCGCGCGCGTTCCGGCACGGGGAGGCCCGCGAGGTGGATCTCGCCCGCCGAGGGCGCCGTGAGTCCCAACGCGCAGCGCAGTGTCGTCGTCTTGCCGGCGCCGTTGGGGCCGAGCAGCGTGAAGCACTCGCCGGCGGCAAGCGCGAGGTCGATGCCGGCGATGACTTCCTTCGTGCCGTAGGACTTGCGCAGCCCGCGGATCACGAGCGGCGCAGGCTGTTGCGCACTGCGGGCGCCCGCGGCGAGATCGTCCGGCATGCTGCGCACGATGTTCAGCTGACCGGCGGTTTCGTCGTTGCGAAGCTCGGGCGCGCGAACATGTGCGCGGCGAGTGCCGCCAGCGCCGGGTGGGCACTGCGCCATTCGTGATCCGGGAAACGCAGGTCGAGATAGCCGAGCGCGACCGCGACCGAGATGTCGGCGAGGCTCATCGTGTCGCCGTGCATCCACTCGCGGCTCGCGGCACGCCTTTCGAGTTCGTCGACGCTGCGGTCGACCTTCTCGATCTGGCGGTCGATCTCCATGTCGCTGCGCTGACCGGTCGGGCGGCGCGATTCGAGCACGGCGAGCACCGCCGCATCGATCAGGCCGTCGGCGAGCGCTTCGATCTGGCGCACGCGCACGGCCTGCAGCGGATCCTTCGGGAGCAGTGGCAGGCCGCTGTCCAGGGTCTCGATATAGGCTGCGATCACCGGCGAATCGAAGAAGGTTTCGCCGTCATCCGTGACCAGCGCCGGCACCTTGCCGAGCGGGTTCACGGTCGGGATGCGGGTGTTCGCCTCCCACGGCGAATCGACCACGAGTTCGAACGGCAGGCCTTTCTCGGCGAGCAGGATGCGGATCTTGCGTGCGTACGGACTGGTGAGCGAGGCGAACAGCTTCATGCAGAACTCCTGTGTGGGGACGGGCCGCTCAGAGCGGGTCCCAGTGGCGGGTGATGATGTCGCGGATGATGTGCAGCTTGCCGTGGAAGAAGTGATCGGCGCCGGGCACGACGACCACGGGCAGCTCCTGCGGCCGCGCCCAGTCGAGCACGTTCGCGAGCGCGACGGTCTCATCGACTTCGCCGTGGATCAGGAGCGTGCCCTTCGGTACCGGACCGGTCGGGTAGCTGCGCGCGCCGGTCACTTCGCCCGCGGCGGTGCCGACGAGCACGACGCGATGCGGCGCCATCACGCCCTCGCCCAGGCGGGCCGCGACGCGCGTCTGCACGTAGGCGCCGAACGAGAAGCCGCCGAGCGCGAGCGGCAGGCAGCCCCAGCGCGACTGCGCCCACGCGATCACCGACAGCATGTCCTCGGTCTCGGCGACGCCGTGATCGTGCTTGCCTTCGCTCTTGCCGACGCCGCGGAAGTTCGGGCGTACGACCGCGTAGCCCAGCTCGCGGAAGCTGCGGGCGAGCGTGTGGGCGATCTTGTTGGTGTTCGCGCCGCTGAAGAGCGGGTGCGGGTGACACACCAGCGCAATGCCGCGCACGTGCTCGGGCGTGTCGATCAGCGCATCGATGGCGCCGTCCGGCCCGCGCAGCAGCACGGATTCGGTGGGGGCGGGGCGGTTCATGGGTTATCCGGGAGACGCAGGCGGGTCACGATGCGGCCATGGACGAGATGCTCCTGGATGATCTCCTCGATGTCCTCCTGATCGACGTAGGTGTACCAGACGTTGTCCGGGTACACGACGAGCACGGGGCCCTCGTCGCAGCGGTCGAGGCAGCCCGCCTTGTTGATGCGGATCTTGCCGCGGCCCTTGAGGCCGAGCGCGCGGATGCGATCCTTGGCATAGGTCTGCATCGCACTCGCCTTGTGGTCGTTGCAGCAGGTGTCGCCGGGTTCGCGCTGGTTGCAGCAGAAGAAAACGTGGTGCTTGAAATAGCTCATTCAGGGGCTCCGCATGGCCGGACCGGCGCGCCGCCGCTCCGTATCCGGCCGATTATAGCCGTCAGCCGCCCGGCCGCTTCGCGAGATGCTCGCCGCGCCACAGGCCCACCGCTGACAGGTAGGCGAGCGCGGCGAAGGGCCACAGGCTTGCCGTCAATTGGGTGAGTCCGTGGAAATTGAGGAAGTTCCCCTGCAAGAGCAGGCGGTGGCCGGCCTGGAAGTAGGGGTTGTCGGGCAGCAGGTTCGTGAGGCTCGTCGCCGCGAGCATCGCCATGCCCGCCATCGCGTGCTGGAAGACGCGCGGCAGCACCAGCGTCGCCGCGAGCGCAGGCAGTCCATAGAGCAGGCCGCGCTGCGTGCCCGGCGTGAGCCACAGCAGCGGCGCGCCCGGGTCGAAGAAGGACGCCGTCGCGAGCGTCTTGGCACCGAGCCCGAGTACGAGGAGGAGCGCGATCGCCGGCAGGCTGACGCTGGGCATCATGCAGCGCGCGAAGAGGCCGACGCCGACGAGCGTGATCGCGACCTGCATCGCCTCGAGCAGGATGAAGCGTTCGACTTCGAAATGCAGCGGTGTCGGCAGCCCCAAGAGCTGGCGCAGGTCGCCGCTGACGAAGAGCACCCTGTCCGGCGTGAGCTGCGCCAGCAGCCACAGCGCGAGCAGGATCAGGCCGAAGTCGCCGATATGCCCGGGGATGATGCGTAGCGTGCGCCAGCGGTGAAGCCAGCCGCGTTCGTCGAAGAGCGGATGTCCCCACCACGCGCCGAAGATCGCACCGACCAGCCCACCGAGCGTGTTGGAGCCGAGATCGACGTTCGAGGAGACGCGCGTCGGCAGGAAGTTCTGCGTGACTTCCATCGTAAAGCTGAGAGTCGCGGCGATCAGCGTTGCGACGGCAATGTCGCCGACGCGCCCGAATCGCTGCGGCAGCGCCGGCGCGAGCACAAAGCCGAAGGGCAGGAAGCCCAGCACGTTGAGGACGATGTCCGCACTGCGGTAGTACTTCGGCCACGGGGCGGTGAGGAAATCGAGCAGCGGCAGCCCGGTGACGCGCCAGCCGGTGAGCGGGTGGAGGCAGGCGTAGACGATCAGCAGCCCGTAGGCGATCGTCAGGGTGCGCGGCAGGGAAGAAACGGCACGCGCGGGAGGCATCGGCGGTCCGGGCGGTTGGGGAAGGCCCGATTTTACCGCGTCAGGCGCTCCCACCGGGCTTTCGGCGGCGTCGCAGCAGGCGCGCGACGCCGTCGCACGACCGCTTTCAGCTACCGATCGCGATGCGCGAGTGCTCGCTCGCGCGGCGCGAGGTCGGGAGGAAGCGGCTCAGGACCTTTGCCGGCGCGTATTCCTTGACGAGCGCGTCCCAGTCGACGGCGTCGAGCGTGTTCTTGACGAGCAGGCCGAGGTCGGTCGCACCTTCCATCAGCAGGCGGCGGCCGAAGAACAGCGTGTCGGCGTCCTCTTCGCGCAGTGCGAGCGCGATGTAGTCGCGCACGTTGGCGGTCAGTGTCAGGTCCGGCGTGCCCGAGCCCGACAGCGCGGAGAAGCCACGGGGCCCCAGCGTGAAGTCGAGCGTCAGGCCGGCGTCACGGACGCACATGCGCAGATGGCGACCGGTCAGGGGTTCGAGGTCGTCGCGCGACAGCACGCGGCCGAGCGCGAGGTTCAGCGCGGTCGTCAGCACGAGGGTGGGCGGGCGTTGCGGCAGGCGGGCGGCGAGACGTGCCAGCGGCGCGGGCAGCGTGAAGGCCGGGAGGCGGAATGAGCTCATCGGTCGGGCTCCAAGGGTGCGGTTCAGGATTTGACGAATTGTTCGACGCCGGGACGGCCGTGCCAGAAGCCGTTGCACGGGGCTTCGACCATCCATTCGGCACTGCGGCGCAGGGCGTCCTGCGGCGACACTTCGTCGGCGACGGCGTCGCGGAAGAGCTTCAGCACTTCGACGGTGTTGTCGCCCTGCGGGCTCACGCGCAGCACCTGCGCCGCGCGGCGCACTGAGGCGAGGTCGCCGAGCAGGTTATGCACGCGCGCCGACTGCGTCTGCACGCCGTTGAGCGTCAGGAAGGGCTCGCCTTCGCGCGTGCGCAGCACGAGGCCGTCTTTCATGCCGAGGCAGCGGAACTCGCAGGTGTCCTTCTGCAGGTTGTAATGGCGGGCGGTGAAGCAGCGTGCCGAGTGCGCGAGCGGCAGCCGGCCCCAGGCGAGGACTTCGGTTTCGATCGCCGGCGCGCCGCTGGCGAGGAGCTCGGTGAGCACTTCGCCCGACATCTCGGGCGGCGCCATCCAGCGCGTTGCACCCGATTCGGCCATCAGCGACAGCGTCTGCGGATTGAAGATGTTGAGCGTCGGACCGGCGATCCAGTCGCGGCGGCCAGCGGTGGAGAGCAGGTGCACGGCCGACATGTCGTTGGCCTCGACGCGGAACTCGGCCTTCGCGACGATGCGGCGCAGGGCCTTGAGGTCCGATTCGGATTCGATCAGCGCCTGCGAGGACATGACGACTTCCTTGCCGGCGGCGGCGAGTATCTCGCCGACTTCGAGCCAGTCGTCGAGGCGCAGTTCGTGGCGGCGCGAGCAGACGGTTTCGCCGAGATAGACGATGTCGGCGGCGCTTTCGGCGATCTGGGCGTAGAAGTCGAGGGTCGACTGGCGCGACCAGTAGTACAGCAGGGGTCCAAGAGCGATTTTCATCGGGGTCATCACTTCCACGGCCGGTAGTACGCGCCGAGCGTGTGGCTGCGGCCTTCGGAGACTTTGTCGAGCTCGGCGATCCAGGCCGGCTGCACGGTGAAGCTGTCGGCGTCGCGCATCACGCGGTCGAGCGCCTCGCGCCACACGCGCGTGACCTGGCCGGTGTAGGCGGGGCTGCGCTGGCGGCCTTCGATCTTGATCGCGCGCACGCCAGCGCGGGCGAGCTCGGGCAGCAGTTCCAGCGTGTTGAGGCTGGTCGGCTCCTCGATCGCGTAGTAGGTCTCGCCGTTCACGTCGAAGCGGCCCTTGCACAGCGTCGGGTAGCCGGCGCGTTCGCCGTCGGCGAAGCGGTCGATGAGGATGCCGTTGAGGCGCGTTTCCATGCCCTGCGGAGTCTGTTCCCAGCGCACGTGCTTGCCCGGCGAACAGGCGCCGTTGCAGTTCGGCGATTCGCCGGTGGCGTAGGCCGACAGCGCGCAGCGGCCTTCGACCATCACGCACAGGCCGCCGAAACCGAAGACTTCGATCTCGACCTTGGTGTTGGCGATGACGTGCTCGACCTGCGGCAGCGACAGCACGCGCGGCAGCACGGCGCGCTGGATGCCGAAGCGGTCAGCGTAGAAATTGATCGCCTCGTAGCTGGTGGCCGAACCCTGCACCGAGAGGTGCAGGCGCAGGTCCGGGTGGGTCTTGCGCGCGTAGGCCATCAGGCCGGGGTCGGCGACGATGATCGCGTCGATGCCGAGGTCGGCGGCGCGGTCGACGGCGGCGGTCCAGCCCGCCCAGTTGCTCGCCTGCGGGTAGGTGTTGAGCGCGAGCAGTACCTTGCGCTTGCGGTCATGGGCGTAGCGCACGCCCTCGGTCATCTGTTTGGCGTCGAAATTGAGGCCGGTGAAGTTGCGCGCGTTGGTCGCGTCCTTGAAGCCGAGATAGACACAATCGGCACCATGGTCGACGGCCGTCTTGAGCGCCGGCAGGCTTCCTGCCGGGCAGACGAGTTCGATTTTGGTATGGGAGGTCATGGCCGGGGTCGGGGAAAAAAGCTCCGCAACCATAGTGCGAGTCGTCCTGTCCCGCGTTGACGGCGGTCAAGGGGCCGGCCCGGCCGAGGTGCTTGCTTACTTTGCGGCGTTGGGGAAGAAGAGCTGTTCGCCGCCGATCTTGTAGTCGGCGATGGCCTTCTGGCCGACGGGCGAGACGAGCCAGTCGATGAACTGCTGGCCGAGTTCGCGCTTGACGTGCGGGTGCTTGGCCGGATTGACGAGGATCACGCCGTACTGGTTGAAGAGCCGCTTGTCGCCTTCGACCGCGATCACGAGATCCTGGCGGTTCTTGAAGGACAGCCAGGTGCCGCGGTCGGCGAGGATGTAGGCGCCGAGCGAGGCGGCCATATTGAGCGCCGGGCCCATGCCGGAGCCGGAATCGCGGTACCACGGCCCCTTCGCCTGTTCGATGTCGATGCCGGCGATCTTCCACAGGCGGAGCTCCGCGGCGTGCGTGCCGCTCTTGTCGCCGCGCGACACGAAGGGCGCCTTCGCAGCCTCGACCTTCTTGAGCGCCTCGACGATGTCGTGGCCGCCGGCGACCTTCGCGGGATCGCTCTTCGGCCCGACGAGGATGAAGTCGTTGTACATCACCTCCTTGCGCTCGACGCCCCAGCCTTCGGCGACGAATTTCTCCTCGGCCGCCCGGTCGTGCACGAAGACGACGTCGGCGTCGCCGCGGCGCGCGGTATCCAGCGCCTGCCCGGTGCCGAGCGCGACAACGCGCACCTTGATGCCGGACTGCTGCTCGAAGATCGGCAGCAGATAGCCGAAGAGGCCGGACTGCTCGGTTGAGGTCGTCGAGGCGACGGTGATGAATTTGTCGTCGGCGTGGGCGCCGGCGAGCCCGAGCACGCAGGCCAGGGTGATCAGCAGTGAGCGGAAGGGACGAGCCATGGAGAGTCTCCGTGAAATTCTTGTGGATCGGCGCAGGCGGTGACCGCAGCGAAAGCCGCGTCTGCGCAGGGTTTTACCAAAGCGGCGGCCGGCCGACCAGTGCGATGCGGAAAGGATGGCGACAACTTCGGCAATCGTTTGCATAAGTCTTCCGCGTGCCGTCCTCGCTTTGCTGGGATACCTAATGCAACGGCGTGGGACCTTCGAACGATTCGAATCTGCCCGGCGCTCGTGTTTCTCCTGACAAAAGTCCCAAGCATTTTTTGTTCGAGCTTTTTCGCACAGCCTTGCGGGGAAAACGTGAACGACGTACGATAATGAACGTCGTTCATTTTTAAGAGGCGGCATCATGTCCAGCCCTCCGATTGCCGACGGTCGCCGGGAGCGCAAGCGCCTGCAGACCATCGAGCATCTTGTCCACACTGCCTTCGGGCTCTTTGCCGAGCACGGCTACGACAAGGTCACGATGGAGCAGATCGCGGCCCGTGCCGACGTCGCGAAGGGCACGCTGTACAAGCATTTCCCGGTGAAGGAGGCGCTCGTCAGGCATCGCTTCCACGTCGAGCTCGCCGCGGCTGCGCCCGGGCTGCTTCAAGAGCTGCAAGCCTTGCCGGACTGCGTGTCGCGCTTGCGTGCGCTCATGCACGCGTCGGCTGCGTTCTCCGAACGTCGTCGGGAATACCTCGGCCCCTACCTGCACTATCGGCTGAGCGAGCCGGTGGACACGCTGGGGCGCGACAACCGCAGCGGTCTCGATCAGATCTATGCGCGGCTGTTGACGCAGGGGCAGGCGAGCGGCGAGATCACCGACGCGATGCCCGCGCAGCATCTCGCCGACCATCTGCAGTTCCTGCACCTGGGCGTGCTGCTGCGCTGGCAGTGCGAGCCGGAAACCTCGCTCGCGTCGGCCTTCGACACGATGCTGGCGCTCTTCCTCGACGGCGCGCGGGCGCGGAGAGCGACATGAGTGCCGATCCGGTCCTGATCCTCGACTTTGCCGCGGCGGCCGAGGCCGGTCCCGCCGTCGCAGGCGGAAAAGGCGCGCAACTCGGGCGCCTCATGCGTTACGGCTTCCCCGTGCCCGACGGTTTTGTGATTTCGACCTTCGCAGCCAGGTTCGCGATGGCAGGCGAGGGCGACGCGGCGCGTGCCGCGGGTGACGATCCTCACGCGCTCGCAGCGGTACGCGCCCGGATCGAATCGGCGTCGCTGCCGCCGGGGCTCAAGGACGTCCTCCACGCTGAACTTCGCCGTCGCGGCTGGGAAGAGGTGGCGCTTGCGGTTCGTTCGTCGGCGCCGATGGAGGACTCGGGGCGGGCGTCCTTTGCCGGCATCTACCGCAGCGAATTGGATGTCCTCGGCTTCGACGCTGTCGCGGCGGCCGTGAAAGCCGTGTGGGCCTCGTTGTGGACGCCGCAGGCGGTGGCCTATCGCGGGCGGGTCGGCGTGGCGGAGGCCGCGATGGCGGTCGTCGTGATGCCGATGGTGAAAGCGATTGCCGGCGGTGTCGCGTTCAGTTGCGAGCCGACGAGCGGGCGCGACGACCAGGTTGCGATCAACGCCGTCGCGGGACTCGCGGACGGCCTTGTCGCGGGGCGCGAAAGCGGCGAGGAAATCATCCTCGAAGCGGATCCGGTGACCGAGGACTACCGCGTCCTGCGCCGGCGCGGTGTCTCGTCCGGGCTGACGGACGCGCGCGCGGTCGAACTCGCGCATCTCGTGCGCGAAACGGCCTTCGCACTGGATTACGCTGCGCCGTGGTTCGACATCGAATGGGTGTGGGACGGCGCGCGTTTCCACCTGGTGCAGGCGCGCCCGGTCACGGCACGGCCTTGGCATACCTATCCCGCGCTCGCCGGACAGACCCCGCTGTGGTCCAACGGCAACACGCGCGACGTCGCGCCGCATGTGATGACGGCCTGCGAATGGGTGACCTGCCGTCGCTGGGCGAACCAGCTGCTCGAACTGGGTTGGCGGATCGCCGGCTACCCGGTCTTGTCCGGCGCACAGCGCGCCGCGCTCTTCCAGGGACGGCTCTACCTGAACGCTTCATTCATCCAGTGGGAGGGCTATGACGCGTTCGGCATCGCCCCGGCGGCGATGAACCGGCTGCTCGGCGGCCATCATTCGGAGATCGTGGTGCCGCCTCCGAGCTTGCGCGACCGGGCCGTGCGGCTGGGCCGCATGCTGCGCTATCTCGCGAAGTCTGGCGGCCAGCGGCGACTCGGACGCCGACAGGTCGACGAGGCGCATGCAACATGCGCCGTCTGGCGCGCGGAGGATCTGAGCCGGCTGAGCAACGCGGAGCTGTCGCGGCGGATCGCGTCGCTGGGGCTGCATTACCGTCGGCAGGACGGACTGATCTTCCTGCAGGGATCGAGCGGCGGCACGCTGTCGATGCTGCTCGATCTGATCGAACGCTATCTGCCGGGTGAATCGCACGCGCTGGCGGCGGCCTTGATGGCGGGTGGCGAACCGAGCGTCACGGCGCGCCAAGCCTACGAGCTGCAGACGCTTGCGGCGACCGCGTCTGTGGATCCGGACGTCGCGGCATGGCTGCGCAGCGACTCGGATGCGTGGCAGGACCTGTCGGAGGACGATCCCTTCCGCCGCGACTTCGCCGATTTTCTCGAGCGCTACGGCCATCGCGGCATCTACGAGTCCTATCTGCGCAATCCCCGTTGGCGCGACCATCCCGCCTACCTGCTGCGGCAGATCGCCGGGCTGATGGACTGCGATCCGGCTGCGATGCGGGCGCGGCAGGCGGAGGCGCGGGAGGCCGCCTGCGAGCGTCTCGCGGGAAAGATGCCTTTCTGGGCCCGCCGCTGGGCCGAAGCGCTCGCACGCACGGCGACGCGCGAATGCAACGACCGCGAAGCCGCACGCAGCGCCTTCACCGCCTACGGCGAGGTCGCCCGGCGCCTGCTGCTGGAAGCCGGCCGACGGCTCGTCGCGAGTGCGGACCTCGTGGCTGCGGAAGACATCTTCCACCTGACGCCGCCGGAGTTCGACGCGGCGCTCGCCGGGCAGCTCACGGGGGCGCCGCTGCGAAACCGCGTCGCAGACCGGCAGCGTCTGTGCACGGAATGGGAGGCGAACCCGGCGCCGGATGTCGTCGTGGAGGGCGCTAGCGCCTCCGTGGCTGCCGCCGCCGCCCCAGGGGGCGCTCGTCACGGCGACTGGCGTGGCACGGCGGTGGGCGCCGGTCTTGCCGCGGGTCCGGCCCGCCCGGTTCGCAGCCCCGAAGAAGGCGGGCGCCTGGCACCGGGCGATATCCTCGTCGCGCCCTCGACCGATCCGGCATGGACGCCGCTTTTCCTGAAGGCGGGCGGGCTCGTGATGGAGACCGGCGGCTACCTGTCGCACGGCGCGATCGTCGCGCGCGAATTTGCGATTCCGGCGGTCGTGAACTTGCCCGGAATCCTGGACGAGATCGGCGACGGCGCCCGGGTTGAGGTCGACGGGCGGCGCGGGACCGTGCGCCGCATCGGCTGAAGCGAAGGCGGTCAGGCTTGGGTCCATGTGTGTGGAATATTTCAGATCGGATTAGGCAAGCTGCAGCAGGACGGGAAATCTCCGCCGGCGATTTTCGGTTAAGCTTTTGGAATGAGCGTGAAACTCGATTACTGCTTCGTTCCGGGGGCTGCCGATGCGCTGCCGGAGCGGGTATTGCAGTTGCAGAATCCGCTTCTCGCGATGCTCGACGCGATCCACATGCACGGAACGCTGGGCAAGGCGGCGACCGAGCTGGAGGTGTCCTACCGTCACCTGTGGGGCGAGTTGAAGCGTTATGAGGCGAGCTTCGGGCAGGCACTGGTCGTCGGCGGTCAGGGACGGGCCGCCCAGTTGTCCGAGTTTGGCGAGCGCCTTTTGTGGGCCGAGAAGCGCATCCTCGCGCGGATGCTGCCGCAAGCCGAAAGCCTCGCCGCCCAGCTCGACCGCGAGCTGCTGCTGGCGGTCGATCCGAGCCTGCAGGTGCTGCCGGTCTGCGCGAGTCACGATCTGCTGTTTTCCGGCTTGCGCGACGCGCTGTGGCGTACGGCCGGCGTGTTGCTCGACGTCGATTACGTCGGCTGCACCCAGGCGCTCGAACGCCTGAATGCGGGCGCCTGCGTGCTTGCCGGCGTGCATCTGCCGTTCGAGGACGAAGAACTGTCCAGGCGCGGATCGCGAATCCAGCTCGCGCTGGGGCCAGAGTTGCGGCTCGGCGTGCACAAACTGATCCGCCTGATGGGCCGCGAGCAGGGCCTGATGGTGCGCCAGGACAACCCGCTCGACATCGCGTCGCTCGCCGACCTCACCCGGCCCGATGTCATCTTCGTGAACCGGCCCCGGGGATCGGGCACGCGTCTGATCCTCGACGAACTGCTCGCGCGGGAGGGCATCGCCCCGCAGCGGATCACCGGCTATGTGACCGAGGAGGCGACGCACCTCTCGGTGGCTGCGAGTGTCGCGGCGGGACTCGCCAACTGCGGTTTCGGGCTGCGCGCCGCGGCCGATTCCTTCCGCCTCGGTTTCGTGCCGCTCGTGCGCGAACAGTATTGCCTGGTGTGCCTGAAGGACGCGCTCGACAGCGAGCCCGTGAGGGTCGTGCTCGACTTCCTGCGCAGTCCCTCCTTCCGCCTCCTCGTCGAGACGCTGCCGGGCCATGACACCGAAGGCGCCGGCGAGATCGTGTCGTTGCGGCGCACCTTGCCCTGGTACAAGTAGCGCCGCTCACGCGAGCGTCGGGCAGGCCTCCGTGGACGTCGGGATGCGTTCCGCGGCCGCCGCGAGGACGACGCCGTTCCGCCGTGCCGTGATGTCCGCGAGGATCGCGAGTGCGATCTCTGGCGGCGTGCGTGCGCCCATGGCCAGTCCCACGGGGCCGTGCAGGCGGTCGACGTCGGCATCGCTCAGATCGAAAAGCTTCAGCCGCTCGCGTCGTCGTTCGCTGTTCGCACGCGAGCCAATCGCGCCGATGTAGAAGGCGTTGGTCTTCAGCGCGTCGATCAGCGCGAGGTCGTCGAGTTTGGGGTCGTGCGTCGCGCCAATGATCACGGTGCGGCGGTCGGGACGCATCGCGATCACCGCGTCGTCGGGCATCTCGGTCGTGATCGTCGCCCCGGGGACGGTCCAGCTGTCGCGATATTCCTCGCGCGGCTCGGAGATCGTGACCTGATAGTCGAGCGCGAGCGCGAACTCGGCGAGATAGCGCGAGAGCTGGCCCGCGCCGATGATCAGCATGCGCCAGCGCGGGCCGAAGGCGGACACCAAGGTCCGCCCGTCGAAGACGACGGCGGCGTCGGGCACGTCGCCGAGGAGGTCGACCGCACCGGTCGCGAGATCCAGGCTGCGTGCGACCATCTCGCCGCGCTCGATCGCAGCCAGCGTCTCGGCGAGCCGGTTGCCAGGGCCGACCGGCTCCAGCACGAGCTCCAGTTTGCCACCGCAGGGCAGGCCGAAGCGGCGCGTCTGCTCGGCGGTGATGCCGTAGGTGACGTGCTCGGGGACGGTCGGACGTTCGGCCCGCAGCCGGTCGAGGAGGTCGTCCTCGATGCAGCCGCCGGACACCGAGCCGACGAGCCGCCCGTCACCGGCGATCGCGAGGAGCGCCCCTTCCGGTCGCGGCGACGAGCCCCAGGTGCGCACGACGGTCGCGAGCGTGACCGGAATGCCGGCCTCGCTCCAGACTACGGCCTGGCGCAGGACTTCGAGGTTCACGCTGTCCATGTCAGGCTCCTTTCGCTTCGTCCCACAAGCGGCGGATGAGGCGTTTTGCGAGCACGGGCGTGGCGCGGCGGCGGTAGGGGACGCTCACGAGCGTCGTCTCCATCGGCTGCGTGCCGCGCTTGATCGCGCGTTCGATAGCCGCGACGGCCGCATCGTCGAGCGGCTGGCCGACGAGCTCGTCGAGTCCCGCGAGGAATTCCGGACGCGAGGACACGCCTGTGCAGGCAATGCGCAGCTCCGCGATTGCATCGCCCGCTCGCCGCAGCACGACGGCGACACCCGCGAGCGGGAAGTCGATCGCCCCGCGCACGCGCAGCTTTTCGTAGGCGCTTGAGCGACCGGAGACGAGCGGCACCGTCACCGCGACGAGGAGTTCGTCTGCGCCGAGGGCGAGCCACTTCATGCCGTCATCGACGTAGAACTCCTCGAGCGGCAGCCGGCGCAAGCCCTGGGGGCCGAGGATCTCGACTTCGGCGCCGAGCGCGAGCAGCGCCGGCGCGACATCGCCGCTGAAGGCCGCGTAGCAGCGGTTCGACTTCGGCGCGACGCGGCAGGTGTCGCCGTCGAGCTTCATGCAGAACTGATTGGCGGCGCGCCAGTGCTCGCTCTGGTTGAAGTACTGGCAGCGGGTTTCGAGGCACAGGTTGCCGCCGAGCGTCGCGGCGACCCGGTGCGTCGGTCCGGCGACGGCGAGTGCGGCCTGGGCGAGCGCGGGCAGGCGCTCGCGCACCAGCGCATCGCCCGCGACGGTCGCAAGCGAGACGCCGGCGCCGATGCGCAGGCGCGCGCCGTCCTGGCGCATCTCGCGGATCTCGCCGACGGCGGACAGGTCGATCAGCACCTCCGCGCCGACGAGCCCGCGACGCATGTTCGGCAGCAGGTCGGTGCCGCCGGCGATGAAGCGGCTCGCGGGATGTTCGGCGCGCAGGCGCACCGCATCGGCGGCACTCGCGGGCCGGAAGAAACGGAATTCGGACAGCGCGCCCATCAGGCTTCTCCTTTCGCGGTAGCCGTTGAATTTGCCGCGGCAGCGGCGGCCTTAGGTTTGCGATTCAGTGCGTCAAAGACGCGGTCCGGCGTGAAAGGCGTCTGTTGGATGCGCGCCCCGGTCGCGTCCTCGACCGCGGCCGCGAGCGCGGACATGAAGCCCGACAGCGGCCCTTCGCTGGCCTCCTTCGCGCCGAAGGGGCCGTTCGGGTCGATGCTCTCGACGATATGCACGTCGATCTCGGGCGACTCCGCCATTGTCGGCACGCGGTAGTCGAGGAGGTTCGCGGCCTTGTGGCGGCCGTTCTCGTACACCGTTTCCTCCGAGAGCGCCTGCCCCATGCCCATCCACACCGCGCCCTGCACCTGGCCTTCGACCGACATCGGGTTCAGCGCGAAGCCGCAGTCGATCGCGGCCCACACCTTCTCGATCGTCACCTGACCGAGCTCGGTGTCGACGCTGACTTCGACGACCTGTGCTGCGTACGAGAAGCCCATCGTCGAGCCGACGGCGCCGCCGCGCTGCTTACCGCCCTGGAATTCTGGCGGACAGGTGAAGGTGCCTTTTGCGGTGATCGTGCCGGTCGCAACCAAGGCCTCTTCGACGACGTCCGCGAAGGGAATTTGACGCGCGGGGTCGCCCGCGACCGCCGCCGCCTCGCCGAGCCAGTCCACTTCAGCCTCGCTCACGCCGAGCCGCTTCGCCGCCGCCGTCACGAGCACGCGCTTCAGATTCTGCGCAGCATCCAGCGCCGCATTGCCGACCATGTAGGTCACGCGCGACGAGTAGGAGCCGTTGTCCTTCGGCGTGATCGCCGAGTCGTTGGCGATCAGGCGTATGCGCGAGTAATCGATACCGAGTACTTCGGCAACGACCTGTGTGATGATCGTCGACGACCCTTGTCCGATGTCGGACGCGCCGGTCAGGATCGTCACGCTCGCGTCGAAATCGACCTTCAGCATGATCACCGCGTGCGGCTCGCCCGACCAATGCACCGGTTTTGCCGAGCCGCTGACGAAGTGCGAACAGGCCATGCCGAGGCCGCGCTTCACCGGTCCGTCGCCGCGCAGTTGGCCGCGACGCTCGCGCCAGCCCGACGCCTCCTCGACCCAGTCGAGGCACTCGGGCAAGCCGTAGCTCGTCACCTTCAGTCCGTTGATCGTCTCGGTCGGCGCCTTCAGCAGGTTCCTGCGGCGCACCGCGATCGGATCGAGTCCCAGTTCGCCCGCCATCGTGTCGAGCAGCGATTCGAAGGCGAAGCGCGCATTCACTGTGCCGTGGCCGCGCATTGCGCCGCAGGCCGGCGTGTTCGCATAGACGCGATAGCCGTCGTATTTGACCGCCGGGATGTCGTAGAGGCCGTTCAGCAGCGCCCCGGCGTACAGGATCGTCACGAGCCCGTAACCGCCGTACGCGCCGCCACGCTGCACGACTTCCGCCTGGCAGGCCGTGATGCGCCCGTCCTTTGTGAGGCCGAGCTTCATGCGGATCTCGCTTTCGGGCCGTCCGCGATGCGTCAGGAAGGTCTCCTCGCGCGTCTGCAGCAGCCGGACCTTGCCGCGCGCGGCGCGGGCGAGGAGCGCGCAGATCACCTCGAAGTTGAGCGCCTCGGTGCGATGCCCGAAGCCGCCGCCGACGAAGGGCTTGATGACGCGGATGTGTGCCGCTTCCATGTGCATGCAGCGCGCGAGCGTCAGATGCACGTAGTAGGGCACCTGGCTCACCGACCACAGCGTGAGATGTCCGCGCTGGTTGTCCCACTCCGCGAGCGCCGCGTTCGGTTCCATCATCGCGTGATGGACTTCGGCGCTCAGGTAGGTCTCCTCGCGCACGAGGTCCGCGGCCGCGAAGCCGGCGTCGACGTCGCCGAACGCGTTATGCACCTCGCGCTCGATGTTGCCCGGCTTGTTGTCGTGCAGCAGCACGGCGTCGGGCTTCCTCGCATCGGCGGCGGTGAAGTAGGCGGGAAGCTCCCTCACCTTCACGCGAATCAGCGCGATCGCGGCGTCGGCCGTAGCCTCGTCGACGGCCGCAACCGCCGCGATCGGATCGCCGTGGTAGCGCACCCGTCCGCGTGCGAGCGGGAATTCGTTTTGCGCGATCGGGATCACGCCATAGGGCATGTCACAGACATCGCCGGTGATTACCGCGCGTACACCTGGGAGCTTCTGCGCTTCGCTGATATCGACTTCCAGCAACTCCGCGTGCGCCCAGGAGCTGCGCAGGATGCGGCCGACGAGCGCACCAGCGGCGGGTAGGTCTGCCGTGTAGCGCGCCGCGCCGGTGACCTTTTCGACGCCATCGACGAAGGGGAGTCGCGCGCCGACGCCGCGCGGCTCGCCCGTGCCGCGTTCGATACGCGGCAGGCTGCGATCGGGGGCGTTCATGCCGTCACCCCCGCGCAAGCCGCGGCCGCCTCGACCGAATCGACGATCTTCACATAGCCCGTGCAGCGGCACAGGTTGCCCGCGAGCGCCGCGCGGATCTCGTCGCGCGAAGGCTGCGGAGTGCGCCGCAGCAACGCCTCGGCCGCCATGATCATGCCCGGCGTACAGAAGCCGCACTGCGTGCCGAGGTGTTCATGGAAGGCGCGCTGCAGCCGCGACAGGTTGCCTTCATGCGCGAGGCTCTCGATCGTCTCGATGCGCCGCCCCGCGACGCTGTGTGCGAGCGTGCTGCACGCGAGCCGCGGTTCGCCGTCGACGAGCACCGTGCACGCGCCGCATTCGCCGCCGTCGCAGCCCTGCTTCGTGCCGGTGAGCCCCAGCGTGTCGCGCAGGTAGTCGATCAGCAGCGCATTCCCGGCGACCGCGTCCTCACGCAACCGCCCATTTACCGTCAGTGTAAGCAGGGTCTTCACATGGCCTCCTTCGCCCGCTATTCCGCGCGTCCGACGCGGATGCGTGTCGTGATTCGTATTGTTTGACATCAAACAAATTAAATTAAAGCAATGTCGGACGCGTTTTGCAAATGGAAATTGCAACGGGGAAATGAAAATCGCCGCGGGGCGGGGAGCCCGGCGGCGATTCGAGGCGGCGCGGTCAGCGCCGGGAGGTGTGAGAAATGCGGGTTGGATCAGTGCTGATGGGGCGCAGATGCCACGTGATGGGTCTGCGCGGCGGCGTGGCCGTGACGTAGCATGTCGTGGATTTCATGATCGTGCGGGATCGCCTGCGGCAGCAGCGAACCGGCGACCATGCCGATCGCACTGGCGATCAGGCCGGCCAGCTGGGCGGGGATGAAGGGATCCTCGGGGCCGCCGATCAGCACCGTCAGCCAGGTGCTGACGCCGAAGAAGATCGACAGCAGCGCGCCCTGGTTCGTCGAGCGGCGCCAGTACACGCCGCACGCGAGCGGCACGAAGGCCATCACCAGCGTGATCTGGTAGGCGTTCTCGACCATTTTGAAGATGCTGGCCTTCGAATACATCGCATACAGCGTCACGAGCACCGTGAAGGACAGCGTCACGATACGCATCGTCAGCAGCATCTTGCGGTCGCTCATCTTGCCCATCATCGGCTTCAGCAGGTTCTCGGTGAAGGTCACCGAAGGCGCGAGTAGCGTCGCCGACGCGCAGCTCTTGATCGCCGACAGCAGCGCGCCGAAGAACATCACTTGCGCGAAGAGCGGCGCCTTGTCCATCACCAGACGCGGCAGGATCATCTGCGGGTCGGATTCGGTCAGTTCGGCGACCATCTCGGGGGTGATCAGCGTCGCCGAGTAGGCGAGGAACATCGGCACGAAGGCGAACACGAAGTACAGGCTGCCGCCGAGCACCGAGCCCCACACCGCGATCTTCTCGGTCTTCGACGACTGCACGCGCTGAAACACGTCCTGCTGCGGAATCGAGCCGAACATCATCGTGATCCACGCGGCAACGAAGCCGATGATCTCCTTCGCATCCATGGCCGGCCAGAACGCGAACTTGCCTTCCTCGGTGGCCTTCGCGATCACGACGTCGACGCCGCCGACCATGCCGCTCACTTCGCCGCCGATCCACAGCATGCCGAGCACGATCACGATCATCTGCAGGAAGTCGGTGATCGCCACCGCCCACATGCCGCCGAAAATCGTATAGATCAGGATCGTGCCCGAGCCGATCCACATCCCCGCGAGCCGGCTGATCTCGCCGCCCGACACGACGTTGAAGACGAGGCCCAGCGCGGTGATCTGCGCGCCGACCCAGCCGAGGTAGGAGATCACGATCGCGATCGTCGTCAGCGCCTCCGCGGTGCGGCCGAAACGCTTGCGGTAGAAATCGCCGATCGTCAGCAGGTTCATGCGATACAGCGGCGCCGCGAAGAACAGGCCGACGAGGATCAGGCACATCGACGAGCCGAAGGGATCGGACACGACGCCCGCGAGGCCGTCATTGAGGAAGGTCGCCGGGATGCCGAGCACGGTCTCGGAGCCGAACCACGTCGCGAACACGGTCGCGGTGACCATGTAGAAGGGCAGGTGGCGCCCCGCGACCGCGAAGTCCTTCGTCGTATGAACCCTGGTCGCGGCCCATAAGCCGATACCGACGGAAATGGCCCAGTAGGCGATGACGAACCAGAGCAGCATATACGTTGTCTTTTTAAGTGGTATGAAGAGAGGTCGCGGGGATCCAAAGCGGTTGAATTCGCGGGGAAATTCTAGCAATGAAACTCGCGCCGGAGGGGAGAAATTGCCCCCGGCGCGCGCACCATTGCGGTGCGGTAGAGTCGTTCAGGCTTGCAGCGGTTCGTGACGGCGGACGGCAGTGGCCGAGGCGAGCGTCTCGATGATGATGTCGGCCGCATGGTCGAGCGTGGCGTCGTCGATCACGAGCGGCGGCGCGAAGCGGATCACCGTGTGATGCGTGTCCTTCGTCGCGATGCCGTGGGCGAGCAGCAGTTCGGCCGCTTGCGGGGCCGGCAGGATCGCCGGGTCGAGCTCCACGCCGATCAGCAGCCCGCGCCCGCGCACGTCGCGCACGCAGGGCAGGCGCTTCTCGACGAAGCGCTTCATCAGGTGCTCACCCTGTCGGGCGGCGTTCTCCCATGGCCGCGTTTCCTGTAGCAGATCGAGCACTTCGAGCGCCACCGCCGCGCCGAGCGGATTGCCGCCGAAGGTCGAGCCGTGATCGCCGGGCTGGAATACGTCCATCACGCGCCCGTCGGCGAGGAAGGCCGACACCGGCAGCAGTCCCCCGCCGAGCGCCTTCCCGAGGATCAGGCCGTCCGGATGCACGCCTTCGTGGTCGCTCGCGAGCAGGCGTCCGGTGCGGCCGAGGCCCGTCTGGATCTCATCGACGATCAGCAGCACGTCGTGGCGCTTGCAGATCTCGGCGCAGCGCGCGAGATAGCCTTGCGGCGGCACGATGATCCCGCCTTCGCCCTGGATTGCCTCGACGAGGAAGGCCGCCGTGTCCGACGTGATCGCCGCTTCCAGCGCGGCCGAGTCGCCGTAGGGGACGCGCTTGAAACCCGGCGGGAAGGGGCCGAAGCCTTCGCGGTACTGCGGCTCCGAAGACATCCCGACGATCGTGATCGAGCGGCCGTGGAAGTTGCCCTCGCAGGCGATGATCTCGGCGCAGCCCGGGGCCACTCCCTTCACCGTGTAGGCCCATTTGCGTGCCGCCTTCAGCGCCGTTTCGACCGCCTCCAGCCCGGTGTTCACGGGCAGCACCCGCTCGTAGCCGAAGATCCCGCTCAGCCGTTCGAGCAGCAGCGGCAGACGGTCGTTGGAATATGCGCGGGAAGTCAGCGACAGGCGCTGCGCCTGGTCGATCAGCGCGCGCAGCAGGCGCGGGTTCGCGTGGCCGAAGCTCACCGCCGAGTAGGCGCTCATCATGTCGAGATAGCGCCGCCCCTCGACGTCCCACAGCCACACGCCTTCACCGCGATGGAAGACGACTGGCAGCGGCGAGTAATTGTGCGCGCCGAACTGGCGCTCCTTCGCGCGTAACAGATAGCTGCCGGGGCCGAGCGCGGCGGCGGCGAATTCGGCGATCCAGGTCGCGCCCTGGCCCGACGGATCGAGCGAAGGCACGTATTCGACGATCTCCAAGCCGGCGAAATCGCCACAGCTGCGCAGCGAACGCAGCGCGTCGCACAATTCGCTCGGCGCGATGCCCAACTCCTCCGGGCACAGCACGGCCGGGAATGCCGTCGGCTCGAGGACGTCGAGATCGATCGTGACGCCGAAGGCCGCCGTGCCCGCCTGTACGATCGCGAGCGCGTCGGCGAACACCGCAGTGAGCCCGCGTGAGCGCACCGAAAGGATGTCGAAGACCTTCACGCCGAGCCGCTGCAGGCGTTCCAGTTCCTCGGTTTCCCAGGCCCGTGCGCCGATGACGCAGACCTTGGCGGGATCGAAGGCCGGGCCTTCCATCGTGAGCGGCCCCGCGCCCTCGCCGAGCAGCGCCGCGAGCGGCATGCCGTGGATGTTGCCCGAATGCGTCGAGTGTTCGGTATGGCTGTCGAGGTGGGCGTCGATCCAGATCAGGCCGAGCGACCCGCGTGCCGCGACACGACGCGCGACGCCGCGCCAGGTGCCGATCGCGGTCGCATGATCGCCGCCGAGGATGAGCGGGAAGCTGTCGACGGGCAGCGCCGCCACGTGGTCCGCGACGCGGTGCGCGAGCTCGCCGACCGCCGCGAGGCGCTCGGCCATCTCGGCTCCCGCCGGTGGGATGCGGCGCGGCGTGATCGTCTCGTGCCAGTGTGCGGCAATGCCGAAGGCGTCGAGGCGACGAATCAGGTCGGCCGCCGATAGCGCGGCCGGAGCCGCGTCAGGACCAGCTGTGGGGGCGCCGAGCGCCGAGGCGACGCCGATCACGCTGACGCGCGTGTGGGGCGCGGCGTGGGGCGGCATGTGAAGCGGGGCCGAGTGCGTCATGGTCATCCTCCCAGCCCGCGCGCCGTGCGGGCGAATAACCGGTATGCGCCTTTAATTCGACGCAGCGCCGGTCCATTCGTTCGGGAGGATCAGGGGAAGAAGCGGAAATATTCCACAGCGGCGATACCGGCGAGCAGCAGCGTCAGCACGGCGAGGAGCCGGTTCTGCCACAGCTGCCCGACGCGCAGGCGTTCGATGTCCTCGCGCTGCGCCGCATGCTGGCGGGCCGGCTCGGACAGCGCGTGATGCACGAGCCGCGGCAGCTGCGGCAGCATCCCCGCCCAGCCCGGCGCCTCGTCGCGGAGGTTCTTCAGCATGCCGCGCCAGCCCATCTGCTCGTCCATCCAGCGCTCGAGGAAGGGCTTCGCCGTCTTCCACAGGTCGAGCTCGGGGTCGAGCTGGCGGCCCAGGCCCTCGATGTTGAGCAGCGTCTTCTGCAGCAGCACGAGCTGCGGCTGCACTTCCATCTCGAAGCGGCGCGCGGTCTGGAAAAGGCGCAGCAGCGTCTTGCCGAAGGAGATGTCCTTCAGCGGACGGTCGAAGATCGGCTCGCACACTGCGCGGATCGCGCCTTCGAACTCGTCGACGCGCGTCTTCGCGGGCACCCAGCCGGCTTCGATGTGGGCGCGCGCGACGCGGTTGTAGTCGCGCTTGAAGAAGGCGAGGAAATTCTGCGCAAGGTAGTTCTTGTCGACCTCGGTCAGCGTGCCGACGATGCCGAAGTCGAGCGCGATGTAGCGCCCGTCCGCATGCACGAAGATGTTGCCCGGGTGCATGTCGGCGTGGAAGAAGCCGTCGCGGAAGACCTGCGTGAAGAAGATCTCGACGCCCGCGCGCGACAGCGCCTTCAGGTCCGTGCCCTGCGCGCGCAACGCGTCGAGCTGCGAGATCGGCACGCCGTGCATGCGCTCCATCACCATCACCGACTTGCCGCACCAGTCCCAATGTACTTCGGGCACGACCAGTAGTTTCGAATCGGTGAAGTTGCGCCGCAGCTGCGAGCAGTTCGCCGCCTCGCGCATCAGGTCGAGTTCGTCGTGCAGGTACTTGCTGAATTCGGCGACCACTTCGCGCGGCTTCAGCCGGCGGCCCTCGACCCACAGCTTGTCGAGCATCATCGCCGCCGTCTCGAGCAGCGCGAGGTCGTGTTCGATGACGCGGTCGATGCCCGGGCGCAGGATCTTCACCGCGACCTCGGTCCCGTCGGGCAGCTCGGCGAAATGCACCTGCGCGACCGAGGCCGAGGCGACCGGCGTGCGCCCGAAATTGACGAAGACGTCGTCGACCGGCTTGCCGTAGAAGTCCTCCAGCACCTTCAGCGCCTGTTCGGTCGGGAAGGGCGGGACGCGGTCCTGCAGCAGCGCGAGTTCGTCGGCGAGATCAGGCGGCAGCAGATCGCGCCGCGTCGACAGCATCTGGCCGAACTTGACGAAGATCGGGCCGAGCGATTCGAGCGCGCGGCGCAGGCGCACTCCGCGGGACTCCTTCGGGTGGCGCCAGAAGAACACCGCGTGCCACAGCTGCACGAGCCGGCCCGTGGGATCGGCTTCGAGCACCATCTGGTCGAGCCCGTAGCGAAGGCCCACGGTGATGATCTTGGCGAGGCGGAACAGGCGCACGGGACGAGGCGAAGGAGGCAAAGGGACGACTTTAGCCCGAAAGCCGGTTGCGCGAAAGCCGCAATGCGCGGCCGAACGATGCCGATCCGTTATAATTCCCGGCTTTTACGCCACTCCGAGTGCCATGAGCGCCGATCCGAAAGTACTTCTTGCCGACCTGCTGCGCGCCGCGCTGAAGAGTGTCGCCCCCGACCTCGCCGATACCGCTATCCTGCTGGAGCGCCCCAAACAGGCCGGACACGGCGACTTCGCCACCAACCTTGCGCTGCAGCTCGCGAAGCCGCTGCGCCGCAGCCCGCGCGATCTCGCGAACATGCTGCTCGCGGAACTGCCCGCCTCGAAGCTCGTCGCGAAGACCGAAGTCGCCGGCGCCGGCTTCATCAATTTCACGCTCAACGCCGGCGCCAAGACCGCCGTCGTCGGCGAAGTACTCGCACGTGGAGCCGAGTTTGGCCGCGGCGTGCGCCGCGGCACCAAGGTGCAGGTCGAATTCGTGTCGGCGAACCCGACCGGCCCGCTGCACGTCGGCCACGGCCGCGGCGCGGCCTACGGGGCGTCGCTCTCCTCGGTGCTGGAGTTCGCCGGTTGCGAGGTCACCCGCGAGTACTACATCAACGACGCAGGCCGGCAGATGGACATCCTCGCGCTGTCGACCTGGCTGCGCTACCTCGCGCAGTTCGGCATCGAGATCGACTTCCCGCCGAACGCCTACCAGGGCGGCTACGTGATCGAGATGGCGAAGGAGCTGCGCGAAGGCCATCAGGACCGCTTCGCCAAGGTTTCCGCCGCGCAGATCCTCGAAGGCGCCCCCGGCCTGCCCGCCGCCGAGCGCAAGGACGACGAGGCGAAGAACCAGCGTGAAGAGCACCTCGACGTGCTGATCGCCAACGCCAAGCGCCTGCTCGGCGAGGACTACCACTGGGTGCACGGCTTCGCGCTCAACGAGCAGCTGGGCGACGGTCGCGAGGACCTCGAAGAGTTCGGCGTGCATTTCGACAAGTGGTTCTCCGAGAAGAGCCTGTTCGACACGGGACTGGTCGAGCGTGCGGTCACCGAGCTCGAAAAGCACGGCCACATCTATATGCAGGACGGCGCCAAGTGGTTCCGCTCGACCGCCTTCGGCGACGAGAAGGACCGCGTCGTGCAGCGCGACAACGGCCTCTACACCTACTTCGCGTCGGACATCGCCTACCACCTGAACAAGTACGAGCGCGGCTTCGACCGCATCATCGACATCTGGGGCGCAGACCACCACGGCTACATCCCGCGCGTGAAGGGTGCGCTCGCCGCGCTCGGCCTGCCGCCCGAGAAGCTCGAAGTGTCGCTGGTGCAATTCGCCGTGCTGTACCGGAACGGCCAGAAGGCGTCGATGTCGACCCGTTCAGGCGAGTTCGTCACGCTGCGCGACCTGCGCCGCGAAGTCGGCAACGATGCCTGTCGCTTCTTCTACGTGCTGCGGAAGAGCGACCAGCATCTCGACTTCGACCTCGATCTCGCCAAGAGCCAGAGCAACGAGAACCCGGTGTATTACGTCCAGTACGCGCATGCCCGCGTGTGTTCGGTGCTGCAGCAATGGGGCGGCGACGTCGCCCAGCTGCCGGCGGCCGATCTCGCCCGCCTCGAGAACGAGCGCGAGCTCGCACTGTGCGCGCGCCTCGGCATCTTCCCGGAACTCATCCAGAACGCTGCCGCCGACTACGCGCCGCATCAGATCGCCTTCTACCTGAAGGATCTCGCCGGCGAGTTCCACAGCTGGTACAACGCCGAGCGCATGCTCGTCGAGGACGAGGGCCTGCGGCTCGCGCGCCTCGCGCTCGCCGCGGCGATCCGCCAGGTGCTCGTCACCGGCCTCGCGCTGCTCGGCGTGTCCGCGCCGCAATCGATGTAATTGCAGTCGCTGTAATTTTCGGAGAATGCCGTGAGTCGTGACCACAAGCCCCGCCAGCAAAGCCGTCAACCCGCGAAGAGCCGCGGCGGCGTTCTCGTGGGGATCTTCATCGGGCTGGTGCTGGGAGCGCTGTTCGCGGCCGCGGCCGCGTGGTACTTCACACGCAAGTCTCCGTTCCAGGTGCCGCAGTCGCCCGCGCCGGTCGCGAGCCGCCCGCAGGCCGTGGAGCCGCCGCCTCCAGCCTCGCTGCCGGGCAAGCCGGGCGATCGCCCGGTCCAGAAGCCGGACTTCGAGTTCTACAAGATCCTGCCGCAGGGCGAGGGCGCGCCGACCGAGTCGCGCCCCGCTCCGCAGGCCGCTCCCGCCGTCGCCGAAAAGCTCTACCTGCAGGTGGGGGCCTTCGAGAACCCGGCGGAGGCGGACAACCTCAAGGCGAAGCTCGCGCTCAACGGCATCGAGGCTAGCGTGCAACGGGCGCAGATCCCCGATGGACGCACGGTGCATCGCGTGCGCGTCGGCCCCTTCACGAAGCCTGAAGACATGAATCCCGTGCGCACGCGGCTCAACGAGGCGGGCGTCACGGCGAGCGTCGTGAAGGCCAATCCTTGATCGTTTGTCATCGCTGCGATATTTATCTGAGCTCGACGGAACCTGCAGCGGCGGCCGCCGTCTGAGTTCCGTCCATACATTCCGGAGCATTGCATGAATCGTCGTGTCGCACTGAAGCAGCTTTCCGCGCTGGCCGCGCTGTCCCTCGTCGGCGGCGTGAGCCATGCCCAGCAAGAGCAGTTCAAGACCCTGTCGGCGAAGATCCCGACCGAAGCGCCGGGCAAGGTCGAGGTGATCGAGTTCTTCTCCTATGGCTGCCCCCACTGCAACGACTTCGAACCGCTGCTGAGCCGCTGGTCGAAGGCGCTGCCGGCCGACGTGAATTTCATGAAGGTGCCGGTCACCTTCAACCGCCAGCAATGGACGGTGCTCGCCCGCCTGTACTACACGCTCGAGGCGATGGGCGAAGCGAACAAGCTGAGCCCGGCCGTGTTCGCCGCGATCCACGAGCAGCACCGCAAGCTCGACCAGGAAGACGGGCTCTTCGAGTGGGTCGGCAGCGTCACCGACGCCAAGCGCTTCACCGAGACCTACAAGTCCTTCGGCGTGCAGTCGCGCCTGCAGCGTGCGACCCAACTCGCCGCGGCCTACCGCGTGGACGGCGTGCCGATGATGGCGGTCGATGGCCGCTTCGTGACCTCTGCGTCGCAGACCGGCGGCTACGACCAGATGCTGAAGGTTGTCGATCAGCTGATCGCCCGCTCGCGCACCGAAAAGGGCCGCAGCTGAGCGGCTCGTCGCGCGCAGGCTCCGGTCTGCGCGTCTTCCTGACCGGCGCCTCCAGCGGCCTGGGCGAAGCCTTCGCCCGGCATTACGCGCAGCGCGGCGCAAGCCTCGGGCTCGTCGCGCGGCGCGGTGACGCGCTCGCCGGGCTCACGGCCTCCCTGCCAGGAGAGCATCTGGCCTTGCCCGCCGACGTCGGCGATGCAGCGGCGCTTGCCGCCGCAGCCGAGGCTTATATCGCGCGCTTCGGCGTGCCCGACATCGTCATCGCCAACGCCGGCGTCTCGGTCGGCACCCTGACCGAATACCCCGAAGACCTCTCCGCCTTCGACCGCGTGCTGCGCACCAACGTCAGCGGCATGGTCGCGAGCTTCCAGCCTTTCGTCGCGGCGATGCGCGAGCGCGGTGCTGGGCGGCTCGTCGGCATCGCGTCGGTCGCGGGCATTCGCGGCCTGCCTGGTGCGGGCGCCTATAGCGCATCGAAGGCCGCCGCGATCGCCTATCTCGAAAGCCTGCGGGTCGAACTGCACGGTACGGGCGTGCGCGTCGTGACGCTCGCGCCCGGCTACATCGAGACGCCGATGACCGCGATCAACCCCTATCCGATGCCCTTCATCCTGCCGGCCGCGGAGGCCGCGCGCCGGATGGCGAAGATCATCGACGCCGGCCGCGGCTACGCTGTCGTGCCGTGGCAGATGGGCGTCGTCGCGCGCTTGCTGCGCGTGCTGCCGAACCCGGTCTTCGACGCCGTGTTCGCACGCGCCGGCCGCAAGCCGCGCGGGCTGCCGCTCTGAGCTGACCGCTCGCCGGCGGCGAGCAGGCCGCTGCGCGTGTCGTGGGCCACCGACAATCGTCGCTGCTCATTTATGATGTGCTCTTCTCTCTGTCGGCTGGAGTCGCATATGAGCGGCGAAAACGAAGTCCTTGAGCGGCGGAAGCGCCAGCGGTTCATCGCACGGCGCGATGGTGCCCCCTGTTTCTGGGTGAGCTTCGGCGGCGAACGTCTGCCGGTGCTCGATCTTTCCCTCGAAGGTTTCGCCGTGCCGGCCGCGACGCCGCCCGAGGCGAACCGCAAGTTCGATTTCGTGCTGCATTGCGACGGCGTCGTCGAAGCCGTGCGCGGGCAGGCGCGTGTCGTCAATTTCCTGGCCTCGGCATCGGGCGGGCAGGCCGGCTGCCTGTTCGACGGCTTCGATGGCGAGGGCGAGGCGCGTCTGCAGGCTTGGCTCAGCGAGCATGTTCAGGCGGTCTCTGCCTTGCCGGTGACCGAGGACGAAGCCGCCGACATCGTCACGGGGCCGTCGCTGGTCTAAGCGCTCCCAAGTCTTCCCGCGCGCCGCCGGATTTGCCTCTTCCGCCGCCGCGTTTATGCGCGTATGTTGTGCCCCATAACATGGGGCAGCGTTTTTCGGCGCTTCCGGGTGTCGTGCGCTTTGCCCGATAACGGCGGAGACAGCCATGACGATACGCCATCCGGTCACGGAAGCCGCGAGCCACGACGCGGTCCTGGAGCTGATCAACACTCGCCTGCCACCCGAGCAGGCGGCGGTCGTCGGGCCGTTCGCGCAGCGCTGGTTCAGCCAGGTCGCGCCCGAGGATCTCGCCGACCGCGCCGTCGACGACCTGTACGGCGCAGTGCTCAGCCACTGGCAGTTCGTACGCAAGCACCGCGGCGGCACGCGCCTGCGCGTGTATAACCCCAAGCTCGAGGAGCACGGCTGGGAATCGACCCATACGGTGGTCGAGATCGTCAATGACGACATGCCTTTCCTCGTCGACTCGATCGCGATGGAGGTCAACCGCCAGGGCCTGACCCTGCACCTGATCATCCATCCGGTGATGTGCATCGTGCGCGATGCCGAGGGGCTGTACCAGCGTCTCGCGGAGGATCCCGGCGATCGCGAAGGGCGTTACGAGTCGATCATCCACGTCGAAGTCGACCGCCGCACCGACGCGGAGGACCTGGAGGCATTGCGCCGCGGGATCGAACACGTGCTCGCCGATGTGCGCGCGGCCGTCACCGACTGGCCGGCGATGCAGCAGCGTGTGGCGGACATCATCGCTGAGATCGAGCAGAACCCGCCGCCCGTGCCTGCCGAGGAAATCGAGGAGACGGCCGACTTCCTGAAGTGGCTGATGGACGACAATCTCGTCCTGCTCGGTTGCCGCGACTACGACCTGACGACCCCGGCCGAAGGCGAGCCCGAGTTGCGCATCCTCCCCGGTTCGGGCCTCGGCCTGCTGCGCGAGAAGCCCGGTGAAGGCCCGTCGCGTTCCTTCGGCGCCTTGCCGGCGCAGCTCAAGACGACCTTGCCGAATCTGCCGGTGCTGCTCACAGTGACGAAGTCGAACACGCGCTCGACCGTGCATCGCGGCGGCTATATCGACCGCTTCAGCATCAAGCGTTTCTGCGCGAACGGCAAGGTGTGCGGCGAGCATCGCGTGATCGGGCTCCTCGCGTCGACCGCCTACAGCACGAGCCCCAAGCTGATCCCCTTCCTGCGCCGCAAGGTGAACGCCGTCATCTCGCGTGCCGGCCTGATGCCGAAGAGCCACGCGGCGAAGGAGCTGCTGACCATCCTTGAACGCTACCCGCGCGACGAGCTCTTCCAGATCGGTGCCGACGAACTCTTCCATCAGGCGATGGGCATCCTGCGCCTTGGAGAGCGCCAGCGCACGCGGCTTTTCGTGCGCTGCGACCCTTTCGCCCGCTTCGTCTCCTGCCTGATCTACGTCCCGCGCGAGCACTACAACACCGACCAGCGGCTGCGCATGCAGGCGGTGCTGATGGAAGCCTTCAACGGTTCCAGCTCGGATTTCGACGTGCAGTTTTCCGAGTCGGCGCTCGCCCGCATCCTGATCATCGTGCGTACCCGCGACTCGGTGATCCCGCCCTTCGAGGTCTATGAGCTCGAACAGCGTCTCGTGCGCGCGACCCGCCGCTGGGAGGACGAGCTGCACCGCGTGCTGCTCGAACACTGCGGCGAGGAACGCGGCATGGAGCTCTTGCGCCGTTATGGCAACGGCTTCCCCGCCGGTTACCGCGAGGAATATTCGCCGCGCGTCGCCGTGTTCGACATCGAGCAGATGGAGTCGATCGTCGACGACCGCCTCGCGATGAGCCTCTACATCCCGCTCGAAGCGCCGCCGGGACGGCTCAACTTCAAGATCTACCGCGTCGGCGCGCCGGTGCCGCTGTCGCAGAGCCTGCCGATGCTCGAACGTATGGGCGTGAAGGTGATCGACGAGCGGCCGTCGGAGATTTCGCGCCAGGACGGGCGCTGCGTGTGGATTCACGATTTCGGGCTGGCCTATGTCGGCGCCGAGGAACTCGACATCGACACGCTGCGGCCGCTCTTCCACGACGCCTTCCTGCGCGCGTGGCGGGGCGAGGTCGAGAGCGACGACTTCAACCGCCTGACGCTGCTCGCGGGGCTGACTTGGCGTCAGATCTCGGTGATCCGCGCCTACGCGAAGTACCTCAAGCAGGCCGCCTTCACCTTCAGCCAGGCCTACATGGAGCAGACGCTCGCGGCCCACCCGCGGCTCGCGCGCCAGTTGATCGAGCTCTTCGAACTGCGCTTCGATCCCGCCCGCGAGGAAGCGCGTTCGGGCCACGCCGCGACACTGATCGCCGGCATCGACGATGCGCTCAACAACGTCGCGAACCTCGACGAGGACCGCATCCTGCGGCAGTTCCTCGCGATGGTGCGGGCGACGCTGCGCACGAACTACTACCAGCGCGACGCGGAAGGGCAGATCAAGCCCTACCTGTCGTTCAAGTTCGACCCGAAGCGCATCCCGAATCTGCCGCAGCCGCTGCCGATGTTCGAGATCTTCGTCTATTCGCCGCGCTTCGAGGGCGTGCATCTGCGCGGCGGCAAGGTCGCCCGCGGCGGCCTGCGCTGGTCGGACCGCATGGAGGATTACCGTACCGAGATCCTCGGGCTCGTGAAGGCGCAGATCGTCAAGAACGCGGTGATCGTGCCGGTGGGCTCGAAGGGCGGCTTCGTCGTCAAGAATCCGCCGCCGGCGATCGACCGCGAAGCGGTGATGGCCGAAGGCATCGCGTGCTACCGGCTCTATCTGCACGGCTTGCTCGATCTCACCGACAACCTCGTGCAGGGGCAGGTCGTGCCGCCCGTCGATGTGGTGCGCCACGACGCCGACGACCCCTACCTCGTCGTCGCCGCCGACAAGGGCACGGCGAGCTTCTCCGACTACGCCAATGCGGTCGCCGCCGAATACGGCTTCTGGCTCGGCGACGCCTTCGCGTCAGGCGGCTCGGCCGGCTACGACCACAAGAAGATGGCGATCACCGCGCGCGGCGCCTGGGAGTCCGTCAAGCGCCACTTCCGCGAGATGGGGCACGACACGCAGACGAAGCCCTTCACCGTCGTCGGCGTCGGCGACATGTCGGGCGACGTGTTCGGAAACGGCATGCTGCAGTCGCGTCAGATCCGGCTGCTCGCGGCCTTCGATCACCGCCACATCTTCATCGACCCCGATCCCGACCCGGAAGTCTCCTTCCGCGAGCGCGAGCGCCTCTTCGCGCTGCCGCGCTCGTCGTGGAACGACTACGACAAGAGCCTGATCTCGGAAGGGGGCGGTGTGTGGCCGCGCAGCGCGAAGTCGATCGCGGTGTCGTCGCAGGCGCGCGCGATGCTGGGCATCGAGAGCGAGTCGCTGCCGCCGTCCGAGCTGATGCACGCGATCCTGTGCGCATCGGTCGATCTGCTCTACAACGGCGGTATCGGCACCTACGTCAAAGCGACGAACGAGACCGATGCCGCGGTCGGCGACCGCGCCAACGACGCGTTGCGCGTCAACGGCGCCGAGCTGCGCTGCCGCGTCGTCGCCGAAGGCGGGAACCTCGGCCTGACGCAGCTCGGGCGCATCGAATACGCGTTGAAGGGCGGCCGGGTCAACACCGACGCGATCGACAACTCGGGCGGCGTCGATTGCTCGGACCACGAGGTCAACATCAAGATCCTGTTGAACAGCGTGATCGCCGAGGGAGAGCTCACCGGCAAGCAGCGCGACGCGCTGCTCGTCGAGATGACCGACGAGGTCGCGGCGCTCGTGTTGCGGGACAACTACGCGCAGACCCAGGTGTTGTCCGTGACCCGCGCGCGCGGCGCGGCGCTGCTCGACGAGCAGGCGGACTTCATCCGTCGCCTCAGTATCGCCGGCCGCCTCAACCGCAAACTCGAATTCCTGCCGATGGACGACGAGATCGCTCATCGCGCGGCCGCGAAGATCGGCCTCGTCACGCCGGAACTCGCGGTGCTGCTCGCCTACAGCAAGATCGAGCTCTTCGACGAGGTGCTCGCCTCGGACGTGCCGGAAGATCCGTACATCTGCACGGCGCTGTCGCGCTACTTCCCGCAGCCGCTGCGCGAGCGCTTTGCCGCCCATATAGCGCAGCACGCGCTCCGCCGGGAGATCATCTCGACGCACGTCATCAACAGCATGATCAACCGCGTCGGCCCGACCTTCGTCAGCCGTCTGCAGAGCGAGGCAGGCGCATCCCCGGCGGATATCGTGCGCGCCTACATGGCGACGCGCGAAGTCTTCGGGCTGGTGCCGACCTGGCGCGCGATCGAGGCGCTCGACAATCTCGTCGAGGACAGCGTGCAGACGGCGATGATCAACGACTGCAACCGTCTCGTAGTGCGCGGTACGTTCTGGTTCCTGCGCCATCGCGAATGGATCGCCGACCTGCAGGCGACGCTCGCCTACTTCTCGCCGGGCGTCACGGCGCTGTCCGAGCACCTGCATCGGCTGGTGTCGGACGACTACCGCGCGCAGCTGGATGCGATGGCGGGGCGCTACGTCGAACGCGGGGTGCCGGAGGCGCTCGCGCGGCGCATCGCGTCGCTGGACGAGTTGTACTCGGCGCTCGATCTCGTCGAAATCGTGGCCGACACCGGGCGGCCCGAAGCGACCGTCGCGGCGGTGTATTTCACCCTCGGCGGGCATCTCGACCTCTACTGGCTCGGCGCCCAGATCGCGGCCCTGCCGGCCGACACGCGCTGGCAGGCGCTCGCGCGCGGGGCGCTGCGGGTCGACCTGTCGCACCTCGCGCGCGAACTGGCCGCCAACACGCTCAAGCTCTCGCCCTCGCTCACCGAGCCCGAGGCGCTGCTGACGGCGTGGGAGGCAAGCCGAGCGTTGCAGATCGACCGCTACCGCCACCTGCTCGCCGACGTGAAGTCAGCGCCGACGATCGAGATGTCGATGCTGTCGGTGCTGTTGCGCGAGCTGCGAGGAATG
The DNA here is from genome assembly GCF_035254505.1 of Aromatoleum sp. Lineage (GTDB taxonomy): Bacteria > Pseudomonadota > Gammaproteobacteria > Burkholderiales > Rhodocyclaceae > Aromatoleum. Next base: position 46,476 of record NZ_DATFAO010000064.1, on the reverse strand, counting down.
GCCTGAGCGAAGCGCCCGCGCGTCAGCGGGCGTCTTCGCTTGTAGCGGGACTGCATTCGAGACTGCAGTCGCAACCGCTGCCGGCCGAAATCCAGCGCCGCGCGAGCCGCCCGAAGAGCCCCGTCCCGCTCGCGGGCGCGCAGCGATAGCGCCGCGCGCCCGCATCCCAGCGCAAGGACGGGCAAGGGCCGCGGCGGCGCCGGTGCAGCAGCAGCCCCACGGGGCAGAGCGAATACGCACAGCACACCCCACAGCCGTTGCAAGCCGTTCCGAGCTCGGGTTTGAGCGGCGCTTCGGCGTGGAGATGGATGACGTGCTGTGGCATCGGTAGCGGATCAGTGGCGGAGCCGTGCGCGGCAGGGCATAGGAGAATTCTCCTATGCCCTTTGCCTGTCGTCTGTTTCTTGTCGTGTCGTAATACACGAATTCTACTGAGGATTTTCCCTAGACTGGCCTCGCGTCACAGAGCACGGAGCCCGGCGTGAGGCTTCGGCGTGAAACGCAATGCCGGAGGGGGAGCAATGAAAACAAGCCGAATCATCACTTCTGCAGCGCTTCTGACAGCGCTGATCTCCGGTCACGCCGCTGCGGCTCCAGTCACCGTGACGCTCACCGATGGCTCGTGGGACCTCGGCAGCGGCTGGGGCGCCGCCTGCGCGAGCGCAGCCTGCGACGGCTCGCATACCCAGCTGAACGTAGACTGGAGCGTCGACAGCGCCCTGGCCGGCACGAGCTTCCTTCTGAATCAGGTCGGCGACAAGCAGACACTGCGCTTCGGCGGCTCGCTCTTCGCCGAAGAAGACGGTTCCATCGCGGGCTCGGAAATCGACAACCTCGGACTCGCGGCCTTCCTGCACTTCAGCTCGCCGACGCTGGGCCTGACCAACAACACCGCCATCGTTTCGGCGACCGTGGGCCTTCTCAAGGACACGGGGCGGCTGAACCAGGACCTCGAAATCAGCTTCAACTCCGTCTTGCTCAATTTCGCCTCGGGCGGCGAGATCGGCATCGACTTCTCGCCGATCACCTGGAATTGCCAGGGGACGGCTCACTGCACATACAGCAAGCCCGTCGCTCAGTGGATCGACGCGACCTTCACGCTGCTGCGCGACGCGCAGCCCGTGTCGGGGACGGTCGATACGCCCGCCCAGCTGCCGACCTCGGTTCCCGAGCCGTCTTCCGTCGCGCTGCTTGCCGCGGGGCTCGTCGGGCTCGGGTTGAGCCGGCGCAAGATGCTAATCACCGTCCCGCGCTTCGCCTGAAGCGCGCCTGATCCGCCGCTCCGAGCGGCCTGGGGAGAGCCCTCGCGGCGGATCAGGCAAGGGCGGGCCAGAACGCCTATCATCCGGTTTTGCCCATCCCCCACGTTGCGCCCGATGTCCCTCGCCTCATCGCTCGAACTCCTCGCCCCCGCACGCAACCTCGAATCCGGCATCGCCGCGATCGAACACGGTGCGGACGCCGTCTACATCGGCGGCCCGTCCTTCGGCGCACGGGCGGCCGCGGGCAACAGCATCGCCGATATCGCGGCACTCGCCGAACACGCCCACCGCTACTCCGCGCGCGTGCTGCTCGCGCTCAACACTATCCTGCGCGACGACGAACTGGAGGGCGCGCGCCGCCTCGTGTGGCAGGCCTTTGAAGCCGGTGTCGATGCGCTGATCGTGCAGGACATGGGCCTGCTCGAACTCGACTTGCCGCCGATCCAGTTGCACGCGAGCACCCAATGCGACATCCGCACGCCGCAGAAGGCGCGCTTCCTGCAGGACGTCGGCTTCTCGCAGATCGTGCTCGCGCGCGAACTCGACCTCGCGGAGATCAGCGCAGTGGCCGCCGCGACCGATCGCGAGCGCTGCGCCCTCGAATTCTTCGTCCACGGTGCGCTGTGCGTGAGTTTCTCCGGCCAATGCACGATCAGCCACGCCTTCACCGGTCGCAGCGCGAACCGCGGCGAATGCTCGCAGATGTGCCGCCTGCCGTGGACGCTGAAGGACCCGGCGGGCAACACGCTCTCCGAGCGACGCCACCTGTTGTCGATGAAGGACAACGACCAGAGCGCGAACCTCGAGGCGTTGATCGACGCCGGCATCGGCTCGTTCAAGATCGAGGGGCGGCTGAAGGATCTCGCCTACGTCAAGAACGTCACCGCGCACTACCGGAAGGAGCTCGACGCGATCCTGGAACGCCGCCCGGAACTCGCGCGCAGCTCGGCCGGGCGCTCGACCTTCAGCTTCGAACCGCGCCCCGAGAAGACCTTCCACCGCGGCAGCACGGACTACTTCGTCAACGGCCGCCACGGCGATATCGGTTCCTTCGAGTCGCCGAAATTCGTCGGCGCGCCGATCGGACGCGTCGTGCGCGCGCAGGGCCGGATTCTCGTCGCCGAAGTCGCCGAGGCACTGGGCAACGGCGACGGCCTCGCGTGGTTCGATGCGGCGGGAGACTTGCAGGGCGGGCGCGTGAATCGTGTCGAGGGTGAGAAGGTGACCTTGTCGGAGTTCGCCAAAGGCCTCGTGCCCGGCGCGACGCTCTACCGCAACCTCGACCACGCCTTCGAGAAGCAGCTCGCGGGCCGCAGCGCCGAGCGCCGCCTGCAACTCCGGATGAGACTGTCGGAGACGGTCGACGGCCTGCAGCTCGACCTCAGCGACGAAAGCGGCGTTTCGGCGAGTGCGCGCATCGCCTGCGACAAGGCCGAGGCGCGCGACCCCGAGCGGGCCGCGACGACGCTGCACGACGCGCTGTGCAAGCTCGGCAACACGATGTTCGCGTGCGAGCCCCATGACGTCGAACTCGCGACGGCGCAAGCGTGGTTCGTGCCGATGGCGCAGCTCAATGCGCTGCGCCGGGCAGGCGTCGACGCGCTTCTCGTCGCGCGCATCGCGGCCTGGCAGCGCCCGCCGCGGGCCGTGCCGGTCGAGCCGCCCGCAGCTTATCCCGATACCACGCTGAACTACCTCGGCAACGTCTTCAACGACGCCGCGCGGGCCTTCTATCGCCGCCATGGCGTCGAACTCATCGAAGACGCCTTCGAGGCCAACCGCGAGAGCGGGCTCGTGTCGCTGATGATCACGAAGCACTGCGTGCGCTACAGCTTCAACCTGTGCCCGAAGCAGGTCAAAGGCATCCGTCCCGAGCCGATGACGCTGTGGCAGGAGCGCACGGAGGAGGGCACGGTCGTGCGCGAGCCGCTGACGCTGCGCTTCGATTGCAAGCGCTGCGAGATGCACGTGGTTGGCCGCCGCGTCGGGGGCCGGGGGCGCAAGGCTCCGCGCCCCTGAACGTCCTGCCGGACGCCTCTTACAGCTCGACCTGCGTGCCGAGCTCGACGACGCGGTTCGGCGGCAGGTGGAAGTAATCCGCTGCGCTGCCCGCGTTGCGGAACATGAACATGAAGAGCTTCTCACGCCAGCGCGGCAGCGAGCGGCTCGTGCGCGACACGATCGATTCGCGGCCGAGGAAGAAGGACGTCTCCATCAGATTGAACGGCAGCCCCTGCGCCTTGCATAGTTCGAGGGCGGCCGGGATGTCGGGGTCGTCGGTGAAGCCGAACGTCACGCGGACGCGGTAGAAGCCATAGTCGAGTTCCTCGACCTTCACCCGGTCCCGCTCGGGCACGCGCGACACGTCGGCCGTCTCGGCCTTCACCAGCACGACGCGTTCGTGCAGGACCTTGTTGTGCACGAGGTTGTGCAGCAGCGCGCGCGGCACCCCGTCCAGCCAGGTCGTCATGAAGACCGAGGTGCCCTGTACGCGCGGCGGCGGGCTTGTGAACATCGACCGAATGAAGAGGTTCAGCGGCATCGTGTCGATGCGGATGCGCGCATTGACCAACCCCCGTCCGCGCTTCCAGGTGGTCAGCAAGGTGAAGATGATGCCGCCGATCATCAACGGGAACCAGCCGCCGGCGACGATCTTGACGGTCGTCGCCGAGAAGAAGGCGAGGTCCACGGTCAGGAACACGACGAGGAACAACGCCGCCTTGCCGAGCGGCCAGTTCCACAGCCCGCGGATCACGACGAAGGCGAGCACGGTGTCGATCATCATCGTCATCGTTACCGCGATGCCGTAGGCCGAGGCCAGCGCGCTCGACGAGCGGAAGCCCGCGACCAGCGCGATCACCGCGCCGAGCAGCATCCAGTTGATGCCCGGCACGTAGATCTGGCCCATCTCGCGCTCGGAGGTGAAGATCGTGTGCATCCGCGGCGAGTAGCCGAGCTGCATCGCCTGACGCGTCAGCGAGAAGGCGCCCGAGATCACGGCCTGGCTCGCGATGATCGTCGCGAGCGTCGCCATGCCGACCATCGGATAGACGAGTTCGTCCGGCACCAGCATGTAGAAGGGGTTGCGGATGTTGTCCGGATGGTCGAGGATCAGCGCGCCCTGGCCGAGGTAGTTCAGGTACAGCGACGGGAACACGACCGCGAACCACGCGAGCTTGATCGGACGGCGGCCGAAGTGGCCCATGTCCGCGTAGAGCGCCTCGCCGCCGGTGATCGCGAGCACGACGGCGCCGAGCGCGAGCCAGCCGATCAGCGGGTTGCCCGTGAAGAAGCGCAGCGCCCACACCGGGTTCAGCGCGCCGAGAATCTCGGGGTGCAGGCGGATGCCGGAGATGCCCAGCACGGCGAGCAGCAGGAACCAGCACACCATCACGGGTCCGAAGATCGCGCCGACCTTGCTCGTGCCGTGCCGCTGCATCATGAAGAGGCCGACCAGCACGGTCATCGCGACCGGCAACACGTAGGGCTGGAAGGCCGGCGTCGCCACTTCGAGACCTTCGACCGCCGACAGCACCGAGATCGCCGGCGTGATCATCCCGTCGCCGTAGAAGAGCGCGGCGCCGAAGACGCCCAGCGAGGACAGCAGCCACGCGCTACGCCCCTCGGGCACGACCCGCAGCGCGAGCGACGTGAGCGCCATGATGCCGCCCTCGCCGCGGTTGTCCGCGCGGGTGATGAAGATCACGTACTTCGCCGACACGACCAGCATCAGCGCCCAGAACACCAGCGACAGGATCCCGTAGACGTTTGCCGGGGTGACCGGCACCGCATGGGGACCGCTGAAGACCTCCTTCAGCGTGTAGAGCGGGCTGGTACCGATGTCGCCGTAGACCACGCCGATTGCCGCCATTGCCATTGTGGTGAGACTGGCGGGCGCGTGGGCCGAAATTTCCGAGCTAGAGTGATTCGCACGTTCCGCGCTGTGCACGAATGCTCCCGGGTGATCGATGCGGGCCGCTAGCTTACTGCAGTGCAACAGATCGCAACACAAGAATTTAACTTTAGTCGTATCCCCTTGCACACCTTGCATCGGATTCTCGGCGAAGCTGCGCACGGGGGCGGCGCACAGCCTAAAATCGCCTTCCGACCATCATGACGCGTTTGCCCATGGACCGCCCCATCTTGCCCGAAGCCGCCGCCGATGCCGCCATCACCGATGCCGCCGGCAACCAGCATCGCCGTGCCGAAGGCGAGGTCCGTATCGTCAGTCTCGTTCCCTCGTTGACCGAGCTGCTGTGCGAGCTTGGGCTCGCCGAGCGCCTCGTCGGGCGCACGGGTTTCTGCATCCATCCGCGCGAGACGCTGAAGCCGATCCGGAAAATCGGCGGTACCAAGGACGTGAAGCGCGATGTCGTGCGCGACCTCGCGCCGACGCACCTGATCGTGAATATCGACGAAAACCGGCGCGAAACCGTCGAGGAGTTCGCTGCCTTCATCCCCAACATCATCGTCACCCATCCCTGCCGCCCTGAGGATAACTTCGAGCTGTTCCGGCTCTTCGGTCATGTATTCGGCTGCGAAGAGGCGGCGTCGCGCCTTGCGGCCGAGCTGGAAGCGTCCCTCGCCGCCGCTGCGACCGTCGCCCGCGCGCTGCCGCCCGAACGGGTGCTCTACCTCATCTGGCGTGCGCCCTGGATGAGCGTGTCGCGCGACACCTACATCTCGGCGATGCTGCGTGCGGTGGGCTGGGAAACGTTGCCTGCCGATGCGGCGTCGCGCTACCCGGAGATCGACTGGTCGGCACGCTGGATCGGAGAGGTCGCGCGCGTCTTCCTGTCGAGCGAACCCTACGCCTTCCGCGAGCGCCATCTCGACGAGGTGGCAGCGCTTTCCGGCCGGCCAGCTGCGCTGATCGACGGCGAGATGGCGTCCTGGTATGGCAGCCGGGCAACAGCGGGCTTGCGTTATCTTGCCGAGCTGCGCGTGCGCCTCGCTGGGGCTAGCGCGACAGTGGGTTCATAGGGCGCATTGGGCGAGAACCGTAACGCCCGAACACGCGCGATCTAGCCGGCGATCTGCAACGCGACTGCGTGCGGCTGCGCCGTCAGGCTGGCGTTGAGGGTTTCCGGCGTCAGGATTGCGAACAGTGGTCGCACGAGCCGATGGCGGTTCAGGCGCAGCAGTGCCTTGTCGCGGCTGACGAGGTGGGTCGCGCGCCCGTCGCGGGCGATTTCGAGGAATTTCTGGTCGTCCCGATCGCGGCAGGTGGGCAGCGCGGAGATGTCCTCTGCATCCGTGGCCGGGGTCGCGTCGCCACCCATCGCGTCGGTCGTCGTCACTCGCGCGGAATAGGCGGCGAGCAGCTCCGCCTGCCGTGCGGGCTCGATGCCGAACTGGCGATAGGCCAGCACGTGGCGCAACTCGTCGAGCGCATCGGCACGCGCGACCAGCGTCGGCCGCATGTCCTCGATCATGCGGCGCAGCGACTCAAGCCGCGGGTCCTCGAAGAACCACAAGGCCATCACCGTGTTGGTGTCGAGTACGAGGCGCAGGGAAGACGGAGGAACGGTCATGAAGAGAGCAGGGCAAGGTGGAGGAGGGAGCGTCAACGCAAACGAGGGGGCAGGGCCCCCTCGTTCTCAGTCTGCCGGAACGGCGATCAGGCCGCTGCCGACGTCGTATCCAGACGCATCTTGACGAAGGAGCCCGGCGCCTCTTCGAGGACCTTCAGCTTGCCCTTGGCGGGATCGCGTGCGTCGACCTGCTCGGGATCGTGGGCGGTGACCCACTGCTGCCAGTCGGTCCACCACGAACCGGCTTGCTGCTGGGCGCCTTCGAACCACTTGTCGGCGCTGTCCGGCAGCTTCGCGGCCGGGTTGAGCCAGTAGCCGTACTTGTTCGCGGCCGGCGGGTTGACGATGCCGGCGATGTGGCCCGAGCCGCCGAGCACGAAGCGCACCGGACCGCCGAAGTTGGTCGCGCCGATGTAGGTGCTCTTCCACGGGGCGATGTGGTCTTCGAGCGTCGAGATGAAGTAGCACGGAACCTTGATCTTGCCGAGGTCGATCGGCACGCCGTCGATCTCGATGCCGCCCGGCTGGGCCAGCAGGTTCTGCATGTACAGCGCGCGCAGGTAGAAGCTGTGCATCTTCGCCGGCATGCGCGTGGAGTCGGAGTTCCAGTACAGCAGATCGAACGGGAACGGGTCCTTGCCCATCAGGTAGTTGTTCACCACGAAGGACCAGATCAGGTCGTTGGCGCGCAGCATGTTGAAGGTGCCGGCCATCTCCGAGCCTTCCAGGTAGCCGCGCTCGAACATTTTCTTCTCGAGGCTGGTGACCTGGCCTTCGTCGATGAAGACGCCCAGTTCGCCCGGCTCCGAGAAATCCGTCATCGTCGTGAAGAAGGTCGCTGCGGCGATCCGCTTCTGCTTCTTGCCTGCGAGGTAGGCGAGCGTCGTCGCGAGCAGCGTGCCGCCGAGGCAGTAGCCGCAGGCGTTCACTTCCTTCTCGCCGGTCTGCTTCTCGATCGCGTCGAGCGCAGCGACCACGCCTTCGGTCACATAAGAGTCGAAGGTCTTCTCGGCCTGGCGCTCGTCGGGGTTCACCCACGAGATCACGAACACCGTATGGCCCTGGTCCACGCACCACTTGATGTAAGAGTTCTTCTCGCGCAGGTCGAGGATGTAGAACTTGTTGATCCACGGCGGAACGATCAGCAGCGGACGCTTGAGCGCCTTGCCGGTCGTCGGCGTGTACTGGACCAGCTGCATCATGTCGGTCTGGAACACGACCTTGCCCGGAGTCGTCGCGACGTTGCGGCCGAGCTCGAAGGCGGTCGTGTCGGTCATCTTGACGCGCAGCTGACCACCGCCGTCTTCCATGTCGCGCAGCAGGTTGTTGAGACCCTTGATCAGGTTTTGGCCGTTGCTCTTGACCGTCTCGCGGAACACTTCCGGGTTGGTCAGCGCAAAGTTCGACGGCGACAGCGCGTCGATGTACTGGCGGGTGTAGAAGTTGACCTTCTTCTGCGTCTGCTCGTCGAGGCCGTCGACGCAGCACACGGTGTCATGCACGTGGCGCGCGGCGATCAGGTAGGACTGCTTGACGAAGTCGAACAGGAAGTGTTCTTCCCACTGTTCGTCCTTGAAGCGCTTGTCGCTCTTCTCCGGTTCGGCGATGGGCGTGCCGTGCATGCCCATCACGCGCAGCATCGAATGCTGCCATAGCGAGAAGTAGTCCCAGACGAGGTTCATCTGCGACTGGGCGAGCTTGTAGGGGTTCGCGAGCAGCTTGGCCATCATGTCCATGAAGGCCTGGGCGATGCCCAGCTCGTCGCTAGGGGTCGCGACACCCTTCTTCAGCTGGCGTTGCACGTGATCGCTGATCAGGTGGGAGGCGCGCTGTGCAACTTCGGCGTAAGTCTTCGCGACTTCCTGGGGGTCGGGCAGTTCCGGGAACACGGTCTCGGGGGTGGGTGCAGCCATTTTGTAACTAGCTCCTGTTATTCAAGCGGATCTTCGTGCAAATCGGATGATGCCGTCCTGTCCCGCCACCTTGCGCGCTTCGTCGCGTGCAACGAGGTAGTTCAGGTGGGCAATCGCCTCTCCCATGGCGAACATCACCTGGTGCGTGTCCAGTTCGCGGGGGAACAGCGTCGATAGCAGCTCTCCCGCGCTGCGCGGGGTGCCAATCTCACCCAGCAACGCGTCACAACGTTCACGGTGGTGCGCTTCGAGTTGTGCAATGCGCGCACGAATGCCCCGGAACGGATGACCATGCGATGGTAGCACGAGCGTGTCGTCGGGCAAGTCCTTGAAGCGTTGTAATGAATCAAGAAACCAGCCCAGCGGGTCGTCATTCGGCGTTGCAGCATAAACGCTAACATTGGTCGAGATCCGCGGCAGCAGCATGTCGCCCGAAATGAGTACTCCAAGCGTCTCGCAATACAGGCTTGCATGCTCGGGTGCATGGCCGTATCCGACGATCACGCGCCAATCGTTGCCGCCGATGCGCAGCACGCTGCCGTCGAAGAGGCGGTGGTAGGTCGATGGCAGCGCCGGCACGCCGCGCCGGTAGCCGTTGCCGCGCTCATGGAGCGCTTCGAGGCGCGTGTCGTCCAGTCCGTTGGAGCGGAACTGCTCGATCATGTCTGCGACCCCGCTGCCAGGCATCTGGTTCCAGATCGCGTGGCCTGCCAGGAATTCCCCCTGGGTCATGGTGATCGGCGCGTCGTCGCGCTTCGCGAGCCAGCTTGCGAGTCCAAGGTGGTCCGGGTGGCAGTGGGTGACGACGATGCGCGACAGCGGACGGGTGTCGCGGACGAGGATCGTTTCCCAGTGCGCGCGGACCGGATCGAGACCGAAGCCGGTGTCGACGACGGTGCGGGCTTCGCCGTCGTCGAGCAGCCAGAGGTTGATGTGGTCGAGCGCGAACGGCAGGGGCATGCGGATCCAGCCGACGCCCGGCGCGACGGAACGGACCTCACCGCCCGCGGGCACGCCGTCGAAGGGGTAGGTGAGCGTGTTGGGGGCTGCTGCGGAAGCTTGTGTCATCTATCGCCTCGTTGGGGAAGGGCGGTTCGGGCAATTGGGACGATTGCCCAAAACCTGCAATTCTGTTTAACTTTTTGGTCCGGTCGGCGCTAACGCCGGCGATCATTGGTTGGACAACAACGGTTTTACTTCGAGCATCAGGCAATGGCAAGCGAACAAACCTATTCGATCACCCAGCTCGCGCGCGAGTTCGACGTCACCCCGCGCGCGATCCGCTTCTACGAGGACCAGGGGCTGCTCAAGCCCGCGCGCTCCGGGCGGACGCGGGTGTATTCCAAGGCCGACCGCACCCGCCTGAAACTCACGCTGCGCGGCAAGCGCCTCGGGCTGTCGCTGGCGCAGATCAAGGAGCTGCTCGAAATGCACGGCGGCGTGCGCAACTCGGCCCCGCAGCTGCGGCAGTTCCTGCTCGTGCTGGCCGAGCGGCGCGCGGCGCTGGAGCAGCAGCGCGAAGACATCGTCGGCCTGCTGTCGGAGATCGATTCCCTTGAAAAGCAATGTTCCGAACTCCTCGGGCATGACCCCGGGCGGGCAGCCGAGGAACGCGCGGAAGTCGTCCGTCAGGCCCGAACGGGGGCTTGATTTTTTTGCTCGTTAGTTTACGTTGACGTAAACGTAATCAAAATCAAAAATACGTGCAACAGGAGACGCGATGAGACACGAAGAGCCGGTTTTCCAGCCGCGTGACGAGGGCTACGCCGAGCGCGTGCGGGCGAGCTTCGACCTGCAGCAGGCGATGACGCTGATCGAGGCGGAACTGGCAGTCGTGGATCCGGGCTACGTGGAAATCCATCTGCCGTACAAGTCGCAGATCACCCAGCAGCACGGGTTCATCCACGGCGGCGTGGTCGGGATGATCGCGGATTCGGCGGCCGGTTACGCGGCCAATACGCTGACGCCCGCGGACGCGAGCGTGCTGACGGTCGAGTACAAGCTCAACCTGCTCGCACCGGCCGACGGCGAGCGGCTCGTCGCCCGCGGCGAGGTGATCAAACCGGGGCGCACGCTGCTGATCACGCGTGCGGAGGTGTTCGCGGTGAAGCACGAGCAATGGACGCTATGCGCCGTGATGCAGCAGACGATCATGGCGATGCACGGGAAGAAGGAACGAGTCGGTTGAGGGCTGGCGGCAGAGCCGGCGGTCGGTGAAGCGCGCGAAGGAGCAAGGAGCGGAATGGTCGGGATCAGGGGACGGCGGACGGAGTCGCGAACGCGAGTCGTCGCCGTCGGGCGTGGCTGTGGCACGATGCAGGGTTGCGCGCGTGAGTCCTTCGCGCCGGCGCGGCCGCTGGCAGAGTGGCCGCGCGATACATATAACCCTGCGGGCCGCGGATTCACGCGGCGCGCACCTTGTTCCCGGGAGAGAAGATGGCAGTGAAGCTTCGCGTACTGAGTGCCGACGATCAGGTCGAACTGGATCATGTCCGCCAGTTTTTCCGCAACTACGCAGCGTGGCTGGGCGTCGATCTGTGCTTTCAGGGCTTCGGCGACGAAATGGCCTCGCTGCCCGGTGCCTATTCGGCGCCTGAAGGTCGTCTCTTCTACGCTGAGCACGAAGGCCGGCCCGCCGGCTGCGTGGGGCTTCGCCCCTTCTCCGAAGGTGTGTGCGAAATGAAGCGTCTGTACGTCGAACCTGCGATGCGCGGGCTCGGCATCGGGCGCGAACTGGTGCTGGCGGCGATCCGCACGGCGAAGGACCTCGGCTACCGCCGCATCCTGCTCGACACGCTGCCGGCGATGCGCATCGCAGTGAAGCTGTATCGCGAGATGGGCTTCAAGGAAGCGCCGGCCTACTACCCGACGCCGATCGAAGGGACGATGTTCCTGGCGCTGGACCTGGAGAACTGGTCCGAGGAAGAGGTCGCCAGCGAAAACCTTTTCCATCTTTTCGATTACAACCGCGCCTGGGCGCAGCAGATGCGCCAGGTCGATCCGGGCTTCTTCGAGAAGCTGTCGAAGCTGCAGTCCCCCGAGTACCTGTGGATCGGCTGCTCGGATTCGCGGGTGCCGGCGAACCAGATCATCGGCCTGCTGCCGGGCGAGGTCTTCGTGCATCGCAACGTCGCGAACGTTGTCGTACATACGGATCTCAACTGTCTGTCGGTGATGCAGTTCGCCGTCGACGTGCTGAAGGTCAAGCACATCATGGTCGTCGGCCACTACGGCTGCGGCGGCGTGAAGGCGGCGCTGACGCACGAGCGCGTAGGGCTGGTCGATCTGTGGCTGCGTCACGTGCAGGACGTGCATGTGAAGCATCGCAAGCGCGTCGAAGCGCTGCCGTTCGAGCAGGCGCACGACCGCCTGTGCGAGCTGAACTCGCTGGAGCAGGTCGTGAACGTGTGTCAGAGCGTGGTCGTGCAGGACGCGTGGCGTCGCGGCCAGCCGCTGACGGTGCACGCCTGGATTTATGGATTGAAGGACGGACTGGTGCGTGATCTGGGTCTGAACGTGCGCCGTCCCGAGGATTTGATACCGCGCTATGTCGCGGCACTTGAAGCACTGGCCTGAGAGCCGGATCTATGGGTAGTTTCTAGGAGAGAAGCATGAGTGATCCCGTCGTTATCGTTTCCGCCGCACGTACCCCGATGGGCGGTTTCCAGGGCGAGCTGTCCGGCCTGACCGGCCCGCAGCTTGGCGCTGTCGCAATCAAGGCCGCCGTCGAGCGCGCCGGGATCACTCCCGAGCAGGTTCAGGAAGTGCTGATGGGCTGCGTGCTGCCCGCGGGCGTCGGCCAGGCGCCGGCCCGCCAAGCGGCGCTCGGTGCGGGGCTGCCGCTCGCGGCCGGCTGCACGACGATCAGCAAGGTGTGCGGCTCGGGCATGAAGGCGACGATGCTCGCGCACGACCTGCTCGTGGCGGGCACCAACGACGTGGTGGTCGCGGGCGGCATGGAGTCGATGTCGAACGCGCCCTACATGCTGCCGAAGGCGCGCAGCGGCTATCGCCTCGGCCACGGCCAGCTCGTCGACCATATGTTTTACGACGGTCTCGAGGACAGCTACAAGAAGGAAACCAAGGGCCGACTGATGGGCACCTTCGCCGAGGACTGCGCGAGCCACTTCGACTTCACCCGTAGCGCTCAGGACGAGTTTGCGATCGCCTCGACGACGCGTGCGCAGGCCGCGATCAAGGACGGCGGCTTCGCGTGGGAAGTCGCGCCGGTGACCGTCTCGGGCCGCAAGGGCGACGTCGTCATCGACAAGGATGAGCAGCCGCCGAAGGCGCAGATCGACAAGATCGCCGGCCTCAAGCCCGCGTTCGCGAAGGACGGCACCGTGACCGCTGCGAACTCCAGCTCGATCTCGGACGGCGCGGCAGCCCTCGTGATGATGCGCCGCTCGACCGCCGACAAGCTGGGCCTCAAGCCGCTCGCGACCATCGTCGGCCACGCGACGCACGCGCAGGAACCCGCGTGGTTCACGACCGCCCCCGTCGGCGCGATGCAGAAGGTGCTGGCGAAGGCCGGCTGGACCAAGGATCAGGTCGACCTGTGGGAGATCAACGAGGCCTTCGCAGTCGTTACGATGGCGGCGATGAAGGAACTCGATCTGCCGCACGACAAGGTCAACGTGCATGGCGGCGCCTGCGCGCTGGGCCATCCGATCGGCGCTTCGGGCGCGCGCATCATCGTCACGCTGCTGGGCGCACTGAAGAAGTACGGCAAGAAGCGCGGCGTCGCGAGCCTGTGCATCGGCGGCGGCGAGGCGACGGCGGTTGCGGTGGAGCTCGCGTAAATGATCCTCACGCAAGAACAGGAAATGATCCGCGACTCCCTGCGCGCTTTCGCGCAGGAGCGCCTGGCGCCCTTCGCTGCCGAATGGGACCGCAACCACACCTTCCCGCGCGAAGCGCTGAAGGAGCTTGCAGAGCTGGGCGCGCTGGGCATGGTCGTGCCCGAGCAGTGGGGCGGCGCGGGGATGGACTACGTGAGCCTCGTGCTCGCGCTCGAAGAGATCGCCGCCGGCGACGGCGCGACCTCGACCATCGTCAGCGTGCAGAACTCACTCGCTTGCGGCATCCCGAACCGCTACGGCAACGACGCGCAGAAGGACGAGTGGCTGAAGCCGCTCGCCCGAGGCGAGAAGCTCGGCTGCTTCTGCCTGACGGAGCCGCACGTGGGTTCGGACGCCGCGGCGCTGAAGACGACGGCGGTGCGTGACGGCGACTCGTGGGTCATCAACGGCGTGAAGCAGTTCATCACGACCGGCCGCGAAGCGGATGTCGCGATCGTGTTCGCGGTGACCGACAAGAACGCAGGCAAGAAGGGCATCTCGTGCTTCCTCGTGCCGACGAACACGCCGGGCTACATCGTCGCGCGCATCGAAGAGAAGATGGGCCAGAAGGCCTCCGACACCGCGCAGATCCTCTTCGAGAACTGCCGCGTACCGGCCGGTGCGCTGCTGGGCGCCGAAGGCGAAGGCTACAAGATCGCGCTGTCGAACCTCGAAGCGGGCCGCATCGGCATCGCCGCGCAGTGTCTCGGCATGGCGCGTGCGGCGCTCGAAGCCGCGGTGAAGTACGCCCATGAGCGGGAAACCTTCGGCAAGCCGATCTTCGAGCACCAGGCCGTCAACTTCCGCCTCGCGGACATGGCAACCCAGCTCGAAGCGGCGCGCCAGCTAGTCTGGCACGCGGCGAGCCTGAAGGACGCCGGCCGGCCCTGCCTGAAGGAAGCGTCGATGGCGAAGCTCTTCGCTTCCGAGATGGCCGAGAAGGTCTGCTCGGACGCGATTCAGATCCACGGCGGCTACGGCTACGTCAGCGACTTCCCGGTCGAGCGCATCTACCGCGACGTGCGGGTGTGCCAGATCTACGAAGGTGCGAGCGACATCCAGCGCCTGGTCATCGGCCGCTCGCTGGCGATCTGATCGCGCGTTTTTCGTTTTACGGTCCTGCGGGAGCAGTCGCGGCGGGCAATCTCCCTGCAGCCTCCCTCTCGATTTCTGCCGTGTTCCGCAGGACCTCTTTATCCCGGCAAGGGGCCGCAAGAGCCCCACGCCTTCAGAACTCGATCAGGAGACAAGATTGAATTACGAAACCCTCGAAATCACGCTCGAACAGGGCGTGGCGACGGTCTGGATGAATCGTCCGGACGTCCATAACGCTTTCAACGCGCAGCTCATCGCCGATATCACGGCGGCCTGCCGCCAGCTCGACGCGGACGACGCCGGGCGCGTCGTTGTGCTCGCCGGGCGCGGCAAGAGCTTTTCCGCCGGCGCGGATCTGAACTGGATGAAGGCCGCGGGCGAAGCGAGTGTCGAGGAAAACCTCGCCGACGCGCGCAAGCTCGCCGGCATGCTGCGTACGCTGTCCGAGATGCGCAAACCGACCATCGCGCGTGTGCAGGGCGCGGCCCTCGGCGGCGGCATGGGGCTCGCGTCCGCGTGTGATATCTGTGTCGCGTCCGACAAGGCGGTGTTCGCGACCTCCGAGGTCAAGTTCGGCATCATCCCGTCGGCGATCAGCCCCTATGTGATCCGCGCGATCGGCGAGCGCCAGTCCTACCGCTATTTCCAATCTGCCGAGCGGATTTCGGCCGAGCGTGCCGGCGAGATCGGCCTCGCACACGAAGTCGTTGCGGCCGACGAACTCGACGCGAAGGTGCATGAGATCGTGATGGCGCTGCTGCAGGGCGGGCCGAAGGCGCAGGCGGCGGCGAAGGATCTGATCCGCGCGGTCGCGAACCGACCGGTGTCGGACGAGCTCGTCGAGGACACCGCGCGGCGGATCTCCGGTCTGCGCGCCACGCCGGAAGCGAAGGAGGGTCTCGACGCCTTCCTGGCTAAGCGTCCGGCCGCGTGGGTTCCGGCCCAGTAATAACTTCGGGCAAACACACCCGAACGGTATTCGACTGCTGAGCGAGTCCGGCCAGCAAGACGACGAGGAGAACCGTATGAAATTGCCGCAAAACGTCCGCATCGTCGACGTCGGCCCGCGCGACGGGTTGCAGAACGAGAAGCAGGTCGTCGCGACCGAAACCAAGGTCGAACTCATTGCGCGGCTCGCCGAAGCCGGGCTGAAGACGATCGAGGCGACGTCCTTCGTGTCGCCGAAATGGGTGCCGCAGATGGGCGACAACGCCGAAGTGATGGCGCGCATCGCCCGCCGGCCGGGCGTCGCCTACCCGGTGCTAACGCCGAATCTGAAGGGTTTCGAGGCGGCGCTCGCCGCCGGCGCGGAGGAGGTTGCGGTGTTCGGCGCCGCTTCCGAGTCCTTCAGCCAGAAGAACATCAACTGCTCGATCGCCGAATCGCTGGAGCGCTTCCGTCCGGTGACCGAGGCCGCACGGGCAGCCGGCGTGAAGGTGCGCGGCTACGTGTCCTGCGTCGCGGGCTGCCCGTATGAAGGGGCGGTTGCGCCGGAGAAGGTCGCCGAGGTCGCCGCGACCTTGATGGAGATGGGCTGCTACGAAGTGTCGCTCGGCGACACGATCGGCAGTGGCAATCCGGCGAACATCGCGCGCATGCTCGAAGCGGTCCTGAAGCGTGTGCCGGTCGATCGGGTCGCGGGCCACTACCACGACACCTACGGCATGGCGGCGGCGAACATCTACGCGTCGCTCGAGATGGGCGTTTCGGTGTTCGATGCTTCGGTCGGCGGGCTGGGGGGCTGTCCTTACGCCGCGGGCGCGTCCGGCAACGTTGCGACCGAGGACGTCGTCTGGCTCCTGAACGGCCTCGGCATCGAGACCGGCATCGATCTCGAACGCCTCGTCGACATCGCAGCGTGGATCAGCGGCGTGCTCGGGCGTGAACCGGCCTCCCGCGTCGCACGCGCGGTGCTCGCAAAGCGTACGAAGGCAGCGTGCGGGACCTAGGTGTTGAGTGCCGCCACCTAGGCATGCGCTGAATTTTGAACTCCGTCGGGCGGCGGCAGACCAATTCATCAAACAAAGCAATAGCCGCTCCCGACCCTGACAATCCCCCGACCCCAACATGAATGTTGCTTCACCCTGCATTAATATCTGCCGCATGAACGGCGAAACCGGCCTGTGCGAAGGCTGTTTCCGTACGCTCGACGAGATCGCCGGCTGGAGCCGCCAAGGCGACGACGAGAGGTCGCGCATCCTGGCGCTGGTCGCCCAACGGCGTTCGGCGCGAGTGACTCCGCTCGGCGCCGTGGCGCCGCCGCTGTCTTCGACGGAGGAAGCATGAGCGATGCCTTGTGCGTGGGCGTGTGCATGATCGACTGGGATTCCGGCGTCTGTCTGGGCTGCGGGCGCACGCCGGATGAGATCAACGGTGTGCCGGTCCCGCCGCCGGCAGAACCGGCACCGGCGGCCGTCCCGCTACCGCAAAACGTCGCAGAACAGGTCGGCGCCGGCTCCGAATGAGCGGGGGAGCCTCCTTGCCCGACAGCCTGCGGGTGCTCGAGCGCGGCTGGCTGTCCGCGAACAACGTCGTGCTCTTCGACGGCGCCGACGCGACCGTCATCGACAGCGGCTATCTGAGCCACGTCCACCAGACGGTCGCGCTGCTGCGCGAGACGCTGGACGGGCGGCGGCTTGCGCATCTCGTGAACACCCATTCGCACTCCGATCACATCGGCGGCAACGCACGGGTACAGCGCACCTTCGGTTGCGAGATCAGTGTGCCCGCCGGCATGGTGTCGACGGTAGCGGCATGGGATGAGGATGCCCTGCTGCTGACCACCGCCGCCCAGTCCGGCGAACGCTTCCACGCCGATCACGCGCTGCATGCGGGCGACACGCTCGGCATGGGTGGGCTTGAATGGAAGGCGATTGCCGCGCCGGGCCACGACATGGACGCGTTGGTTTTCCATAACGCCGACCGTCGCATCCTGATCTCGGGCGACGCGCTATGGCGCGACGGCTTCGGCATCCTCTTCGCCGAGGTGCTCGGCACCGGCGACGGCATCGGCGCCGCGCGACGCACGCTCGAAGCGATCGCGCGGCTCTCGATCGACGTCGTCATCCCTGGGCACGGCGCGCCTTTCGTCGAGGTCGATGACGCGCTCGCACGGGCCTTCGGCCGGCTGCGGGCCTTCGAGGAGGACGGGGCCCGCATGGCGCGCAATGCGATCCGCGCCTGCATGACCTTTTCGCTGCTGGACACTCGCGCTATCGCTGTCGCTGATCTGGCGGAACATCTGCAGACGGTGCCGCTCTACCGGGAAGCCAATGCGCGTTTTCTGGGACTCTCGCCGGAGGCGCTGGCCGACTGGCTGGTCGTGGAACTGACACGTGCGGGTGTCGCGCGCCGGGACGGGGAGCGGCTCGTCGCGGCGTGAAGGTGGCCGGCGGCTCATACTTTGGCGATAATCGGCCTCCCACGTGGAGTGATTGGTCATGCAGGTCGTGCTGATTAGCGGACTCTCCGGGTCCGGCAAGAGTGTCGCGCTGAAGGTGCTCGAGGATGCGGGTTACTACGCCATCGATAACCTACCGGGGAATCTGCTGCCTCAACTCGTCACAGAGCTGCGCGGCACCGGTTACCGACGCCTCGCGGTTGCGGTCGATGTGCGCTCGGGCGCGAGCATCGAGGCGCTGCCGGAGCAGGTCGACGCGCTGCGCAAGACGGGCCATGACTTGCGCGTGATCTTCCTCGATGCGCGGGACGACACGCTGATCGCGCGCTTCTCGGAAACGCGCCGTCGCCATCCGCTCGCCAACGAGGACGTCTCGCTCGCCGAGGCGATCCAGAAGGAGCGCGACGCGCTCGCCGGCATCGCCGAACTCGGCCATCGCATCGACACCAGCGACCTGCAGGCGAATACGTTGCGCGGCTGGATCAAGGATTTCATGGGCATCGACGCGACCGAAGGCCTGACGCTGATGTTCCAGTCCTTCGGCTTCAAGTACGGCATCCCGCTCGACGCCGACCTCGTGTTCGACGTGCGCTGCCTGCCCAACCCGCACTACGACCCGGTGCTGAAGCCCTTTACGGGCAAGGACCAGCCCGTCATCGAATTCCTCGAACGCCAGCCCGAAGTGGCGCGCATGAGCGAGGACATCCGCCGATTCGTCGCGGATTGGCTGCCGGCCTATGCGCGCGACAACCGTAGCTACCTGACGGTGGCGATCGGCTGTACCGGGGGGCAGCACCGTTCGGTGTACATGGCCGAATGGCTGGGGCGGCAGTTCGTCGATCGCGTGCGGGTGCTCGTGCGCCACCGCTCCGCGGCGCGCCGGCAGGTGGACGGGCCGAAGGGAACGCCCGATCAGTGAAAGCGTCTCTGGCGGGCTGGCTCGAGCTGCTGCGGCCCGGCGATTACGTGATCCTCGCCGCTGCGCTGACGGCCTGCGTGGCGTCGGCCCTCGTGCTATGGCGCGGCGGGGCGCCGGAAAAGGCCGTCGTGCGTGCGGGGGGCAAGGTGTTCGCCGAGCTCGCGCTCACGCGGGCCCAGAGCGTCGAAGTGCCGGGTCCGCTCGGCACCACCCGTATCGAGATCCAGCCCGGCCGGGCGCGTGTGGCCTCCGATCCCGGTCCGCGCCAGTACTGCGTGCGCCAGGGCTGGCTGACCCGCGCGGGCTCCGTCGCGATCTGCGCGCCCAACCAGGTGAGCCTCAGCTTGAGCGGTGGAGTGGCGGAGTATGACTCCCTCAACTATTGAAATCCTGCCGACCGACGACGACCGGCGCATCGCCCGGCTTGCGGCGGCGGCGATCGCGCTGTCGGTGGCCGAGGCCGCGATCCCGCTGCCGCTGCCCGGCGTGAAGCCCGGGCTTGGCAACATCGTGATCCTGATCGTGCTGCTGCGCTGGGGCTGGCGCGACGCGGTGTGGGTCGGCCTGCTGCGCGTCTTCGCGAGCAGCCTGCTGCTCGGCCAGCTCTTTGCGCCGGGCTTCTTCCTGAGCCTCTCCGGTTCAGTGGTCAGCCTGGCGGTCTTGGGTCTCGCCAAGCACCTGCCGCGGCGCTGGTTCGGTCCGGTGTCCTTGAGCGTGTTCGCCGCCTTCGCGCACATCGGCGGACAACTCGCCGTCGCGCGACTGTGGCTCGTGCCGCACAACGGCGTGTTCTACCTCGTGCCGGTCTTCGCCGTCGCGGCGACGCTGTTCGGGCTCATCAACGGACTGGTCGCGGCGAAGATGCTCGTCCGCCTCGGACCCCTCACATCCCCTGACGCTTGAACCAGTCGAGCATCCGCTGCCAGCCGTCGGTCGCCTCGGCCGGCCGGTAAGTCGAGCGGTAGTCGGCATGGAAGGCATGGCCCGCTTCCGGATAGACGACGATCGAACACTCCTCGTCGGCCAGCGCAAGCCGCGCACGCAGCGTCTCGATGTCCTCAGGCGGGATCTCGCGATCCTTGCCGCCATAGAGGCCCAGCACCGGCACCTTCAGGCGCTCGACCACATCCGCCGGCTGCAGCGGCGTCTCGCGCGTGCGGGACGTGTCGAGCAGCCCGTACCAGACGGTGGCGGCGGCGAGCTTCGAGTTGTGCGTCGCGTACAGCCACACGATGCGACCGCCCCAGTCGAAGCCGGTCGCCGCAATCCGCCTGGGATCGCCGCCATTGCCCACCGCCCACGCAACGCAGGCGTCCAGATCGCTCATCACTTGGGCGTCCGCAATCCGGGAAACGGCACTCGACGACAGCGCCGGGCGATCGCCGATGGGGGCCGGATTGCCCTGGCGGAAGAACAGCTCCGGCGCCACCGCGAGATAGCCGAGCTTCGCGAGCCGGCGGCACACGTCGCGGAGATAGTCGTTCACGCCATAGCTTTCCTCGACGACGAGGATGGTGGGCAGGCTGTCCGCGTCGACGGGTTTCGCGAAAAAAATCGGCATGCTGCCGCCCGTCACCGCGATGTCCGTTGAATCGGTTTCGATCCCCACTTCGTCGGTGAGGATTGCCGTTTGCGCGCGCGCTGGCCGTACGGCAATCGCCACGCCGACTGCCCCGAGCGCGGCGAAGAAACTGCGGCGATCGATGCGCGTCGCGGCTGGCGCGCTCGCGCAGCGTGAGGGTGAACGCATCTTCCGGTCCTCCTGAGAGCCTGCGCATGCCTTGATGACCGGCGCGCCCCCCCAGTGTTCCGCATGCCCGACTTTGCGGGCGGCGCCGGATCAGCGCGTTGCGGGACTCACGAGGATGCGCCCGGCGCGCCGCCGCCGCCCGATCTCGCCCTGTACGCCCATTCCGCCGTGCGCGTGGCAGATCGCGCAGGCAAGCGCGTCGGCCGCATCGGGGCTGGGACTGCCGTCGAGCGCGAGCAGACGCTGCACCATGTGCTGCACCTGGTCCTTGTTCGCCTTGCCATAGCCGACGACGGCCTGCTTTACCTGCAGCGCGGTGTATTCATGCACATCGAGGTCCCTGGAGACCGCGCCACAGATCACCGCGCCGCGCGCCTGCCCGAGCAGCAGCGTCGATTGCGGGTTCACGTTCACGAACACCTTCTCGACCGCCACATGGTCGGGCATGTAGGTCGCGATCACTTCGCGCACGCCGTCGAGCAGGGTTTTCAGCCGTCCCGGCAGTTCGCCGTCGCGCGTGCGAATGCAGCCGCTGGCGACGTAGCGCAGCTCGTTGCCGAGCTTGTCGATGAGGCCGAAGCCGGTGATGCGCAGGCCCGGGTCGAGGCCGAGGATGCGGGTCGAGACGATGCGGGAAGCGGTGGGACCATTCATTCGTGCATTTTACGGGTTCCCG
This sequence comes from Aromatoleum sp., assembly GCF_035254505.1. Taxonomy (GTDB): domain Bacteria; phylum Pseudomonadota; class Gammaproteobacteria; order Burkholderiales; family Rhodocyclaceae; genus Aromatoleum. The sequence goes on along the minus strand of NZ_DATFAO010000064.1, from coordinate 25,086 downwards.
GCGAATCCTGCCGTCCGGGCATACTCCCCGTTTGACCGGCCCGGCCTGTCCGACGATACTTCCACGTCATTCAAGAAACGCTTCCAGGCAATGACAAGGAGTTTGCCCATGATCCGACGTTCCATCCTTGCGGCCGCGATTGCTGCCTTCTGCAGCGCCGGTGCGCAAGCGGCCGACTTCAGCGCCACCTATTTCTTCGGCGACAGCCTCAGCGACGCCGGCAGCTTCTCCGCCTTCCTGCCCTCGGGGACCGGCCGTTTTACGACCAACCCCGGCCCGGTGTGGGCCGAGGATCTCGCCGCCGCACTCGGCACGCGCGCGGTTCCGGCGCTCGCCGGCGGTACCGACTTCGCGCAGGGCGGAGCGCGCGTGACGCAACTGCCCGGCGTGCCCGAGACCAACATCCTGACGGCGAACGCGACGCCGATCGCCGATCAGGTCGCCGGCTATCTCGCCCTCGCCGGGCATGCGCGCAGCAATGCCCTCTATTCGGTGTGGGGCGGCGCCAACGATCTCTTCCGTGCCATCGACCCGACGAAACCCGAATCCGCGGACCCGGTCGGCTACATGCTGACGACGGCGGGCGAGACCGTCGCCACCGTTTCCGCTCTGAAGGCGGCCGGCGCGCGCTACATCCTCGTGCCGACCTTGCCCGATGTCGGCGCGACGCCTTTCGGCGGCTCGCTCGATCCGGCGAGCGCGGCGGGCGTCAGCGCCCTGTCTTCGCTGTATAACCAGGCCGTATTCGGCGGCCTCGCCGCGGGCGGCGTGCGCGTCATTCCGCTCGACATTTTCTCGCTGCTCAACGAGGCGATCGCCTCGCCCGCGCAGTTCGGCTTCGTCAACGTGACGCTGCCCGCCTGCGGCGCCACTCCGGCGCTGTTGTGCGCGCAGGCCGACCTGATCGCCCCGGGTGCCGACCAGACCTTCCTCTTCGCCGACGGCGTACATCCGACGACTGCCGGGCACCGGATCATTGCGGATTATGCGCTCTCCGTGCTGCGCGCCCCAGGCGTGATCTCGCAACTCGCCGAATCGCCCGTGCATACGCGCGAGATGCTCGTCACCACCATCGGCGACCAAGCAGCGCTCGGCCTGTGGTCCCGCACCCAGCCCGGCTTCGGCGCCTGGGCGAGCCTCGGCGCGAGCCACCTCAAGCAAGCCTCGAGTGACAGCGCGCCGGGCGCGGACGGCAATCCCTACGACGTCACGGTCGGCATCGATACGCATCTCTCCTCCAACATGGTCGTCGGCGCTGCCTTCGGTGCAGGCTCGCTCGATGCCGACTTCTCGGGCGACGCCGGCAGCTATCGGCAGGACGAGCAGACGCTCGCGCTTTACGCCGGTTACCGCAGCGGCCCCTTGCGCGCGACAGTCGTTGCCGCGGCCGGCGACATCGACTTCGACACCCGCCGTGCTGCCGACCTCGGACCTGCCCGCCACGTGATGAAGGGCGATACCTCCGGTACGAGCCTGTCGTTCGGCGCCGAGGCCTCCTACGACCTCTCCGAAGGCAAGCTTCGCCACGGCCCGCTGCTCGGCGCCGACTGGCAGCAAGTACGCGTCGAGAGCTTCCGCGAACGCGGCAACACCTCGACGACGATGGCGTTCGGCTCGCAACAGCGCGACTCGCTGGTCGGGCGCATCGGCTACCAGCTGCGCTACGAGCAGGGACGTTGCCAGCCCTATGCGCGGATTGCGTTCAACCACGAATTCGCGGACCAGGACCGTGACGTGCGCGCCAGTCTGGCGACGCTTCCGGACAACAGCTTCGCGCTGCCCGCCTTCGCCGCCGAGCGCAACTACGGGACCGCAACGGTCGGCGTCGCGGCGAAGTTCTCGCCGACGGTCAGCGCCAACGTCGCCCTCACCGGCCGCTTCGCGCCCGACGACGTGACCTGGTACGGGCTGCAGGCCGGTATCCAGATCGCCTTCTGACCTGCGGGCGGCGGCGGGCGGCCTGTCTCGCCGCCCCTGCCGCATGCCCCGGATGGGCGCAAAGACCGCTCTGTTGGAATGGCTAATCGGCTACACTTCTCCTGATGACGTCCGGATTGTCCGCGTGGGCTTCGGGCGCCACAGCCGCAATCGCAAGGGGAGAAGAACCATGAAGAACAGAACATCCATCGGTCTCGCCGCCGCCATGCTGGCTGCCGCGGGTTTCATCATGCAGGCGGATGCCTTCGCGCAGCAGACCTCGGCGCGCGTCACCGCCGGCGCCGAGGCACGGCAGAAGGACGAATTCACCCGCCTGCTCGACAGCACCAAGGTGCTCAACCAGGCGCTCAAGCGCGTCAGCGAACAAAAGAAGGTCGACAACGCGGCGCTGGTGCAGGCGAACGACAAGAAGATCCACGACGCTGAAAGCGCCGCCGCCGACGGCCGCATCGCCACCGCCCGCATCCTGGTCGACGACGCCTATCTGAACTGCAAGCTCGCGCTCGCCGAGCTCGCGCAGAAATCGCCGTCCGCCGCCCAACCGGCGCCCGCCGCCGACGCGCCGAACCCGCGCGTGCAGAAGGAATACGCGGCGCGGATGGATTCGACGAAGGCGCTGCGTGACGCGCTGGAGCGCATCGCCACCGAAAAGAACGACGACGCCGGCAGGCAGGAAGTCGTCCTCATCGACAAGCTGATGCGCGACGCCGATGCCCAGGTCGCGCAGAACAACGCCAGGCGCGGCCGCGCGATCCTCGACCACGCCTACCTGCGCGCGAAGGTGCAGATCGAGCGCCTGCGCGGCGGCGAGACCCTGGTGCGTGAACTCAAGTTCGACACGAGGGAAGACGAATACCACTACGAACTCGACCGCAACGACACCTACGGCATGCTGATGAAGCTGCTGGTGCAGCCGGGCGGGGCGAAGGAGGTCGAGCTGAAGGCCCACGTCGAGCGCGCCGCGCGCCTGCGCAAGGACGCGGAAGCGACTGCGGCGAAGAAGGGCTTCGACGACGCCGTGAAGACCATGGAGGAATCCACCGGCGAGTATCAGCGCGCGCTGCGCACGGCCGGCGTCATGATTCCGGGCTGATCCGGCACGTTCCCGTCGCTGCAAACGCAAATCGGCCCGCGAGCGCAAAAATCGCGGGCCGATTCATTGACGCCGTCGGTGCCGGAACGGCCCCGACGGCGTTGCGGATCAGGCGCGAGCGCCGGCGATCGCAGGTGTGACGTCCATGTGGGCTTCCTGCGCGTCGAGCACGACTTCCGGCTCGTCGGCTTCCTCCTCGGTCTCGTTGTTGAGGTGGCGCTGCAGCGCGACCGTATCGAGGTCATTGCACCACTTCGCCACGACGATCGTCGCGACACTGTTGCCGATCAGGTTGGTCAGCGCGCGCGCTTCGGACATGAAGCGGTCGATGCCGAGGATCAGCGCGAGGCCGGCCACCGGCACGCCCCCCACTGCCGACAGCGTCGCCGCGAGCACGATGAAGCCGCTGCCGGTGACCCCGGCCGCGCCCTTTGACGTGAGCAGCAGCACCGCGAGCAGCGTGATCTGCTGCGTGATGTCGAGTGGGGTGTTGGTCGCCTGCGCGATGAACACCGCGGCCATCGTCAGGTAGATCGAGGTGCCATCAAGGTTGAACGAGTAGCCGGTCGGGACCACGAGGCCGACGGTCGACTTCTTGACGCCGAGGTTTTCCATCTTCGCCATCAGGCGCGGCAGGGCCGATTCCGACGACGAGGTGCCGAGCACGATCAGCAGCTCTTCCTTGATGTAGGCGATCAGCTTGACGACCGAGAAGCCATGCGCGCGCGCGATCAGGCCGAGCACGCCGAAGATGAAGATCAGGCAGGTCGCGTAGAAGGAGCCCATCAGCATCCCGAGCTGAGCGAGCGCGGCCACGCCGTGCTTGCCGATCGTGAAGGCCATCGCGCCGAACGCGCCGATCGGGGCGACCTTCATGATGTAGCCGACGATGCCGAACAGCACGTGCGAGAATTTCTCGATGAAGTCGAACACCAGCGTGCCGCGACCGCCGAACTTGTGCAGCGCGAAGCCGAACAGCACGGAGAACAGCAGTACCTGCAGGATCTCGCCCTTCGCGAAGGCATCGACGATGGTGCTCGGAATGATCGCCATCAGGAAGTCGACGGTCGACTGCATTTTCGACGGATCCGTGTAGGCGGCAATCGCCTTGGTGTCGAGCATGCTCGGGTCGATGTTCATGCCCGCGCCCGGCTTGACGACGTTGACGATGATCAGGCCGATGATCAGCGCGATCGTGCTGACAACCTCGAAGTACAGCAGTGCCAGGCCGCCGGTCTTGCCGACCTTCTTCATGTCCTCCATGCCGGCGATGCCGACGACGACGGTACAGAAGATGATCGGGGCGATGATCATCTTGATCAGCTTGATGAAGCCATCACCCAGCGGCTTCATCGCCGCGCCGGTCTGCGGGTAGAAATGCCCGAGAAGCACGCCGATGACGATGGCGACAATGACCTGGAAGTACAGTGAACGGTAGAACGGTTTCTTTCCCATATCCCTCTCCTTTGGATTTTTTCGCGCGTTGGCGATTATTCCGACGAGGGTGAGGGCTGTGCAGTGTGAACTTCCGCATTGTGGATACCACGTACGCCACAGGGTTACACGGTGGCGGGAGCCTCGTCGGCGGCGTATCTACCGCCTGAGACTGGGAAAGGGAGCGGTCTCCGTCAACGACGGATGTGCGTGACGGGCTGTCTCAGACCTTGCGAGCGAGCCACACGCCCATGACTGCCACCGCCATGCCGGTGAGCGCGAGTCCGGTCAGCGTCTCGCCGAAGAGCAGCCAGGCCATCAGCGCCGTCGTCGGCGGCGTGAGATAGAAGAGGCTCGCGACGTTGACGGCGCTGCCGTTGCGGATCAGCAGGTTCAGCAGGCTGATTGCCCCGAGCGAGAGCACCAGCACCAGCCACATCAGCGCGAAGACGAACTGGCCGCTCCACACGATGTGCATCGTTTCGCTGCGGCTCGCGAGAAAGCCGGTGACGATCAGGCTCGGCACGAACTGGACAACGGCGCCGGTGCGCAGGTCGAAGCTCGGGCAGAAGCGCTTCTGGTACAGCGTGCCGCCCGTGATGCCGACGAGCGCCGCCAGCGCGGGCGTGAGCATCCAGCCGAGCTCCGCCATGCCGTTGCCGACGGTGACCTTGTTGCTGACAACCAGTGTCACGCCGACGAAGCCGAGCGCGAGGCCGGCCCACTGCCGCCGCGTGACGCGTTCGCCGAGCAGCCACCCGGCGCCCAGCGCGGTGAGCAGCGGCTGCATGCCGACCACCAGGGCCGTGACGCCAGCCGGCAGGCCGCGATGGATCGCCATGAACACGCCGCCGAGGTAGGTCGCCTGCAGCAGCAAGCCGGCGATGCTGATATGCGCCACCTGCCGCCAGTCCTTCGGCCACGGTGCGCGCATCAGCAGCGCGAGCCCGCCCATCAGCGCGATCACCAGCACGTAGCGGGTGGCGAGGAAGGTGAGCGGTTCCGCATAAGGCAGGCCGAACTTGGCGCCGATGAAGCCGGTGCTCCACAGCAGCACGAAGAGCAGCGGCGCGAATGCGGTCAGACGTCGGGGCAAGTTGGACATGGACGGAGAAGGCGGGTCGCAACGCGGCCAGGAGTGATGAAGACAGACATCTTAGCGGCACGGCGACGGGGGGCAAGGCCGTTGCTTGCGGCTGGAATTCCGGGATTATGCCGATTGGAATTGCCCCTGATCCGAGCGAGGATTACACTGTCGCCGATCGCCGTTACGGTAATCGCGGTATCTGCTCACAAGCCCGGCACGCGGATGAGCGCCAGCCGGTCCAGACGTTTTCCGAAGTCTTTCTGCTGCTTCCTAAGGGAAGGGAGGGGACGAGCGTGGAAGCTTTCAAGGTGGATGTGGCGATTGTCGGCGCCGGCGGGGCGGGGCTGCGGGCGGCGATCGCGGTCGCGGAGGCCGATCCGAGCCTCAGCATCGCACTGATCTCCAAGGTCTACCCGATGCGCAGCCACACCGTGGCCGCGGAGGGCGGGTCGGCCGGCGTGGTTCAGGCGCACGACAGTCTCGAGCATCACTTCCACGATACCGTCGCCGGCGGCGACTGGCTATGCGAGCAGGACGTCGTCGACGACTTCGTCTCGCGCTGCACCGGGGAGATGGTCCAGCTCGAACACTGGGGCTGCCCTTGGAGCCGCAAGGCCGACGGGCACATCAACGTGCGCGCCTTCGGCGGCATGAAGATCGAGCGCACGTGGTTCGCCGCCGACAAGACTGGCTTCCACATGCTGCACACGCTATTCCAGACCTCGATCAAGTATCCGTCGATCCGACGCTTCGACGAGTACTTCTGCGTCGACCTCGTCGTCGAGGATGGCCGCGCGCAGGGGCTCGTCGCGGTGCGGATCGCGTCGCGCGAGTTCACGCTGATCGAGGCGCGCGCGGTGATCATCGCCACCGGCGGTGCCGGCCGCGTCTTCCGCGAGAACACCAACGGCGGCATCGTCACCGGCGACGGCATGGCGCTCGCCTACCGCCACGGCGTGCCGCTGCGCGACATGGAGTTCGTCCAGTATCACCCCACCTGCATGCCGGGCACCGGCCTGCTGTTCACGGAGGCCTGCCGGGGCGAGGGCGGCTTCCTGCTCAATAAGGACGGCTATCGCTACCTGCAGGACTACGGGCTCGGGCCCGCCGAGCCGACGCCGCGCAACAAGGCGATGGAGCTCGGCCCGCGCGATCGCCTGAGCCAGGCGTTCTGGTATGAACAGCAGAAAGGGCGCACGATCGACAGTCCGCAGGGGCCGGTCGTGCATCTGGACCTGCGTCACCTTGGCGAGGCCAAGCTGCGCGAGCGCCTGCCGCAGATCTACGAGCTCGCCGAGGAGTTCCTCGGCATCGATCCCGCGCAGACGCCGATCCCCGTGCGCCCGGCCGTGCATTACACGATGGGCGGAATCCTCGTCGATGGCCGCTGCGCGTCGCCCCTGCCCGGGCTCTTCGCGGCGGGCGAGTGTTCGAGCGTCGGCATCCACGGGGCGAACCGGCTCGGCTCGAATTCGCTCGCGGAGCTATGCGTGTTCGGCAAGACGGCCGGGCTCGAAGCGGCCGTATTCGCGCGCAACGCACCGCCCGGCGATTCGGCGACGCTGGCAAGGCAGGCCGAATCGGTCGAGCAACGGGTGCTCGCGCTCGTGACGCATCCGTCGGGCAGCGAACGCATCGCCTCCCTGCGCAAGGAGATGGCCGAAGCGATGGAAAACGGCTGCGGCATCTATCGTGACGCCGCCACGATGCAGGCGACCTGCGACAAGCTTGCGGAGCTCAAGCACCGCTTCCACAGGGTCCGCGTCGAGGACCAGTCGCGCGTGTGGAACACCGAGTGGCTGCTGGCGGTCGAGCTCGGCTACCAGCTCGACGTCGCCGAGGCGATGGCGCATTCCGCGCTCAACCGCCGCGAGTCGCGCGGCGCGCACCAGCGCCTCGACGGTTTCACGACGCGCGACGATGTGAACTTCCTCAAGCACTCGCAGGCGCATTACGCCGCGGACGGCCCACCGCGGATCGATTACGGCGACGTAAAGATCACGCGTTCGCCGCCGGGCACGCGGGCCTACGGGGCGGCGGGCGAGAAGGCCGAACAAGAAAGGGAGGCACATCGTGCGTGACGATCCCGTGGCCATGAAGCTGATCGAGATCGAGGTCCTGCGCTATCGGCCCGAGCAGGACGTCGAGCCGGTGCCGCAGGTCTACGACGTGCCCTTCACCGACGACATGTCGGTGCTGCAGGGCCTGCAATACATCAAGGACTATCTGGACGGCACGCTGAGCTTCCGCTGGTCGTGCCGCATGGCGATCTGCGGCAGCTGCGGCATGATGATCGACGGCGTGCCGCGGCTCTCGTGCAAGACCTTCCTGCGGGACTTCCATCCTCGTCGGCTTCGCGTCGAAGCGCTCGCGCACTTCCCGATCGAGCGCGACCTGGTCGTCGTGATCGACGACTTCATCGGGAAGCTCGAGCGCATCCAGCCCTACATCGTGCCGAAGACGCCGCGCACGCTCGCCGAAGGCGAGTATCTGCAGACGCCGGCTCAACTCGACGTGTACGAGCAGTTCAGCTCCTGCATCAACTGCCTGCTGTGCTACGCGGCCTGCCCGCAGTACGGGCTCAATCCCGAATTCGTCGGACCCGGCATCATGGCGCTGCTGCACCGCTACAACGTCGACTCGCGCGACGGCGCCGCTTCCCAGCGCATGGAGATCGCCGGCTCCGAGGCCGGCGCCTTCAACTGCACGGCGGTCGGCTACTGCTCCGAGGTGTGTCCGAAACACGTCGACCCGGCCAATGCCGTCAATCAGAACAAGACCCTCGCCGCGAAGGATTACTTCCTGCGCGGGGCGAAGCCCAAGGGAGGCAAGCGATGAGCATCCCTGATCCCCGTCGTCCCTATATGCGCCCGATGACCGGCTGGTGGCGCCGCAACCCCTTCTTCATCGAGTACATGATCCACGAGGGCATGGCGCTCTTCGTCGCCGCCTACGCGATCGTGCTGCTGGTCGGCCTGCTGCGGCTCGCGCAGGGGGAGGCCGCGTGGAACGGTTGGCTCGATGCGCTGAGAAGCCCGTTGTCGGTCGCCTTCCACGTCGTGCTGCTTGCCGCGATCGGCTACCACGCCTGGACCTGGTTCCGGATCATGCCCAAGACGATGCCGCCCGTCGTGATTGGCGGGCGCCGGCTGCGGCCCTCGGAGATCACCGCTGCGGGTGTCGGGGCTGCGATCCTCGCGAGCATCGTGTTGCTCGGGGTGGCCTGGGGACTCATGAGATGAAGGCGATCGAAAAACGCTCGAATGCGCCGATCTTCTGGGCGCTCTTCGGTGCCGGCGGCATGCTCGCGGCCCTGCTCGGACCTGCGCTGGTGTTCCTCACGGGGATCGCACTTCCGCTGGAGCTGATCTTCCCGCCGGATGCGCTGAGCTGGCCCCACGCGCTCGCGTTCGCGCGGCACTGGGCCGGCAAGGCCTTCCTGTTCGCGGTCATCGCGCTCTTCCTGTGGCACGCCGCCCATCGCATCTTCCATAGCCTGCACGACCTTGGCGCCCATGCAGGCATCGGCGCGAAGCTCGTCTGCTACGGCTTCGCAGCGGCCGGTTCGCTGCTCGCGGCCGGCGCCTTGTTGTCGCTCGGTTTCTGATTGGCGCGGCCTCACCAGGGCCGCGGGCGTATTGGAGCCGTGCCGATGCTGTCCCTTCCGGGACGGTGTCGCCGGCATGTGTGACATGACAACAACTAGAAGGGGAATCATCATGAAAAAGACAGCACTGGTCGTCGGGCTGGCGGCCCTCGGCATCGGCGCGGCGCAGGCCGCCGATCCCGCCAAGATCAATTGGGCGAAGATTCCGGCGGCGACCCTCACGCTCTTCTATCCGGGGCAGTCCTCCTACGAATGGCTGCGCAGCGACGCGCACAAGGGGGCGTCGAAGGAAGTGAAGCGGGGCGACTCCTGTACCTCCTGCCACGACGAAGAGGACGCCGAAAAGGATCTGGGCGAGAAGCTCGTGAAGGGCGGGCCGCTCGAGCCGAGCCCCGTGAAAGGCAAGTCCGGGTACAAGGATGTGAAGGTGCAGGCGGCCTACGACAGCAAGAACGCCTACCTGCGCTTCCAGTGGAAGACCGACAACGCCTTCCCGGGCACCGAGCACCAGTACCTGCGTTTCGACGGTCATGAATGGAAGGTGTTCGGTTATCCCAAGCTCGACAAGCCGGTGCAGGACGGCGCCGAGATGGGCATCTACGAGGACCGCATGTCGGTGATGATCGACGACGGCAAGGTGCCGGGCTTCGCGCAGCAGGGGTGCTGGCTCACCTGCCACAACGGTCAGCGCGACATGCCGAAGCAGTTCACGAAGGACGAGGTCGCGGCGAACGCGCTGCTGCAGGAAATCAAGAAGAATGACGTGCGCAAGTACCTCCCTGAAACCCGCACCGATCCGTCCGACTGGAAGACCGGCAAGAGCGTCGCGGAAGTCGAGAAGATCAAGGCGGCCGGCGGTTTTCTCGACCTGATCCAGTGGCGCGCCCACCGCAGCAACCCGGTCGGCATGGCGGACGATGGCTATGTGCTCGAGTTCCGTCTCGGCGATGCCGGCAAGGACATGTTCAGCGGCAACGCCGATCCGAAGACGCACCAGCCCAAGTACATGTGGGATGCGGCCAAGGTGGGCTACAAGTCGATCACCGTCGACAAGCTGCACCAAGCCGACCACTTCCTGATCCGCGAGAAGAATGCCGTGCCTTTCGATCCGAACGCCGGCTGGAAGGAAGGCGACATGGTGCCGGACTACCTCGTGAGCCGCGCCGACGCGTCGGGCTCAGCGGCGGACAACAATGCGATCGCGAGCTGGAAGGACGGGGTGTGGACGGTCGTCATGATCCGTCCGCTCGCGCTGACCAACGCGGACGACAAGGCGCTCAAGCCCGGAACCGTCTACAACGTCGGCTTTGCTGTCCATGACGACAACATCACGACGCGCGGGCACCAGGTGTCCTTCGTGAAGACGCTCAGCCTCGGTGCGAAGGGCAAGGCCGACATCAAGGCGGTGAAGCTGCCGTAAGGGATGACTGCCCGCGGGAAGCGGGCGTCGATGAAGTGCGCGGCCCGGCCGGGAAGCCGGGCCCGCGCGGGCAATCGTGCGACGACGGCCTGCTTACTCTTCGTCCATCACAGCCGAGCTGTAGACGTCCTGCACGTCGTCGAGCGATTCGAGCGCGTCGAGCAGCTTCTGCATGCGCAGCGCGTCGTCGCCCGAGAGTTCGGTCTCGTTGAGCGGCTTCATCGTCACTTCGCCGAATTCGGCCTTGAAGCCGGCCTTTTCGAGCGCTTCCTTGACGGTCGTAAACTCGTACGGGGCGGTCAGCACTTCGATCGAGCCGTCGTCGTTCGTGACGACGTCTTCGGCGCCGGCTTCGAGCGCGGCTTCCATCAGCGCATCCTCGTTCGTGCCGGGTGCGAACAGCATCTGGCCGCAGTGCTTGAACTGGAACGCGACGCAGCCGTCGGTCCCCATGTTGCCGCCGAACTTCGAGAAGGCGTGGCGGACGTCGGCGACGGTGCGGGTCTTGTTGTCGGTGAGGCAGTCGACCATCACCGCGGCGCCGGCGATGCCGTAGCCTTCGTAGCGCGCTTCCTCGTAGGTCACGCCTTCCAGTTGGCCGGTGCCCCGCTTGATCGCGTTGTCGATGTTGTCCTTGGGCATCGACTCGGCCTTGGCCTTTTCCATCGCCAGGCGCAGGCGCGGGTTCATGTTCGGGTCACCCCCGCCCATGCGCGCGGCGACGGTGATTTCCTTGATCAGCTTGGTGAAGACCTTGCCCCGCTTGGCGTCCTGGCGCCCCTTGCGGTGCTGGATGTTGGCCCATTTCGAATGACCAGCCATAGATTCCTCGATGCTGCCAATTGGCGGTTTAAAAAGTGGCAGAGATTATACAGGGCGCGGCGATTCCCCGTCCTCCCTTCCCGTCCGCTGCCGGAACGCCGTCGCCTCTGTTAGATTGTTGTCATCTTCCCGGGCGCGTGGCGGGCTTCGCCAGCGCGTCGCCGTGTATTCTCCGAGAAGGAGCTCATCGATGGAAACCCGTATCCTGCTGGCGGCGCTATCGGCTGCACTGTTGATGTCGTCCGCGCATGCGGCGGACGTGCAGGTTACCTACGAGGGATGTACTGATGCCGTCGGACGGCCCGTGCCTGCAGTCTCCGATCCGACGATCGACAAAGTCGTCGAGTCGCGCAGCGACGCGAGCGGCGCCGACATCCGCTACAACCCGGAGGTGCTGCCGCGCTTGCTTCCGGAAACACGACTCTTCCTGTTCGCGCACGAATGTGCGCGGCACAATCTCGGCTACCCGGCAGCTGCCGCGCTCGACGTCCTGGAGGCCGCGCGTGCCGATTGTGTCGCGGTCGATGCGCTGCTGCGTTCGCACCTCCTGGCCCCTGAGCAGATCGAGACCGTGCAGCGCGATCTGCAGCTGTCTCCGGGCGAGTGGGCGTTCGTACCCGGCCCGGCGCGCCGCGTTGCGCTGAAGGCCTGCATCGCGCAGAACGCGCGCCGACATGCGCTGACTCAGCCTTCGGCGAATCAGCCGAACTGGAACGCGTGCGTGCGCAGCTGCGGCGACCGCCGGCGCGTCTGTCAGTCACAGGGCACTGGCTGCGATGATACCTACGAGCGTTGCGTCAGCCTCTGCGACTTCCGCTCGGCACCGTGAGGCGGCCGTCCGCCGCTGATAAACTCGTCCTGCTCCCAACCCGCTGAAGGCATTGCTCATGGTCGAACCCCTGCTCATCGCGAAGAACGCCGCCAAGGAAATCCACCTGCTGCCTCGGCTCGCCAACCGCCACGGACTGATCACCGGCGCGACCGGGACCGGTAAGACGGTGACTTTGCAGAAGATGGCGGAGTCCTTTTCCGCGATCGGCGTGCCGGTCTTCATGGCCGACGTGAAGGGCGATCTATCGGGCATCGGTGCCGCGGGCGTTGCGTCCGAGAAGCTGCTGCAGCGGCTCGCTGCGATCGGCATCGAGGACTTTACGCCGCGCGCGAACCCGGTCGTATTCTGGGACGTGTTCGGCGCCGCCGGCCACCCGGTGCGCGCGACGATCTCGGACATGGGGCCGCTGCTGCTGGCGCGTCTGCTGAACCTCAACGAAACGCAGTCGGGCGTGCTGCAGCTTGTGTTCAAGATCGCCGACGACAATGGCCTGCTGCTCCTGGATCTCAAGGACCTGCGGGCGATGGTGCAGCATGTCGGCGACAACGCGAAGACGTTCACGACCGAATACGGCAACGTGTCGGCCGCGTCGATCGGCGCGATCCAGCGCGGGCTGCTTGCGCTGGAACAGCAGGGCGGCGACCAGTTCTTCGGCGAGCCGATGCTTGATCTCGCCGACCTGATGCAGACCGACGCGGATGGGCGCGGCGTCGTCAACGTCCTCGCCGCCGACAAGCTCTACCAGTCGCCGAAGCTCTATTCGACCTTCCTGTTATGGATGCTCGCCGAGCTCTTCGAGCAGCTGCCCGAAGTCGGCGACGTCGACAAGCCCAAGCTCGTGTTCTTCTTCGACGAGGCGCATCTGCTCTTCAACGACGCCCCGCAGGCGCTGGTCGAGAAGGTCGAGCAGGTCGTACGCCTGATCCGCTCGAAGGGCGTCGGGGTGTATTTCGTGACGCAGAACCCGCTCGACGTGCCGGACACGGTGCTCGGGCAGCTCGGCAACCGCGTCCAGCATGCGCTGCGCGCCTTCACGCCGCGCGACCAGAAGGCGGTGAAGACCGCCGCCGAGACGATGCGGCCGAATCCGGCTTTCGACGCCGCGGCCGCGATCACCGAGCTCGGCGTCGGCGAGGCGCTGATTTCCTTCCTCGACGACAAGGGGCGGCCGGAGATGGTCGAGCGCGCCGTCGTCGTCGCGCCGGCTTCCCGTCTCGGTCCGCTGAGCGCCGACGAGCGTAATGCGGCGATCCGCGCCTCGGTGCTCTACGGCCATTACGAGCAGTTGCTCGATCGCGAGTCGGCCTACGAGAAGCTGCGCGGCAAGCCCGCAGCGGCCGGGACCGATGCGACGGACGGGCAGGCGACAGGGGGAACGGCGGGCGGAGCACCGGCCCGGCAGGGCGGCGGCATGCTGGGCGGCATGAGCGACATCCTCTTCGGCTCGACCGGGCCGCGCGGCGGGCGTAACGAGGGGCTCGTCGAGGTCGCCGCGAGGACCGTTGTGCGCACGATCGGCAGTTCGATCGGGCGGGAGATCGTGCGCGGCGTGCTCGGCTCACTGCTGGGCGGCGGGAGTAGCCGACGACGCTGAGCGGTCGCGAACTCCATGAGCGCAACACCCACAGCCCAGGCGGGCCAGGGGACGGGATTGCTGTTCGCGGTGCTTGGCGCCGTCGGCTTCTCCTTCAAGGCGATCCTCGTCAAGCTCGCCTACCAGTACCGCGTCGATGCGGAGACGCTGCTCGCGCTGCGCATGGGTCTGTCGCTACCCTTCTTCGTCACGATGGGCGTCGTCGCCGACCGCCGCGCCCGGCATCGGCTGGAGGGGCGCGACTGGTTGTGGATGTCCGGACTCGGCTTCTGCGGCTACTACCTCGCGAGCTATCTGGACTTCCTCGGCCTGCGCTACATCAGCGCGGCGCTCGAGCGCCTCATCCTCTTCCTGTACCCGACGCTCGTGATCGTGCTGTCGGCGCTCTTCCTCGGCAAGCCGGTCGGCCGACGGGCGTTGTTGGCGCTCGGCCTGTGCTATCTCGGCATCGGCCTCGCCGTTGGGCATGACCTGCATCTCGCAGGCCAAGCGGCGGATGTGCTGCTGGGCTTCGCGCTGGTGTTCGGCAGCGCCTTGTCCTATGCGCTGTACCTGATGGGCAACGGCGAGGTCGTCGGACGCCTGGGCTCGCTGCGTGTGACCGCCTTCGCGACGATGATCGCCTGCGTGCTGTGCATCGGCCAGTTTCTCGTGCTGCGTCCCTTGTCCGCGCTCGATCTGCCGTGGCAGGTGTATGCGCTGGGGCTCGCGATGGCGCTCTTTTCGACGGTCGCGCCGGTGTGGCTCGTGTCGGAGGCGATCAGCCGCCTCGGTGCAGGCCCGGTGTCGCTCACCGGCACGCTCGGGCCGGTGATCACGATCTTCCTCGGCTGGCTGCTGCTCGACGAGACAATCGGCAGCGGCCAGATCATGGGCGCGATGCTGGTGATCGCCGGCGTGCTGGTGATGGCGCGCCGTAACTGAACGGGGTGGGCACTCCCCGGGCACTGCGCCTGTCCAAGTCCGCATGACACAACGGGAGCCTGCCATGACCCCAGAGTCCGTTGAATCGCTGATGGCCGAAATCGACGCCGAAGACCAGCCGGATTTCGGCGGGATCGGCATCGGCGAAGTGGAGGCGCGCCGCCTCATGGCGAACCACTTCTGCGAAATCGATAGCCGCCTCGCCGAGCACGGGATGAGCGCCGAGGCGCGGCTGGAAATCATGGCCGCCATCGCCGCCCACACGATGGTCGAGAACATGCTGCTCTACGTGGAGCGGCTGCGCAGCGTGCCTGCCCAGGCGGATTTCCGCGACTGGATGCAGCGGCACGGACTCGCTTAGCGCGGACGGCTACCGCGAGCGCTCACTGCCACGACCACGCGTGGTCGAACGCGATCGCCGTCCCCCACGCGATCAGCGCCACGCCAAGCGGCTCCCCGAGCAGGCGTCCGCGCGCGTGATTCTTCTCGATCGCCATGATCGTGCCGAGCGCAAGCATCCATCCGATGTTGCCCGTGCCGACCGCGAACATCAGCAGCATCAGCGCCCAGCAGCAGCCGACGCAGAAGAGACCGTGGTGTGCCCCGATCGCGAAGGACTGGGTACTTGCGCGCCCTCCGCGCCAGTGCTGGAAGATGAAGCCGACCGGCGCGCGGCAGCGGTCGAGGCAGCGGTATTTCAGCTCCGAGAACTGGAACAGCCCGGCGAGCAGCAGCGGCGCTGCGCCGAATACCCAAGGATTCGCCTGCAGCCAGGCGACGTGCTCGAAGAGTTCGTGCAGACCGAAGTCGAAGAGGTGGGCGGCGACGCCGAAGACCAGCCAGACGCCGAGGTAGCCGGCGACGAGCAGTGCCACCAGCCGGCGGCGGTCATCGCGTTGCGCAGTCATGCGCTCGAAGGCCTGGATCAGCGGGACGGCTGTCGGCAGCATCATCGCGCAGGTCATCAGCAGCCAGCCGCCGATATAGAGCGCCGCCTGCTCGAGCACCGCTTCGAGTTCGTTTCCCTCGACGAATCCCGCCAGCTCGCCATGATGCAGATAGCGGCCGTAGGGGGAACGCTCCCACGCCCATAGCGCAAACCACGCCAGCGCGATCAACAGACCGATGCTGAGCGTGGTCGCGTTGCGATGAAGGCTGCGTGGCATGGGCACGGTGCCGGTGGCCGGAACCGTGCCGTCGCTCCCGCCCGGCGGAGAGGCCAGTACGCGCGGACGTAAAGCGGCGGCACGCCGGCGTCTCAGGCCTCGAATACGAAGCTGCCCTGGACGGCGTTATGGCCCGTCAGCTCGACATTGATGCCGAGCGCGTCGGACTTGGCCTTGTAGCTCGGCGCCCGGCCCACGTAAGCGGGCGAGCCGGGGATCGTGGAGAAGATCGTGTCGTGCAAGGTCGTCGGTGTGCCGTCCGATCCGCGTGCGACTTCGAGGTCCGCCGCAACCGCTTCGCCGATCCGTAGCCGTCCCGTGCCGGTCTCGACGTCGAAGCCGATCGGCACGCGTTGTACGCCGACAACCTCGCCGATGAGCTGCGCCATGTCGGCGATCGGCCCGCCGAGCTTGCCGGTGAAGACCGAGAGCAAGGCGTCTTCCTGACCCGGGGTGGCGCGATCGTCAACGAAGGCCTGCGCCTTCCAGTTCCCCTCCAGAATGTTGCCCGGGATATGGGCGAGCATCGCGAAGGTGAGCCCGGAAACGTCCGTGCCCCCGACCATGCCCTTGTCGATATGCCATGCCAGCGTGCCTTCGCAGGTTCCGCCGTCCGGGTCGTCACCGATCCAGCATGGGCAGAGAGTATTGCAGGTGCATACCTCGAGCAGCCGGCCTTCAATCCTGTAAGCCATGTCTTTCCTCCTTGTGACGTGACGCAAAACAAGGGGCGGGCGGCCATTTCGGTCGTCGGATGCGTGCGCGGCAGACCCTGCTTTGGAGCCGCTCCTGCCTGTGGGCGGATTGCGTCTCATTTGTATTTATAGTCCCGTTTGGGCGGCAATCAATGACAAGTGGGCCGCCCGGCCGAGCGCATTCGGGAGGCTGTCGCCGCCGTTGTCGAATATGCTTAAAGTCGTACCAAATTTGCCGATAATAGGGGTCGGATACCGATGATCGGTGGCAGCATCCGGTCGATGGGCGGAAGCTGTGCATACCCCAAAGGGAGAATCGCAATGGGATGGTTTGGAGGCGGCGCCGAGCTGGCGACGCTGAAGCAGGAGCTGGCGGCGAGCAACGAAGCGCTGATGCGAGAACGGGAGCGCGTGTCGGCGCTGGAGGCGCAACTGGCCGCACAGCAAGCCGCGGCGGAAGAGGCGGCGCGGCGCGCGACGATGCTCGAAGCGCTGTTCGCGAACTTCCGCACCTACGGCGACACCCTGGTGTCCGTGCAGGGCACGTTCGGGCGGCTTGCCGACGGGCTCAGCGGACAGCAGGAATCGGCGCAGCGCTCGACCGACTCGGCGAGCCAGAGTGCCGAAGCGATCGAGGCGATCTCGGCGAGCCTGGATCATCTCGCGGACGAGACGCGCAGCACCGTCGATTCGGTGCATCGCCTCAACGAACGCGCCGGCCAGATCGACGGCATCGTACGTCTGATCCGCGAGATTGCCGACCAGACCAACCTCCTCGCGCTCAACGCCGCGATCGAGGCCGCGCGGGCCGGTGAGCAGGGGCGGGGCTTCGCGGTCGTCGCGGACGAGGTGCGCAAGCTCGCCGAGCGCACGGCCACCGCGACGAACGAGATCTCGAGCCTCGTCGGCGCGATCCAGGGCGAAACGGGGCAGGCGAAGGACGTGATCCAGTCGCTCGCAGGCAAGGCTTCCGATGCCGCCGCTCAGGGCCGCGACGCGCGGAGCAGCATGACCGAGCTGTGTGCGCTCGCACGCGGACTCGCCGACATCATGCAGGATGCGTCGATCCGGAGCTTCGTCGAGCTCGCGAAGATGGACCATCTGATCTACAAGATGGAGGTCTACAAGGTCGCCTCCGGCCACTCCGAGAAGCGCCCGGACGACTTTTCGAGCCATCACAAGTGCCGGCTCGGCAAGTGGTATTACGAAGGCGGCGGAAAGCGCTTTGCGGGGCTGCCGGCCTATCGGCGTCTCGAAGCACCGCACGCGCGCGTGCACGAGAGCGGCCGGCGCGCGCTGGAACGACTGCAGTCCGGGCAGATCGATTCCGGCTTGCAGGACATCGCCACAATGGAAGCGGCAAGCATCGAGGTGCTCGACTGCCTGCAGGCGATCGCGGACGGCGCCGGATCGGCATAAGGAGACGGCGCGCAGGACGGGGCTGGATCCCGCCTGCGCGCCCGCGGCGCTCAGCTGCCGAGCTTGAGTCGCTCGCAGATCGCGGTCGTGAGACCGGCCTGGTTCATGCTGTAGAAGTGCAGCCCCGGCGCGCCGGCGGCGATCAGACGTTCGCATAGCTCGGTCACGACGTCCAGACCGAAGGCGCGGATCGAGTCCGCGTCATCGCCGAAGGACTCGAACTTCTTGCGCATCCAGCGCGGCAGCTCGGCGCCGCACGCATCGGAGAAGCGTGCGAGCTTCGAGAAGCTCACGATCGGCATGATGCCGGGCACGATCGGCAGTTCGACGCCCATCGCGCGCACCGAGTCGACGAAGTGCGCGTAGGCGTCGAAGTTGTAGAAGTACTGCGTGATCGCCGAGTTCGCGCCCGCGTCGGCTTTGCGCTTGAAGGCGAGCAGATCGTCCTTCGGGCTTCTCGCCTGCGGATGCCATTCCGGGTAGGCCGCCACCTCGATGCGGAAGCGGTCGCCGGTCTCATTGCGGATGAATTCCACCAGCTCGTTGGCGTAGCGGAACTCGCCGGCGTCGCCGACGCCCGAGGGCAGGTCGCCGCGCAGTGCGACGATGCGGCGGATGCCGGCCGCGCTGTAGTCGGCGAGGATCTCGCGGATGCTCGCGCGCGTCGAGCCGATGCACGACAGGTGCGGCGCGGCCTCGAAGCCGTCGGCGGCGATTTCCTTGACGGTCGAGAAGGTGCGCTCACGCGTCGAGCCGCCCGCACCGTAAGTCACCGAGAAGAAACTCGGCTTCAGCGCGGAGAGCTTGTGGCAGGTGTTGCGCAGTTTTTCCGCACCTTCAGGCGTCTGTGGCGGGAAGAACTCGATCGAAAGTTCAGGCTTGTGCATGGCGCACTCCGATCAATAACGGTAGTGGTCGGCCTTGTACGGGCCTTCGATCGGGACGCCAATGTAGGCGGCCTGGTCCGGACGCAGCACAGTGAGCTGCACGTTGAGCTTCTTCAGCTGCAGACGCGCGACCTTCTCATCGAGGTGCTTCGGGAGCGTGTAGACGCCGACCGGATAGTCCGCGGTTCGCGTGTAGAGCTCGATCTGCGCGATCGTCTGGTTCGCGAACGAGGACGACATCACGTAGGACGGGTGGCCGGTGGCGCAGCCGAGGTTCACAAGGCGGCCCTTGGCGAGCAGGATGATGCGCTTGCCGTCCGGGAAGATCACGTGATCGACCTGCGGCTTGATCTCTTCCCATTCGTATTTTTCAAGCGACGCGACGTCGATCTCGTTGTCGAAGTGGCCGATATTGCAGACGATCGCCTGGTCCTTCATCTTGACCATGTGATCGTGCGTGATGACGTGGAAGTTGCCAGTCGTGGTGACGAAGATGTCCGCATGTTCGGCGGCGTATTCCATCGTGACGACGCGGTAGCCTTCCATCGCCGCCTGCAGCGCGCAGATCGGATCGATCTCGGTCACCCACACCTGGGCCGACAGCGCGCGCAGCGCCTGTGCCGAACCCTTGCCGACATCGCCGTAGCCGCACACGACCGCGACCTTGCCGGCGATCATCACGTCGGTCGCGCGCTTGATGCCGTCGACGAGCGACTCGCGGCAGCCGTAGAGGTTGTCGAACTTGGACTTGGTGACCGAATCGTTCACGTTGATCGCCGGGAACTTCAGATCGGCACGCGCATGCATCTGGTACAGGCGATGCACGCCGGTCGTGGTCTCTTCGGTCACGCCCTTGATCTGCGCGAGGCGCGTCGAGTACCACTTCGGATCGGTCGCGAGCTTCGCCTTGATCGCGGCGAAGAGGATTGTCTCTTCTTCCGAGCTCGGCTTCGCCAGCACGGCGATGTCCTGCTCGGCCTTCGCGCCGAGGTGCAGCAGCAGCGTCGCGTCGCCACCGTCGTCGAGGATCATGTTCGAGTAACCGCCATCCTTCCATTCGAAGATGCGGTGGGTGTAGTCCCAGTAATCGACCAGCGACTCGCCCTTCACGGCGAAGACCGGGATGCCCTGCGCGGCGATCGCCGCGGCGGCGTGGTCCTGCGTCGAGAAAATGTTGCACGAAGCCCAGCGGACCTGGGCGCCGAGCGCGGTCAGCGTTTCGATCAGCACCGCGGTCTGGATCGTCATGTGCAGCGAGCCGGTGATACGCGCGCCCTTCAGGGGCTGGGTGGCGGCGAATTCCTCGCGGATCGCCATCAGGCCCGGCATTTCGGTTTCCGCGATGCGGATTTCCTTGCGGCCCCAGTCGGCAAGCTTGAGGTCGGCAACAACGAAGTCGGTGAAGTTTTCAGCCACAGTGTTCATGCGAACTCCTGAACGTGTGGCCGGGAAGGGGTGCTGCGGGTGAGCTCACCTCGTCACCCCGTGCCCGGCACGGGTTAAGGTGAGCGCAGTTGTACATTTTCTGAATCGGCCGAGCCTGGGACAGGGGTCTCGCAGCGCTCCTCGGCAGACGAATATTATAGCCGCGAAATCTTTTTGGTTGCCAAATGGACGAATACAGTCCACAGTGTGTGTAGCGATCTTCAAGAAGCAAGTTGTTGTACGGACCAGTATCTGCTGTTTCTGCGGTATTTCCCACATCACCGTAGCGTCTTGAGCTTCGCCCGCAACCTCAGGGCAAGTCCCTATTTTTTATTCAGGATATTCAAGACATGGCAAACGGTACCGTCAAGTGGTTCAATGACTCCAAGGGCTTCGGCTTCATCACCCCGGAAAATGGCGGCGACGACCTGTTCGCGCACTTCTCGGCCATTCAGGGCTCCGGCTTCAAGACGCTGGCTGAAGGCCAGCGCGTCACCTTCGACGTGACCACCGGCCCGAAGGGTCAGC
Source organism: Aromatoleum sp. (assembly GCF_035254505.1). GTDB lineage: Bacteria > Pseudomonadota > Gammaproteobacteria > Burkholderiales > Rhodocyclaceae > Aromatoleum. Next base: position 4,215 of record NZ_DATFAO010000064.1, on the reverse strand, counting down.
AAGCCTCGAACATCCGTTCGGCTGAGTAAGTGCTGACTGGGGGATTCCCCGGCCACACCGAAGAGGCCCGGCTCTTGCCGGGCCTTTTTCTTTTTGTCCCTCTGGAGAAACTGTCATAGCCAAGGAAGATCTCATCGAAATGAGCGGTGTCGTGGATGAAGTGCTGCCCGACGCTCGATTCCGCGTGACCCTCGACAACGGTCACTGTCTCATCGCCTATTCCGCGGGCAAGATGCGCAAGCATCACATTCGCATCCTGTGCGGCGACAAGGTTTCACTCGAACTTTCCCCTTACGACCTCACCAAGGGTCGTATCACGTTCCGCCATCTCGAAACTCGCGGACCCGCGGGGCCGCAGGTAAGACGGCGTCGCTGAGCCGCCAGGTGCGGGCAAGCGCAGCGGTGCGCTGCGTCCCGCTCACTCACCCAGCATCGATTCGATCAACGCAAAGAGCCGGTGGTAGAAATCCGGATCGGAGATGGTCTCCTCCCCGGTCTTGACCATGGCTTCCTTGTCCGCGGTCCAGGGCAGCGAAATCGAACCGATGCCGGCAACGCCGACGCCGGCGCTCGTCGCCGCGGACTTCAGCTCATAGCGCGTCTGTAGAGCATTTGCGTACATCGCGGTTCCCAGATTGCTCGGTAGGCACTCCAGCGTTATCCCCAGCGTCATGCTGTAGCTCGGCTGCGGCAAAAAATGCTTGTCGCCGCGGATGCGCGTCGGATTGGTGCTGTCGACCTGATAGCCCTGGGAGAGCAGCGCGCGGCGACCGACTTCGCACGCGGCCGCCGGATCTCGCTGGCTCCACGTGACGAAAGGCGACTCGGCCTTGAAGCTTTCGGCCCGATAGGCGGGGGCGGGCGTGTGGGAGCAGCCGGCAAGCAGCAGGCCGCCGACCAGCAGGGCAAGGGCGCGGCGCGCAAGATGAAACATGGGGAAAATCCGGCACATAGCGATGCAAAGAAGCAGTTTAGAGCATCGCGGGTGCTGCAGGTTCAAGCGAGATGATCGGTAACCGACGTCTGCTGGCCTCAACTGAGCTCACGGAATAAAACGTATCGACGGGCTGTTGTTTTGAAAGCGCCGACCGCGAAGGCTCACCGCGCCGGCGCGCCGAAAATGTCCCCAACGACGTGGAATTCCGATGACAAAAAAAGTCCTGATCCTTGCGGCGTCCCTCGCCGCGTTCTCCGGCTGCGGTCTTGCGGCCGATCCCGCTCCGAACGGCATCATGCTGCCCGAAGGTTTTCGCCAATGGCAGGTGTTGTCGGTGCACCACCGCTCGGACAACAACACCTTGCGCGTCGTACTCGGCAACGAGGCGGCGCAGCAGGCCGTGCGCGAAGGCAAGACGAACCCGTGGCCGGACGGTGCCGTGCTCGGCAAGCTGGTATGGAAGGGCGTCCAGCACGACCGATGGGCGACGGCGACCGAGCCGGGCGCCTTCATTCACGCCGAGTTCATGAGCAAGGATGCGGCGAAATACGCCGCAACCGGCGGCTGGGGCTATGCGCGCTGGGTCGGGAAGGAGCTCAAGCCCTATGGCAAGGATGAGAACTTCGTGCAGGAGTGCCTGGGCTGCCACACGCCGCTGAAGGATCGCGACTACGTGTTCACGCATCCGGCGATGCCGTAAGCCAGGACGTCGTCGTTCAGCGCGTCCCGGCCAGGGCGCGCCGACGGTGTTTGCCATCGGCGGCCTTGCGGGTGGGACGATTACAGCCCGGCGTCGGCGCGCAGCGCGGCGGCCTTGTCGGTGTTTTCCCAGCTGAATTCCGGCTCGTCGCGGCCGAAGTGGCCGTAGGCGGCGGTCTTGCTGTAGATCGGACGCAGGAGGTTCAACTCCTGGATGATCGCCTTCGGACGCAGGTCGAAGTGGCGCTGCATGAGCTCGATGATCTTCTCGTCGGCGATCTTGCCGGTGCCGAAGGTCTCGACCATCATCGACACGGGCTTAGCGACACCGATCGCGTAGGCGACCTGCACTTCGCAGCGGTCGGCCAGTCCTGCCGCGACGATGTTCTTCGCGACCCAGCGGCCGGCGTAGGCGGCCGAGCGGTCGACCTTCGACGGATCCTTGCCCGAGAAAGCGCCGCCGCCGTGGTGGGCCGCGCCGCCATAGGTGTCGACGATGATCTTGCGGCCGGTGAGGCCGCAGTCGCCGTGCGGGCCGCCGATGACGAAACGGCCGGTCGGGTTGATGAGGTAGCGCACCTCGCCCTGCATTAGCTCTTTCGGCAGCACCGGCTTGACGATCTCCTCGATCACCAGTTCGGAGAGCTGGGCGTGCGAGACGTCCGGGCTGTGCTGGGTCGAAACGACGACGGTGTCGATCGCGACCGGCTTGCCGTCGACGTACTTCACGGTGAGCTGGCTCTTCGCGTCCGGGCGCAGCCAGTTGAGGCGGCCGTCCTTACGCAATTCGGCCTGGCGCTGCATGATGCGGTGCGCGTAGTAGATCGGCAGCGGCATCAGCGAGGGCGTCTCGTTGCACGCGTAGCCGAACATCAGGCCCTGGTCGCCTGCGCCCTGGTCGAGGTCGATGCCTTCGCCTTCATTGACGCCCTGGGCGATGTCGGAGGACTGGCGGTTGATCGCGGTGAGGATCGCGCACGACTTGTAGTCGAAGCCGATCTCGGAGTTGTCGTAGCCGATGCGGCGGATGACCTCCTGCGCGATTTCCTTGTAGTTCGGGTGCGCGTGGGTCGTGATTTCGCCCGAGATGACGACGAGGCCGGTCGACACGAGGGTTTCGCAGGCGACGCGGGCGTGCGGATCGTCGGTGAGGATTGCGTCGAGGACACCGTCCGAGACCTGGTCCGCGACCTTGTCGGGATGGCCTTCCGAGACGGACTCCGAGGTGAAGAGGAATTCCTTGCTCACTGTGCTGCTCCTGAAAACAAAAATCCCCGGTGCTGTCCGGCGTTGCCGGCTCCGGGGATTTCGTCGAGCAGGCGACGCTTTAGCAGTACTTGTTTGTTGCGACCGGTTTGGTGCGTTCGCAACGCCGCCCTGCAAGTTGTCGTATTAACTCGGCGGCTAAGCGATAATTATAGCTTCCGTATTCAGTCGGTCAATTGCGAGTCGTCCGTGGGCCCGCAAAGGGGCCGACGCCAGTGACCGTGACCGTCGATTTCCTTTTCCGCGTTTTGTCCCGCTTTTCGCTCGCCTGGCTGCACCGCTTGGGCGGCGTTGCCGGCTGGCTGACCTGGCGCTTCTCGCCAACCTACGCCCGCCGTCTCGAGGAAAACCTGACCCGTGCGCTGGGTCGTAAGGATCCCGCGATCCTGCGCGCCGCAATCCGCGAAGCCGGCCGCCAAGCCCTCGAATTGCCTTACGTGTGGCTGCGTCCGCAGGATGAGGTGCTGTCGCGCATCGTCCGCGTCGAAGGCGCCGAGCTGCTCGCGCAGGCGCGTGCCGACGGTGCCAGCGTGCTGCTGCTGACGCCGCATCTGGGCTGCTTCGAGATGTGCGCCCAGTACTGTTCGACGCATGGCCCGATCACGGTGCTGTTCCGTGAGCCGCGCAAGGCGGCGCTGGGGCCCCTGATGGAGGCGGGGCGCAAGCGCGGCAACATCAATGTGGCGCCGGCCGACGTCTCGGGCGTGCGCCGTCTCGTGAAGGCGCTGCGCGGCGGCGAGATGGTCGGCATGCTGCCGGACCAGGCCCCGGGGCAGGGCGAGGGCGTGTGGGCGCCGTTCTTCGGCAAGCTCGCGTGGACGATGACGCTCGCCGCGCGCCTGTCGGAAGTGAAGGGTGTGCGCGTGATCATGCTGTGGACCGAACGCCTGCCGCGCGGCGAAGGCTACGTGCTGCGCCTGTCGGAGCCCGTCGAGCCGATCGCGGGTTCGCTCGAGGAGCGCTGTGTCGCGATCAACCGCGAGATCGAGCGCCTGATCCTCGCGTGCCCGCAGCAGTACCTGTGGGGCTACAACCGCTACAAGCGTCCCTCCGGCGTCGAGCCGCCGCCGGCCGAGGGGGGCGCGCAATGAGAATCCTGAGCTATCTCGCGGTCGCCGTCTTCTGGCTGCTGCACTGGCTGCCCCTGCCGGTGCTGGCCGTTTTGGGCGAGTGCCTGGGCGAACTGCTGTTCCTGTTCGGGCGCCATCGCCGCCACGTCGTCACCGTCAATCTGCGTCTGTGCTTTCCGGAGCTCGACGACGCGGCCCGGCGGCGCCTCGCGCGTGCGCATTTCCGCGCGCTCGGCCGCAGCC
>NZ_DATFAO010000063.1:0-31768 GCF_035254505.1 Aromatoleum sp. | reverse complement strand
CCTATTTTTCCACCAAGCCTGACGGGATGGGTATCGGCCTGACGATCTGCCGCTCGATCGTCGAGTCGCACGGCGGACAGCTTTCGTTTTCAAGGATCGGCAAGGGCGGGTCGCGTTTTCAATTCACCTTGCCAATGTAGGAGAAGCCCTGAAACTTGAATTCTTCGACGTGCGGACGGGATGCTGGCGATGAGTGATCTCCGGCCCTCCGCGGGTATTGCGAGGCGGCGTAGCTTTTGGCGTAACTTTCGGTTTTCCGGATCTCAAAGCCAGCAATTACGCCAAAACACCCTGCTGCATCATGGGCGTATGACTGCCCAGCGAATCGTCACCAGTCGATTGTTTATTAACGTGTTTTTGCATCACGCCGTGAAAACACCTTGATATGTGAATATGCCATGTATCGGGGTTTGGTGCCATCGAGGCCCGAGGGTGCCCGTCTACACTTGCCTCTTCGACGTAGCTTTTTGCGTACCGGGGGCGCTGCCGTTCAAGTGCGAGTTGCCGTCGAAAACGGGCGTTTAGGCCGCTGCTCGACCTGCGATCCAGCCGGCCGCCGGATGCTTTAACGGGGGTGCATGTTACCAGTCCCGACGGAGTCGGGCACGGGACCGGCGTGGATAGTGGCGACCGTCTGGCAGGGGCGAGGCGCCTTGCCGGGCTCCGACCCGAGACGCTACGGTTCCTGCGTGCCGAGTCGCCGGACGATGCTTAGCCTGCTCGCGGCGAGGCTCTATGAAACTGCGTGTCTCGGCTTTCTTAGCACGTAGAACACGTACCCGTAATTTCCCTCGGCAGAATCGAAGATCCGGATTCCGCTGAGCGTTTGCTGCGCGAAATTCCGGACCGACTGCTCGGCGTGCTGCAGCAAGGAGTTCGCGAGCGGTTCGAGCTTGTCGTAATACCCGTCGATCCAGGCCGCTCGCGATAACAGGTGGGTCGCGATCACGTCGTAGCCGACGGCTCGTGCGATAGCGAGGTTGTCGTCGACGGTTCGCATGTCGGGATAGCCGGACCGGAAGTATTCGCGCGCTGCCCGGGGAACCTCGTCCATGCTGCGCAGCCACGACAATTCGCTGACCACCGCGTATCCGTCGGGGCGGATGGCGGGGAACCACGTTTCCAGCGCGCGCGGAAAGCCGATGTGGTAGGCCGCGCATTCGGACCACAGCAGGTCGATTGCCGGAAAACGCGCCGGAATGTCGGCCATGTCCATGCAGTGCATGTGGACGAGCTCATCCATGCCGAACTCCTCCGCGTATCGCGCGAGGGTGCCCAGGTGGCGTTCGGAGGTGTCGACGGCGTGCACCGGGGTTCGCAGCTGGCTCGCCAGCGCGAGCGTCTGGCGTCCGGCGCCGCTGCCCGCATCGACGACCACCGGGAAGCTGTCCTGCGGGATCATGGCGAGCACTTGCAGCGTGTCGAGATTGCTTCCGGGGCCGAGTTTTTCCATGGTCGCGAGGGCTTGGCAGAGTGGGGGGCTGGGTCGGTGGGGCAGGGGAGTGAGGCTGGGGTGCAGGCGCCGCTATTCGAGCAGATAGTAGGCGGCCGTCCCGCCGCGGTTCGTTCGTGCCTTGTCGAGTTCGTTGCGGGCCAATACCCGCAGGTGGACTTCGTCCGGGCCATCGAAGAAGCGCATCGCCCGGCCCCAGGTCCAGAACAGCGACAAGGGGGTGTCGGGGGTGAGTCCCATCGCGCCGAACACCTGCATCGCGCGGTCGAGGATGCGCGTCTGCAATTGGGCGGCGACGAGCTTGATGGCAGAGACGTCGACGCGGGCGGCCTGGTTGCCGCGCTGGTCCATCAACCACGCGGCGCGCAGCACGAGCAGCCGCGCCTGGTCGATCTCGACGCGCGAATGGGCGATCCAGTCCTGGATGTTGGTGAAGTCGCACAGGTACTTGCCGAAGGTGCGGCGTTCGAGCGCACGTTCGCACATCATCTCGAGCGCGAGCTCGCACTGGCCGATGGTGCGCATGCAGTGGTGGACGCGGCCGGGGCCGAGCCGGGCCTGGGCGAGCGCGAAGCCCTTGCCTTCCTCTCCCAGCAGGTTTTCCGCCGGGACGCGGACGTCGCGGAAGACGATCTCGCAGTGTCCTTCGGGTGACAGGTGGTGCATGACCGGGATGTTGCGGACGATCTGCACGCCGAGCGTATCCATCGGGACGATGACCATCGAGTGGCGGCCGTGGGGCGCGTCGTCGCAGGAGTCGCCGCTCTGGCCCATCACGATCGCGAAAGCGCAGTGCGGATGCGCGGCGCCCGTGACGAACCACTTGCGGCCGTTGACGACGTAGTCGCCGCCGTCGCGACGGATGCTGGTGCGGATGTTGGTGGCGTCCGACGAGGCGACATCCGGCTCCGTCATCGCGAAGCAGGAACGGATGCGGCCCTCGAGCAGGGGGCGCAGCCAGCGTTCGCGCTGGGCGTCCGTGGCGTGCAGGTGCAGCAGTTCCATGTTGCCGGTGTCGGGGGCGCTGCAGTTGAAGACTTCGGCGGACCAGGGAATCCTGCCCATCGCTTCTGCCAGCGGGGCGTATTCGGCGTTGGCGAGCCGGGTGCCCGGTTCGTCGTCGCGCAGGCCGGGAAGAAACAGGTTCCAGAGCCCTTCCTCGCGCGCGATCGCCTTCAACGGCTCGATCACCGCCAGCGGGTACTCGCCGCGCGCTGCGGATTGATGCCATTTCAGATTGACCGGCAGCACGCGCCTGTCAATGAAGTGGCGCAATACGCCCAGGACCGTTTCGGTTTGCTCGGAATAGTCGAAGTCCATCGGGTTCCGTTCCTTATGAAGCAGGCGAGATCGTGAGGGATTATAGACGACCGACTGGTCGGGCGTGTATCTTGTGCAGCGAAAAATGAGGCGTACGCGACGTGGAGTGGATGGTGCGATCAAGTGTCCGGGCAGATGCAGAGGGGTGGCATGTCGGCGAAAGGTCCTGAGGCGTGGCGGCCTGTGAATGTGGATGGGGGCGAACCGCCAGCTGCCGCTTCGCTGGTCTGCCCGCTGATCCCGAGCCGGATGAAATACACCTGTTCGGGGCGCTGCCGAGGGTGCAAGCCGGGCGGCCCCGGGATGGGCGCCATACGGCCGGAAACAGATACGACCGCTTGCATCGGCATATTGACACCCGACCGGTCGGTCGAGTAGTCTAGGTTACGTCGGCAAGCGCACTTGCAAGGCCGCTCCGCCGCCCGAGTCGGGTCGGGCTTGCATCATCAATTCAGAGAGGTCGCCAGAAATGCATTTTGAGCAATCGAAGAAATCCCTTGAGTGGATGGAGCGGGTCCGGGTCTTCATGGACGAGCATGTCTATCCAGCGATTCCGACTTATCACCAGCAGATGGCCACCATCGACCGCTGGAAGGAAACGCCGCCGATCTTTGAGGAGCTCAAGGCCAAGGCGCGTGCCGAAGGGCTGTGGAACATCTTCATGCCGCCGTCGGACCACGACGACGAGTTCTTCACGAGCATCGGCCTGACCAACGTCGAGTACGCACCGATCGCGGAATTGATGGGGCGGGTGTCCTTCGCCTCGGAGATCTTCAACTGCATGGCGCCGGACACCGGCAACTTCGAGGTGCTGCACCGCTATGGCACGAAGGACCAGAAGCGCCGCTTCATGGTGCCGCTGATGAACGGCGAGACGCGCTCGGCCTTCCTGATGACGGAGCCGAAGGTCGCGTCGTCGGACGCGCGCAACATCCGCACCGAGATCCGCCGCGACGGCGACGACTACGTGATCAACGGCCACAAGTGGTGGTCGTCGGGTGCCGGGCATCCGCACTGTGCGTTCTTCATCGTGATGGGCAAGACCGATCCGAACGCCGAGACGTATCGCCAGCAGTCGATGATCCTCGTGCCGCGCGACACGCCGGGGGTCACGGTCGTGCGCCATCTCAACGTGTTCGGCTTCGACCATGCGCCGCACGGACACTTCGAGGTCATCCTCGACAACGTCCGCGTGCCGGCCGAGAACCTGATCCTGGGCGAAGGGCGCGGCTTCGAGATCGCGCAGGGGCGCCTCGGACCGGGCCGCATCCACCATTGCATGCGCAACATCGCGTCGGCCGAGGTGGCGCTCGAACGCATGTGCATCCGCCTGATGTCGCGCGAGGCCTTCGGCAAGCGCATCAACGAGCATTCGGTGTGGGAGGAGCGCATCGCCAACGCGCGCATCGACATCGAGATGGTGCGCCTGCTGTGCCTGAAGGCCGCCTACATGATGGACACGGTCGGCAACAAGGCGGCGCGCGGCGAGATCGCGATGATCAAGGTGGTGGCGCCGCAGGTCGCGCAGCGCATCATCGACATGGCGATCCAGGCTCACGGCGGCGGCGGTGTGTCGCAGGACTTCGGGCTCGCGGAGATGTACGCCAACACGCGTATCGTGCGCCTGACCGACGGTCCGGACGAGGTTCACTGCCGCACCGTGGCACGGCTCGAATGCAAGAAACACGAAGGACGCGAATATTCGAGCATCAAGGCGTACTCCAAGTAAGGGGTGATCCGGGGCCGTCCCCAGGGCAGCCCCGGTCCGCGATATCGTCGTTTTTTGGAGCAAGCTGATGATCAGTGCCGGGCAGCGTCGCTACGTTCTCTTTCTGCTGTTCATGGTGTCGGTGTTCAACTACATCGACCGGACAATCCTTTCGATCCTGCAGGTGCCGATCAAGGCGGATCTCGGGCTGTCCGATTCGCAACTCGGGGCGCTGACGGGGCTGTCGTTCGCGCTGTTCTATTCGACGCTGTCGCTGCCGATCGCGCGCCTCGCCGATCGCTGGACGCGCAAGTACCTGATCGCGGGATCGCTCGCGATCTGGAGCGGCATGACCTCGCTGACCGGGCTCGCGACCAGCTTCACGAGCCTGCTGTTCTACCGCGTCGGGGTCGCCGCGGGTGAAGCCGGCAGCATCCCGGCGACGCATTCGATGATTGCGGATCTCTACCCGGCCAGCGCGCGCGCGACGGCGTTGTCGGTCTGGGGCTTGTCGCTGCCCGTCGGGATGATGTTCGGCTTCTCCATTGCCGGTGCGCTCGCGGAGGCGGTCGGATGGCGCATGGCTTTTGCGGTCGTGGGCGTGGCGGGCCTGGTGCTGGTGCCGATCCTGATGTTTACGATGCGTGAGCCGAAGCGCGGGCAATTCGATTTGGCCCCGGCAACGGCGTTGCCGGCTCCGAGCGCCAGGGAGGCGTTGAGCCGACTGTGGGGACTGAAGACCTACCGCTACCTGGTCGTCGCCGGCGCCTTCCATGCGTTCGCGTGGTACTCGGTCAATAGCTGGAGCGCACCGTTCTATGTGCGCGTTCACGAAATGTCGCTCGCGCAGACCTCGCTCTACCTGGCGCTCGTGAACGGTTTCGGCAGCGCCGCGGGCATGTACCTGGGCGGTCGCCTCTCCGATCATTTCGGCAAGAACGATCCCCGGGCGCGGGCTCGCGTCGTCGCGATCGCCTTGTTCGTGATGGTCCCGTTCGCGCTGTGCCAGTACTTCGTCGCTTCCGCCGAACTCTCGATGGCCCTGGGCGCCGTATCGCAGACCCTGATGCTCGTCTATTACGGACCGATCATCGCCATCGCCCACATGCTCGTTCCGGCCAACATGCGGGCGTTTACCTCCGCGGTGTTGATGCTGGTGCTCAATCTGTTCGGCCTGGGCCTCGGGCCCTTCGTTACGGGGCTGCTCAGCGACACGCTGGTGGCGCACATGGGCGTGGCCGAGCATTCGTTGCGCTACGCGATCAGTTTCTCCGTCCTCTTTTCGCTGATGGGCGGCTGGATGTTCTGGCGTGCGTCGAATTCATTGCCGCACGAAATGCTGCACAAATCGGAAGCGTCATCGCCGGAACCGGTTGTGCCGGCGGGACTGCGTGAAGTTCGCGAAGTGCGCATCGGTTAACGGTCATACAAGAGATCGAGGAGAGGAAACGATGGGGAAGCTGGAAGGCAAGGTTGCACTGATTACCGGCGCCGCCCGCGGATTCGGGGCCGAAGCGGCACGCGTGTTCGCGCAGGAAGGCGCTGCAGTGGTGCTTTGCGACCTCCTGGACGAGGCCGGTGTAGGCGTCGCGCAGGAGATTCATGCGGCAGGTGGACGGGCTCGGTATTTTCACCTCGACGTATCGCAGGAAGAGGACTGGCGCCGTGTCGTCGATGAAAGCATCGCTGTCTTCGGCAAGCTCGACATCCTGGTGAATAACGCCGGCATCGTGCCCAGCGTGACTTCGATCGAGGAGCGGACCGTCGAAGAGTGGGACCGCGTGATGGCGGTCAACGCGAGAAGCGTCTTCCTGGGCACTAAATACGCCATTCCGCAGATGCGCCGGGCCGGCGGCGGTTCGATCGTCAATATCTCGTCGCTCGCAGCACTCGGGCAATCCCAGATCATGGAAGCGGCCTACGCCGCGAGCAAGGCCGCGGTCCGGACCTTCACCAAGGTGACGGCAGGCCAGCACGCGAAGGATGGCATCCGTTGTAACTCGATTCATCCGGGTCCGATCGATACGGACATGTTGCGCGGAGCCTGCGCCGACCCCGAAGCCGTGGCGCGGCGGCTGTCGCGCATTCCGCTCGGGCGTCTCGGGCAGATCCGCGAGGTCGTTGCGGGCGTGCTCTACCTGGCGTCCGACGACGCTTCCTACACGACGGGCGCGGAGCTCGTCATCGATGGCGGGGCCTTGGTGCAGTAAGGAGGAAGAAAGATGGAAGCAAATCCAGCGTCCCGCGCCTTTCCGAAACTCTTCGAGCCCTTGAAGCTCGGCCGGATCACGCTGCCCAACCGCATCGTAATGCTCCCGCACGGGACCAGCATGGTGCGGGATGGCGCGATCACCGATGAAGACATCGCGTACTACGAAGCCCGTGCGAAATCCGGACCGGCGATGATGGTCACCGGCGCGGCGATTGTTCACCCGACGTCGGCGATCCGCTCGCGCAAACTGGTCGAACCGTATAACGAGGCCGTCCTCGAGGGCCTGAAGCGGCGCGTGGACGTGATCCACTCGCACGGCGTGAAAGTGGTCGGCCAGATCGTGCATCTCGGGCGAGAAACGATCGGTGGGGAATTCGACAACGCTCCGGTGGCGCCGTCCGCCATCCGCTCGCCCCGCGATCCGTACCCGCCGCACGTACTCGACGAAGACGAAATCGCCGCCATCGTCGACGCCTTCGGCGTATCGGCCGCCAACCTCAAGCGCACCGGCCACGACGGCGTCGAGATCCACGGCGCACACGGCTACCTCGTCGGGCAGTTCCTGTCCCCGGCTACCAACCACCGCGACGATCGCTACGGCGGCACGCCCGAAAAGCGCCTGCGCTTCCTGCGGGAGGTCATCGAATCGATTCGCAAGCATTGCGGCGAAGACTTTCTGCTGGGACTGCGTCTGAGTGCCGACGAGGAAGTCGCCGACGGCCTGGAGATCCCCGATACCGTCCAGATCAGCAAGCTCATCGCCGAGGATGGCCTGACCGATTACCTGAGCATTACCCTCGGGACGCGCGGGCTGTACGTGAAGGATGTGACGGCGCCCGAGGCGACCGCGGCCCGCGCCGCCGGAATCATCCGCAAGGCGTGCGACCTGCCGGTGATCGTCGGCCAGCGCATTACCGGTCCCGTCATCGCGGAACGGATTCTGGCCGAAGGGCAGGCGGACCTCGTCGGCATGGCGCGTGCCTTCATCGCCGACCCCGACTGGGTGGCCAAGGCCGCTTGCGGGCAGGTCGAACGCATCCGGCCCTGCATCGGCGTGAACCAGGAATGCCGCTCGTTTTCGCCGCATCTGCATTGCGCCGTCAACCCGATGGCGGGGCGGGAAGTGGTGCCCGAATTCATGGATCGCGGCCGGGTAGCGGCGCCGCGTCGGATCGCAGTGATCGGGGGCGGGCCCGCGGGCCTCGAAACGGCCCGCGTCGCAGCCGAGCGCGGCCATTCCGTGACGGTATTCGAAGCCTCGGACGGTCTCGGCGGACAGTTTCTCTACGCCGCGTCCTTGCCGCATCGCGCCGACCTGCGCCGCCTGATCGACTATCAACAGGGCGAACTGCGGCGTCTGGAGGTGAAAGTCGAGCTTAATACGAAAATCGCCGGCGCGGACGATCTCGGCGGGGCATTCGACGTGGCGGTGGTCGCGGTCGGTGCGGCGGCGAATCCGGTCAGTGACGAATTGGCTGGCGATCACGTCAAGACCTGGTTCGAGATCCTCGAGAACGGTGCGCCGGCGCCCAGCGGGAGCGGGCGAGCCGTGATGGTCGATGACGGCAGCGCCTTCTGGTGGACCTATGGCGTCGCCGAAAGCCTGATGGACGCGGGCTGGCAAGTGACCATCGCGACGCCGTCGGCGGCGATTGCGGGCACGATCCCGACCGAAAGCGTCGGGCCGCTGCTGGCGCGCCTCGGCGGAGGCGGGACCGAGTATCGCGTGCTCACGGTATTGGAGGGCGTCGATCCCGAGGGCGCGTCCTTGATGAATGTGACCAGTGGCCGCTTGGAGACCGTGCCTTGCGATCTGGTCGTCATCCAGACGGGACGCACGGCGCGATCCGGTCTGGCCGCGGAGCTCAGGAAATCGGGGCTTGAGACGCACGCCATCGGCGACTGCGTCGCGCCTCGCCGGATGTCCAACGCGGTGTTCGAGGGCCAACGCCTGGCCCGCCAACTTTGACGGCGCCGCCGAGCCTCGGCGCCGACGACGAATACAACTCGCTGCGGCTGGACGGTCGCGGCAAACCCTCTGGAGGAAGACATGATCGATTTCGACGGCAAGACGGCGGTAATAACGGGTGCCGGAAGCGGTATGGGCGAGGCGATGGCATGGCGCTTTGCACGCGAGGGCATGAAGATCGTCGTGGCCGACATCGACGCCGCGGCGGCGAAAAGGGTCAGCGACGCGCTTCAGGCGGGAGGGCACCGCGCGCTGCCGGTGCGCTGCGACGTCGCCAGCCCGGAAGAGGTGGAAGCCCTGGCCGTGACCTCGTTCGAGACCTTTGGCAGCGTCGACCTGCTCTGCAACAATGCGGGGATCGTCCCGTCCGGACGTTTCCGACCCGTCTGGGAATATCCCCTCGAAGACTGGAAGTGGTCGTTCGACGTGAATCTGATGGGCGTTGCCCATGGTCTGCGCAGCTTCGTCCCGCGGATGCTGGCGCAGGGCACCGAAGGCCACATCGTGACCACCGCCTCGGTGGCCGGTCTCGTCAGCGGGTCGGGCTCCGCCGTCTACAGCGCGGCCAAGTTCGCAGCGGTGCGAATCACCGAGGCGCTCTATGCGTCCCTGCAAGAACTCGGCGCGCCGATCGGCGTGACCGTGCTGTGCCCGGGGCTGGTGAACACGAAGATCTATCAGTCGGAGCGCAATCGTCCGCAAGAATTGCGGCCGGACGGCGGGGCCGCGGAGGAGACCGAGGAGCTCAAGGCGATCGCGGCCAACCTCTATGCGGGGGCCATCTCGCCCGCCGACGTGGCGGAGCAGGTCATCGGCGCCGTCCGTGCCAACCAGCTCTACCTGCTGACCACGGACAAGTTCGACGAAGCCATCGAAACCCGGATGCGGGCCATCCTGGACCGTGCCAACCCGACCTTCGCCGGTCTGCTGGAACTGAGCAAGCGCGATCTGCGCAACGAAGGGGAGAAGGCGGCATGAATCGCCTGGCGCAGAAAGTTGCCCTCGTCACCGGTGCGGCGTCGGGGATAGGGCTTGCAACGGCGCTGCGCTTTGCCGAGGAAGGCGCCACCGTGATCCTCGCCGACCGCAACGAGGCCTTGCTCGAAAAGGCGCTGGCCGAGGTGCGGCAAATCAGCGAGGGTCATCGCGCGATTCACTTCGATGTCACCGTCGAGGATCGCTGGATCGCCGCCATGCGGGAGATCGATTCGGCCTTCGGCCGGTTGGACGTCCTCGTCAATAACGCCGGCTTCGGCCGCTTCCGGTCGATTGCGGATACCTCTCTGGACGAGTGGCGATCCACGCTCGCCGTCAATCTCGACAGCGTGTTCCTGGGCACGAAATACGCGCTGCCGCTGCTGGCTAGGGGCGGGCGCGGCTCGATCGTGAATATGTCGTCGATTCGCGGATTGGTGGCCGGCCCGAACGCTTCGGCATATTGTGCGGCCAAGGCCGGAGTTCGCCTCTTCACGAAGGTGACCGCCCTCGAATGTGCCGAGGCGCGCAACGGCGTGCGCGCCAATTCGGTGCACCCGGGCCACGTCGAAACGCCATTGACGGCTCCGGCCTATGCCAACGCCGACATTGCCGAAGAATTTCTTCGGCATACACCGCTCGGCCGTTTCGGGCAGCCGAAGGAGATTGCGGATGCCGTCCTGTTTCTGGCGAGCGATGAATCGAGCTACATCACTGGATCGGAAATCACGATCGACGGCGGCATTACCGCCCAATGAAATCTTAGTGACGGGAGGTCGTTGTGGAGCAACAAACCATCAGTAGCACGAGCTTGTTGTTGCAGTCGAAGCTCTTGCGAAAGATCGCACCCTATACGTTGGCCGGATATTCGAGATGGCGTCAGCTTGTCGATAGCGATGGCGCGATCCCGGCCAGGATCAAGGCCTTGTATGTGGCCGTCGCGGCGACGACCAAGGGTTACGTCTCGATGGCCCAACGCGAGCTCAAGCGTGCGCACCAATTGGGGCTGACGTTCGAGGAAGCCTCGGCCGCGGCGGTCGTGCTGAGCAGCGTACGCGGCGAAGGGGCTGCATTGTCGTTCATCTCGACGCTGGAGGCGGAATATCCGCCCGGGTCCGAAGGCGAGGTTCCGATGCCCGAAATCGAGGTGGGGCCGGAGGAAGCGGAGCAGAACTTCCTGCGGTATTTCGGCACGATGCCCCCGTCGCTCGGCAAGCTGATCGAGCTGTTGCCGCTGGGCGGCGATGCGTATTACCTGATGCGGGAGGGCACGATCAACGGCACCGCGCTCGGACCGAAGTACTCGGAACTGATGCTGGTTGCCGTGCTGGCGGCCGATTACAGTCCGCTCGCGTCAGTGCATATCAATGGCGCCCGGACGGCCGGCGCGACCGAGACCGAGATCGCGGAAACGATCGTGTGCACCGTGCTGACGAGCGGTTTGTCGGCATGGGTGTCCGGCGCCAACGCGATGGATGTCCGCCCCGGATGACCCTGTCCGTGTGATCCGCTCCCCCGGATGTGCCGGCCGCCGCCCAGGCGGCCGGCTGTAGCCCACCGCTTCCTTTCGACGCGCTGATGCGCTCGGAGGGGCCGTTGAGGCTTTGTCCGTAGATCCCCGCGACTCGTCGGCGGCGTGATCGCGGCTTTCTTTCCTGTCTTGGCAATACCCCCCCTCGACCTCGCCGACGGTGTCGGTTCCCTCGCTGCAAGCGGCCTCCGCCTCCCTCTCGCGGGAGGGTTCGCTTCGACCTGATAGCGCAGCTTGAGTCGTGCCGTTTTCGACCTCAAATTCTGCGAAAAAATATTGACAACCGACCGGGCGGTCGATAGCCTTTACATCACGTGCAGAACATGAAAACGGCGACCACCGTTACATGCGTCGGCTCCTGATATCTACGTCTTTAGTTACATATCGACGACATTCGACGGAGTTGGCGGCAGCAACGTAAAACCCATGAACCGGTCCGGGGCAGTCTGAGGAGCGAGTCGGAATGAGCAGGCTTCCCCGTAAAAAACCATTAGAGCCGGATTCCAAAGACGCACAAAAAAGGAGGAAGGAGATGAAGGAAGCTCAGTTTGAGGCGCGCTTGCACTGCTTGCGGCCGATGGTCGTCGGATTGGCTGTAGCAGGGTTGTGGAGTGGTAGTGCGCTTGCCTTTCAGATCGAAACCGATAATCCCGACCTTGAAGTTCGTTGGGACAACCAGGTTCGATATAACGTCGGCTGGCGCATGAACGAGCGCGACAACACCGTGGGCGATACCTGGACGTCCCAAGCGGGGGAATACAAGTTCGACAAGGGCGATATCGTCACCAATCGCATCGACCTGCTTTCCGAATTTGACTTCGTCTTCAAGAAGAATTACGGCTTCCGGGTTTCCGGCAGCGCCTGGTATGACGACGCATACGATAGCCATGTGGAGGGCAATCCGGCGTATCAGACGGCGGGTCTCGGGACTGCTTATCCGAATAATCGATTCACGAACGACGTCAAACGCTATTACACGCATTCCGGCGAATTGCTCGATGCCTTCGTCTTCGGACGGATCGACCTCGGCGAATCGCCGCTGGATGTGCGCTTCGGCCGCCACAACATCTACTGGGGGGAATCGCTCTTTACGCCGATCCACGGCGTCTCCTACTCCCAGGGGGCGGTGAACTTCAGCAAGTCGCTGGCGACGCCGGGCTCCGAAGCGAAAGAATTGTTCCTGCCGCGAAACCAGCTGTCGGCACTGCTGCGCCTCAACGAGACTTTCTCCTTTGCAGGGCAATACGCGTTCGAATGGCAGCCGTTCCGCCTTCCCGAAGGTGGAACCTATCTCGGCAGCACCGACTTTTTGTTCTCGGGTGGAACCCGCATCAGCCCGTTTGCGACCACGCGCTTCGTCGGCGATCTCGACTCGGGTCGCAACGCCAAGCCCAAGGACGTTGGCGACTGGGGCCTGAACGCGAAGGCAAACACCGACTTCGGTACCTTCGGCGTCTACTATCGCAAGTTCGACGACAAGGTTCCCCAGTTCCTTCGCACCACCACCGGCCCGACCCGGTTCTACAGTGCCTACGCCAAGGACGTGAAGCTGTGGGGCGTCAGCCTTTCGAAGGAGATTGGGGGCGGTATCGCGCTCGGCTCCGAGATCGTCCGTCGCGAGAACACAGTCCTGAACACGGTATTCGGCGCGACCGATCTCGCACGCGGCGACACCTGGCACGCGCTGGTCAACGCGATTGCGATCATCAACAAGACCCCCCTCTTCGATATGGCGAGCGTGTCGGGCGAACTGACCTACAGCAAGCTCGACAAGCTCCGGGGTAATCCGGCGAACTTCAAGGGTGTCGATCACACGTGCACCAACAAGGTCGGTGCGGCAGGCGGCACGTGGCGCGACGGCTGTTCCACCGACGACGCGTGGGGCCTGCAGCTCTCGTTCGCGCCGACGTGGTTCCAGGTGCTTCCGGGGCTCGATCTGTCGATGCCCATGTCGTACAGCCGGGGCCTGAAAGGCAACTCGCCGGTGCCGTTCGGCGGCAACGAGGACACCGGCAGCTGGAGCCTCGGACTGAGTGCCGACTACAAGGCCAAGTACAAGTTCGATATCAGCTACATCGACTACTACGGCCTCGTGAACCCGAGAGCGACCCCCGCGGCTTTCGCCGTGCCGGGTATCGGACCCACGGTAGTGGGATCGTCCAACGGAAACGGGCCGATCCGCGATCGCGGCTGGCTTTCCGTGACTTTCAAGACCACATTCTAAGAACCCCTGAGGAGACATCGATGGCACAAGGAATCAAGACTCTCGCCGCCTTGCTGGCGGCAGGTATCGCCGGGACGGCGCTCGCTGCTGCCACCCCGGAGGAGATCAAGTCGCTGAGTGGCGCGCGGACTCCGTGGGGTGCGGAAGTCGCAGGCAACAAGGACGGTTCGATTCCGGCCTGGACCGGCGCGGTCAATCCGCCGGCCGGTTTCGATCCGCAAAAGCCGATGCGTCGCCCGGATCCGTTCGCGAACGAAAAGGCGCTGTTTTCGATCGACGCCAAGAACATGGACAAATACGCGGACAAGCTGTCCGACGGCACGAAGGCCATGTTGAAGAAATACCCGACCTACCGGCTCGATATCTATCCGGGCCACCGGACGGCCAATTATCCGAAGTTTTATCTGGACAACACGCTGAAGAATGCGTCGGCGTGCAAGACCGGTAGCGACGGCCTCAAGCTCGAAGGCTGCTGGCCCGGCTTGCCCTTCCCGTTTCCGAAGACCGGCAACGAGGTGGTGTGGAACCGGCTGCTGAAGTTCGATGCGCCGGCGATGACGACGACCGCGATGTCCTCGCGAGTCGTGGATACGCAAGGCAACATCACGCTTACGGGGGCTTCGACCGCCTATATCCAGTATCCGATCTTCGATCCGAAACGCACGACGCCGATCTCCGACAACGAGATCTATGAGGCGCTCCGGCTGGATTACTCCGCGCCGAACCGCAAGGCAGGCGAGAAGGTGCTGGTGCGCGATTCGGTCGACATGCTTGATACCGGACGCCGGGCCTGGTCTTATCTGCCGGGGCAAAGACGCGTCAAGCTGTCGCCTGATCTCTCGTACGACACGCCGAGCCCGACCGGCGGCGGCACCGGGGTTCTCGACGACACCGCCGTGTTCTTCGGCGCGATGGACCGGTACGACTTCAAGCTGGTCGGCAAGAAGGAGATGTACATCCCCTACAACTCCTACAAGATCCGCGATCCGCAAGTTTGTCCCGAGAACGTGCGGCACATGAAGAACCACCTCAATCCCGATTGCATGCGTTGGGAATTGCACCGCGTGTGGGTCGTCGAAGCGACGCTCAAGCCGGGCAAGCGCCACGTCTATCCGAAGCGGGTGTTCCATTTCGACGAGGATATGCCGGGCGTGGGTATCGCCGACAACTACGATTCGACGGGCCAGATCTACCGCGTCGTGCTGAACCTGCCGATCTCGCTGTATGAGACTCCGGGACACCACGCAACCGACGAATACGTGACCCACGATCTCGCGACCGGCATGTACGCGCATCAGACCGATCCGACCGATGGCGGCGGCTGGGTGGTGACGCCGCTGAAGCCGAACTCGTTCTTCATGCCGGAGGCCCTGGCGGCCGAGGGCGTGCGCTGAGGTCCTCGACAACGATCCGGGCCGCCCGCCTGCGGGCAGGCCGGCCCGGACATCGAACCACGCACCCATAGCAGAGGAGGGGACGGCCTTGCGTCACCTGAATGTGTTTGCAGCGCTGACCATCGGTGCAGCGCTCGCAGTATCGCAGCCAGCGGCCGCCTGGACCTTCGTGGGGCCGCTCGACCGGCCTGCGGTGGCCAGCAGCCTGGCCTCCCAAAGCCCGATGATGGCCGTCGCGGCGGCCGGAAATCGGCTCGTCGCGGTCGGCCAGCGCGGCCATATCGTGTACTCGGACGATCGCGGAAGCACCTGGAAGCAGGCGGAAGTGCCCGTCAGCACGGATCTCGTCGCTGTGACTTTCCCCAGCGAGAAACTCGGCTGGGCGGTGGGCCACGGCGGCGTCGTACTGCATTCGAGCGACGGCGGCGCGCACTGGGTCAAGCAGCTCGACGGCAAACAGAGCGCGGAGCTTTCGGTTCGCTACCTCGAAGCCCAGGCCGCCACCAATCCCGACGCCGCCGTCTCCGTCGCGCGCGAAAAGCGCTTGCAGCAGGATGGCGGAACTCAGCCGCTGATGGCAGTGTTCTTCGAAAACGAGAGCAAGGGCTACGTCGTCGGCTCCTTCAACCGCATCTTTCGCACCCAGGACGGCGGCAAGACCTGGACGCCCTTGATGGACCGCACGGACAACCCCGACGAGTTGCACTTCTATAGCGTCGTAGGCGACCACCAGGCGGTCTATGTGGCGGGCGAGGGCGGCATGGTCTTGCGTTTCGACGCTGGCAAGAACCGCTTCGTCGCGCATCCGCTGCCTTACCAAGGTAGCGTCTTCGGACTCCTGAAGCTGGAATCGGACACCGTGCTGGCCTTCGGCCTGCGGGGCAGCCTCTTCCGCAGCGCGAATGGCGGCGGATCGTGGGACAAGATCGCGCTCGGCACGTCGGCGGGGATCACCAGCGGCGTCGTGCTGCCCGGCGGCGAGGTGCTGCTCGCGACGCAGGGCGGCGAAGTCCTGCGCAGCACCGATCAGGGCAAGACCTTCGCGGCCGTGAAGCCGGCACACTCGATGTCCTACTACGGAATCGTCGGGTCGCCTCAGGGCGGTATCGTGCTGGCGGGTTCGGAAGGCGTGCGGGTAGATCCCCACTTGGAGCAATAGTGGCATGAGCACATCAAAGACCGATCGCCAATCCATGAAGATTGTCACCGACCCGCGGGATTTCGACGACGCGTCGGGCAATCTTCTCGAGCGGCTGATTTTCAACAACCGGCCGTTCCTGATCGTGGCCTGCGTCCTGCTCACGGCGTTCTTTGCCTTTCAGCTGCGCGGCCTGCACGTCAACGCCAGCTTCGACAAGATGCTGCCGCAGGGACATCCGTACATCCAGAACTACCTCGAGAATCGTCCCGATCTGCGAGGGATGGGGGATTCGGTCCGGGTGGTCATCGAGAACCCCAACGGCGATATCTTCGATCCGCAATACCTGGCCACGCTGGCGAAGATCAACGACGAGATCTTCACGCTGCCGGGCCTGGATCGCGCCTGGATGAAGTCGCTCTTCGCGCCCGTCGTGCGCTGGGTCGAAGTCACCGAGGAAGGTTTCCGCGGCGGACCGGTTCTTCCCAACGACTATAACGGCAGCGCGAAGTCGATCGAGGACCTGCGCATCAACATCGCCCGCGCAAAGCTCGTCGGCGGCCTCGTCGCCAACGACTATCGCTCCAGCATGATCGTGATGCCGCTGCTGGCGAAGGACGGGAACGGCAATTCGCTCGACTATCACCAATTGTCGAGTGCGCTGGAAGACATCCGGCAACGCTATGCGACGGGCGACGCGGCGAACCCGCCGAAAGTGCGGATGTACATCATCGGCTTCGCCAAGCTCGCCGGGGACCTGATCGACGGTCTCGAAAAGGTGATGACCTTCTTCCTGTTCGCCGCCGGGATCGCCGCGCTGATCATCTTCCTCTACACGCGCTGCATCCGCAGCACGGCGATGGTGCTCTTGTGCTCGTTGATCGCCGTGATCTGGCAGCTCGGGATCGTCGTCACGCTGGGCCACGGGCTCGATCCGTTCTCGATCCTCGTGCCCTTCCTGGTCTTCGCAATCGGCGTGTCCCACGGCGCGCAGAAGATGAACGGCATCATGCAGGACGTCGGCCGCGGCGCGCACAAGTGGGTCGCCGCGCGCTACACCTTCCGCCGCCTGTTTCTGGCCGGGCTGACGGCGCTGCTGGCCGATGCGGTCGGCTTCGCGGTGCTGATGGTCATCGACATTCCGGTCATCCGCGAGCTGGCGCTGGCGGCGAGCTTGGGCGTCGCCGTGCTGATCACGACCAACCTGATCCTGCTGCCGGTCTTCCTGTCCTATGTCGGCGTGAGCCCTGCGGCGGCCAAGCGCAGTCTGGCGGAGGAGCGCGAGGAGAGCGGCGGCCGCGGTTTCGGCAAGCTCTGGAGCTTCCTCGACCGGTTCACCGAGCGGAAGTGGGCGACTGGCGCGATCGTCGTCGCAACGCTACTCGGCGTGCTGGGTTGGTTTGGCTCCCAGAACCTGAAGATCGGCGATCTCGATGCCGGGGCGCCCGAGCTTCGGCCCGAGTCGCGCTACAACCGCGACAATGCGTTCGTCACGTCGAACTACGGCATCTCGAGCGACGTCTTCGCGGTGATGGTGAAGACGTCGGACGATGGCTGCCGCTCGTACGAGACGCTGACCGAGATCGATCAGCTGGCCTGGACCCTGCGGCAACAGCCCGGCGTGCAGCGCACGGCGTCGCTCGCCGACACGGTCCGCTCCTACACCTCGGGCGCGTTCGAGGGTAATCCGAAGTGGCTGACAGTGCCGGACGCGCAGTCGGTGATCGATGCGCAGATCAACAACGCGATCGCGTGGAACGGCGACATGCTCAATTCGCGGTGCTCGATGACGCCGCTGCTGGCATTCCTGTCCGACCACAAGGCCGAAACGCTGAACCGCGTCGTCAAGGTCGCGGAGGAGTTCGCGGCCGAGCACAACACGCCGCAACGGCAATTCCTGCTTGCGGCCGGGAGCGCCGGTATCGATGCTTCGACCAACATCGTCGTGCGCGACGCCAACCGCACCATGCTGCTCTACGTGTATGCGTCGGTGGTCCTGCTGTGCGCCATCACCTTCCGCAGCTGGCGCGCGGTCGTCGTCGCGGTGTTGCCCCTCGTGCTGACGTCGGTTCTCGCCGAGGCGCTGATGGTTCAGCTCGGCATCGGCGTCAAGGTCGCGACGCTGCCGGTCATCGCGCTCGGGGTGGGCATCGGCGTCGACTACGCGCTGTACCTGCTGTCGGTACAACTCACCCAGCAGCGCCTTGGCTTCACGCTCGCGCAGTCCTACCAGAGGGCAGTCGCCTTTACCGGCAAGGTCGTCGCCCTGGTGGGCGTGACGCTCGCGGCGGGCGTGATCACCTGGGCCTGGTCCCCGATCAAGTTCCAGGCGGATATGGGAATCCTGCTGACCTTCATGTTCGTGTGGAACATGCTCGGTGCGCTGATTCTGATTCCGGCCCTGTCTCACTTCCTGCTGCAGGGGGTGTCGCGCCCGGCCAAGGTCTCATCCGAAACGCCTGGTGACGCCCAGGCGCCGATCACGCCGACCGATCGCCCCCAGGAGGCCGCAGTGACGGGCACCCGGAAGGCGCTGCAGTCGGTGACCTAAGTCCCCTTCCGAAGTCTCACTATGAGGTTTGATCGTGTTTCGTCATTTGCTTGTTCCGACTGACGGCTCCACGCTGTCTGCCATGGCAGTCAAGAAGGCTGTAGCCTTTGCGCACGAGACGAAGGCCCGCATCACGTTCTTCTTCGCCACGCCGAACGTGGAGTCGTCGCTCTACGGCGAGGTATCGCTGATGCGCACCCTCGAACCGGATCTGGTCGATCAGTTCGTCAATCAGCGGGCTCGCGACATTCTTGAGGGGGCAGAAAGCGTCGCCAAGGATGCCAGCGTGCCGAGCGCGTCCGCATGTGGCGTCGCCGACGAACCCTATGAGGGGATTCTTGCCGCGGCCGCGCAGCATGGCTGCGACATGATTCTGATGGCCTCCCATGGTCGCAAAGGGGTCAAGGGACTGCTGCTCGGGTCCCAGACGCAGAAGGTGCTGACGCACTCGAAGATCCCGGTTCTGGTATATCGCTAGGAGCAATCAATGAGCTACGAAGTCCTTGAGTGTGATTTGCTGGTCGTCGGCGCCGGGATGGCGGGATTGTCGGCGGCAGGCTGGGCCGCCGAGCGCGGCGCCCGAGTCATCGTCGTCGAGAAAGCGCCTGAGATCGGGGGTTCCGCCTTCCTGTCGGGCGGCGTGCTATGGACTGCCGCGTCGGAAAAGAAGATGGAGTTGTACGGTGCGGGCGAACCCGCACTGGGCAGGGTGATTTGCGAGCGCTATCCGGAGGCGATCGCCTGGCTGCGCCGCCGCGGTATCGACATCTCCAAAGCCATGAAGGTGCTGCACGGCAATGGCTACCAGATCGACATCGTCGAACACCTGAAGGGCTGCGTCGACCTCGTCGAAAAGGCGGGCGGCCACGTGGTCTTCGAAACGACGGTGTCGACGCTGCTGCAGGACAGCGAGGGGCGCGTCACCGGGGCGAGGACGGTGCACGAGGACGGCGAGATCGATGTGCATGCGCAGTGGACCCTGCTCGCGACGGGCGGCTTCCAAGGGAATCCCGAAATGCGTTCCCAGTACATCCACGAGAACGCCCGCGAGATGCTCTTGCGGTCGAACCCGTACAGCGACGGCGCCGGACTGAAGCTCGGCCAGGAGGTCGGCGGCGAAGTGCGGGGGACGAACCGCGGGTTCTACGGGCATCTCGTCAGCAAGCCGAACGCGTGGGGCGAGGAGCGCTATTACACAATGCTCTCCCAGTACCACAGCGACCATGCCCTGTTGTTCAATGAACACGGCAAACGCTTCTGCGACGAATCCTTCGGCGACCACACCAACACCTACCACACGGTCCAGCAGCCGAACGCGCGCGCGATCTGCCTTTGGGACGCCCGTGTGCATGCCGAGCACGCCACCAAACCGATCGTCGCGACGGCGCCGCCGCTGGACAAATTCGCCGTGGCGATGGAGAACGGGGGCGAGGGGATCATTGCGCAGACATTCGCGGAGCTGGGCAGTTTTGCGACGGCCCACGGCTTCGACGGCGAGGAAATGCTGCGCGAGCTGTCCCGTTACAACGACCTGGCGAACAACGGCTGGGAAGTCATGAATCCGCCGCGGACGGAAACGTGCTTGCCGATGGATCGGGCCCCGTACTATGCGCTGATTGTCTACCCGGCGATCACGTTCACATTCGGCGGCCTGACGATCGACACCGGCGCGCAGGTCCTCGACGCAAAGGGCCGCGCCGTTCGGGGACTCCTGGCGGCGGGCAGCGATGCGGGCGGCGCGTATGGCGTCGGCTACGCCGGGGGACTGGCGATGGCCATGACCTTCGGCATCACGGCGGCGCGGACGGCCGGGTGGGAATGATGAAGGGCATGAACGAAGTTTCCGGGCGCTGGCTCGTCTTGGGCCTTTTGTTCGCGGTGTCGACCTTCAATTACATCGACCGGACAATCATCTCGATCCTGCAGGTGCCGATCAAGCGTGATCTCGGGCTGTCCGACACCCAGCTCGGACTACTCACCGGCCTGTCGTTCGCGCTCTTCTACACCACGCTGTCCTTGCCGATCGCGCGTCTCGCAGACCGCACCGTGCGCAAGCGCCTGGTCGCGGCGGCGCTCGCGGTGTGGAGCGGCATGACGGCCCTGACCGGGCTTGCGGCGAACTTCACGCATCTCGTGCTCCTGCGAGTCGGCGTCGCCGCCGGCGAGGCTGGCAGCATCCCCGCGTCGCACTCCATGATCGCGGATCTGTTTCCGCCGCGTTCTCGCGCCACGGCGATGGCAATCCTCGGGCTGTCGCTGCCCGTCGGCATGATGTTCGGCTTTCTGTCGGCGGGGATGCTTGCCGAGACGCTCGGCTGGCGCAAGAGCTTCGGCGTCATCGGCGTCGTGGGGCTGCTCCTCGTGCCCATCGTGCTGCTGGTGATCCGCGAGCCGGCCCGCGGCCGCTTCGATCAGGCGGCCGACGTCGCGGATTCACAGCCCGGCTTTGTCGAGGCATTGAAGACGCTGTGGCACTTGCGCAGCTATCGCTTCCTCATCGCTGGCGCGGCGCTGCACGCCTATGTCTCGTATTCCGTGATGAACTGGAGCGCCCCGTTCTATACGCGGGTGCACGACATGTCGATCGGCGACGTCTCGGTCTATCTCGCGCTGGTCAATGGCATCGGCGGCGGCATCGGGATGTACCTGGGGGGCTGGCTGTCGGATCGACTCGGCCAGCGGGATGCCCGCCTGCGCCTTCGGGTTCTCACCTTCGGCGGCCTGATCTTCGTCCCGATGGCGCTCGCGCAATACCTGGTCGAATCGACAAGCCTCTCACTCGCTTTCGGCGTAGTGGCATTCACCTTGCTGCCGTTTTACTACGGGCCGGTGGTTGCGGTGCCGCAGTTGCTCGTCGCACCGAACATGCGCGCACTGACTTCGGCGGTTACGCTGCTCGTGACCAATCTGGTCGGATTGGGCCTCGGGCCCACCGTGACAGGATTCATCAGCGAAACCTTGATCGTCCGTTTCGGCATGGGCCAGTATTCGCTGCGCTACGCGATCAGCGCCGCGATCCTGTTCTCGCTCGTCGCGGCCTTCATGTATTGGCGGGCGTCGGGCTCGTTGGTCGCCGAAATGCGGTACGCGAGAGAGGAGAGCGCGCGCGAGCGTGCATCCTCGGGCGCAAGCATCTGCGAGCCGCGTTCTCCAGCCGCGCTGGCCTTGGCCAACAAGCCATGAAGTCGTCCGCCTAGGGCTGGAGCCGCGCGGGCCAATGCCGGACATTGCCGAAAAGTGCTGACTCTTTGTCGGCGGCGATCTAATCGAGGGATGGCGCGGCGACGACGATCGCGACCGCAACTGAAATCTGGTGCACCGAACGGCGTTTTCGGGGCAGGGCGACTTCAAAAATATGTGTTGACTCCCAGCGCAATGGGGCCAGACTGTGCATGCGTGCTGCGTCGCAACATAAAACTGGCGTACGGAGACTGTGTGGATTCATGCTGCTTCCTTTCCAGACCATTCACGCAGCGATTCCCACGAGGAAAGACTAGATGCAAACCACCACATCCGAACAGATCCGCGCCGGCAAGACCTACACCAACGCATTGATGGCGCTATCGCAAGTTGCTTTTTCCAGCGTCGAACGCTTGGCTGCATTGAACCTTAATGTGGCCCGCAGCGCACTCGAAAACAGCCTCGCCGCCTCGAACAATCTCATGCAGATCAAGGACGTCGGTGAACTCGGGAACCTGCAGAGCGCTATCGGTGGTCCGGCTGCCGAGCAGTGCGCGGCCTACTTCCGCAGCGTGCAGGAGATCGCTGGCGATTCGCAGCAACAGATGTCCCAACTCCTGTCTTCGTACTTCGCGACGCTCGGTCTTGACGTGACGGCCCAGGCAGGCTCGAACGCGGGCTTCGACCTGTTTTCCAAGTTTGTCGAGCAGACAAAGAGCATGTTCGACGCCAACGCGAAAGCAGTTGGCGACGCAACGACGAAGATGATGGTCCCGGTGACGTCGCATCCGAAGAAAGCTGCGTAATTCCTTACTCGATCGTGAGTAACGAAAAAGCCCCGCGAGTCGGGGCTTTTTTCTTTTCCGGGGCCGCCATACTAGCGCTTCACCCCTCATTCACTTCGTCGGTCCGGACCTTGAAGCTCTTGAGGGTATTTGGGCCGAAAGTGTGGCTGATAGCCACGTCGGCGGCATCGCGGCCGCGTGCGATCAATACGCGCCCGATGCGCGGAATGTTGTTGCGCGGGTCGAAGGTGTACCAATGGCCGTCGAGGTAAGCTTCGAACCAACCGGCAAAATCCATCGGCCCGTAGGGCGGCGGCGTGCCCATGTCGCCGAGGTAGCCAGTGCAGTAACGCGCGGGGATGTTCATGCACCGGCAAAAGGTAACCGCCAGGTGTGCGAAGTCACGGCACACGCCGGTCCGTTCATGGAATGCGTCCCAGGCCGTCTTGCTCGGTCGCGCGTGCTCATAACCGAACGTGAGATGCCCGTGGACGTAGTCGCAGATCGCTTGGACGCGCGCCCATCCGGTCGGTGCCGTATGGAAAAGTTTCCACGCTGTCTCGGACAGCCGATCGGTCTCGCAATACCGGCTGCCCAACAGAAAGAGCAGGCTCTCGTCGGGGAGCTCTTCCACCGGCGTCTGCCTCGCCTGCGGGACGACGACATCCGGTTGCCCCGTATCCCTGATGAGTGCATCGGTGGATAGCCGGAGCAGACCCTTGGGCGCGACGATACGCGAGCACCAGTTGCCGAAGCTGTCGCGATAGGCGGTGAACGGTACGGGCGGGTCGGCGATCAGGTGATCGGGAGTGATGATGTCGGACATCCGCGTGTAGTGCACGCTCAGCGTCAGGATCATCGGGGTCGGCTGCGGGCAGTCGTAGATCAATTCGTAGCCTATGCGGATCTTCATGGCGGGGGCGCTTCCATTCGGCGAGGAACGTTGTGGAGGTCGAGACTGATGAGGCCCACCGATGGCACACGCCACCGCGGCGTTTGCGCATTGCGGCATTGCAGACACTGCACGCTGCTGGCGCCGACGATTTCAGGTTATGCAGACGACGCATTCCCGTCTGTCTGGTGGCGCACATAGCCACAGCGCCCAGCCTCAGGTCATGCCACGCGAGCGCGAAAACCGCCATCTGTAGCGATGCAACGCGCCGCCCGGGATTTCTTCTGCACGGCGTCGCTCATACAGCCAATGGGGCGTCGATTGCCGTTTCGGTGACGGCGATACTTTTCCACTGCGGGACGACCTGGCATCTTTCTTCCATGTCCTTTGCAATCTGGGCGCTCATCATCGGCGTGCTGCTGATCACGATGGCCCTGTCGGGCACGTCGCTTCAGCGGCTCCCCGTCAGCACGGCCATGCTTTATCTGCTCGCCGGTTTCGGGATCGGCCCCGCCGGATGGGCGCTGCTGTCGCCCGATCCGCTGATCCACTCGGTCATCCTGGAAAGAACGACTGAACTGGCGGTGCTCATCTCGCTGTTCGCCGTCGGTCTCAAGCTCGGTCTCCCTTTGTCGGACAAGGGTTGGCGCGTGACCGCGCGGCTTGCGGTCGTGTCGATGAGCATCACGGTGATGTTGATCGCGGCGATCGGGATGCTGGGGCTGGGCCTTTCGCTGGGCGCAGCGGTCCTGCTCGGGGCGATCCTTGCGCCCACCGACCCGGTTCTGGCCTCCGATGTCCAGGTGGTGGAGGCCGGCGACCGCGACCGCTTGCGCTTCAGCCTTTCGGGGGAGGGGGGCTTGAACGATGGCGCCGCCTTTCCGTTCGTGATGTTGGGGCTGGGCCTGCTTGGTCTTCACGACCTTGGCACCGGCGGCTGGCGCTGGCTTGCCGTCGATGTGCTGTGGGCGATCGCCGGCGGTCTGCTGATCGGTGGCGCCTTAGGTGCGCTGATCGGGCGGTTGGTGGTCTATCTACGCAGTCACCACAAGGAGTCGGTCGGATTCGACGAATTCCTCACGCTGGGACTCATCTCGCTGGCCTACGGGCTTGCCGTGCTCAGCTACGCGTCCGGTTTCCTGGCCGTTTTTGCCGCGGGCCTCGCGCTGCAGCGAGTGAACGAAACGCCAGGGCGAATCGCCAATCCAACCCCGCTCGAAACGGGTCTTCAGCGCAGACAGGCTGACGAGGCGCTTGCGACGCATACGGCGTATGCCGGTGCTTACATGACGCAGGCGGTGAAGGGCTTCAACGAACAACTTGAGCGGATCGCGGAGGTCGCAGTCGTTCTGGTGGTCGGCGCGATGCTTTCGTACACCTACCTCCCCGCCAGCGCCGTCTGGTTTGTCCCGCTCGTGTTCTTGGTCGTGCGCCCCGTGTCGGTATGGCTTGGATTGGTCGGCGCGCCCGTGTCGCGCGATCAGCACATCCTGATTTCCTGGTTCGGAATTCGCGGCATCGGGTCGATCTACTACCTGATGTATGCGATCAATCATGGCCTGCCGCGCCGCGCGGCGGAGGAAATCACCGCCCTCACGCTCACCGTGGTGGCCGTGTCCATCGTGCTTCACGGGATATCCGTAACCCCGTTGATGAGTCGCTACACGCGGCGGACCGCAAAGCGCCAGCGAAGCCGAAAACATGATTAGCCATCTTGGCCCTTGCGCGGGATGTTCCTCGCATCGCTATGTACGCCGTCAGACAGACGCCGGCGGCGCTCAAATCGAATATTGATATATCCACCTTGGAAGCACATCAAGCACGGACGCAATGTGCTGAAGCCGTTGCGGCGGCAGCGGCACGACCCATTAGGATGCGTAGTGTCATGGATATCTCCTCTCCCGTATGTGGCGACTTGAAGAGCAAGCACCGTCACGACAACAAAGACGCCGGCCCCAAAATGACGCAGGCCCCGCTAAACGGGGCCCGCTTGATCATTTGGCGTTCAATCCGCCGAGCAGAATACTGCACAGCGACTTCGCCATCTCTTCCGGTGGGGTCTTGTCGGCCATGCGGGGATACCATTTGTAGGCCCAGTTGCACATGCCGAGGAAGGTGAGGGTGGCCCGTGACCGGCTTCATCAGCGAGCGCCTGATCGTCGACTTCGGCATGGGGCAACATTCGCTCCGCTACGCGATCAGCGCCGCGATCCTGTTCTCGCTTGTCGCGGCCTTCATGTATTGGCGGGCGTCGGGCTCGTTGATCGCCGAAATGCGGTATGCGAGAGAGGAGAGCGCGCGAGCGTGCGTCGTCGGGGATATGTCTGTCCGAGCCGGGAGGCCGGCCCGTCGCAGCGCAAACCGGCCCCTGAAAGTCAGTTTGCGCACGGAAGTCCGGCATCGCCTAAAGTGAATCGAACGCGACCAGGTGGTCGTCGTGACCCGCATGGAGGTGAAGCATGGATGCCCGTTCCATCTTGCGCCGCAGCGTCCCGATCGCAATGGCCGCAGCGCTTCAAGGCTGCTGGCCTTTGGGGTCATCCGAGGCAACGATCACTCAGGCGAGTCGCGTCCGGTTTATCGAGCCTGCCGATGGGGCAACGGTCTACACCCCGTTCAAGATCAAACTTGAGGTCAGCGGCTACACCGTGCGTCCGGCCGGCCCGGGGGGTGACAGCTCGAGCGGTCACCACCACGTGATCGTCGACGCGGGGCCAATTCCCGAAGGCGACCCGATTTCGTTCGATCCTGCCGGCGCGACGCCTCATTTCATCCACTGGGGCATGGGCCAGACGGAAGCAATGGTGGATCTGCCGCTCGGCCGTCATACCCTCACCGCGCAATTTGCCGACGGCGCTCATTTGTCATACGGGCCGCTTGCGGCGGCGAAGATCACGGTGACTGTCGTAGGCGTCGAGGTCGCCCCGCCGGCGCCGGTGACGACAACGCCCGCGCAACGAATCCCGACGATCCTCTCAAGGAATCGAGACCCCGCCCTCGAGCGCCTGGTGAGCGGCCGCGGGCAGTAGAAAGCAGGATGACGTCGGTGGCTGAAATTCCCATGGCTTCAAGACATCTTTGATTACTGATTGTTTGCCGGTAGAGATCTAATCTGAGATCGGTAGCTGGACGGCGCAATTCGCTGTCCCGTCAGTCGGGGAAAAGATACATGAACAAGAAGATCCTTATTGCCGCGCTCGCCGCGCTCCTCGTCAATGGGTGCGTCGTTGCACCCGATGGCCGCGGCCCCGCTGTCGTCGTGGCTCCGCCACTGCCGACGATAGTGGAGTTCGACGTCGAACCGTATTACTACCATCGCGGTTACTACTATTACTACGACAACTCCCGTTGGCGCTACGCCAGTTCGCGGTCGGGGCCGTGGGTGGAGCTTCCCCGGAGCCATTACCCGCGTGAAGTCCGTTATAAAGGCCGTGGCGACGGATGGCGCGGCGATAACGATCGCGATCGGGACCGCCGTTACGAGCGTGACGACGACCGCCGCTGGGATCGTGACCGGGACCACGATCGCGACAAAGAGCGTGACCGCCGCCGCAAACGGGACGACGATGACGACCGTCGCTGGGATAGGGACAGAGACAACGATCGCGGCGGTTGAGGGGGGACGCCGGTGACTAGATTCGCGAGTCCTTGTCGGCCCGCGGATTGAGCACGAAGGCGTTCTCGGCAGTCTGGTGATACGTCGTCCCGAAGCCTGCGAGGATTTCCTTCGAGCGCCCATTCGGGTCGCCCCAGCACTGACAGGTGATCTTGTCGCACGCCTCGATCACCTTCGCCAGCGGCCCTTTGCCCTTCTCGTTGGCAAGATGCGCCTCGAAAGCCTCGTCGGTCGCGTAGATCTCCGTCCAGTGGCTCACGCCCGGCGACGGGTAATCGGCGTGGTAGCAGATCACCCCCGGATGCTCGAGCATCACTTCGCACAGCGCCGCCTGATTGGCGCGGAAGACAGCCTCCTGTCCGACCTTGATGTCCCACTGGATCTTGAGCATGAACGGCATGGACTCCTCCTTGGCAATCGGGAATGCGGGTTCCGCAATGCATAGTAGGCTAGACAAGAACGACCCGCCGCAAAATGACTCAGGCCCCGCTAAACGGGGCCTGCTTCGTCATTTGGCGTTCAGTCCGCCGAGCAGAATGCTGCACAGCGACTTCGCCATCTCTTCCGGTGGGGTCTTGTCGGCCATGCGGGGATACCATTTGTAGGCCCAGTTGCACATGCCGAGGAAGGTGAGGGTGGCGAGGTCGGGGTCGACCTCGCGGAACTGGCCGGACTTGATCCCGGCGCGGATGATGTTGGTGACGCGCGTGAAATAGTCCTGTCTGCGCTGGCGCATTTCGGCGCGCTGTTCGTCCTGGAGTTCCGCGTAGTGGTCCATGAAGGCGCGGACATAGCCGGGGTGCAGGGCGATCTGGCGCAGGGTGGAGGCGCAGGCGCGTTCCAGGAGTTCTGCGGGCTGGATATTCGGCGTGTCCGCGTCCGCTTCAAGGCCGCCGATCAACGCATCGATATGCAACTGGTGCATCTCGTGGAGGATGTCGTCCTTGCTGGAAAAGTAGTGGTACAGCGTCGGCTTGCCGAGGCCGACGTCGTCGGCGAGCATCTGCATCGACGTGCCGTGGTAGCCGACGCGGTCGAACAGGGCCGCGCAGTGTTCGATGATCTCGAGGCGTTTTTCGTCGTGCGCCGCGGTTGTCGCGCGGGCCCTCTTTTTCGTTACCGGCTCGGTCCGCTTGACTGAAGTTTTCATAAGGCTCCCATAGTCCCGATTGATTTGCGGATGCGGGTGGCGCGCTGCAGCGTGCCGACCCGCGTCCCCGCATTCGTGCGCGAATGCCCCTAGCTCAGTTGCAGCTCCGAAACGACCAATCGGGACAGACGCTTCTTGTCGACCTTGCCGGTCGTCGTGTACACGAGATCTTCCACGACGATCAGGTGTTCCGGCCATTTTTTCTTGGAGAGGCCTATGGTCGCAAGGTGACCCTTCACGTCTTCCAGGGTCGGGGCGTCATATCCGTCCCGGATCTTGCATACCGCACAGGCTTGCTCCCCGAGCCGAGCTTCCGGCACGGCAACCACCGAAGCCATCGCGATCGCGGGGTGGCTCTGCAGCGCGGCTTCGACTTCGGCTGGATCGATATTATAGCCACCGCGGATGATCTGATCCTTGATCCGTCCGACCACTTTCAAGGAGCCGTCGGGGTCGCAGATGATCTCGTCGCCGGTGAGGAAGTAGCCGTCGGGAGTGAGGTTGTACTCCTGGTCGCCCAATCCGCGGCAGTATCCGATGAAGAGCGACGGCCCCTTCACGCCGGCCTGTCCGCGCTGCCCGCGGG
This sequence comes from Aromatoleum sp., assembly GCF_035254505.1. Taxonomy (GTDB): domain Bacteria; phylum Pseudomonadota; class Gammaproteobacteria; order Burkholderiales; family Rhodocyclaceae; genus Aromatoleum. The sequence goes on along the minus strand of NZ_DATFAO010000063.1, from coordinate 3,084 downwards.
GAAGCATGCGGCGTTCGGCGTCGAAAGCCTCGTCGCGGGTTCCCGGGAAGGATTTGCCGTCGGAATGGCAGAGGCGTTCGAGCGGGTCGCCAGGATGCGTCGAGGCATGTCCCATGCATTCCGACATGCCGAACATGCGCAGTGCGGGGATGCCCAGCAGCTCCCTGGCGGCACGGATCAGCTCGGGGGTCATGGCGCCGCCGCCGACCCCGAGCGCCTTGAGCGGACTCGGCCGGGACCACTTTCCGCTACGTGCGATCTCCACCATCGAGACAAGGTTGGTCGGCACGCAGATGCCCCAACGGCACTCGTATGCATCGATGATCTTCAGGGCTTCGAGCGGATCCCACCGGTCGACGATCACCAGCGGATGGCCGAGGGCGAGGGAGAAGTGGGCGGTGAAGGTGAAGCCGGGCGCGCTGCCCCAGGGCATGAGGCCCAGAATGGGATCGCCGGGTGCAAGGTTGGCAACCCACTCGCACGCTCGCACCGCGTAGTTCATCGCGGCCGCGGAGTGCATCACGCCTTTCGGTACGCCGGTGGTGCCGGAGGTGAAGCCGATGAGCGCAGTCTGCGCGTTGCGTTCGTCGACTTCGCCGGCGAGATTGCGCTCGCGCGTGCTCAGACGCAGGCCGGGAAGTCCGGGCACCGGTTCGCCGGTGTCGTCGTCGAAGACAGCCACATGACCGAGGCGTTCGTCGAGCACTCGACGCTCGGCGGCGCCGAGATCGGGGGTGTAGGGGCAGATCACTGCGCCGACGGCAGAGATGCCGAGCGCGGCGGCGAGGACCGAGGTGTTCTTCTTCCCCTGCAGCATGACGCGATCGTGCGGGCGCACGCCGGCGGCGAGTAGCGCGCGCTGGGCCGCTTCGGCCATCACGCGCATCTCGCCGCGGCTCCACCGGCGCCCGTCGGCGGCGACGACGGCCAGGGCCTGCGGGTCGGCGTCGGCCAGAGCGGCGAACTGCTGCCACAGGGACGCGTCGGTCCAGCTCAGGCCGTCGGCGGAGAAGGTGTTGGGGGTATGTTCAAGCAATCGACTGACCTCCATCGACGAGGAAGGTTTGGCCGGTGATGAAGCTGCCGGCCTCCGAAACGAGCAGGGCGACCGTCGGCGCGACTTCGGCGGGTTTGCCGAAGCGGCGCAGCAGGATGCCGTCGCGCAGCTTTTGCTGGATGCCTTCGGTCAGCGTCTCCGTCATGCCGGTCTCGACCGAGCCCGGTGCGACGGCATTGACGCGGATGCCGTGGTGGGCCCACTGCGCGGCGAGGTCGCTGGTGAGGTGCACCATCGCGGCCTTGGTGGTCGTGTAGGGCACGACCTGGCCGGCGTCGGGCCGGTAGGAGAGGAAGGCACCCACCGAGGCGATGTTCACCATGCAGCCGCCGCCGCTGCGGATCATGTGGCGGGCCGCGTGGCGGCAGGCGAGGAAGGTGCCGGTGAGGTTCACATCGACGACCTTGCGCCAGCCCGACAGCGGGATCTCTTCCGGCAGGCCCCACCAGGAGGCGCCTGCGTTGTTGATGAGGATGTCGAGGCCGCCGAGCTGCTCGACGGTTGCTGCGACAGCGGCTTCGACTTCTTCTTCCTTTGCGATGTCGCAGCGCAGGCCGATGGCCTTGCCGCCGAAACGTTCGGCAAGGCTCGCCGCCATGTCGGCGCATTCGTGTTCATGGCGCGAGGCCAGCGCGACGCTGCAGCCGAGGTCGGCCAGGGTCGCGGCGATGGCCTCGGCGAGCGCGCCACGGCCGCCTGTGATCAGCGCGACCTTGCCGTCGAGGCGAAACTGGCGGGCGACGAAGCCCGGGGTGTAGTTCTCGCTCACCGTTGTGTCCTTGCGAGGAGATCGCTTTCGTCTGTGATCAGGGCGATCCGCTTGCCTTTCATCTTTCCGACATGGGCCACCGCGGCGGCCCACTCGGGAGAACGAAGTGCCGCGTCGAGCACTTCGCGCGAGGCGAAGGTCAGCACGGCGTGGCCATCCCAGGCGGGGCCTTCCGGGTGATCGTAATCGAACGTCACCTCGCCGTGGCGGTAGGCGGCGAGTCCGGGGAGCTTCTTCGCGTAGTCCGCGTGCTCGCTGCGCCACCAGGTGGTGAATTGCTCGCGCGACCACTCGGGAGGACGGGTCGCCAGGATGACCAAGCTTGCTGACATGGGATTATTCGCCTCCGCTGCTTAGCGACCGGTCCACTTCGGCTGGCGCTTCTCGAGGAAGGCCCGCACGCCTTCCTTGGCGTCTTCGGAGTGGTGGACCACGTTGCAGGTCATGGTTTCGAGAGTGATCAGGGAGTTGGTGTCGGCGTCGAGGCCGCGGTTGACCGCCATCTTGGTCATCCACATGCAGAACGGGCTCTTGTCGATCAGCGGAGCGCAGAAGTCCTGGATCAGCTTGTCGAACTCGGCTTGCGGCGCAGCGGCGTTGATCAGGCCCCATTCGGCGCACTGTACGCCGGTGAGCAGCTTGCCGGTGAGCATCAGCTCCTTCGAGCGGCGCATGCCGATCATGCGCGGCAGGCGGTAGATCGGGCCCGCGCCGCCGAACAGCGCGCGGCGGATGTGGAAGTCGCCGATCTTGGCTTCGTTGGCGGCGAGCGCGAAGTCGCAGGAGATCATCAGCTCGAAGCCGCCGGCCACCGCATAGCCTTCGACGGCGGCGATGGTGGGCTTCTTCATGTTGAAGATCTTGTCATAGGTCCGCGCGGAGTCGATCGCCAGCTGCAGCGAGGAGGCCGTTTCCTGCAGCACCGGGCCGACCAGCTGGTCGAGGTCGGCGCCCGAGCAGAAGGTGTTGGCGCGGCCGCGGAACACGACGGCCAGGGCTTCCTTGTCCTCGGCGGCGCGGTCGACCGCCTTCTCGAGTTCCTTCAGCAGCTGCGGGCTCACGCAGTTGCGCTTGTGCGGCCGGTTCAGCCAGATCGTTGCGATGCCGTTGGGGGCAACTTCGTACTGAATGACGTCCTTTTCCAATTCCATGGCTGTATCCGCTCCAGAGAGTTTTTCCATTCAAGCCCGGGTTATCCCCGCACTCGATTTACGCACCCGACCGGTCGGTCGGTTAAGTGAAACCATACCACGACAGT
>NZ_DATFAO010000062.1:0-6061 GCF_035254505.1 Aromatoleum sp. | reverse complement strand
TGAATTTCTGATTACCAAGGATTTTCTGAATCTCATGAATCGTAGCGTGCGTACTTCTGCTTCTTTGCTTGCATTGGCCGTTGCGTTGACCGGATGTTCCGGTTCCCTGCTGGAGTCGAAGAAGATCGATTACAAGAGCGGCGCCCGCCAGGTGTCGCAGCTCGAAATCCCGCCCGATCTGACCGCGCCGACGCGCGACGACCGGTATGCCGTGCCGGACGTATCGCCCCAAGGCACCGCGACCTATTCGGCCTACATGAACGATCGCGCGGGTAAGCCGCAGACGACGCAGTCGACCACCGCGCAGGTATTGCCGACGGTCGAACGTATGCGCATCGAACGCGCCGGCTCGCAGCGCTGGCTGGTCGTGCCGGGCTCGGCCGACACGCTGTGGCCGCAGGTCAAGGATTTCTGGCTCGAGCTGGGTTTCGTCCTGAATATCGAGCGTCCGGAAATCGGCGTGATGGAGACGGACTGGGCCGAGGATCGGGCGAAGATTCCGCAGGACTTCGTTCGTTCGACCATCGGGAAGGTGCTCGACGGCCTGTTCTCGACGCCGGAGCGCGACAAGTTCCGGACCCGTCTGGAGCAGGGCAAGGATCCGAACACGGTCGAGGTCTACATCAGCCATCGCGGCATGATGGAGATCTACCCGAACGAGGCGAAGGATTCGACCGTGTGGCAGCCGCGTCCGGCCGACCCCGAGCTCGAGGCCGAAATGCTTCGTCGTCTGATGGTACGGCTGGGTGCGACCGAAGAGCGCGCCGCTGCGATCGTCGCAGCCGCTCCGCCCGCCGAGCGGGCCGCGCTGACGACGCAGGGTGGCAAGGTATCGCTGATGATTGATGAGACTTTCGATCGCGCGTGGCGTCGGGTGGGCCTCGCGCTCGACCGCGTCGGCTTCACGGTCGAGGACCGGGATCGCTCGAAGGGCCTGTACTTCGTCCGTTATGTCGATCCGGAGGCCGACGTGCTGTCGAAGAAGTCGGAAAGCATCCTGTCGAAGCTGGCGTTCTGGCGCAGCGACGAGAAGAAGCTCGGTAGCGGCAACGAGTATCGCCTGAGCGTGAAGGGCGATGGCAACAACTCGGTCGTCAGCGTGTTGACCCGCGAGGGCGGCGAAGACAGCTCGGATACCGCGAAGAAGATCCTGGCGTTGTTGCAGCAGCAGTTGCGCTGATCGAAGTCGCGGGCCGCGTTACCGCGCGGTCCGCGATCTCCGCCGCATCGCGCGGACGGGACCAAAAAAAAGCCGGCATATGCCGGCTTTTTCGTTGCGCTGGTCGCGAATTACTTCGCGGCGCCTTCCTTGGCGGGCTCGGCAGCAGCAGCCGGGGCAGCGGCGGGAGCAGCTTCGGCCGGAGCGGCAGCAGCGGGAGCGGCTTCCTTGGCGGCTTCAGCAGGAGCGGCGGCGGGAGCAGCCGGAGCAGCGGCGGCCGGAGCGGGCGCCGGAGCAGCAGCTTCTTCCTTCTTGCCGCAAGCGGCGACGGCGAGAGCGATCAGGGAGGCAACGAGGAGCGACTGTTTCATCGTGGGAATCCTTTTTTGTTGAATGCAGAGCAGTGGAACGCAACCGGCCAGCATGGCCTTTCTGGGGCGCCGGCAGATCTCGGAAGAAAGTTTATCAGTCTATCCCATGTTCCGACAAATTTTTGGTGCAATGCAATATGCACGGCATTTGCGGTCGATCGGTCTAGAGGCCAAGCGGTGAGCCGATTGCCCGATTTTCGCCGCGCAACCAAAGTGTTTCAAATTGTGTGCTAAAGCGCGTAACCGCGCTGGGCATGGCGAGGCATGCCTTTCCGCGAGGCCATGCCGGATGAAAGCGTGCGACGAGATGCTCGCCGTCGACGACGATGAAGGGCTGCGTCCAGCTGCGAGATCCCGGATCACTGATGCGCAGGCTTGCACGGTGGCCGTAGTCGCAAAGAAAGCGCTGCAGCCGGGGGCAATCGCGCTCGACGAAATCCGGGTCATGCAGGACGATACGCAAGGCATCGCTGCGCGGGGATCGTTGGCAGGCGGCTTCGAGGAGGGCGAGCGTGGCCGGGGCTTCGAATCCGCATTCGCCGAGGTCGGGGTCGAAGACGATGATCGTCTGGCCGGCCAGCGCGAGGACGTCGGCTACCGCCTGGCGGTAGGCCGCAAAGGCATCAAAGGTCGATTCAGAGGGATGGTCCATGATCGCGGTGATTTCGCATATACAGGGCAAGGTTCGGGGTACGACGGCTGACTCGAAGCCCCAGCAAATTATAGGCAGCGCCATGTAAAGTGCCCCGGCGGACGGTAAAATCGCGCTCTTTTGGGCGCGAGTTTCATGCCTGTCGCAGTCATCGAATCGCTGGACCACGAGGGTCGCGGCGTCACACACGTGGAGGGGAAGGTCGTCTTCGTCGACGGGGCCTTGCCAGGCGAGCGCATCGAGTATGCCGTCCACCGCCAGCGTCCGTCCTACGAGCTTGCGGACGTGACCCGTATCATCAAGGCGAGCGCTCAACGGGTAGAGCCCAAGTGCCCGCACTATGGTGTCTGCGGCGGCTGCTCGATGCAGCACCTGGACTCGGTGGCGCAGGTCGCGACGAAGCAGCGGGTGCTGGAGAACGCGCTGTGGCATGTCGGCAAGGTCAAGGCCGGGATCATCTATCCGGCGATTCACGGGCCCGCCTGGGGCTATCGTTATCGCGCGCGGATCGGCGTACGGCTGGTGCCGTCGAAGGGCGGTGTGCTGATCGGCTTTCACGAGCGGCGCAGCAGCTACATTGCGGACATGGGAACCTGCCCGGTCCTGCCGCCGGCCATTTCGGCGATGCTGCCGGCCCTGCATGAACTGGTCGCCGGGCTGTCCATTGCCGACCGTTTGCCTCAAATCGAGATCGCAGTGGCCGACACCGCGACGGTGCTGGTCTTCCGCAATCTGCTGCCCTTTAAACCCGACGACGAGAAGCGCTTGGCGGTCTTCGCCGACCAGTGGGGCGTTCAGGTCTGGCAGCAGCCCGGGACCAATCCGGCGAGCGCCCGTCGGCTGCATCCGAAGAAGGGGCCGGGGCTCGCTTACACGCTGCCGGAATTCGGCGTCACAATGGATTTCCTGCCGACGGACTTCACCCAGGTGAACGTGGATATCAACCGGTTGCTGATTCGGCGGTCGATGCAACTGCTCGACCCGCAACCGGGCGAGCGGATCGCCGACCTGTTCTGCGGCCTGGGCAACTTCAGTCTGCCGATCGCGAGCCGGGGCGCGACGATGGTCGGGGTCGAGGGGAGTGAAGGGCTGGTCGCGCGTGCGAGGGAGAATGCGCAGCGCAATGGCTTGGTCGAGCGGTGCGAATTTCATGCCGCCAATCTTTTCGAGGCGACCGAAGACAGCCTCGCGGCGCTGGGACGGCTCGACAAGCTGTTGATCGATCCGCCGCGCGAGGGGGCGATCGCAGTTGTGAAGGCGCTAAGCGAGGCGCAGATGCCGGCGCGCATCGTATATGTCTCGTGCAATCCCGCGACGCTTGCGCGCGATGCCGCTGTGCTGGTGCACGAGAAGGGCTACGTGCTGAAGGGGGCGGGCATCGCGAACATGTTCCCGCAGACGTCCCATGTCGAGTCGATAGCGCTGTTCGAACGGGGATGACGCGCGGAGCGCAAATGGTATACTCCGCGCTCCCGGAGGTGTGGCAGAGCGGTTGAATGCACCGGTCTTGAAAACCGGCGATGGTGAAAGCCATCCGTGAGTTCGAATCTCACCGCCTCCGCCAGATGCCCAGACAAGACGCGCCGCAAGGCGCGTTTTTCATTGGCGCAGGGTATGCAAGGGCTTGCGGCGGCCGACGCACTCGGTGAAATATCGGTCGCGCAGCCCGCGTGCCTCGCCCATGTCCAAACGGTAGTATCGCCGGGTGTACCAGGTGTAGGCGCGGGATTCGAGATATTCGGCGCGCCGCTGGTATTCGGCGCAACGCTCGTCCTGACGCTCTTCGGCCCGTTTTCTCGCGTCGCTTTCGATCTGCGCGAGGCGTCGGCTGTACTCCCGCCCCGACTCGACTTCACGCACGAAGCGCGCTTCGTCGAGCGCACGCTTTTCGGCGGCGTCCTGTTCAGCGAGGGAGGGCTGGTGCACGTCGAGGTCGAGCGGCTGCTTGTCGGGTCGTCCGGAACAGGCGCCGTCCTGGTAGGCGATCCGCCCGTCGGGCTGGGAACACTTGAACACCTGTGCCGACGCAGGCAGGACCGTCGCCCATGCGAGGGCGATCGACAGGGTCAGCCGTAGGGCGATGTTCATGGCGTATTCCTTCCGGATGTGCAGCCCGAACGATTATGGCTGATTCCGACAGATGGGAGCGTGATGGCTTCCCGCTGCGGCCGAGAGCGCATAATGGCGAGCTTGCGTCGCCTGCGTTCGTTCGACCGCGGCCGCTTCCTTCTTTGACTTCCGTCGGTCACGAATGTCCAGCCTGATTCTTCTGAACAAGCCTTACGGTGTGATTTGCCAGTTCTCGGGAGAGCCGGGGCGGCCGACGCTGAAGGATTTCGTCCCCGTTCCCGGGGTGTACGCGGCGGGGCGGCTGGATACGGACAGCGAGGGGCTGTTGTTGCTGACCGATGACGGGGCATTGCAGCACCGCATCACCGATCCGCGGCACAAGTTGCCGAAGACGTATGTCGTTCAGGTCGAGGGCGAGCCGGACGAAGCGGCGCTGGAGCGACTGCGCGGCGGCTTGGATCTGGGGGATTTCGTCACGCGTCCATGCGAGGCGCGGCGGGTTGCGGAGCCGGACTGGCTGTGGCCGCGCGATCCGCCGGTGCGCTTTCGCAAGAGCGTGCCGACGAGCTGGGTCGAGATCGTGCTGCGCGAAGGCAAGAATCGTCAGGTGCGGCGGATGACGGCGAAGGCAGGATTCCCGACGCTGCGGCTGATCCGGGTGCGTATTGGCGATTGGTCGCTGGACGGGCTACTCCCCGGGCAGTGGCGTAGCGAAGAGCTTGCGTTGCCGGCGGCGTCCGGCCGGCGCCCCGGGCCAGCGATCGGCGCGGCGCGACGGTCGCGGCCAGGCGGGCCAGCGGTGCGTCGCCCTTAGCAGGGGCGCTGCGGCGGGAGTAGAATTGCGCGCTCCAGTCATTCCGGGTGAGTGCATCGATGAAGTTCCGCGCAGTGGGCGTTCTTTCCGCAGCAGTCCTGGCCATCGGGGCGATGTGCGTCGCGCCGGCGGCGCGGGCGGATTTGCCGGTCGTCGAGCTGGGGGCGGGGATGTACCGCATCGAGGCGGAACTGGCTCACACCGATATGACGCGACAGGTCGGGCTGATGAATCGCCCGGTGATGCCGGCGCAGCGCGGCATGGTCTTCGTCTTCACCGAAGACGCGCGGCATTGCATGTGGATGAAGAACACGTTGATCCCACTGTCGGTGGCCTTCCTCGATCGCGAAGGGCGCATCCTCAATATCGAGGACATGAAGCCGCAGACGCTGGACAGTCACTGCGCGGCCGGCGCCGCGCGTTTTGCGCTGGAGATGAATCAGGGCTGGTTCGCCGGGCGCGGCGTGCATATGGGTGACAAGATCCGCGGGATCGACAAGCTTCCCGCAGGGCGCTGAGCGTCGTCCCAAATTCCCGAATTGAGGGTTTTTCCGGTCGCTTATCGACCGGCGGTGCTTGCCGCCCGCCGGCGATAATTGCCCTGTGTCGGGCTTCGTCCGCATTGAGCGGGCGGTCGGCACGAGGCAGGCAGGGACGCGGCGATGGCCGACGACAGCGATCTAGAGAAGACCGAACAGCCATCCGCGCGGCGGCTGGAGCAGGCCCGGTCGGAAGGGCAGGTTCCGCAGTCGCGCGAGCTGTCGACCTTCCTCGTGCTGCTCGCCGGGGTTGCCGGGCTGTGGGGCATGGGCGGGTGGATGTCGGCGCGCATCCTCGGCATGTTGCGCGAGGGCTTCCACATCGAGCGGGCCAAGCTCGTCGATCAGAACAAGATGCTCGAAGGTGTGCTCGGGCTGTTCATGGACACGCTCATGACGATGACGCCGCTCTTCACCATCCTGATGGTGTCGGCGATCGCAGCGCCGATCCTGATG
>NZ_DATFAO010000061.1:0-32508 GCF_035254505.1 Aromatoleum sp. | reverse complement strand
CCTATTTTTCCACCAAGCCTGACGGGATGGGTATCGGCCTGACGATCTGCCGCTCGATCGTCGAGTCGCACGGCGGACAGCTTTCGTTTTCAAGGATCGGCAAGGGCGGGTCGCGTTTTCAATTCACCTTGCCAATGTAGGGAGGTCCTCGTCGCCAAGAAGACCGAAGAGTCTCGGGCGGCGAAGGCCATACACAAAAGGAGGAGTCCATGCAGGTCGAAAAAGTTTCGCCCACCGTATTCGTCGTCGATGATGAAGAGTCGGTCCGTCATTCCTTGAAGTGGTTGCTCGATTCGATTGCCCTCGACGTGAAAATGTACGATTCGCCACAGGCGTTTCTCGACGGCGATGTTTCCTGTGACTACGGCTGCCTGATCCTCGATGTGCGGATGCAGGCGCTCAGCGGTCTGCAGCTTCAGGAGGTGCTGTGCGAGCGCGCCTTCAAACTGCCGATCATCTTTCTCTCGGCATACGGGGATGCCCAGATGGGGGCGCAGGCGATCAAAAAGGGCGCCATCGACTTTCTGCAGAAACCCTACCGGAATCAGGATCTGCTCGATGCCGTCAATGCGGCCCTGATCCAGAGCAAGGAAGCGATGGGCAAGCAAAGCGAGCGGCACAAGTACCGCAGCTGTCTCGAAAGCCTCTCGCTGAGGGAAAAGGAAATCTTCGATCTCGTTGTCGAGGGGAACAGCAGCAAGGAAATCGCCAGAATTCTCGGAATCAGCCCGAAGACCGTGGAGGCGCACCGGGGGCGGCTGATGAGCAAGCTGGGCGTCCGCTCGTCGGGCGAGCTGATCCAGCTGTCGATGCTCACGAATAGCCACTGCCTCGAGTGCAAATGGGCGTCACTACGCCCCAACTGAGGCTCGGCCCGCGAAGCCAGGCGAACATCGCTCATTGTCGTCTTCGTCGTCGGATTCGAAACCCAGGCGTTTGGTAGTGGATGCCAAGGGCCGTCCCAAGGCATGCATAGGGCGTAGCTCTGCCCGGTCGCATTGCTGCCTGGCGCAGCGCATGTCGGCGGGGCGTGCGTCGCTCGTGTAATCCGTGCATATCCTCTGCATACGACCTGTCAGGCCATGCGAAAGTCATTTTGAGCCGGAACCGGCCGCGGACGGGGCAGGTATATCTCCCTACTGATTAGGTGTGCGCACCAATTGTTGGTCAGCTGGGTGAAGCCTAAATTTGTGCCGTCGGGTGGGGAGGTTCATGTCGCGATCCTCATGATCGCGAGGGCCGGGTCGACCCGAACGGAGGAGACATAATCATGAATGGTTCCATGGGGTCATGGCGCGCCCGCTCTTTGGGCGCGTTGCTTTGCGTGATGCTGTGCGGATGCGGCGCATCGGCGAATACGTCGAATATTTTCGATGGCGGTCCGAATGGCGTGAAACGATCCGATGCGTTTCAGGCAGCGGCGGATAACGGGAAGACGACAGTCGTCGTCGGCGCAACGGGAGTTGTGCTGACATCAACCGACCGCGGAAACAACTGGTCGCGGCAGCAACTCGATCCCCTCAGTTCGTTTGTAGGTGTCGCGGCGTGTGCCGACGGAAGCTTTGCCGCACTCGATTTTTTTCACCGGGTATGGGTTGCCGACCCCACGGGCTACAACTGGGAGGCCCGTTCGATCGAGGAGCCGGTCAATCCGCTCGCTATCACCTGTGACGGCGAGAACCGTCTGTGGGTCGTGGGCGGGGGCAGCACGATCGCTTCAAGCAGCGACCGTGGCGCGAGCTGGAGCACGAAGATCGTCGGTGACGACGCGATGCTTGCCAGCGTCCAGTTCGTGGGCCCCCGCGAAGGATTCATCACTGGCGAATTCGGCGCGGTCTACCGCACGGACGACGGCGGTGCGACCTGGAAAGCCTTGCCGAAGATCGGCGAGGATTTCTATCCCTATGCCGCGGTCTTTGCGGACCGCGACCGCGGCTGGGTGTCGGGCCTCGCGGGAGTGGTGATGCAGACCACCGACGGCGGCAGGAGCTGGAGCAAACGGATCAATGAAGCGGGCGCGCCAATCTACGGGCTGGCACTTGACCGGGGCACGCCGCTGGGGGTGGGGATCAACGGGCTCGTGTTCCGGGCGAGTGGGGATCAGTGGACCCTCGTCGACGCCCGCAATGCTACCTATCTGCGCGCCGCGCTGCCCTTCGGCGATGGCCGGATCCTGGTCGCGGGCGGGGCAGGGGGCATGGAAGTGACGATGCCGGACGGCGACCGCACGGTCACCGCGAATAACTGAGCGAGGTCTCATCATGCGCCATCGCTTTACCCACGCAGTTCATCAACTCGAAAACGTCGCCTTCGAATTTCCGCGCATGATCCTCGCGGCGATCCTTCTCGTGACGGTGTTCTTCGCATTCAAGCTGCCCGGCATCCAGATATATTCGGCTTTCGAAGATCTGCTGCCGCAGAACCACCCTTACATCAAGCTGCATAACGAGATCCGCGGCAGCTTCGGCGGTGCGAGTCAGATCGTGGTCGCCCTCGAGGTCGACAAGGGCGACATCTTTACCGATGAAACCTTGTCACGGCTGCATCGGCTGACGCAGGGGGTCGACAGCCTTCCGGGCGTCAATCACAACCAGGTCGCAAGCCTCACACACCGCACGGTGCGCAAGATCTGGCTGACGGAAAGCGGAGAGATGATTTCCCGCTTGTACTACGATCCAACCCAGCCGAATCTGAGCGCGGAGGAACTCAATACGCTCAGGAAGGACGTCAAGGCGAACCCGCGGGTCTACGGCCTGCTGGTGTCGCCCGATCTCAAGTCCGCGATGATCAAGGCGCAGCTCAACGAGGCCGACGACATCGATTACGCAAAGGTCTTCTCGGAGCTGCAGACGGTGCGGGCGAACGAGGCCGCCGACGGGGTGCGGATCCACGCGGCGGGAAATCCCGTGCTGATCGGCTGGGTGTACACCTACCTGCCGCAGATCATCCAGATCTTCCTGTACACGCTCGGGCTGATGGTGGCCTTGCTGGTGATCTATTTCCGGCGTGTGTACGGCGTGCTCCTGCCTTTGCTGGGAATCACCCTGTCTTCCATCTGGGGGCTCGGCTTCATCTCGCTGATGGGCTGGAATCTCGACCCACTGAATCTCGTGATTCCATTCCTGATCGCGGCGCGCGCGATGTCGCACAGCATCCAGCTGGTCGAGCGCTATTACTTCGAGCTCGCCCAGACGCACGATTCACGGCAGGCCGCGCGCAACGCGTTCGACGATCTGTTCCGGCCCGGTTCGCTGGCGATCGTCGTGGATACCGTCGGCATTCTCGTGCTCGCCCTCGGTGCGGCGCCGATCAACACCAAGATGGGCTATTACGCAGGGTTCTGGGCCTTCTCGGTGGTGTTTACGGTGCTGCTGGTCGTGCCCCTGCTGCTGCTCGTCCTGCCGCAGCCGCGCGTGACGGCGGTTCGCGAGGGGGGGCTGCGGCACGTGGTCGTTGCGCTGTTCGGCGTCGTGGGTAGCCGTCGGGGATCGATCGCGGTGCTCGCCGGAGCGGCGGTCCTCGTCCTGACTGGCGCTTGGCTGAGCCTCGGGGTGCAGGTCGGCGAGGCCGAGCCGGGAAGCCCGCTGCTTTATCCGCAGCACGACTACAACGTGTCGTCGCGCGCCATCAACGAGCGCTTTCCGGGGTCGGAAGAGCTTTACATTGTTGCACGGACGGCTGACAAGGGCGGGCTGAAGAATCCCGAGGCGTTGCGTGCGATCGAGTCGTTCCAGAACACGATGTTGCAGGACGCGAACGTAGGCGGCACGAAGGCCTTGCCGGGGTTGATCCGTTCGGTGAACGGGCTGATCCACAACACGGATCCGCGTTGGAACCAGATCCCGTCCAACCCGAACGAAATCGGCGGGCTGATGTTCACCTTCATGGCCGCAAGTCCGATTCCCGGTGCCCTGAACGAATACACGAACACGGACGAGAATCTCGCCAACGTCGTGTTCTTCTACAAGGACCACCAGGCGCAGACGATCGAGCGCGCCATTGCTCTGGCGCGGGAAGGCGTCGCCGGTCTGGCGGACAAGGTGCCTGGCCTGAGCATCGAACTCGCAGGAGGTACTGTGGGCGTCAATGCGGCGATCAACGACGCTGTCCGGCACGACAACTTCCTTATCGTCCCGCTCGTGCTCGCGATCTCATTTGCCTTCGTCTGGGCCTTCTACGGATCACTCCACGCGGGCTGGCTGATGGTGCTGCCGATGCTCTTCGCCACGGTAATGACGTATGCGTACATGAGCGTCAAGCACATCGGGATGAATGTGAATACCGTCCCGGTGATCGCGGTCGGCATCGGCGTCGGCATCGACTATGCGATATACATCATGAATCGCATCCGCGAGGAGATGGCGGCGATGCAGGATCTCGCCAAGGCGGTGCTCAAGGCGATCGCGACCACGGGCTTCGCGGTTTCCTTCACCGCCGCGACGCTGATTGCCGGTGTCGTGATGTGGATCGTGCTATCGGATCTGCGCTTCCAGTCGGATGCCGCACTCCTGCTCAGCCTGATGCTGCTCTTCAACGTGGTGGCCGCCATGCTGCTCGTTCCGGCGTGGGTCATGATCTTCAAGCCGCGCTTCATCACCGCGGTCTTTCTCGACGAGGACCAGGTCATCCAGGTCCGCGAACACGAACCGGAACCGCCCTGCACTGCGGCGCAACCGGCGTAACGCGCGCAGCCCGGCGCAAGACTCCAACACAAATCGATTCGGGTCTACCAAGGGAGGAAATGCTGTATGAAGGCAGCAGGGGATTTTTCGCGCCCGAAACTGGGCGTTCTCGCCACCGCCTTGTCGCTCGCTGCAGGCGCACAGGCGCAGGCGGCGGACGAAAACCTTCCGGATCTGGGCAGCGGCGCTTCGCCCTGGGTCGCGGACGTGTACTACGAGAACCATACCGCGCGTCGCCACGATGCGGGACTCGCCAAGTTCCGCAACACGCTGCAGCTCGAAGCCGACAAGCAGATGGGCGACGGCTGGGCTTTCCGCGGCATCCTGCGAGGAAGCTGGGACGGTGTGTATCGCCTGAATCGGGACGAATACGGTCGCGGCGCCGGCGGACCGATCGAGCTCGAAAACACGGCCGCACCGCTGTTGCCGCCCGTGCCGACCAGCGCAGGAACGCCCCTCAATCGGCCCCTGGTTCCGCACGGGGGCGGAATCAACAATGCGATCGCCACCGCCATCGGCTTGCCGCCGACGAACGCCTTCGGCTTCGATCTGGCGGCGAATCCGAACGATGGCATGCGTGTGCTGGGCGATCGCTGGCACCGGACGGAAGGCGGCGTGGCCTTCGGCGTGCCCGTTCGCCCTTGTGACACGGACAAGCGAGGTTGTCGTGACTTCGGCGGCTACGGAGATCTGAAGCTGAGCGAACTGGAGGCGCCGGAGTTCAATGACCGGCTCGATTTCCTGCGCGAAATCTATGCGAAGAAAACATTCCCGTTGGCCGACGGAACCGAGCTCTTCGTGAAACTGGGACGGCAGCAGGTGGTGTGGGGGCGTACCGATCTGTTCCGCGTGCTGGATGTCATCAACCCTATCGACTATTCGCGCAACAACATCTACGACGAACTCCAGGACATTCGCATCCCGATGTGGATTGCCCAGGCCGAATATCGCATGGGCGCGAGCGACGTCATGCAGGACCGGAATGTCCAGGTTGTATGGAATTTCGACAAATTCCGGCCGAACAATCTCGGGCAGTGCGGATCGCCGAACGTAATCCTCGATGCCGGCTGCTTCTTCCGCGGCATGGCCAACCTGTGGGACAACGGCGGTACTGTCGCGAATTTCGCCGCCGTTCCACCCGGGACTGCCGGTGCATGGGCTGCGACGGACTTCGGCCCGCATCAGATCGGCATCCGCAAGGTGTATCTGCCCGAATGGTCGCTCTCGAACACGCAACTGGGCGTCAAATACGAGGGGATCACGAAGGAGGGGTTGGCGTTCTCCCTCAATGCACTGACCTACCGCTCGCAACTGCCCAGCCTGCACGCATTCAGCGCCGGCACGGTGAATCCATTCACCGGCGGCAGCGGCAATACGACGCCGCCCGCGGACGGTGTGCCCGTGAGCCGCCTGATCGCGTTCGACGTCCATTATCCACGCGTTAACCTCATTGGCGGATCCCTGGATTTCCAGATTCCCGATGCCAATGCCGCGATTCGCATGGAGGCCGCGCTGACGCATGGCGAGGAGTTCCAGAATACGGCCCGCCGCGAGCTGTTCTCGGAGAACCGGGTCCTGCGCACAGTCATCGGCGTCGATCGTCCGACCTTCATTCCCTTGATCAGCAAGACGCGAGCGACACTGATTTCGGCCCAGTTGTTCTGGCAGCACATATTCGATCACGAACGACATGATGGCCCGTTGGGCACGGTGGGCATACCCGACTGGGAAGACAATTTCATCGGCACGCTGCTGATCAAGGGATTCCTTGCGGGTGACCGGGTCAGTCCGCAACTGATGATGGCGCGCGATTTCCGGGCGAAGGCGTTCACGATCGCTCCGCAGATCGAATGGAGCGTGAGCGACGACTTCAAGGTCACGCTCGGGGCGAACTTCAAGTATGCGAACGGCGACAGCCACTACAAGTTCGACGACACCCGGTCGGCCAACCCGTATCCGCCCTTCACGACCTACACGGCGGCGGGCCAGCCCTTCGTGCCCGGCTCCGCGGGTCTCGAGGGCCTCGAGCCGCTGGGACGCTTCCGCGCCGGCCCGATTGGTGCAGCAGTTGCAGAAGACGACATCTACGTGACCATTCGCTACAAGTTCTGAACCTAGTAGAAGAGGAGACAGTGGAAATGACCAGATACTTTGCAGGGCGGAGCTTGATCGCGTTGGCCTTGGCCTGTGCGGCGGGGACTCTTCACGCGGCGACCGAGGCCGACATCGACAAGTCCTTCTTTCCGTACAAGAGCGCCGTACCGACGGCCGCTGGAGTCACGGCCGGAACTGTGATCAACAAGGGGAACTTCGCGAACTTCGAGGCGGTGCTCGACCCGGGATTGCAGCGTCACATCCAGGCAGGGGCTGTCGAGATCACCGTCGGAAAAACAACATCCTTCGATATCGACAAGAGCTACGTCGACGCGACCAGGGAGAACGCCGGCAAGGTGAAGCTCGGCGCGAAACCGGGTGAGCTGGTCGGCTATGTCGCAGGGCGCCCGTTTCCGGAAGAGCCCGATGCAAAGGATCCGCGCGCCGGTGAGAAACTCGCCTGGAACTTCCGCTATGGCATGAACTGGGGCGACGGCCTGGCAATTTCGCCGTTCTATTGGAAATACCGCAACATGGATAGCGGGAAGGTCGAGCGCAACATCCTGTTCAATTTCCATTTCATTAAGTACACGCATCGGCTGAATCAGGTGCCGACGCCGGAAATTTCGCCGAACCCGTCGAAGCTCTATCGCGCGACCTACGTGAACGTGCAGGAACCACAGGACGTCAAGAACACGCAGCTGCTGATCCAGCGCTACGAGGACGACCTGAAGCAGGATGATGCTTATCTCTATCTCGGTTTCCAGCGCCGCGTGCGCCGGTTGTCGACGGGACAGACCACCGACGCCTTTCTCGGTTCAGACATCATGATCGAGGACTTCGAAGGTTATAACGGCCGCATCTCGGACATGACCTGGAAGTACAAGGGGACGGTCAATTTACTAATGCCCTTTTATAACCATAATGACATGAAGCTTTCGGAGGAATACAAGGATCCGGACGGTTACAAATATGTAGCCTTCGGCGGCCAGGGCGGTTGTTTCCCGAACATTACATGGCAATTGCGCAAGGTCCATATCGTCGAATCGGCGCCGGTCGATCCCAACCACCCGGTGAGCAGACGCGTGCACTACATGGATGCGCAAACTTCCGCAATGTCGGAGACGCTCGTGTATGACCGGAAGGGGGACCTGTGGAAGATATTCATGCTCGGAATGACGCATCCCGATTCCCATCTGGCTCAGAACAAAGGCAGCGGGATCGTTCTATTTGATGCATTCAGCATGATCGACGTTCAGGCGAAGCACTGCACGACCGGACAGTTCAAGGGGCAGGCGGACGCCAAGATGGTTCCGGTTAACCTGTTTAACGTTCAGAACATGCGCGGCGGAAACTGAGCCGATAATTTTTCTCGGGCTCTCCTCCCGCGGAATTTTGCGCGCCTATGGGCGCGCTTTTTTTTTTGCCATCGAGATTTGTCGGGTCGGCGACGGCGCGGACGGATTGTCGAAACGACCGCTCGACGCGAACTTTCGCCCTGCGCCTGCAGGTTTGGGGGTTGCCCCTTAGTCATTAGGTGTGCGCACCAATTGTTGCCTCGCGGCCTGACGCGTCTAATTGAATCCACGTTGAACACGAAGCTAATGCTGCGGAGGCGTCATGTCAGATCAAAAGCCGAACAAGAAGCCGGAAAAGAAACCGGATATCACTTTCTTTCATCCGGACCTTCTCGAAGTCCCTGGAGACGGCAAGGCGCCGTACCTGAAGGGCTATCGTTGCAAGGGTTGTGGCCAACTGGATTTTCCCAAGCTTAGCCCGTGCCCCAGCTGCTGGGGTGAGGAGTTCGAGGTCGTGCCGCTCAGCCGGCGCGGAAAACTCTATAGCTTCTCCGACAATTTCATTGGCCAGGCGGGAATGAAAACACCCTATTCGTTCGGCTATATCGATTTGCCCGAGAACCTGCGGATTTTCGCGCAGCTGGAAGGTGAGCCTGGCAGTTTCCGCTGCGACGAAGAGGTCGAGCTGACGATCGGACCGGTGCGCGACAACCGCGATGGTGTCCCGCTGGTCAGCTACAAATTCCGCAAAGCCTAATCTTCGGTAGGTGAGAGACGATGAAATTGCAACGCAAAGTGTATATCGCTGGAGTCGGCGAGACAAAGTTCGGGCGGCATGAGGTCGATTTTGACGTCCTGGGCCGGGCCGCCGCATTCGAGGCGCTAAAGGCATCCAACATCGACCGTCCGACAATGGTGCAGAGCGCCTATGTCGGTAACGGTACCAACGGAATGGTGGTGGGGCAGACCGTGCTCAAGGATCTGGGCATGTGCGGCCATCTTCCGATTATGACCGTGGAAAGCGCGTGCTCGGCAGGCGGCATGGCCGTGCATCTGGCGGTGCGGGACGTGGCGATGGGACTCGCGGACGTGGCCATCGGTATCGGCTGCGAGAACCACACGCTGCACATGGCGCAAGGTACTGCCTTTGCCACAGCGATGTCGGACATCGAAACGGTGCACGGCGCGGTGATGACCGGCAAGTATGCGATGCGCGCGCAGCGCTACATGTACGAGACCGGTGCCACGGCCGAGGACCTGGCGATGATCACGGTGAAGAACCGCCGCCACGCGACGAACAACCCCTATGCGTGGTTCAAGGGCGAGATCTCGGTCGAGGAGGTGGTCAAGTCGCGTGTCGTCGCGTCGCCGCTGACGCTACAGCAATGCTGTGGCATCGCGGACGGCGCCGGCGCGGTCGTGGTGTGCTCGGAACAGATGGTGAAGAAGCTCGGCATCAAGAAGCCGATCCTGGTGGCCGGTTCGGTCGTGCGTTCGGGGCCGTACCACAACCGCCCGCGCGACATCACGGGCGACGACATCACGGAAGAGACCGCGCACCAGCTCTACGAGGAGTCGGGCATCGGTCCGGAGGATGTGAATATCGTCGAACTGCATGACGCCTTCACGATCGCCGAGCTGCTGTACTACGAGTGCCTCGGGCTGTGTCCGAAGGGCGAAGGGCTGAAGTTCCTGCGCGACGGCAACTCGACGCACGGCGGCAAGTGTGTCGTCAGTCCGCGCGGCGGAATGCTCTCGTACGGACATCCGATTGGCGCCTCGGGTGCGGCGCAGATCGCCGCGAGCGTCAAGCAGATGCGCAATCAATGTCCAGGCTACCAGGTCGATCCGGTGCCCCGCGTGGCCATGACGCATGTGACGGGCGGGGGCCTGTCGGGCACGGAGCACGCGGCCTGCACGATGCACATGTTGGTGAGCGACTGGTAAGCGAGGGGAAACGAGATGGAAACCAAAGGCAAGGAAAGGGTGGCGTTGATCGTCAATGCTGACGATCCCGTCGGCGAGGCGGTGGCCGCGCGCCTGGCGGACAGCGGCACGCAGATCGCGCTGACCGGCTCGGACGCTGGCCGGCTCGACCGAATCGCATCGCGGCTTGTGGACCGGGGCGTGCCTGTGATTGCAGTCATGACCCGCACAGCCGAGCCGGGGGAGATCCGTGAAAGTGTCGCACGAGTGATGGCGCGGTTCGGGCGGATCGACATCCTGGTGCAGAACGAGAGCGCACTTGCGGCCAAAGCGCTGGAGGAAATTTCGGACGCGGACGTCGGCGCGGCGCTCGAAGCCGGTGTCGCGGGCCCGTTCCACTACCTGCGCGAGATCGCGCCGGGGATGCGCAAGAGCGGCTTCGGGCGCATGGTCAATATCAGCGACATCAACTACCTGGGACTCGCGCAGACCGCCAACGTCGCGGCCGCGCGCTCGGGCCTGTTCGGACTGACGCGGGCGCTGGCGCTGGAGTCGGCGCGCGACGGCGTCACGGTGAATACCGTCGTGATGGGCGATGTCGATGGCGGGACTGTCACGGATGCCGAGCGGGAGACGCTCGTCGGGGGGATTCCGGTGAAGCGGCTCGGTACCCCCGCGGACGTTGCCAACGCGGTGGGGTTCCTGGCGGCCGATAGTTCGAAATACGTCACCGGGCAGACGCTGTTCGTCTGCGGCGGCAAGAGCGCCTATTTTTCGATGTCGATGTGATCAGGGAGGCGGCAATGGGAATTCAGAACAGGGTCGCGCTGATCACCGGGTCGGCGAGCGGCATGGGGAAGCAGACTGCGCTGCGCTTCGCGGAGCAGGGTGCAGCGGTCGTCATCAACGACATCGACGCGGAAAAAGTCGGCGCGACGGTCGACGAGTTCAGCCGGATGGGGCATCGCGTGCTGGGTGCCGTCGCCGACATCAGCAACAAGGCGGCGGTCGATGGCATGGTGCAGAAGGTGATCGATACGTTCGGTCGCATCGACATCCTCGTCAATAACGCTGGGATGGAGCGGGCAGGCGCGTTGCGTAAGCTCAGCGAGGCGGACTGGGACATCACGATCAACGTCAACCTGAAGGGCACGTTTCTGTGCACCCAGGCGGTGCACGGCCACATGGTCGAGAACGCCCACGGACGCATCGTCAATATCGCGTCCCGCGCCTGGCTCGGCGGTGCCGGTCAGTCGCCGTACTCCTCTGCCAAGGCCGGTGTCGTCGGCATGACACGGTCGCTCGCGATCGAGTTGGGCCGCTCCGGCATCACCGTCAATTGCGTGGCGCCCGGCCTCATCCATACCCCGATGTGGGACGAGTTGCCGGAGAAGAATCAGCAGTTCCTGCTGTCACGCCAGCCTACCGGCAAGCTTGGTGACCCCGACGATATTGCGAACACGCTGCTGTTCCTCGCGGACGACGAAACGGGATTCGTCACCGGACAGGTGCTGTACGTATGCGGCGGGCGGAGCCTGTTCGCAGGCTGAGGCAGGGACCTGGGCGGCTGGAGGAATGTGAGATGGCACAGAACTTTTCGCGATTCAGGGTGCTGGACATGACCGGCGAACTTGGGCCTTACGCGGCCAAGATGTTTGCCGGGCTGGGTGCCGACGTGATCCACCTCGAGCCGCCCGCGGGCGACCCGCTGCGCCGCGTTGGCCCCTTTTTCCATAATGAGCCCGGCGTGCAGGCGAGCCTGCCGTACCTCTACTACAACGCGGGCAAACGCGGCCTCGCACTCGATCTCGAGAAGGAGGCGGGCCGCGAGGTTTTCCGCTGGCTGTGCCGCGACGCCGACCTGCTCATCGAAAGCTGCCGCCCGGGTTTGCTGGACGGGCTCGGCCTGTCATGGGAGGTCCTGCGCAAGGACAACGCCCGCCTCGTGCAGACCTCGATCACCCCATTCGGACGCAGCGGTCCGATGGCCGCCTATCCCGGTTCGGACCTGACCTGTTCGGCGCTGAGCGGCTTCCTCTACCTCGCGGGGGTCGACGGCGACAAGCCGGTGCGTGCTCCTGACAACCAGGCGTACCGCATGGCCGAGGCGTACGCGGCGGTCGGCAGCGCGATTGCGCTCTTCAGCGCGCAGCGCACGGGGAAGGGGCAGGTGGTCGACGTGGCCTGCATCGAGGCCGAGGCGATGGCCCTCGAGAACGCTGCGCAGTTCTGGGATCTCGAGGGCAAGATCCGTCGCGGGCGCGGGCGCGAAGCCGGCAGCGCGACGCTGCACCCATGTGCCGATGGCTACATTGCACTGGTTGCGATCATGGGGCGCAACAAGGAAATGTGGATTCCCTTCGTGCGCTGGATGGAAGCCGAAGGCGTCGAGGAGTGGCAGGTCTTCGACGACGACCGGTGGATCGATTACGCATATCGCACTTCGGAGGCGGGTTACACGACCTTCTGCCGCGTCTTCGAGCGCTACACGCGAACCCGCAGCAAAGCCCAGCTGTACGAGATCGGACAGCGCTTCAACGTCGCGGTGACTCCGGTGAGCGACGGACAGGATCTCCTCGCGAACCCGCAGTTGATGCATAGGAATTTCTGGCAGACGCAGTTCAACGACACGCTGGGAGCGGACATCACTTATCCCGGTGCGCCATACGAATTCGGCGAACTCGAGTGGCAACTGGGCCGCAATGCGCCGCGCATCGGCGAGCACACGCGGGAAATACTGACCGAATCCGGCTATACGGGATTCGAGATCGACAAACTCGTGCGGGTGGGAGCGGTATATGCCGAACAGTGTTGAGCGTGCCCTGGAGGGCATCGTCGTATGCGATTTCTCGTGGGTCGGCGCGGGCCCGATCGCCACGAGCGTGCTGGCGCAGTGCGGCGCCGACGTCATCAAGATCGAGAGCGTGAAGCGGCCGGACACGCTGCGCCGCGGCGAGCCCTTCAAGGACGGCATCGGCACCGGCCTCGACCGCAGCGGCTACTTCGCGGCGCGCAACGCCAACAAGCGCGACATCGCGCTCGACATGAACAATCCGCAGGCGCGGGACATTGCCGTCCGGCTGATCGCGAAGAGCGACATCGTGATCAACAACTTCCGCGTCGGCCAGATGGAGAAGTGGAAGCTCGGCTGGGAGGAAGTGCAGAAGATCAATCCGCGGGCGATCTACGTCACGATGAGCCTGCAGGGCACCGAGGGGCCGCACAGCCGATTCATGGGCTATGGCGTGAACCTCAACGCGCTGTGTGGCCTGACGGCGCGTGCGGGTTTCCCCGGAAAAGCGCCGTTCGGCACCGGCACGAACTACACGGACCACGTCATGGTGCCGACGCACACCCTGTTCGGGATCATGGCGGCGTTGCTCGAACGCGAGGTCACCGGTCGCGGCCAGACAGTCAGCATCTCGCAGCTGGATTCGGCGATCTGCCTGACGCCGAGCGCGCCAATGGCTTTCGCTGCCAACGGCGAGACGCTCGGACCGCTCGGTTATGGCGATCCGGAAGGTGCTCCGCACGGCGTTTATACGACGCTCGGCTATCGCAAGTGGATCGCGATCGCGGTCTTCGATGACACGCAGTGGGCCGCAATGCGACGCGTGATGGGCAATCCTCCCTGGGCCGAGGACGACCGCTTCGCGACTGCCGAAATGCGTCGCCGGCACGTGGCCGAACTCGACGAGCGCATCGAGTGCTGGACGGCCACGCAGCACGGCGACTGGGTGATGGACGCGCTGCTGAAGGCGGGCGTGCCCGCGGGCGAAGTCCGGGACGCGCGCGAGGCAATCGAGGACGAGCAGCTACGCAGGCGCGGCTTCTGGGCCTATCTCGACCACCACGAGGTCGGCGTCTCGCTCTACAACCGCGCGCCGATCGTTTTCTCGCACACCCCGCTGGAAATGAAGACCGCGGCGCCGTCGATCGGGCAGCACACGCGCGAGGTGCTGGGCGGGATGCTCGGCTATTCGCACGACGAAATCGAGGATCTGGTCAGTCAGGAGGTGCTGGTGTGAGCACTGTCGGCCAGTGATGTGGGTGGCCGATGACGCGGAACGCGCCGGGGCCGCAATTCCAGCCAGGAGGAGGACGAATCATGCATGAGCAACAAGCGCAGCAAGCCGGGACCGCCAAATACGTGCCCGCCGGCTCTTCGGTGTACGAGTGCCCCGAGTGCGGCATGGCCATAGCCGTCGGCGAGTACCACCCCTATGCGGCCTGTCTGATGGTGGCCGGCTGCCACGACGGCGCGACGATCCGCGAGGCACTGATGGCCGTGTTCGAGGATGGCATGCGGGTGGCTGCAGAGAAATGCCGCAACAGCGGCAGCGCTTCGATCGCGGACAAGATCGAGTCATTGATGCGCTCGGACGCCGACTGAAGGCGTGGATCGGCAGGCCGGGCCCGATAAATACAGGACGAGAGACGAGACATGGATTTTTCCCTATCCGAAGAACAGACGATGCTCAAGGAGGTGGCCAGGCGGTTCACCACCAACGAGCTGATGCCCCTTGAGAAAGTCCTGCTGGAGCGGGAAATGCGGATGTGGACCGACGGGTACACGTTGCTGCCGAAAGATGATCATGTGCGCCTGATGAACATCACCCGCGACATGGGCTTCTGGGGCATCGAGGTCGACGAGAAATTCGGCGGTCAGGGGCTCGGGATGTTCGCCAAGACCCTGGTTGTCGAGGAAATGTCGAAGTCGCTCGTTGGCTTCTCGCATCACGGCTTCACGCTGCCGCCCGATGCCCCCAACCTCTACTACCTCAACGAATGCGGCACCGCTGAGCAGCGCGAGAGGCTTCTCGGCCCCTACTGCCGTGGCGAGATCGACTCCGCGATGATGGCCACCGAACCGGGCGCGGGCTCCGACATCAGCGGCCTGACCACGACCGCCGTACGCCAGGACGGCAAATGGGTGATCAACGGGTCGAAGATCTTCATCAGCAAATGCGACAAGGACAATCTGTTCTTCATCTGCATTGCGGTGACCGACAAGGAGGCGCCGACCAAGCGGCGCTTCACCGCGTTCATCCTCGACAAGGACACGCCGGGACTGCGCATTGGTGCCGAAATCCCGGTGATCGGGGCGATGCCGTCCTGGACGGTCTATCTGGACAACGTGCGGGTCGGTGACGAAGCCGTGCTCGGCGAGGTCGGCGACGCGTTCATCCCGCTGCAGAACCGCTTCGGGGTGCGACGCATCGAGCTTGCGGCGCACTGCACCGGCATGGCCGAGCGGCTGATCCAGATGATGATCGACCAGGCGAACCTGCGGAAAACGTTCGGCGAGCCTCTCGCGGAACGGCAGACGGTGCAGAACTGGATCGCGGATTCGACCATCGAGCTCGAACAGGTCCGTCTGCAGCTCTACTACACCGCGTGGAAGTCGGATCAGGGGCACAAGGATCTGCGCGTCGAGGCTTCGTCGTTGAAGATTGCCGCGACCGAAATGCTCACGCGCATCGCTGACCGCGCGATCCAGTTGCACGGCGGACTCGGCCTGTCGCGCGAGCTGGGCGTCGAATACGTGGCGCGGATGGTCCGGATCTGGCGGATCGTCGAAGGCGCGTCGGAGATCCATCGCATGTCGATCGCGAAGAAGCTGCTGAGCGACGGTACGACCTACAGCCCCTTTGTCGCGGCCTGAGTCGCGCGACAACACAAGAATGAAAGGAGAACAGCAATGCCGGTAATGCTGGAAGTAAAGAATCACGTCGCTTACATCACCCTGAACCGCCCCGAGGCGATGAACTCGCTCGACCCGGAGTCGATCGCCGATCTCGCCGAAATCTGGACGCGCGTGCGCACCGATCCCGACATCCGCGTCGCCGTGCTGACGGGCGCGGGCGAAAAGTCGTTCTGCACCGGCACCGACATGAAGAAGGCGCCGCCGCCGACCGAGTGCATGGCGGCGACCTATCTGCGCGAAGGTCAGCCTCTGCTGCCGCACATGAAGATGTGGAAACCGATCATCGCGGCGATCAACGGCTATGCCATCGGCGGCGGGCTCGAGATCGCGCTTGCGTGCGACATGCGGATCGCGTCGTCGAACGCAAAGTTCGGGCTTACCGAAGTCAAGGTGGCGAGCCTCGCGGGGCTGAACGGCACCCAGGCGCTGCCGCGTTCGGTGCCTCAGGCGGTCGCGATGAAGATGCTGCTCACCGGCGAGATGATCTCGGCGGAAGAGGCGCTGCGCTACGGACTCGTCAGCGATGTCGTCGAACCGTCCGCGCTCGCGGACCTCGCGCGCATGTATGCGGAAAAGATCGCCAGTGCCGCGCCCCTGAGCGTACAGGCGACCAAGCAGGCGGCAGTGCTGGGCAAGGACATGCCGCTCGAGCACGGGATCCTGTACTCACACCTGCTGTGGGGCGTGCTGCGCGACACCGAGGACCGCAAGGAAGGCTTCAAGGCCTTCGGCGAACGGCGCACGCCGGAGTTCCGCGGCGCCTGAGCGCGCTGGCCGTTTGATCGCGGGGCGGCGATGGCTGTGCTGCCCCGCGCGCAGGAGACACGCACGATGCGTCTGACGAGCAGTTTCGACGACAACCGGCGCCTGCCGGACAACATCGCCTTTGCGGTGGCCGATCCTGAGCGGCAGTTTCGCTTCGGCGCCAATCGCAATCCCGGCCTGACGTGGAGCGACCCGCCGGCCGGTACGCGGTCCTTCGTGCTCACGTGCCACGATCCCGATGCGCCGAGCCGTTTCGAGCACATCAATCGCGAGGACATCGTGATTCCCGAGGCGATGCCGCGGGTCGATTTCTTCCACTGGGTGCTCGTCGATCTGCGCCCCGCGTGCCGCGGGTTTGCCGAAGGCGAGTTCTCGAGCGGGGTCATGCCGCGCGGCAAACCCGGCCCTGCGACGCGATTCGGCGCGCGACACGGACTCAACGACTTCACGCGCGGTTTCGCCGGCGACGCGCACATGGCGGGTGACTACTTCGGCTACGACGGTCCGTGCCCGCCGTGGAACGACGAGCGCGTGCACCGTTACGTGTTCACGCTGTACGCCGTGGATCTGGAGCGTTGCCCGGTCGAAGGGCGATTCACCGGCCCTGATGTGCTACGGGCCATCCAGGGGCATGTCCTCGGCGAGGCCTCACTGACGGGGCGATATACGCTCAATCCCTGCGCAGCGTTGACTGAGGTGGCGTGAATCAATAACTGAGACTGTTGAAATCCACGTTTTTCTTGCACAGTTAAACGCGGAGTTATACAGTCCTGGTTATGGCACACATTACAACCAGCGTTGAATACGCAATCCATTGCTTATTGTGGCTCGCCGGCGCGGACGGCAGAGCCCTGAGCAGCCGGGATCTCGCCGACTTGCAGGGGATCTCGTCCAGTTTCCTGGCAAAAATTCTGCCAAAGCTGGAAAAGGCGGGCATTGTCGTCGCGAACGAAGGCGTTCGTGGCGGGTACCGCCTTTCACGACCGCCCGAGCAGATCAGTTTTCTTCAGATCGTCGATGCCGTCGAAGGCGAAAAGCCGCTGTTCGATTGCCGGGAAATCCGGGATCGGTGCGCAGTCTTCGACGAAGAGCCTCCGCAGTGGGCCGTCACCGGGGTCTGCGCAATTCACGCGGTCATGCTGAAGGCCGAACAGGCGATGCGGGCAGAGTTGGCCGCGAATACCCTCGCCGATGTCGCCGCCTCCTTCGAGCGCAAGGCGCCCGCCGAATTCATTGTCCAGGTCCACGACTGGGTCAGCGACCGTATCGAGAGCCGCAAACCGGGACGTCCCCCCAAGGCCTCCAAGCCGCCTTCCTGAGCCCACCCAGGTCTGGCCCCCCTACAACTCGGATCCAACTCGCGGTCCTTCGCCGGACGGACCGCGAGCGTGCTGTCGCGCCTATGCGGCAGGGACTCCTTCGTCCGGAATTCTGCAAAGGAAAACAGCAATGCGAAAACACATCCTTATCGCCGGTTCGGGCTTCGCCGGCACCTGGGCCGCGATCTCGGCTGCTCGCGCGGTCGCGCTGGCGGGGAAGGAAGCGGAGGTCGCCATCACCGTCGTTTCACCTTCCGCGAACCTCGTGATCCGCCCCCGTCTGTATGAGGCGGTGATCGAGGACATGAACCCCGACATCAAGCCCTTGCTCGACGCGGTCGGCGTGCAGCACGTGGCGGGCACCGTGACCGAAATCAGATCTGACGCGCGTCAGGTCACCATTGCCAGGGCTGATGGCCAAGCGGTGCAGATGCACTACGACAAGTTCGTGCTTGCCGCGGGCAGCCAACTGTTCAAACCACCCATTCCGGGCCTCCACGAACATTCGTTCAACGTGGACCAACTGGAAAATGCGCGGAAACTTGAAGCTCACATCAGATCGCTGGCGGCCCGTACGCCGACACAAGCGCGCAACACCGTGGTGATCGCCGGAAGCGGGTTGACCGGCATCGAGACCGCTGCGGACATGGGGGGGCGATTGAAGGCAGTGCTGGGTGACGATGCCGGAATCCGGGTCGTTCTGGTCGAGCAGGCATCGACCATCGCCCCGCACCTGAGCGCCGCCGCTCGTGCCGTGGTCGAGGAGGCACTTGCCGAGTGCAGCGTCGAGTTCAAGGTCGGTGCTGCCGTCGTGTCGATCGACGCGCAGGGCATCGAGCTGTCGTCGGGGGAACGCCTCGAGAGCGACACCATCGTCTGGACGGCGGGTGCAAGGGCGCATGCCCTGGCCGCTCAGATTCCCGGAGAACATGATCGACTTGGCCGCCTGGTCGCCGACGCCTGCTTGCGTGCCCAGGGTACGGCCGATATTTTCGTGACCGGCGATGTCGCCCGCGCGGCCACGGACGATCTCGGCCACTTCGCGCTGATGTCCTGCCAGCACGCGATGAGTCTCGGCCGCGTCGCCGGCCATAACGCGGCCGCGGAACTGGTCGGCTTGCCGCTGCATGGCTATAGCCAGCCGAAGTATGTGACGTGCCTGGACCTGGGTCCCTGGGGCGCCCTCTACACCGAGGGTTGGGACCAGCAAGTCTCCCTGGTGCGGGAGGACGCCAAGTCACTCAAGCGGGAAATCACGACCAAATGGATTTACCCGCCGGCGCCGGATCGCGAGGCAGCTTTCGCGGTCGCCAATCCCGATTTCGTCATCGTCCCGTGATCGCTCACAATCTTGTGATGCCGGGCGCGTTTAGCGCGCCCAGACGATCTTCCCGCCAATCAGGGTCATGACGACCTGCGCGCGCGCGAGATCGTCTGGCGTCGTCCAGTCTCCGGCGCCTTCGACAAGGACGAGGTCGGCGCGCCGGCCCGCTTCGATCGTTCCCGTCGCATTTTCATCGCCGGCTGCGCACGCGCCTCCGCGCGTGTAGAGGCGCAGCGCATCGGCTGCTGTAATCGCCTCGTCAACGGCCACGCCTCGCCCGGCCCCATCGCGTCGGCTGACGGCCGCCTTCAGGCCTTCCAGCGGAACACAGGACACGAGCGGCGCGTCGGATCCGAACGCGAGCGGGATGCGGTGACGTAGGAAGGAGCGGAATGGAAAGAGGGCAGGGTGCGCCGGATCCGGTTCCCGCGCATTCAAGGCTTGTGCAGCCAGCGGCAACAGGCCGGGTTGCGCGACGACGATCGCTCCACTCTGCGCGACGCGGTCCAGCCACCCGGTCGGGCACGCCGGGCAGTGCTCGAAGCGCGGGCGCAGGCGAGGTGCGAGACCGGCCTGGTCAAGCCATGCAAGCGTGTTCAGCGAGCGGTCGAGCAGCGTGAGGTCAGGCACATGAAAGGCCAGCTGGAAACCCGCGCGGTGGGCCGTCAAGGCAGTGGCGTCGATCAGTTCCTGCGCTGGCTCAGGGTGACCCGTGCTTTCGTCGAGAGCGATCTTCGCTGCGCCCAGTCGCAATTCTTCCGGAGGACAGTCGGGATGGGTGCTGCCCGTGCGCATCCCCAGTTCGGCGAAGGCGTCCACACTGTCTGCGCCGGCGAACAAGGAAATGCGTGGGCTGATGAGACCCCGCCGCTTGTAATCGACCATCGCATGCCAGTGTGCGGGCATGTTCGACCAGCTGGTGTCCTGCAAGGACGTGATGCCGCATTCGAGGAAGATGCGGTTGGCGGTGCGCAAACCCGCTTCGATCTCGTCCGGCGCAAGAGGCGGGATCGCTTCGGCTATTTGTGCGTGGTTGCCGGAGACGATGCCGTTGAGGCGACCACTCGAGTGTTCACGGTGTACGATCCCTGCATCGGATGACACCGCCGATTCGTCGATTCCGCACAGCGCCAGCGCCCGGCTGTTGAGCACGCAGTACTGCCCGGCACGCTCCACGACGATCACTGGTTGGCCCGGGGCGGCTTGGTCCAGTTCCCAGCGTGTCGGCAGCCGCTGCTCTGCGAGGCGGGTCGGGTCGCAGTTGGCCGCGCGCAACCAGTGCCCGTAACCCGTGTCAGCCGCGCGGGATCGAATCGCGTCGATCAGGCCTGCAATGTCGGTTACAGCGGGCGACGCGCAGTCGGCATAGCGCGTGGTCATCGCCAGGGCGACCGGGTGACAGTGCGCATCGTTGAATCCCGGAATCACCGTCCTACCCTGGCAATCCACCAGTCGCGTCTGCGGCCCTGCAAGCGCGGCACGCGCGAACTGATCGCCGACATACAGGATGCGGCCGTCCCGGACCGCGATCAGATCATTGGCGCGCCTACCCGGCATCCACTCGGGCGTGAAGGCGACGAGGTTGAACAGGATCAGGTCGGCATTCATCGCGCGCCGGCGGCAGCCGCCTCGTGGCGTTTGACGGCCAGATAGTACTTCAGGGTTTCGTGCAGCCCGTTGCGGAACGGCGTGTGTGCGAAGTCAAACAGCCGGTCAATTTTCGCGCCGTCATAGACCAGATCGTCATCGATGGGGAAGGGCAGCGGCAGCTTCCGGCGCGCGATCTCGGCGGGAGCTAACCTCAGTGTATCGACTGCCTTGCCGGTGATCTCGCTAAGCACCTCGACAATGCGGGCGTATGAGATCGGTTCGGCCGAGGCCAGATTGAAGGTTTCGGCGAACGAGCGCGGCTCGCCGATGCACTTCCAGAGCAGGCGCGCCATGTCGACGACCCAGATGAAATTGAACACGGACGTATCCGGCTCGGGAACGACGATGGGCTCGCGGTGGCGCAGGCGGTCGAAGAAGTAGGTCTCGCGCGGCGCATAGTTGTAATAGCCATAGACGATGGCCGGCCGCAGCACCGTCAGCGCGATCCCGAGCCGTTCGCACGCACGGCGCGCGGCCTGCTCGGCGAGGCATTTTTGATAACCGTAGTTGGCGTATTCGCCCAGTTCCGGCTGCGGACCGTCGAGGGTCGGGGCGTCTTCATCGTGGGGCATGCGCCCCGTCTTGCGGTATACGGTGGTGGTGCTGATCAGCAGATACTGGCGAACCGTGCCGCGCAGGTTGTCGAGCAGGGTCTCCACCTGCGCCGGGGTGTAGGCACAGAAATCGACGACCGCATCCCATTCACGAGCCGGAATCGCATCGCGCACCTGGCCCCCCAGTTCGCGGTCGCCGACGTGCTCGGTGACGCCGTCCATGCGCAAGGGCAGATTGCCGCGATTGAATACGTGGATCCCCGCTCCCGGCATCTTCAGCGCCTCCTCGACAAAGACGCGGCCGCAAAAATAGCTGCCGCCAATGACCAATACCTGTTTAGACATAGGAGACTCCCGTATTCCCGCTTCAGCCGATGAGCACGCTCAGGCGCCGCAGGGCCGGATCGTCGATGCGTTCGTGGATGAGCGGACCGTGATCGACGAGAAAGGGACTGTGGGACGGGGTGAGTTCTTCGGCCTGCAGTTCGGCGACGGTCATGGCACACAGCGCGTCGATGTGCGCGCGTTTCTCGTCCGCGTCCCTCGACGCCATCATCGCCGTAATCCTGCCATGCACGATGCGGCCCAGTCGCGGGAGTCTCGGCAGGCCGCGGTGCCGCCACTTGTAGTACGGCGCATAGCGGCGGTTCAGCAGATAGACCAGGGACATCAGGTCATTGCAGAACGAGGTCTCCGCATATTGCGCGACGAACGCTTCCCCGCGCCCGAGCGCGCGCGTGAAGTTGTATTGACCTGCCTGGCCGATCGACATGCAGCGGGCCGCGATCTTCGCGAGCCGGACGTCCTCGGGATAGAACGCGAGCAGCCGCCGCCGACGCTGCGAGAAATCGTCGAGCGGGTCGTAGAAGACGCGCCCCGAAGTGCAGGCCGCGAGATATTTTTCCGGAATGCGCAGCCAGTCGAAAAGCGTCTGCGGGCCGTCCGGATGGCCGAGGAACTGCTTGTACCAGGTTCCGGTTTGGAGCACGCCTATGCGCCCTTCGCCCCATTCGGTGGTCGAGCGTGCAAAGCCGTCGATGCATTTCGGCAGCCGGTCGTAGGTCTGCTGTAGCGGCGCGCCGATCGCCGCGTAATCCTCATCGCTCAGCCACAGGCAGAATCCCGGCCCCCAATCGTGGTCGCGCGATTGCTCGTCGTCGAAGCCGAGGCAGTCCGAGCCGTCTCCGGCGAGCCCGGCCGCGATGCGGTCACGCCAGGGGGCGAATTCGCCGGCTAGCAGTTCGCTGCCGTAGCGGGCGAAATACCGTTCGGCGAGCGCGAGACCGTTCATGGCGCGACCGCGTAATCGATGACGCCGACGGACTCGCTGCCGGTGAAGGCCTTCTCGGCAATCAGCGCGTTCAGCCGTCGCCCGACATCGGCATCGACATATTTTTCGCCGCACTGCTCGCACAGGCCGGCGGGCACCTTCTTGATGACATACAGCCGGCCTTCGAGACGGTAGTCGAAGTTGCCGACAGTCACCTGCTTGATGGCGCCGCCGCAGAAGTAGCAGGTCGTGGTCGAATCGGACATTGCCGGATCTCCGGGGGAACGGTGCAGGGCCGTGCGCCAAAACGGGGGAGCGGGCACGTAGGCGTGGATGACGGCGAGCCAGTCGTCGGCGCGTGGCACTGCGACGACGTGAACCGGTTTGCGGTCGTGGATGGCGCACAGGAGGTAGGCAGGATCCCGCCCGCAGTGCCGGTGTTCCTCGATGATTCGGCCGGAGCGCAGGGCCGTTTCGATCTGCGGCACCGCGATCTGTCCGGCCATCAGCGAGCGGATCACGTGCTCGGACAGCACGTAGCACGCGGCTTCGGCGCGTGCGGCAATCCATGCGCTTGCGCTGTCGGGGAGGGGAAGGGTCATAGGCAAAGCGGCCTCTGCGCCTTCAGCAGGCCGAGCGCCGAGCGCAATTCCGGCTATTGATAGACGCCGGTGAAAATTTCATTCTCGTCGGCAAAC
The DNA here is from genome assembly GCF_035254505.1 of Aromatoleum sp. GTDB lineage: Bacteria > Pseudomonadota > Gammaproteobacteria > Burkholderiales > Rhodocyclaceae > Aromatoleum. The sequence continues at coordinate 9,221 of NZ_DATFAO010000061.1, read as the reverse complement.
ATTTTCTTGAACTTTGCCCGTGCATCGGCGCGCACGCGTTCGGCATTTTCATGATCCAGTCCGCGCCCCTGAATCCATTTCTCCAGATTGACGCCGCCTGGCAGCCATTTCTCCAGCGTCTCCCGTTCATACATCCATGCCTTGTCCCTGACGCCCAATGCGGACAGGATTTCCCAGACTTCGTCCTTGGTTTCGTCGTGGCAATAGACACACATGACGCAGCGGTTGAGCTGGAATTCCGTGATCAGCTTGCGGTCGTATTTGACGGCGGGGATCTTCTTTTCCTCGACGTAGGGATCCAGCTTCCTCGCCAGTTCCTCCACTTCCTCGCGCAGGCCGAACACGAGCCATTTTCCCCAATGCTCGAGATATTGCTTGTTGGTCAGCGGCTCGCCGCGCAGGGTGATGTAGTTGTAACGGTACTCGATGTGATCCAGAGGAACGACGAAGATGAAATGCGATTCCGGCCGATCGACGATCATGTGACGCCTCCCTTTCAGCCTCCGGCAATGGCCGGAATCACGTTGATGACATCGCCCGCGTTCAGCCGGGTCTTCATGCCATCGAGGCTCATGGCGTTGCGGCCATTGACGAAGAATACGAACTGGGGTGAAAGGTCGCCATCATCGGTCGACAGCGCCGCAGCGAAGCCCGGATTGTGCTGATCGATCAGGCCGATCAAGCTTGCGACCGTGGTGTCCGCCGGAGTGTCGAGGGCGAGCTCGCTTTGTTTGATGCCCAGTACGCCGAGCAGATTCAGCCTGACGTCGATCTTCATGCCGTCTCTCCGTGTTTGAGCATGCTCTCGGCGTGATCCAGATCGCGATAGCCGTTCTTGCACACCAGCCGATGCAGAGACTCGACCGCGAGATTTCGATTGGCGGAAACTGCTGCCTCGATATTCTCGAAATACAGCTCCAACGTTTGATCGCTGTAGGTTTCCAGCTCGCAGCCGAGATAGATCCTGAAGTTCCGGCCGTCGCCTGTTTCATCCATGCTGCGGCAACATCGCCGGTAAAGGGCGGGATAGGTGCGTTGCAGCTCTTGCTGCCAAGTGCTTTCCACGGTGACGATGACGTCGATCAACGGACTGTTTGAGAGCGGCGGAATCAGGTTGTCCATGCGCGCGTATTTTTCCGCGAGCAGGTTACGTCCAAGGGTCTCGGCCAATTCAAGGTCGGCAAGATAGGAAGCCAGCATCGGTCGCGTCCACGTCTCGAACAGGCTGGAACGGATTGTCTTGAAATTGCCGGGGGCGCTCTGACAGGGGGCGTGTCGCGCGCTCCTGACACGGACGAACATCTGCCACTCGGCTTCCAGGATGTGATCGAGCAAGGACGCACTCATTACTGTGGCGCCCTCGATTCACGCATTTCGCTGATGATCAGTTCGCCAAACAACTTGGGCAATTGCTCGGTTTTGTCGGCGAACTTCACGAGAGTGCCGTATTCGTCGCGTAGCGACTGCTTGGCGGACAGACTGCAACTGACGCCCAGTGTGAGCAGGCTGATGCTGTTGCCCTTGCAGTACTTGAGGGCATCCGCCACGCCGCAACCCCAATTCGAGGCGCCGTCGGTGATGTGGACCAGCAGTGTTTTCTTGCCAGGTATGCGGGTATTCATTGCCGTGGCGATGATCGCTTCGCCGGAAGCCGTCCTGCCGTGGGGCAGCACCGTCAGCATTCGACCACCCCGATATATCTCGGTGATGCGGCAGGCGTTCCTGACTTCGTTGTAGGCGAACAGTCGCGCGTTGGGTGCGTACTCCAGGATCGCGGTAAATAGCGTCTGGTAGATCATTTCGGCCTGGTCCCATTGGGTCGGGTCGGCCATCGATCCGGTTGCGTCCACCAGCAGCACGACATTCTTGCGCATGTCGAACTCGTGCTTTTTTTGTTGGAACACGGCACCGGTGGTGTGGGCGCGATAAAGCCGCCGGCTGTGGATCTTTCCCGAACTGAGGCCGCGATTGAAAACGTTTCGGCGATCGGTGGCGTTCCGAACGACTTGCTCGAGCTTGTGCAACAGGTGGCGATCCACGCGGTTGCGCGCGAGCATCACGATGTCGTTGCCCTCGACGCGCGCGACGTTCTCGAAGTTTGCGACGTTGCCCTTGATCTGATCGGTGTAATCGCGGTTCTTCTGCGGCAGCGCCGCCTCGATCAGGTTGGCGTAATTGACGATGGTGGCCTTGACGGCCGCTTGCTCGGCCTCTTCCCGGGCCAGTTCCTCATCTTCGCCCATGTCGGGCATCATGAAACGGTCGCTGCGGTCGCCGGGCCAGAAGCGGATGTGACCAAGCACTTTGCGCCAGAGCTTTTCATACAGATCGAGGCGGAAATCGCAGCGATCGGTGACGCTCGGAAGTGCCGGGCAATTGTCACGCAGGGCCGGCACGATGCTGCTCATGGTCAGCATCGGCTTGCTGTAGTACTGGTCCAGGCTACCGCGCATGACGAGCCCGCCCAACGTGAGATCACTGTGGCCGTGCTTGTAGAGTTCCGGATCGCGATGGGCCGCCAGACGCCACCACAGATGCAACATTTCGGACAGGGTGGGGGGCTTGATCAGGCTCTTCAGCGTCTTGACGATACGCCAGTCCCGTGCCACCTCGGCGTAGTAGCCGAGCACGCTCTTGTTGGCGAGGCCATCGACGTAGACTGATTCGCAGACGGTGAAGAACATGTCGAACTTGTATTCATACTGCGTCGGCGGCTGCACGCGCTGCCTGAACATTTCGCGCAGCCGCTCGGACCACTCGACGCGCTTGTACGCTTCCTGCACCATGATGCCGGCCATCAGGTCGGTCTTTCCCGCCGGCACCGGATACGTCCCCATGATCGGTGTCGGATCGAGGGCGAGCGCATTGTCGAGCTCCATTCCCGACCAGACGATTTCTCCGACGTTGCGGCCGATGAAAGTCGACAGTTTGCGAATGGCCACCAACAGCTTCACCAACTCGACGGACTCGATCGGCGACTTGTCGCGCCGCCAGAAGTCGGAGTAGCCCTCCTCGCCGGGAATGACGAAACGCTTGACGTCCCCGGCCTCGTTCATCAGCCGTAGTGTGGTGTCGTAGGTCATGGCAGTGGAAGACCCTAGGCAGCGATGTATTGGACGTATTCCGTCTTGCTTTTTTCCACCTTCCCCTGATTCACGTGCAGCGACAGCAAAACCGATTCGAGCGTCTTCTTGTCGGTCTGGAGACTCGTCACGATGGCTTCGCGCAGCGTTCCCCCTGCGGTGATCATCTCGCCGAGCATCAGGATCTTGCGTGTGGAAACGTCGACGCCGAGCTCGGCATTGGCGCGAATGCAGTTCGCCACCGTGATGATTTCCCGCGCCTGCTCGTTGGTCACGCCGGTCTTCTTTTCCAGCACCTCGATTTCCACTTCGTTCGGCAGGAAATCCATCGTCGTGACATAGAAGCGGTCGCGCAGGGCCGGGTCGAGCAGCTCGGTGCCTACGAATTCGGCGCCTTCGTTGAGTGTCGCGAAGAAGACGACCCCGGGCGCGACCTGCAGCAGTCCCAGTTCGTCCATCCATACCTGGCGATCATCGGAGAGGATGGAGAACAACATGTTTAACGCCTTCGGGTGCTCGGGGCGGTTGATCTCTTCCAGATGGATGACGCAGTTCGGTGTCTGGATGGCCTGGGGGAAGAGGAATTGCTTGTAGCGGGTCTCCCCGTTCTCCAGCGCGTATTCACCGAACAATTGTCCCGGCTCGGACAGGATGCCGATCTGGAAAGTGGCCAAAGGCAGCCTGTTGACGGCAGCGTATTGCCGCACCAGTGAAGACTTGCCGCAACCCTGCTTCCCGACCACCAGGACGTTGACGGGATGCTTCCTGGATATTCTCGAGAACTTGTCGAGAAAGCTCTGGTTTTCCGTACTTACATAGTAGTAAGGGTCAACTTCCGGAACGAACAGGCCATTTGCGCTAGAAGAAATTTTCATGATCTCTTGTTACCCTCATCGAGAGGTGAGCAACATCCGTCCGATGTTCAGACGTGGTCGCGGAAGCTCAGTTTTCCTTCCTCGTGCCGGGCACAGGTCGTGTTCTCGACGTCCCTCAGCCAGCGTTTCCACACGCCTCCCATGGCGTGACGGTTGGCGGTGCATTGGCCGCGGTGCGGGTCGGTGGGGTCGGGGGTTTGCCACTTGCAGCTCCGGCACGGCCGGGATGTTCCTGCTTCCGTGTGCGGCTGGTTTTGTAGGCTCTTTTCTGCTTGCATGATTTGTCTCCAATATCTTCTTGTGTGATTCAAAAGGGAGGGGGCGGAACGCTGCCCCTCCTTTTAGCGGCGCTTTTCAGAGTTCGACGTTCAGGAATTCCAGATCGGACGCGCTGAAGTCCTGTTCCTGACGGGCAATGATCGTGTTCTGCCCATAGGTTGGAATGTCGACGAAGCGGGCGCTATAGCCTGAAACGCGAACGATCAGGTCATGGTGCTTCTCCGGTTCGCGCTGCGCGGCACGCATTTCGTCCGTGCTGACGACGTTGAACTGAACATGGTCGATATTCAGGTCGTGCCAGGTCTTCATGTACGAGTTCCAGATCTCGAAACCATGTTTCGAGCGCATGATCGGCACCGACAAACGCTGGTTCAGCAGATTGCCCTTCTGGTTCTTCTGCACTTTGGACACCGAGCGCAACACCGCCGTTGGACCCTTCTTGTCCGTGCCCATGTAGGGAGAGATGCCGCCGTCGTCTGCCGCCTCGCCGCCGAAGCGGCCGTCGGGCGTGGGGCCCGTGCGCGAACCGACTTCCATGTACAGTCCCACAGCCTGACCGGTGGGCATGACCGGACCGCCGGAGTAGTTGGTGATCTTGCGCATTTCGCCGCCGATGATTTCCTCGTAGAAGCGCGTGATGATGCTGTCGGCGTAATCGTCGTCGTTGCCCCACTTCGGCGCCCGCTTGAAGTCGACGCGCATTTCCTCGAAGCCTTCCCAGTTCGCCTTCAATGCCTGGCTGAGCTGTTCGAGGGTGTACTTCTTCTCCTCGAACACCAGCTTCTTGATGGCCACGAGGGAGTTCGCCGCGACGATCGTCGTGATCGGGTTATGCCAGCCGTTGGGTTGTTCGGACAGGGCGCACGCGTCCATGCCGAGCTCCATGCAGCCGTCGTCGATCGCGGACACGAAGGGCATCTGCAGGAAGCGCTGCTCGAAGTAGCGCGACACGTCCTTGGTGCTGATGCACAGGTTGATCGCGTATTGATACTGCTCGCGGAAGGCCTCCCAAACGTCCTCGAAGGTCTTCAAGGACGAGAGATCACCGGTCTTCGGGCCCAGCTGCATGTCGGCGTACGACCAGTCGTAACCGTCGTTGAGCGTGACTTCGAGCAGCTTGGCCGGGAAGATCGAGCCGCCGCCTTCCGAACGGGTCTTTTGCGTCTTGCGCCGGCCGTGGATGCCGGGCGACATGCACAGCACGTTGACCCAGTTGTGCGCTTCCTCGTCGGTGGCGCCGTTGTCGTTGAGGCTGAACTTGGCGTATTCCTTCATCTGCTCCGTGCCGATCTCGTCGTGCTTGATGGACGGATAGCCGAGACCGTCGCGGATGCACTCGAAAACCCAGTGCAGCGTCTTTTCCCGGTTCTTCTTCGAATAGCGGAAGACGATGGAAGGCTCGGCTGTGCGGATCCGCTTGGCCGCCTCGAGGATGGCGTCGGTCATGTCGGTGCACCCATCCTCGCCCTTGGCGTTGGTGCCGCCGACGGTGAGGATGAACAGATCGTTCGAGCCCGGGAAGATTTCGCGGTAGGCGCGCGACTTGCCGGCGCCGTGCTCGGAAATCTTCAACCGTTCCATCTCGACGAGTTCCACCGCGCCCATGTGGTCCATCGGCTGGAATTTCTTGTCGATGACGGAGGCCTTGTAGTACGGCCACAGCAGGGTGTCTTCCTTCTGCGCGTAGCCGCTCGCGTAGCGCTCGATGGCGTGACAGATCAGGAAGGTGAAGAATTTCGCCTGCATCGCGTCCTTGAGGCCCTTGCAGGGCTCGGCGGGAATGCGCTGGCAGATCTCGGCGATTTCGAGCAGCTCGGCCTGGCGCTTCGGATCGGTCTCGAAGTTCTCGGCGACGATCTTGCACAGACGGCCCTGCCGGCGCGCCCAGCTGATCACCGCCTTACAGGCGATCACCATCGCCTTCCAGTTGTCGATCTTGGCGATGTTGTCCAGGCCCTTGGTGCCGTCCCACGGGAAGGTGGACATGTCGGCTTGGGCTTCGACGATATGCTTTTCGGCGAGCTTGATGCGCGCCAGCAGTCCGTCTTCCAGCACGGTTTCGTAGGGCGGCACGATGCTGTTGTAACCCGAAGCGAAGGAGGGCGCTTCCATGCTGCTGACCTGATACATGCGGCCAAGGTCTGCCGGGTCGAAATAAGGCTGACACTTGCTCTGCAGGCTATGCGGCTTCCAGTACTCGTTGATCGCCGCCGCCTCATCGGCCGGCTGGGGCGAGTAGTCGCTCCGCAGGTAGTCCTGGACGGCCATGTGGGACAGTTCGGGATACAGCGGGAACATGTTGGGATCTTCGGCGTGATAGCCGACGATGAATTCGTCCTCCTGAAGCACCAGGGTCGACTTGTTCAGAACGTTTGCGAGGCCGAGCGCGCGGCGAATGGCTTCCGGCTGGCCTTCGCTGGCCTTGTGCGCTTCGGTCAGATAGCGCATGCGCTCGATGCCCGCCGTGACGCTCTTTTCGATGAACTCGCCGGCCGATGCGTGTTTCCAGCGGCACCGCTCCTTCAGACGCTTGGTTCTCGCGGTCGAAGGCTTTTGCAGATGCTCGTGCAACTCGTCGGCGGGAATTTTCGCTTCTGCCGGATTTTCCGGCGTGAACCTGAGCGTGTTCCCCTTGTATTCCAGAACCTTCGCGCTTGCGATGTCATTCATAGCAGTCTCCTCAACTTTTAGCTTTATCGTTTCGCGCAAAACGCTTCGCATTGCGTGCTGTTCTCGAAAACGGGCTTGGAGAGCCAATATTTGCCTTTTTCATCTTCTTTTTGTCGCACGCAATCGGCCTTGCCCGCTTCGTAGTCATCAGCGCCTGGGGGGACAGGAAAGAAATTTGTGCATTGCTTGCATGTGGTCGTTTCCATGGATATGTCTCCTTTGATTATGTGATACACCCAGTGCCGGCATCGCGAATCGTCTCGTGCTTGTCCGTCGTGATGCCGACCAACCCGCCGACCGTTACGCTCTTGATGCCTGCGAGCTTCAAGCCTTTTGCCAAAGGCACTATTGTCTCGGGCGGGTTTTCTTCCACACCCAAGTATTTGTATTCTTTTTCCCTGCCCAGGGAGCAATATTTTCCTTCTCCATAGACGTGGTAATTGAGAATGTCGACGCCATCCAATTGTGTGGAATGGCGCCCCAGATAATTGATGTAGTCGTCGAAATCCTGGGATGAATCGTTGAATCCGGGAATTACGGGAATATGAATCCGGATATTGGCCCCGGATTGAATGAGGCGCTCGATATTGTCGAGTATTGGCTGAAGCGGCCAACCAATTACCTCTTCATGCTTTTTTGGATTCAGGGATTTCAGGTCGACGATGAAAAGATCGACGAATTCCAACAGTGGCTGGATCACCGTCCAGTTCTTGGGGAAACAGGACGTTTCGATCGCCACGTGGACGTCGCGCGCCTTTATTTCGCGCGCCAGTTCCAAGGTGAATGCAGGATGGAAGAGAGGATCGCCGCCGCTGATGGTGACTCCGCCACCGCTATTGCGGTAGAAGAGGGAGTCCGACAAGGCTTCGCGCAGGATTTCCTCAACGCTCATGCGTTGCCCGACGGTGGTACGCGCGTCGGTCAGGCAGGCGGCGACGCAACGCATGCAGCGCTGGCAGTCCGTGCGGTCGATCTCGACCGTCGTGCGGCCGTCCGAGTTGAGCACTAGGCGGGAGGTCCCTGCGGGGCACACGGCCACGCATCGACCGCAGCCGACGCAGCGCGCCGGGTAATAGTAGAACTCCTGTCGCACGTCCTGGGTTTCGGGGTTGTGGCACCACGGGCAACGTAACGGGCAGCCCTTCAGGAAGATGGTCGTCCTGATCCCGGGCCCGTCCTGCAGGCTGAACCTCTGTATTTCAGTAACAAGAGGAATTCTCACGGCAGCCTCTGCGGTTTGTTGCGCTTCAAACAAATGTGTGTGGCGACTATCACGCGACGAAGGGCGCAGGTTTCGATGCACTCGGGCCGGCGACCGTGGATTGAATTAAGCACCTCCCGTTTAACCAAACCAATTGGTGCGAACACTTAACGAAAGGGGGATTGCCCCTAATGCAGTTGCGGCATCGCCGGCGCACAATCGGATCAGGCTCGGATGCAGGGGAAAGTGCTCATGAAGAATGACGTGTTCGCCGTGGGATCCGACGACGAGCAGGGCGAAGATGCCTCGGTGGAATATGAGGCGATCTTCCGCAACACGCCGGTGGCGATCTGCCATCTGCGCAATCGCACGATCCGGCGCTGTAACCGCCGCTACGAGAAATTGTTCGGATACGAACGCGGCGAACTCGATAACCAGTCGGTTCGCGTGCATTACCCGAGTGACGAGTCTTTTGCGACGATCGGTCTGAAATACGGCCACTTTTTCGAGCGCGATCACACCTTCAAGGACGAGCGGCCATTCGTGCGCAAGGACGGCACGCTGATCTGGTGCATCGTCACCGGCACCTTGCTCGATCCGGCCGACCCCAAGCTCGGCAGCATCTGGGTGGTGCAGGACATCTCCGAGCACAAGCGGATCGAGGACGAATTGAAGGCCGACGTGGAGAAGCTCGAATTCGTCGTGCAGCAGCGCACCGTGGAACTCAGCCGGCACGTCGCGAGCCTCGAGGAGGAAGTCGCGACGCGCCAGCGCGCCGAGGAGGCCGCGAACGAAAACCGCGAGAAATACCAGAAGCTCTTTCACATGCTGCCGATCGGCATTTCGATCACCGATGCGCAGGGCGGCATTCTCGAGGCGAATTGCCAATTTGCCGAAATGGTCGGCCTGCGGCGCGCGTCGCCCGAGAACTGGCGGAAACTGCCGCTGCGCTTCTTTCTGCACGATGGAACAGAGATCCCGAGGGATCGCCTGCCGTGGCAGATCCGCGACTTTCAGAAGGATTCGATCAACAACATCGAAATCGGGATGCGCGACGAGAAGGGGCGCAAGCTGCGCTGGCTGAGCGTGAGCTCATCGCCGATCGAGCGCAAG
>NZ_DATFAO010000060.1:0-25111 GCF_035254505.1 Aromatoleum sp. | reverse complement strand
CGAAGAGTCGTCGAACGGTTTCCGGACCGGGTTCGTGGCGATCGTCGGACGTCCGAACGTCGGGAAGTCGACGCTTCTTAATCGCCTGATCGGGCAAAAGATCAGCATCGTATCGCGCAAGGCGCAGACGACCCGGCATCGCGTGACGGGAATCCTGACGAACGACGATGCCCAGTTCGTGTTCGTCGATACGCCGGGATTTCAGACAAAGCACCGTAATGCCTTGAATCGGTCGATGAACCGGACGGTTTCGCAGGTGCTTGGCGACGTCGACCTCGTGTTCTTCGTGATCGAGGCGGGGCGTTTTGGCGAGGATGATCGCAAGGTCGTCGACGTTCTGCCGCAGGGGGCGAAAGTCGTGCTCGTCATCAACAAAGTCGATCGCCTGGCCGACAAGAGTGCCTTGCTGCCCTTCATTGCACGGATGAACGAGGTTTTCCCGTTTGCGGAGATCGTGCCTCTCAGCGCGGAGCGCGGTACGAACGTTGAAGAGTTGTTGAAGGCCGTTACACCCCTGCTCCCCGAAGGGCAGCCCATGTATGGTGCCGACGAAATCACCGACCGGAGTGAACGGTTCCTCGCGGCGGAATTTCTGCGGGAAAAACTGTTCCGGCTCCTCGGTGACGAGTTGCCCTACGGGATCGCGGTAGAAATCGAGAAGTTCGAGACTGAAGGGAACTTGCGACGCATTTTTGCAGCAGTTGTTGTCGACCGCGCAAGTCACAAGGGGATCGTGATCGGCAAGGGCGGAGAGCAGCTGAAGCGGATTGCGAGCGAAGCTCGGGCCGAACTTGAACAACTGTTTGACGGAAAGGTGTTCCTCGAGGTGTGGGTCAAGGTCAAGAGCGGTTGGGCCGATGACGAGCGCGCCCTCAAGAGTCTCGGGTACGAATAATTTCCCGAACCGCGTGAGTTCGTGAGCCAGAAGCAGCGCGTCGAGGAGCAGCCGGGGTTCGTCCTGCATACGCACCCGTGGCGTGAAACCAGTCTTATCGTCGAGGTTTTCTCTCTCGATTTCGGGCGCGTGGCGCTGGTGGCAAAAGGTGCGCGCCGCCCTCAATCCCCGTTGCGTGGCCTACTGATGGCTTTTCAGCCCCTGCTGGTCAGCTGGAGCGGCGGGGGAGAAGTGAAGACCTTGACGCGTGCCGAGTGGTGTGGTGGGCAGCCCCTTCTGACCGGCCGTCCATTGATGTGCGGCTACTATCTCAACGAGCTTTTGTTTCGGCTTACTGCGCGCGAGGATACGCATTCCTCGCTGTTCACCGCCTATTCCGAAGCAATAGCGACGCTGGCGCGCACCGACCTCCTCGCGCCGACCTTGCGCCGGTTCGAACTGACACTGTTGCGGGAATTGGGTTACGGCATCGAGCTGGAAAGCGACGGTGAGTCGGGCGACGCGGTCGAGGCGACGGGCGAGTACCTCTATATAATCGAGCGGGGTCCGGTCCGCTTCGAGGGTGAGGAAGGCGACTTGCAGACCCTCAGCGGGCAGACGCTGCTGGACATGGCGTGTGCCGAATTTTCGCGACCCGAGACGCTGGCGCAGAGCAAGGGCCTGCTTCGGATGCTGATCAATCATTATCTCGGCGGACAGACGCTGCAGTCGCGCCGGGTTCTCAAGGAGTTGCAGGAGCTGTGATCGAACTCGGCGTAAACATCGACCACGTCGCGACCTTGCGGCAGGCCCGTCGCACCTGGGAGCCGGATCCCGTGTGGGCGGCCGTGGAGGCGCATCTGGGTGGCGCGGACGGTATCACGGTGCATCTGCGAGAGGATCGGCGCCATATTCAAGACGACGACGTGCGACGCTTGCGCGATCTGACTCAGGTCAAGCTGAACCTCGAGATGGCCGCGACCGATGAGATGGTTGGCATCGCGTGCGGGCTGAAGCCTGAGATGGCGATGCTCGTGCCTGAGGGGCGCCATGAAGTGACCACCGAAGGTGGCCTGGATGTGGTCGCCCGGGAAGCACGGCTGAAGGACGCCGTGAGCCGTTTGGCCGATGCGGGAATCGTCACGAGCGTCTTCATCGATGCGGAGCTGGCGCAGGTGGAAGCCGCCGCTCGGATCGGAGCGCGGGTTTGCGAGATTCACACGGGCCCTTACGCGCACGCCTTCCATGCCGCGGGGCGTGATGCCGAAAGCGCTGCAGTGTTGGCCGAAGTCGCGAAGGTCGCAAGTGCGGGAGAGGCAATCCGAGGACTGGGCATGCGGTTCAATGCCGGTCATGCGCTCAATTATTACAACGTACAGCCGATCGCGCAGCTACCGGGAGTGCGAGAACTGCACATCGGGCACTCGATCGTCAGTCGTTCTGTATTCAGCGGTCTGCGCGAGGCGGTGCGTGAAATGAAGCGTCTTATGCGCGAGGCCGCAGAGCGCGGAGTCTGAAGGCTGCATGGTTTTCGGCATCGGTACCGATATCGTGCGGATCGGGCGCTTGCGCGAGGCGCTCGAACGTCATGGCGAACGGTTCGCGGCGAGGATTCTTGCCGAGGAAGAGTGGTCCGATTTCAAGGCGAGCCGGGATGCGGCGCGTTATCTGGCAAAGCGTTTTGCTGCGAAGGAAGCCTTCGGCAAGGCGCTCGGGACCGGTGTCGCGGTGCCCGCGACATTGCACGCCGTGGCGGTCGGGCACGATCCCTTGGGGAAACCCGTATTCCGTTTCGGCTCCGAGCTTGCCACCTACATGGCGCAGCGCCAGTTGAGCGCGCACTTGAGTCTGACGGATGAGGCCGATTACGTCGTGGCCTTTGCCCTGATCGAGAAAACATGAACGCTTCTGTCTCACCATCACCGGTCACCCGTCCGCTAGGACCGGTCATGCTCGACGTCGCAGGCACGTCGCTTACCGACGAGGAGCGGGAGCGCCTCCTTGATCCGCTGGTCGGGGGGGTGATCCTGTTTGCGCGCAATTTTTCCGGTTCAGAGCAATTGTCGGCTCTGACGGCTGAGATTCGTGCCCTCCGCGATCCGGCTCTGATTATCGCAGTCGATCAGGAGGGCGGGCGCGTCCAGCGTTTCCGGACCGACGGTTTCAGTCGTTTGCCGTCGATGCGTCGTCTCGGCGAGTTGTGGGACCAGGATCATGTCGAGGCGCTCGCCGCGGCGCGCGTCGTCGGTTTCGTGCTCGCGGCAGAATTGCTCGCTCACGGAGTCGATCTGAGCTTTGCCCCGGTGCTGGATCTCGACTACGGCGACAGCCGTGTCATCGGCGACCGCTCGTTCCATCGCGATCCGCAGGTGACGGCGTCGCTCGCGCAAGCGCTGGTGGCTGGTATGGCGGAGGCGGGGATGGGATGCGTCGGCAAGCATTTTCCCGGGCACGGCTTCGTCGAGGCCGACTCACATCTGGAAGTCCCGGTTGACGATCGGGAATTTGAGACCATTTGGGAGGCCGATGTCCTCCCTTATCGTCACCGCATCGGGCGTCAACTGTCCGGCGTGATGCCGGCCCATGTCATATACCGTCGGATCGATCCGAATCCGGCCGGATTTTCGTCGTTCTGGCTGCAGGACGTGCTGCGCGGGCGGCTGGGGTTCGGCGGGGTGATCTTCAGCGACGACCTGACGATGGAAGGGGCGACCGTCGCCGGCGATATCGTCGGGCGGGCGCGTGCCGCTCATGGGGCCGGATGTGACATGGTGCTTGTATGCAATCGGCCCGACATGGCTGCCGACCTGCTGGATCGTTGGGCGCCGGAGGTTTCCGCCGAAAGTCGTGCGCGCATCGCATCCTTGCGTGGGCGTCCGCAATGCAGCGACCCCTTCGAGCTCGAGTTGCGGCAGGACTATCAAGTCGCGCGTGCCACGGTTGCGGACCTTATCGGCCCGGCCGCCTGAGCGAAGCCCTTATTGGAAGGTGCGTCATGCCGGATAGCTCTCGAGCGTTTGATGCCAAGGCGTTCCTGAAGACGGTACCGGAGGAGCCGGGCGTCTACCGCATGATCGGCCTGGAGGATCGCGTCCTCTACGTCGGCAAGGCGAAGAATCTGAAGCGACGGGTGTCGAGCTACTTCCTGCGCACCCAGTCGAGCCCGCGCATCGCGATGATGGTGTCCCAGATCGAGCGTGTCGACATCACGACGACGCGCTCGGAAGCGGAAGCGCTGATCCTTGAGAACAACCTGATCAAGAGCCTCGCGCCGCGATACAACATCCTTTTCCGCGACGACAAGTCCTACCCTTACATCGAGCTTTCTGCCGACGAATTCCCGCGTCTTGCGTACCACAGAGGGGCCTTTGCCAAAGGAGCGCGCTATTTCGGACCCTTCCCCAACGCGTGGGCGGCGCGCGAGAGCATCCACCTTCTGCAGAAGACCTTCAAGCTGAGGACCTGCGAGAACTCTGTCTTCCAGAACCGTTCGCGTCCTTGTCTGTTGCATCAGATCAAGCGTTGTACGGCGCCGTGCGTGGGATTGATCGATGAAGAGGCCTATGCCGCTGACGTCCGCCTCGCTGCACGATTTCTCGACGGGCGCGCGTCGGAGGTCATTGATGACCTCACCGCTCGCATGCATTCGGCGGCCGAGCGGCTTGTGTTCGAGGAAGCCGCGGCGTGCCGGGATCAGGTGCGCGTGCTGCAGGCGGTTCTGCAGCGGCAGTATGTCGATAGCCGCAAGGACGAGGACGTCGACATCGTCGCGGCGGTCGAGCAGGACGGCCTGACGTGCGTGAATCTTGCCATGGTACGTGGAGGACGCCATCTGGGCGATCGTCCGCAGTTTCCGACGACGGCTGCGGGGTGCGGAGCGCTCGATGCGGTGCTCGCCTTCCTCGAGCAGCATTACCGCGATCAGTCGATGCCGGCCCGCGTGATCCTGAACGTGCCGCTAGATGCGGCGAAGCTGATCATGGCGGACGTCTGCGAGCGCCCCGGAGCGTTGATCCATCCTCGATTTGCGGCGGAGAAGGCGTGGATGGAAATGGCGGAGAACAATGCCAGGCTGGCTATTCAAACGCGGCTCCGTGATACCGATCGGGCCGAGGCGCGGCTCGAAGCGCTGCGCGAGGCGCTCGATCTTCCAGAGCCGCCGGGCCGTATCGAATGTTTCGACATCTCTCACACGATGGGCGAGGCGACTGTCGCGTCGTGCGTGGTGTGTGTCGATGGCGCGATGAAGAATGGCGAATACCGTCGCTACAACATCACGGGCATTACGGGCGGCGACGATTTCGCGGCGATGCGCCAGGTCCTGGAACGCCGCTATGGGAAGGTGGCGGCGGGCGAAGGAGTTCGCCCCGACCTTATCCTGATCGATGGAGGCAAGGGGCAGGTGGGCGCCGCGCTCGAGGTGCTGCGTGAGGTCGGGCTCGATTCAGTTGCGATGGTGGGCGTGGCGAAGGGAGAAGGGCGGAAGCCTGGACTCGAGACGCTCATCTTTCCGGACGGCAGAGAGGGACTGAGTCTGAGGAACGATCATCCCGCTCTGCATCTGGTCCAGGAGATTCGCGACGAGTCCCACCGTTTCGCCATCACGGGCCATCGTGCGCGGCGTGCCAAATCGCGCATCGGTTCGCGCCTCGAGGATATCCCCGGAGTTGGTGCGACGCGTCGGCGAAATCTCTTGGCGAGCTTCGGAGGACTCGATGGAGTCCGTGCGGCAACCGCCGAAGATTTGTGCCGCGTCGATGGCATCAGCCGCAAGCTTGCCGAACAGATATACTCGGCCCTTCACTGAGGCGCTCCGCACAGGCCCTGCAGGCCACGATTGATGCTACTGAATATTCCAAATTCGCTTACCTGGGCGCGCATTGCGCTGATACCGCTGTTCGTCGGGGTCTTCTATTTTCCGAACGACTGGTTCGACGAGCAGAGCAAGAATCTGTGCGCCACCCTGATATTCGTGGTTGCAGCGATTACCGACTGGTTTGACGGTTATCTCGCCCGCGCTCTGAACCAGACGTCTGCTTTCGGTGCGTTTCTCGATCCTGTCGCAGACAAACTGATGGTCGCGGCGGCACTCATTCTGCTCGTGCAACTGGACCGAGTGGATGCGAGCATTGCGGTCGTGATCATCGGACGGGAGATCACCATTTCGGCCTTGCGCGAATGGATGGCCAGGCTGGGCGCCTCGGCTGGCGTTGCCGTTGCATTCGTCGGCAAGCTCAAGACCGCCGCGCAGATGACGGCTATCCCGTTGCTCCTGTTCAATGCGCCGATTCTTTCGGTCGACACGAGACCGATCGGAAGCATCCTCGTCTATATCGCCGCCGCGCTCACACTGTGGTCGATGGGTTACTACCTCCATCGTGCAATGCCACATCTCGCGGGTGAGGATCCGAGGAAGCAGGGAGTCGATCGCGCTCGGTGATGCTGGGCAGATCGGGGGCGCCGGGGTAGAATGCCCGGCCCTGCAGCTGCCGGGGTGGTGAAATTGGTAGACACAGCAGACTTAAAATCTGCCGCCGTCAGGCTTACGGGTTCGAGTCCCGTTCCCGGCACCAGCCGTCGCATGGCGGTCGTTGGCAGCATTGTGGTGAAGGATTCAAAGTGATCGTTCTCAATCTGAGTTGTGATCGCGAACATCGGTTCGAGGGATGGTTCGGTTCGGCCGACGCCTTCGAACTGCAGCGGCAGGCGAGCCAGGTCACGTGCCCCGTCTGCGGTTCCGCTGACATATCCAGGCGCCCCAGCGCTCCCTACGTCAACACCGGCGTCGTGGCTCGTGCCGAGTCGAAGGCGACGACTGCCCGGCAAGATCAAGCGGAAGCTGCGCCGCCGGCGCTGAACCCGGATGCGGTAGCGACAGTGCTCGCAATGATGAGACGAATCGGGCGTGACTCCGAAGACGTCGGCCAGAAGTTTCCTGACGAGGCCCGGCGCATCCATTACGGCGAGAGCGCGGTTCGCAACATCAAGGGGCAAGCCTCGGGCAGCGAGGTCAGAGAGCTGGTCGAGGAGGGTATCATGGTGTTGCCGCTTCCTTCGGACGAAGGGCTGCACTGATCGCCTTCGTCGTGTAAGTTGCCATTCGAGCTAGCAGCGCGCGCAGATCAGCGGTATCCACATTTCCTGAGGTGACAGGCCGCCGTGGACGCCGAGCATCGCGTGCTCGGTCTCGTCCGGCAGGCGATCCAGGATCGTCCAACCGGGTTCCATCAGCAAAACATGCGTCCCCGTGCGTTCTGCGAGTTTCCGATGGGGCTTTCCGGGGCCAAGCAAGCCACTTTGTCGCAGGCTTTCCGACGACGACAAGACCGCTTTGCCGTGCAGCACCTCGTCGGAAAATGCTTTGAAGTCCCTTTCTGCGCCCGGCCGCAGACCGAAGAACGCGGCGCGTCGCTCACCGAATAGAGGGGTGTTCAGGAGCCTCTTGGCGTCGGGGTAGTCTTCGAGGCGGACTTGTTGCTGTGGCGGCGAGTCGATGAAGCCGTGGTCGGCACTCACCACGATGTCGCA
Organism: Aromatoleum sp.; assembly: GCF_035254505.1. Classification (GTDB taxonomy): domain Bacteria; phylum Pseudomonadota; class Gammaproteobacteria; order Burkholderiales; family Rhodocyclaceae; genus Aromatoleum. The sequence continues at coordinate 17,709 of NZ_DATFAO010000060.1, read as the reverse complement.
GTTGCACCCCTGCAATCGTTCGAGCAGGCGCGAGAAGGATGCGTCGATGCGCTGAAAGCGTGCAATGACCTGGCTCGACTCGCAGCCGTGAGTGTGGCTTAGTGCGTCGAATACGGGGTAGTAGGCGTGGACGTAGCCGCTCTGAGTGCCGAAGGACTGCAATTCGCGGACGATCGCGTCGACCATGCTGTCGAGGCCCGTATAGGGGGCAACGCGGGCGCCTCGGCTGTGACGCCGGGAGAATGGGGATCCGGCAAGGTAATGCGGATAGATCAGGCTGGCCGGACGACCGCGGTGCTGGAAAAGCGTCTGGTAGGGAAACAGCCGTTGCAATGGGAAAAGTCCTTCCACCGGTCCGTTGCCGCGCACGAGCATCGGCAGTGGGGCAAGGACGCCGCCGAAGCGACGATCGTGGACGAACCATCCGGTCAGTCCGTGTGCTGCGGGGGCGAGGCCGGTCAGGGTCGTCGTGACCGCACTGGCGGTCGTGCTGGGGAATACGGAGGTCAGGTGCCCGGTCCGATGCGCGAGCAAGGTGCTTCCTGTGCCGAAGCGCTGCAGGAAGGTATCGCCTAGGCCATCGACGAGGAGGAAGACCAGGGATCGGTTTGCGTCCTCGTTTCGCGCCGCCCCGTTCGACGGCGGCGTCCACGCCCGTCCTTGGAGGTAGGCGCGGAAGCTCGCGACGAGACCGTATAGGCCGCCGTCACCGTAATCCGGAACCACGGCGTCGCGAGGAAGTGCCAAGGGTGCGATATCCGCGACGGGAGGCGTGCGTGATCGAAGCATCGAGGCCGGCCCTGAAAGAACAAAAGGGAAGGTGCATCGGCACCTTCCCTTTGTCAATTTCTGGAGCGGGAAACGAGTCTCGAACTCGCGACCTCAACCTTGGCAAGGTTGCGCTCTACCAACTGAGCTATTCCCGCAAATACTTCTGGAGGCGCGAGCCGGAGTCGAACCGACCTACACGGATTTGCAATCCGGTGCATAACCGCTTTGCTATCGCGCCGTCTTTCGGTTGGAAAGACCTTACGGGGCCTCTCCGAGAATTCTGGAGCGGGAAACGAGTCTCGAACTCGCGACCTCAACCTTGGCAAGGTTGCGCTCTACCAACTGAGCTATTCCCGCTGAAAGAGCCGCTATTATAGATTCTGATTTCATTCCGTCAAGTGGTTCCGTAAATTTCCCTTTGACGGAATTTCCTCTCGGCTGCTCAATGCTCCCGGGGCCCCTTCTTCTTGCCGGGCTTCCCCGACCAGGGCTTGTCGTGGCCGCGTTCCTGATGGGGCGGTTTGCCTGCGGCCGGCTTGGCGCCGGCCCATGGCTTGCGTTCGCCGGAGCGATTATCGCCACTGGGCTTGCGCGAATCAAAGTCCTGATTGCGCGGACGGGCCGGCCGGCGCGGCGGCGGGGCATCGCCCTCGAAGCGGCTGATCTCGAGCTGACGCTGACGCACGCGTACCCGACGCAGGATTTCCAGTACGTCCTGCGAGAGGTCGGCCGGAAGTTCGACCGTACTGTAGTCTTCGTACAGATTGATCTGACCGATGAAGCGGCTTTCGATCCCGGCTTCGTTGGCGATCGCGCCGACGATGTCCTTCGGGCTCGCCATCTGGTTGCGACCCACCTCGATGCGGTAGCGCTGCAAGCGCCCGTCCGAGACTGCGCGGCGCCGCTCGAGAATGGCGTCGCGATTCTCACGCGGTTCGCGTTCGCGTTCATGCCGGGGAGCATTCAATTGGGCGATGTCAGGACCGGTGCCCATCGGCAATTGCAGCGGACGATCTTTTTGCGCGAGGAAGGCGAGGGCTGCTGCGATGGAGTGCACTTCAGCCTCCTGTTCAGCCTCGATGCCGGAAACGACCTCCTCGAAGAAATCCAGGTCTTCGGACTGCAGCACCTGCGCGACCTGTTGCCGGAACGCAGCAACACGCTTGTCCGCGACGGCTTCGCGCGTCGGCAGTTGCAGGGGCTCGATTGGCTGACGAGTCGCGCGTTCGATTACCTTGAGCATGCGCATCTCGCGCGGTGTGACGAAAAGGACCGCGCTGCCGGTGCGTCCGGCGCGGCCGGTTCGGCCGATGCGGTGGACGTAGGCTTCGGTGTCGTAGGGGATGTCGTAGTTGATGACGTGGCTGATGCGCGGCACGTCGAGCCCGCGTGCGGCCACGTCAGTCGCCACGACGATGTCGAGTGCGCCGCCTTTGAGCTGCTCGATCACGCGTTCGCGCAGCTGTTGCGTCATGTCGCCGTTCAGCGCCGCTGCCGAATAGCCGCGCGCTTCGAGCTTGTCGGCGAGTTCGACGGTCGCAGTCTTGGTGCGCGCAAAGATGATCGCCGCGTCGAGGTCTTCCTCGACTTCGAGGATGCGCGTCAGGGCGTCGAGCTTGTGGGCGATGCCGATCTGGCAGAAGCGCTGGCGGATGCTCGCGACGGTTGTCGTGCTCGAGCGGATCTTGACTTCGCGCGGCTCACGCAGATAGCGGTGCGCGACGCGCCGGATAGGGTCAGGCATCGTCGCGGAGAACAGTGCGGTCTGTCGTTCCGTCGGGGCATGTTCGAGGATCCATTCGACGTCGTCGATGAAGCCCATGCGCAGCATCTCGTCGGCTTCATCGAGCACGAGCGTCTTCAGATCGTCGAGGTTGAGGCTGCGGCGCTCGAGGTGATCCATTACACGACCGGGGGTGCCGACGACGACGTGGGCGCCGCGATCAAGCTGGCGAAGCTGGACGACCATGCTTTGTCCGCCGTAGATCGGCAGCACGTGGAAGCCGGGCAAGTGTCGCGCGTAGCGTTGGAAGGCTTCGGCGACCTGGATCGCGAGTTCGCGCGTGGGCGTCAGGACGAGCACCTGCGGGCGTTTGAGCGAGAGATCGAGACGATCGAGCAGGGGCAGCGCAAAGGCCGCGGTCTTGCCGGTGCCGGTCTGGGCTTCGCCGAGAATGTCGTGTCCGTCCAACAGCTGCGGGATACAGGCGGCCTGGATGGGCGAAGGCGTCTCGTAGCCGATGCCGGCGAGCGCCTCCAGAATGGGGGCGCGGAGGCCGAGCTGCTCGAAGGAGTCGATGGTCTGGGTCATGGGAAAGGCCGGGGTGCAGAAGACGTTGGGGGACGCGCGAAGCGGATAGTCGGCGTCGCAGAACACATCATCCTACCCAATTCGTGCCCGTGATGCTCGATTCGATGGGGGAATTGGCGAAGCCTACCCCCTTGTTCGAGGGGGTAGGCTGAAGGATGGTCGAATTTTGATCCGGGTGCTGAAGGACTGCAGAAGTGCGGTCGGATCGCAGAGCTTGGCCTCGTAGCGAGGCGCAGCCGGGCGAGGCCGGCTATCTGGCGGTGATCAGGCGCGGACGTTGGCCGTACGGTGGGACTGGATGATCGGGAGCAGTTGGCCGAAAACCTTGGGGGTACCGGCGACGACGTTGCCGGTTTCCAGGTAGGTGCCTTCTCCGGCCAGGTCACTGACGAGACCGCCGGCTTCCTGCACCAGAAGAACGCCGGCGGCCATGTCCCAAGGCTGAAGGCCCAGCTCCCAGAAGCCATCCACGCGGCCGCACGCGACGTAGGCGAGATCGAGCGAAGCTGCGCCGGGGCGGCGGATGCCCGCGGTCTTCTGCGTCAGGTCCTTGAACATCGCGAGGTACATGTCGACGTTGTCGAACTCGCGGAAGGGGAAGCCCGTACCGATGAGGGATTCATTGAGGCGCGTGCGCTTCGAGACGCGGATGCGGCGGTCGTTCAGGAATGCACCGCGCCCCTTCGTGGCGGTGAAGAGCTCGTTGCGGGTCGGGTCGAAGATGACGGCCTGCTCGATCACGTTATTCTTGGCCAGTGCGATTGAAATCGCATACTGCGGGAAGCCGTGGATAAAATTGGTGGTGCCGTCGAGCGGGTCGATGATCCACTGGTATTCGGAGTCGCCGGACTGGCCGGACTCCTCTGCTAGAATGCCGTGATCCGGGTAGGCTTCGCGCAGCACCTCGATGATGGCGGCTTCCGCGGCTTGGTCGATTTCGGTAACGAAATCGTTCGACGACTTGGTTTGGACGGCAAGCTGGTCCAGCTGCAACGAGGCCCGGTTGATGATGTTACCCGCGCGGCGGGCGGCTTTCACTGCGATATTCAGGGTGGGATGCATGCGCGTCGGTCTCGCTGGCGACCGCCCCGACGGGCCGGCCGCTCATGAAAATTCGAATAAAACGCAGCATTTTACTATATGAACGCCGTTGGCGCGCTTGACCGTATCCGCATCGTACTGACTCGTACCACCCATCCCGGAAATATCGGCGCGGCTGCCCGTGCCATGAAGACGATGGGACTGCGCCGCCTGTACCTCATCGAGCCGGCGTCCTTTCCCGATCCCGTCGCGGTCGCGCGTGCTTCTGGTGCCGACGACATCCTGGACGCCGCGGTCGTCGTCGGCAGTCTGGACGAGGCGCTGCAAGGGACGATTCTTGCCGCGGCGGTGACGGCGCGGCGGCGCGAACGGTCGGTGGCCCCGCGCAGCGCGCGAGAAGGCGCAATCGAGCTTCTCGCTCACACGGGCGGGGGCGACGTGGCGCTGGTGTTTGGAACCGAAGCAACCGGGCTCACGAACGAGGAGGTCGAGCGCTGCTCGATGCCCGTGTCGATTCCGGCGAATCCGGGTTATTCGTCGCTCAATCTCGGTGCCGCGGTGCAGCTGCTGTGCTACGAACTGCGGATGGCCTGCATGACACCGCCGCCCGCTGCCAATATCGCTTCGAATCTCGCGAGCTTCGACGAAGTCGAGGGCTTCTACGGGCATCTGGAGGGGGCCATGATCCGCAGCGGTTTCTACGATCCGGCAAATCCGAAGCGCCTGATGCAGCGGCTGCGCAGATTGTTCGGGCGTACGCGTCTCGAAAAGGAGGAGGTCAATATCCTCCGTGGCATCATTGCTGCGTTCGAGCGCAAACTTGACTAAGATTGTCGGAAAATAATTTCAAAGACTCGGTCGTCGGGAGTTAATCATTCATGTTTCGCCGCCTGCGTGAAGATCTGGCCAGCGTACGCGAACGCGATCCGGCTGCGCGTTCGACCTGGGAGGTCCTGACCTGCTATCCGGGCATTCATGCGCTGTTCCTCCATCGGCTCGCGCATGCGGCGTGGGGACGCCGTTTCTACTGGGTCGGTCGCTTCGTGAGCCATATCGGTCGCTTTCTCACGGGGATCGAGATCCATCCGGGCGCGACAATCGGGCGCCGCGTCTTCATCGACCATGGCATGGGCGTCGTGATCGGCGAGACGGCCGAGATCGGAGACGACTGCACGATCTATCAAGGCGTGACGCTCGGCGGCACCTCGCTCTACCGTGGCACCAAACGCCACCCGACGCTTGGAACAGGCGTCGTCATCGGGGCCGGCGCGAAGGTGTTGGGCGGGTTTACCGTCGGAGACGGCGCTCGGGTGGGCTCCAATGCTGTGGTCGTGAAGCCGGTTCCCGCCGGCGCCACGGCCGTCGGTAATCCTGCCCGCGTGATCGACAACGAACGCGACCAGGCGCGCGAGCAGAAGGCCGAGCAGATGGGCTTTTCGGCATATGGCGTCACCAAGCAGATGGATGACCCGATGGCGAAGGCGTTGCATGCGCTCCTCGATCATGCGGTGGAAACCGATCGTCGTATCCAAGGCTTGATCGAACGCTTCGAGAAAGCCGGATTCAAGGTCGACGAAGACATTGAAAAATGTGACGCCTTCGACGTGCAAAAGCTCTCCAAGATGGTGGATTGAGGCTATTCACAGTAGTTGACCAATTTTGTCGGGCTCCGTATAGTTGAGCGAAACGTTCGGGTATTTCCCCGGGCGATAAACTCCGACAAGTGAGGGCCTCCAACATGAGACTGACCACCAAAGGGCGATTTGCGGTGACTGCAATGATCGATCTGGCATCGCGCCAGACCGAAGGTCCGGTGACTTTGGCCGGGATCGCCGAACGTCAGAAGATTTCCTTGTCCTACCTCGAGCAGTTGTTCGGCAAGTTGCGCCGTCATAAGCTGGTTTCCAGCGTTCGCGGTCCTGGCGGCGGCTATCGCCTCGCCCGCGACATGAGCCGCATCACCGTTGCGGACATCATCGTTGCGGTCGATGAGCCCCTGGATGCGACGCTGTGCGGCGGCAAGCAGAACTGCCACGACGAGCATCGTTGCCTGACGCACGATCTGTGGACCAACCTGAACAAGCGGATGTACGAGTACCTGGATTCGGTGACGCTCGGCGCGCTGGTGCGACGCGAGATCAAAGCGGATCCGGATATGGGCGTGCTGAAGGACGTCCGGCGACGGGCGATGGTCGCGGTTCGCGAGGCGGCAGTCGCCTGACGCAGACGAACCGGACAAGCTCGATGTTCGCTCCCGTATATCTCGACTGGAATGCCACCAGCCCGCTCGATCCGGCCGTGCTCGACGCGATGTTGCCGTGGCTCGGTAGCCGGTTCGGTAATGCGTCCAGTCGACACGAATACGGTCGGCAGGCAAGGGCGGCGATCGACGAGGCCCGGGCACGGGTGGCTGCGGCGGTCGGTGCGCATGCGACCGAGGTGATCTTCACGAGCGGGGGATCCGAGGCGAACAACCTGTTCATCAAGGGCGCCGCTGCGGTGCTGAAGCCGGGTATGGTCGCCATCAGCGCGATAGAGCATCCGTGCGTGCGTGAGCCGGCGCGGCAACTGCGGCGCGCGGATTGGACGGTGCGCGAAATCGCGGTCGACCGCCAGGGCGTGATCAAGGCGTCGGACTGGCAGGCGGTCTTGGCGGCGCGGCCGTCGCTGGTGTCGGTGATGCTCGCGAACAACGAGACCGGCGTGCTGCAGGACGTGCCGGCGTTGGCGCGCGAAGCGCGCTCGGTAGGAGCATGGTTTCACACCGACGCGGTGCAGGCCTTCGGCAAGGTCCCGGTCGATTTTCGGGCGGTGGGCGTCAATGCGATGACCTTGTCGGCGCACAAGATCGGCGGTCCGTTGGGAGCCGGGGCCTTGGTGCTCGATAAGCGGGTCGAGCTTGCACCCCTGGTGGCGGGCGGCGGTCAGGAACGCGGATTACGTTCTGGTACGGAGAACATTGCTGCGATCGTCGGCTTCGGTGTGGCATGCGAATTGGCGGCGGCGCGTGTGGACGCCGAAACGCTGCGTCTCGCCGAATTGCGCCATCGCCTGGAGGCCGCGCTGGCTGAGCGAGACGTACGGATTTTTTCTGCCGGTGCGCGGCGGCTGCCGAATACGGTCTTCTTTGCCATCGACGGGATCGACGGGGAAACGCTGGTCGCGAAGCTCGATCGCGCAGGATTTGCCTGTGCCAGCGGCTCGGCCTGCTCCAGCGCGAACCCGGAGCCGTCTCATACCTTGCTGGCAATGGGTGTCGAGCCCGAGGTTGCTCGTGGCGCGGTGCGCGTCAGCCTCGGCCGCGATACCCGTACCGAAGATGTCGAACAGTTCGTCGGCTGCCTCGGGCGGCTGATCAGTGAGCTCAGTAATTTGGCCGCGGTGGCGGTCCAACAATAAAGCAGTGAATTTGCAGATCGACGGAGGATCACGATGCTGAAGTTTCCGATTTACCTGGATTACTCCGCCACAACGCCGGTCGATCCGCGCGTGGCCGAGGCGATGATCCCGTGGCTGACCGAGAAGTTCGGCAATCCGGCGAGCCGGTCGCACGCCTATGGCTGGGACGCCGAAAAGGCGGTGGAGGATGCGCGCGAGCAGGTTGCGGCGCTCGTCAACGCGGATGCCAAGGAAATCGTGTGGACTTCGGGCGCGACCGAGTCGAACAACCTCGCGATCAAGGGCGCGGCGCATTTCTACAAGTCGAAGGGCAAGCACATCATCACCGTCAAGACCGAACACAAGGCGGTTCTGGACACGGTGCGCGAGCTCGAACGCCAGGGTTTCGAAGCAACCTACCTCGACGTTCAGGAAGACGGTCTGATCGACCTGGACGCCTTCAAGCAGGCCCTGCGTCCGGACACGATCGTCGTCTCCGTGATGTTCGTGAATAATGAAATCGGCGTGGTCCAGCCGATTGCAGAGATCGGCGAGATCTGTCGCGAAAAGGGCATCGTGTTCCACGTCGACGCCGCGCAAGCGACGGGCAAGGTCGAGATCGACCTGTCGAAGCTGAAAGTCGACCTGATGTCGTTTTCGGCGCACAAGACCTACGGTCCGAAGGGCATCGGCGCGCTGTATGTGCGTCGCAAGCCGCGCGTACGGATCGAAGCGCAAATGCATGGCGGTGGCCACGAGCGCGGACTGCGTTCGGGCACGCTCGCGACGCACCAGATCGTCGGCATGGGCGAAGCCTTCCGCATCGCGCGCGAAGAGATGGCAGTGGAGAACGAACGTATCCGCGTGCTGCGCGACCGTTTGCTGAAGGGCCTGCAGGACATCGACGCGACCTATGTCAACGGCGACATGGAGCAGCGCGTGCCGCACAACCTCAACATCTCCTTCGCGTATGTCGAAGGCGAGTCGCTGATCATGGCGATCAAGGATGTGGCGGTATCGAGCGGTTCGGCCTGTACGTCCGCAAGCCTGGAGCCATCTTACGTGCTGCGCGCGCTGGGCCGCGAAGACGAACTCGCGCACAGCTCCATCCGTTTCACCATCGGCCGCTTTACGACCGATGAAGACGTCGATTACACCATCGACCTGCTGCATCGGAAGATCGGCAAGCTGCGCGAGCTCTCGCCGCTGTGGGAGATGGTGCAGATGGGCGTCGACTTGAACTCCGTTCAGTGGGCTGCCCACTGAACCAATGGATTGGGAGAACTGAAATGGCATATAGCGAAAAGGTCCTCGACCACTACGAAAACCCCCGCAACGTCGGTTCCTTCGGCAAGGAAGAGGACGGCGTCGGAACCGGCATGGTCGGCGCACCGGCCTGTGGCGACGTGATGAAGCTGCAGATCAAGGTGGGCAAGGATGGCGTCATCGAAGACGCGAAGTTCAAGACCTACGGTTGCGGCTCGGCGATCGCTTCGAGCTCGCTGGTGACCGAATGGGTCAAGGGCAAGACCGTCGAGCAGGCGCTCGAGATCAAGAATACGCAGATCGCCGAGGAACTGGCGCTGCCTCCGGTTAAAATCCACTGCTCGATCCTCGCCGAAGACGCGATCAAGGCGGCGGTGGAAGACTATCGCAAGAAGAATCAAGCCTGATTATTGAGCTGAGGATAGAGCCATGGCTGTAACGCTGAGTGCAAGGGCTGCGAAACACGTTTCGGACTTCATGGCGAAACGTGGCAAGGGGCTTGGAATTCGTCTGGGCGTGAAGACGTCCGGCTGTTCCGGCATGGCATATCGCCTCGAGTTCGTCGACGAGACCGAGGCGGAGGATATGGTGTTCGAGAGCAACGGCGTGAAGGTCATCATCGACCCGAAGAGCCTGGCGTACCTAGACGGCACGGAACTGGATTTCGTTCGCGAAGGGCTGAACGAGGGCTTCAAGTTCAACAACCCGAACGTCAAGGACGCCTGCGGCTGCGGCGAGAGTTTCACCGTCTGATCACCTTCGCTGACCGCTCATGAGCATCGACCTGCAGCAGGATTACTTCGAGCTGTTCGGCCTCCAGCGCCGTTTTCAGTTGGACGAGACGGCACTGGAGCTTGCCTACCACGATCTTCAGGGGCGGGTTCATCCGGATCGCTATGCGCATCTGCCGGATACCGAGAAGCGCTTGTCGATGCAGTGGGCGACGCGCGTCAACGAGGCTTTTCGCATGCTGCGGAAGCCGCTGACTCGGGCGACCTATCTGCTTGAGTTGTGCGGCGTCGATGCCGGACTGCATACCAATACGGCGATGTCGCCTGCGTTCCTGATGGAACAGATGGAATGGCGCGAGGGGGTTGAGGAAGCTCGTTCGGCGGGCGATGCCGATGAGCTCACCCAACTGCATCAGCGGCTGCGCCAGCACGCCCGCGAGGTCTTCGAAGAGCTCGCGCGCCAATTCGACGAACAGCAGGATTACGCTGGCGCCGCCGAGACGATTCGCCGCCTGATGTTCATGGAAAAACTCCAACAAGAGATCGATGACGCCCTCGAGGCGCTGGAAACCTGATGGCCCTATTGCAAATCGCCGAACCGGGTCAGTCCACAGAGCCGCACAAGCATCGGCTTGCAGTCGGCATTGACCTCGGTACCACTAATTCGTTGGTCGCAACTGTCCGTAACGGAATTGCGGTATGTCTGAACGACGAGGAAGGGCGCGCCATGGTCCCCTCGGTCGTGCGCTACCACGCGGACGGCGATGTCGAGGTCGGGCGTACGGCTGCTGCGGCGCAGGTGGTCGACCCCAAGAACACCATCATTTCGGTCAAGCGCTTCATGGGGCGCGGCCTGAACGATGTCGCTCACATCGAGACAATGCCCTACGATTTCGTTGATACGGGGGGCATGTTGCGGTTGCGCACGGTGCAGGGTGTGCGTACTCCGGTCGAGATTTCGGCCGAAATCCTGCGCACACTTGCCGATCGTGCACACGCGAGCCTTGGCGGAGAGCTGACGGGTGCCGTGATCACGGTACCGGCCTACTTCGACGACGCGCAGCGGCAGGCGACGAAGGACGCGGCGAAGCTCGCGGGCCTCAACGTCCTGCGGCTGCTCAACGAGCCGACGGCCGCTGCGGTCGCCTACGGACTGGATAACGCTGCCGAAGGCGTCTATGCGGTCTACGACCTAGGCGGCGGGACGTTCGACCTGTCGATCCTGAAGCTCTCGCGCGGTATTTTCGAGGTGCTCGCGACAAACGGCGATGCGGCATTGGGGGGCGATGACTTCGATCACCGGCTCTTCTGCTGGGTGCTCGACAAGGCGAAGATTGCGCCGCCGTCGAGCGAAGATGCACGCCGGCTGCACATCAGGGCGCGCGAAGCGAAGGAACTCCTGACGGTCAGCGAAGAAGCGGCGATCAATGTGAAGCTGGCGTCGGGCGAGCAGGTGAATCTGACCGTGACGCGCAACGAGTTCGCCGAGATGACGAGCCACCTCGTGCAAAAGACGGTCGCGCCGATGCGTCGCGCGCTGCGCGATGCGGGTCTCGCGGCGGACGACATCAAGGGCGTGGTGATGGTCGGCGGGGCGACGCGCATGCCGCATGTGCAGCGTGCCGTTGGGGAGTTCTTCGGCCAGGAGCCGCTGACGAATCTTGACCCCGACAAGGTCGTCGCGCTGGGCGCGGCTATCCAGGCGAATGTGCTCGCCGGCAACCGCAAGGCCGACGACGAGTGGCTGTTGCTCGATGTGATTCCGCTCTCGCTCGGCCTCGAGACAATGGGCGGTTTGACTGAAAAGGTCATTCCGCGGAATTCGACGCTGCCGATGGCGCGTGCCCAGGAATTCACGACCTTCAAGGACGGCCAGACCGCAATGGCCTTCCACGTCGTGCAGGGCGAACGCGAGTTGGTCTCCGACTGCCGATCGCTCGCGCGGTTCGAACTGCGCGGCATTCCGCCGATGGCCGCGGGGGCGGCACGGATTCGCGTGACCTTCCAGGTCGACGCCGACGGCTTGCTCGCGGTGTCTGCACGCGAAATGTCCTCGGGCGTCGAGGCCAGCGTGTTGGTGAAACCTTCGTACGGACTCACCGACGACGAGATCGCAGGCATGTTGCGCGAAGGCGTCGAGCGGGCGTCGGACGACATGAACGCTCGAGCATTGCGTGAACAGCAGGTCGAGGCCGATCGAGTCATCGAGGCCACCTTGCACGCGCTCGAGCAGGATGGCGAACTGCTCGATGCCGAGGAGCGTGCCACGATCGACGCCGCAATAACGGAATTGCGCAGGGTGGCTACGGGGAAGGACGCGCAAGCCGTGAAGAAGGGGATCGGCGCGCTGAGCCGCGCGACGGACGAATTTGCCGCTCGCCGCATGGACAAGAGTATCCGTACGGCCTTGACGGGTCACAAGGTGGATGAGATTCAGGTATGACGCAGATCATTGTATTGCCGCATGTCGAGCTGTGCCCGGACGGCACCGTGATCGAGGCAGAACCGGGTACGTCCATCTGCGACGCCTTGCTGCGTAACGGGATCGAGATCGAACACGCTTGCGAGCAATCGTGCGCCTGCACGACCTGTCACGTGGTCGTGCGCGAGGGGTTCAATTCACTGCCGGATGCCGAGGAGGAGGAAGAGGATCTTCTCGACAAGGCCTGGGGACTGGAGCCGCAGTCGCGCCTGTCCTGTCAAGCTGTCGTCCAGGAAGATCCGTTGGTAGTCGAGATTCCGCGCTACACGATCAACATGGCGAGAGAAGGCAAGCACTGACATGAAGTGGACCGAAGTCCAGGAGATCGCGATCCAGCTCTCCGATACGCATCCGAACGTGGACCCGACCGGCGTAAATTTCGTCGACCTGATGAACTGGGTGATGGCGCTGCCGGAATTCGACGACGAGCCCAAGCATTGCGGAGAGCGTGTGCTCGAGGCAATCCAGCAGGCGTGGATCGACGAGGCTGCCTGAGTCCTGCGCTCGCCGAACAGATCAATAACCGGAATTGGTGTGGGTTGTTTGGTTGAGGTTCAGCCAGTAACGAGCCAAGAGCCCGATCACCATCACGAAGCGGCCAAGTTCGACCGGTTTCAGCACGTAGCTATTTGCGCCTAGACGATAGGCTTCGCGAATGTCATTCGGATCGTGCGAGCTGGTCAGGATCACCAGTGGAATGAGGCTGCTTCGTTCGTGCGCGCGGATGCGCCTCACGAGCTCGAAGCCGTCGATCCGCGGCAGCTTGAGGTCCATCACGATGACCGCGGGCAGCCGCGCCGATTCGGGCCTGCGCCCGCTGTCTTCTCCGAACAGGAAATCCAGCGCCTCGACGCCATCCCGCGCGACGACGACGGCATTGGTGATGCCGTTTTCGCGAAGCGCATGCAGCGTCAGCGTTTCCTCGTTCGGGTTGTCCTCGACGAGAAGGATATAGCGGTCCCCTGCCATGATGTTCCTTGAAGTGGGCCGGCGCGTGGCAGCTCGCCCGATGGCGCGGGAACGAGGATCCTCAGGCGGGAAGATCCTCGGCGCGCAGCACGAACACCATGTCATCGCCTCCGTTGCCAGAAAGCCATACGAAGGGAAGATCAGGGAACGCGGCTTCCACGATATGACGATTATGCCCGACTTCGACGGCGAGTACGCCATGAGGATTGAGGTGCTTGCGCGACTCGGCCAACAGGCGGCGCACGACGTCGAGGCCATCTTCGCCTGCCGCCAGCGCCATGCGCGGCTCATGCAGGTATTCCGGTGGCAGCGTTTCCATCGAGTCGGCGGTGACGTACGGTGGATTGCTGATGATCAGGTCGAAACGCCGGCCGCCGAGTTCGTCGAAGACGTCGCTCTTGACGAGTTCGACGCGGTCTTCGAGCGAATATTCGGCAACATTCGAATGGGCGACTTCGAGCGCATCCTCGGAGAGGTCGACGCCGACGACCTGCGCGTTTGGAAAGGCATGCGCCATGAGGATCGCGAGGCAGCCGGAACCCGTGCACATGTCGAGGGCGCTGTCCACCGCTGCAGGATCTTCGATCCACGGTGAAAAGCCGTCTTCGAGATGTTCGGCGAAGAAGGAGCGGGGAACGATCACGCGCTCGTCGACGTTGAAGCGGTATTCGCCGAGCCAGGCTTCGCCCGTCAGGTAGGCGGCGGGGATTCGTTCCTCGGCGCGGCGTTCAATGACATTGAAGATCTCCCCCCGTTCCTCGCCGGTGATGCACGCGTCCAGGAAAGGTTCGAGGCGGTCGAGTGGCAGCGACAGCGTATGTAGCAGCAGCCACACGGCTTCGTCGTAGGCGTTGTCGCAGCCGTGGCCGAAGAAGAGGCCCGCGCGGTTAAAGCGCGTCACGGCGTAGCGCAGCCAGTCGCGCAGCGTGACGAGTTCGGCAAGCGGGCCGCTCTCGTGTTCGTGCTCGTGACCCTCGTCGCCGGCGTCGTGGTGATGGTCGCAGCAGTTGTGGCTCATGATCAGTTCCGATTCGGGGCGAGCAGGGCGCGAAGGGCGCCTTCGTAGATCGCGGTTAGCGGTTCGATGGCGTCGACGGCGACGCGTTCATCGACCTTGTGGATGGTGGCGTTGACTGGTCCGAATTCGACGACCTCGTTGCAGATGTCGGCGATGAAGCGGCCGTCAGAGGTGCCACCGCTGGTCGAAAGCTCCGTTTCGACACCGACCGTGTCGCGAATCGCGTCGGTCAATGCAGCGACCAGCTTGCCGCGGCCGGTCAGGAAGGGTTTGCCGGAGAGGTGCCAGTCGAGTTCGTAGTCGAGTCCGTGACGGTCGAGGATCTCGTGAGTCCGGCGCTTGAGCTCCTCGGCCGTGCTGACCGAGGCGAAGCGGAAGTTGAAGAGCACTTCGCATACGCCTGGGATGACGTTGTTGGCGCCCGTGCCGGCGTGGATGTTCGAGACCTGCCAGGTCGTCGGCGGGAAGAATTCGTTGCCTTCGTCCCAGTGGATCGACGCAAGTTCGGCGAGCGCCGGAGCGAATTCGTGGATCGGGTTGCGTGCGAGCTGCGGATAGGCGACGTGGCCTTGGACACCCTTGACGCGCAAGGTGCCGGATAGCGAGCCGCGGCGTCCGTTCTTGATCGTGTCGCCCAGGGTATTGACTGAGGTCGGTTCGCCGACGATGCAGTAGTCGAGACGTTCGCCGCGGGCGGCCAGCGCTTCGACGACCTTGACGGTGCCGTGGGTGGCGATACCTTCCTCATCGGAGGTCAGCAGCAGGGCGATCGAGCCCTCGTGATCCGGATTGGCGGCGACGAAGCGTTCGATCGACGTGACGAAGGCCGCGAGCGAGGTTTTCATGTCGGCCGCGCCGCGCCCGTACAGAAAGCCGTCGCGGACCGTGGGCTCGAACGGGCGACTCTGCCACGCGCTTTCCGGACCGGTTGGGACGACATCGGTATGGCCGGCGAAGCACAGGATCGGGGCCGCGTTTCCGCGGCGCGCCCACAGATTGCTGACGCCGCCGGTGTCGATACGCTCGAAGTGGAATCCGAGCGGGGCAAGGCGCTCGGCGATGAGTTCGAGGCAACCGGCGTCTTCGGGCGTTACGGAGTTGCGGGCAATGAGGTCACAGGCCAGCGCAAAGGTGGCCGTTGGGGGAGTAGAGGTCATTGTTTGAAATCGATACGTTGTGCGGGCGGCTGTAGCGCCGCCCGCATCCGTCAGCGCCCTTGGTCGTCGTCGAGGTGGAGCGCGAACTCACTGAACGAGGCTCCGTCGCCCGACGACGGCTGGAAATCCACGGTCGGCGGCATATCACTGCCCGCCGAAGCGGCAGCCTCGTTGTTGATCTGGGCGTTGTTGATGAGCCACGCGAGGTTGGTCGGCGAATCCGCGTTGGCGAGCGCTTCCTCGAAGGTGATGATGCCTTCGCGGTACAGACGATGGAGATCCTGCTCGAAGGTCTGCGACCCGGGGGCGAGACTCTGCTGCATCGCCTCCTTCACTTCGTTGAGCTCGCCGCGTTCGACCAGTTCGGCGACGTGGCGCGTGTTCATCAGGATCTCGACGGCCGGCGTGCGGATGCCGTCCGGCTTGCGCACGAGTCGCTGGGAGATGATGCACTTCAGCGCGACCGCAAGATCCAGGAACAGCAACGAGCGGTTCTCGAGCGGGAAGAAGTTAACGATGCGGTTGAGCGCGTGGTAGGCGTTGTTCGCGTGGAGCGTGGCGAGGCAGAGGTGGCCGGTTTGCGAATAGGCAAGCGCCGCCTGCATCGTTTCGCGGTCGCGGATTTCGCCGATCAGGATGCAGTCGGGCGCCTGGCGCATCGCGTTGCGCAACGCTTCGTGCCAACCGAGGGTGTCGATGCCGACTTCGCGCTGGTTGACGACCGATTTGCGGTGCTTGAAGAGGTATTCGATCGGGTCCTCGACCGTCAGGATGTGGCCCGAACGGTTGCGGTTCCGGTGGTCGATCATCGAGGCCAGCGTCGTCGACTTGCCGGAGCCGGTCGCGCCGACGACGAGCAGCAGCCCGCGCTTCTCGGTCACGACTTCGGCGAGCACCGGTGGCAACCCGAGCGTGTCGAGCGACGGGATCTCGCCCTGGATGTAGCGGACGACGATCGCGATGCTATGGCGCTGCCAGAAGACGTTGACGCGGAAGTTGCCCATGTCGCGCCGACCGAAGGACAGATTGAGCTCCTTCTCCGTTTCGAAGGTTTCGATCTGCTCCGGGGTCATCATCTCGTAGATCATCCGCTTGATCATGGACGGGTCCATGTTCTGCTGGTTGATCGGCATCGTGATGCCCTGGATCTTGATATGGATCGGGGCGCCGGCGGAAATGAAGATGTCCGACGCGGCCTTTTCGGCCATCAACTGAAACAGCTTGTCGAAAATCATCGCGGAGTCTCCGGAGCGTGGCCTTGCAAGTCGGTGGGCATGAGCGCGGGGATGTTGATGTCCCCGCGTGGTTGGCAGTCTTAGGCGCCGCGCAGCAGCTCGTTGATGCCGGTCTTCGCGCGCGTCTGGGCGTCGACGCGCTTGACGATGACCGCGCAGTACAGGCTGTACTTGCCGTCGGCCGAGGGCAGGCTGCCCGGGACGACCACGGCGCCGGACGGCACACGGCCGTAGAAGACCTCGCCGGTTTCGCGATCGTAGATCTTGGTGCTCTGGCCGATGTAGACGCCCATCGACAGTACGGCGTTTTCTTCGATGATCACGCCTTCGACGACTTCGGAGCGCGCGCCGACGAAGACGTTGTCTTCGATGATGACTGGGCCGGCCTGGACCGGCTCGAGCACGCCACCGATACCGACGCCGCCCGACAGGTGCACGTTCTTGCCGATCTGGGCGCAGGAGCCAACGGTGGCCCAGGTGTCGACCATGGTGCCTTCATCGACGTAGGCGCCGATGTTCACGTAGGAGGGCATCAGCACGACGTTTTTCGCGATGTAGCTGCCCTTGCGCGCGACGGCTGGCGGTACGACGCGGAAGCCGCCTTCGCGGAACTGCTCGGGGGTGTAGTCGCCGAACTTGGTCGGGACCTTGTCGAAGAAATTCAGCGCGCCTGCGGACTGAACTTCGTTGTCGCGCAGGCGGAAGGAGATCAGGACGGCCTTTTTGATCCACTGGTTGACGGTCCAGTTGCCGTCGATCTTTTCGGCGACGCGCAGGCGGCCGCTGTCCAGTCCGTTGATGACTTCGGCGACCGCGTCACGAATAACGGCCGGTGCCGACGAGGGCGACAGGCTGGCACGGTTTTCGAAAGCGTCGTCGATGATCTTTTGCAGTTCTTGCATGGGGAATTTCCGATTTTTCAGAGAGTTTGGCAGAAGGCTGCGATCCGTTCGGCAGCCTCCAGGCATTCGGACGTTTCGGCCACCAGGGCGATCCGCACGAAACCGGCGCCCGGATTGACGCCGTTGGCCTCCCGGGCGAGGAAACTGCCGGGCAGGACGGTCACATTATATGCAGCCTGCAGGCGGCGGGCGAACTCGGTGTCGGAGATCGGCGTCTGCGCCCACAGGTAGAAGCTCGCGTCGGGACGCTCGACCTTGAGGTGGCGCGCGATGATCGGGGTCACGCGATCGAATTTGTCGCGGTACAGGCGGCGGTTTTCGATGACGTGCGCTTCGTCGTTCCAGGCGGCGGTCGAGGCGGCCTGCACCGACGGGCTCATCGCGCAGCCGTGATAGGTGCGGTAGAGCAGGAAGGATTTCATGATCGCTGTATCGCCGGCGACGAAGC
>NZ_DATFAO010000059.1:0-22892 GCF_035254505.1 Aromatoleum sp. | reverse complement strand
ATGACGTAACGGGTCATGGGGATGGCCTTCCGATTTTGTTGGGGAGAAAGCAAAATGTGATTTTAGCGACAAATGCTGCCCTGCCGCATCCGCAGGTTTTCCCCAATACCCGTTTTTTTGGCCTGGACAATGAGCGAAACTTCCACACGTACCGTCTTTTTCATCTCCGACGGCACCGGTATCACCGCGGAAACGCTGGGCCACAGCCTGCTCGCGCAGTTTCCGGACTCTGTTTTCCGTCAGGTGCGGGTCCCCTTCGTCGACGACCTCGACAAGGCCATCGAGGTCACGCGCCAGATTCGGGAAGCGCGCTTGAACGACGGCGTCCGGCCGATCGTGTTCAGCACGCTCGTCAATCCGCATCCTCAAAGCGGGCTGCGCGACGCCGACGCGCTGTTCGTCGATCTCTTCGACCAGTTCATCGTGCCGCTCGAGTCCGAACTCGGCCAGCGCTCGACCCACACGGTCGGCCGCTTCCACGGCATCGCCGACAGCAGCACCTACAAGGCCCGGATCGAAGCGATCAACTTCGCGATGGCCCACGATGACGGGGTCTCCACCGACGGCGAACTCGCGGACGCGGACGTGATCCTCGTCGGCGTGTCGCGCTCGGGCAAGACGCCGACCAGCCTCTACCTCGCGATGCAGTTCGGGGTGAAGGCGGCGAACTACCCGCTGATCCCCGAAGACTTCGAGCGCAACAAGCTGCCCGGCGAACTGCACCGCCACCGCCCGAAGCTCTTCGGCCTGACCATCGCCGCGGAGCGCCTATCGCAGATCCGCCAGGAACGCCGCCCCAACAGCCGCTATGCGTCGATCGACAACTGCCGCTTCGAAATCGAGGCCGCACAGAAGCTGATGCGCCGCGAAAACATCCAGTGGCTCGATTCCACCACGAAGTCCATCGAAGAGATTTCGGCTACCATCCTTCAGGCCGTGAGGCTGAACAAGCCCGCCTACTGACTCGCCGTTGCATCTCTGCAACGCCTCCCGAACAGGAACATCAATGAAAAGAACCCGCCAGAAACGCCGCGGCGGCCTGGGCCGTGACGCAGAACAACTCATCTGGCTCGCAACGGGGCTGGCCCAATCGGGTAGCCGTGCCGAAGACCAGCACTGGGAACAGCAACTGGTGACGGCTATCGACCGCCTTCTCGAAGAAGGGGACGAGGAAACGCTCAACAACGCGCTCGACCATCTCTATAGCGCTGACACGCGCGGCTACGACGAGCTCGCGGACTTCGTCGAATCGCGCGCCGAAAGCGCCGGCGCGGTCGGCCTCGAGCACGACGTCCTCTTGATCGCGGCGCCCGTGCTGGCCTGGTCCCGCTACCGGATCCCCGCCAACACGATCCCGGCGGCCGTCCTCTCCAACCTGAGCGTCCATCTGCAGGCGCACGTGTTCGGCAGCAAGGTCAAGCTCGCGCTCGCCGACTTCCTGTTCAGTCCCGACCAACTGCCGCAAGGCTATTGCGCGACTGCGAACTTCGCCGCCGAACTGGCGCGCGCCGCGATCGCCGGCCATGACTTCAAGATCGAGACCGCGGATATGCCGGAAACGGCCCAGTTCCTGTCCGACACCCGCTATGTCCTCGGCGCGATCGTCGTGCCGCGCGGCGAGGCGCTGTTCGGCTGGCAGGAACCCGATCGCAGCCGCGATGACGCCCTCAACCAGTGGCGCATGCAAGGCGGCGCCTGCCTCGCCCCGCTGCTGCCTGGTTGCGCGATGGAGGTCGTACTGCCGGACGCCTACTTCGCAGCGAGCCGTCTGGCCGACAACCATAGCCGTCCGTATTCGATCCGCGCGTCGGTCGCCTTCCTCGGCACCGAGCTGGAAACGCCGGCATCGAACCTGCGCGCGGTCATCGCCCCCTTCCACGACCGGGAACTTCAGGAATATCGCGTCGGCCTTACGCTGCGCGGCACCGAGCAAGTCGTGCACGGCGTCGTGTGGCCGCTGCTGGGCGCAGACGACCAGAGCGTCGAGGGGACGGCCGAGATCGAGGCGGTGCTGCGCGATTGCGGCGTCACCGACATCGTGAACCTCGAACATCGCTTCCCGCTCGAATACTGCGACGATTGTGGCGCCCCGCTCTACCCCTCGCCCGAGGGCGAGATCGTGCATGCCGAGATGCCCGAGGAACACGGCGAACAGCCGCCTCGGCACCTGCACTGACGGCTCCGGGCATGCGCGCGGAGCCCCGTCGCGCATGCCTTTACTCGTCGCTCTTCCGCATCATCGCCAGCAGCGGCGATGCGAAGTCACGCTGATATAGCACGGCCAGGACGAGGGTCGTTACGCACACGAAGAGCCACGGCTGGACGAACCACGTCACCGCCGCGAGGCCGAAGTAGTACGAGCGGATGCCACGATTAAACTCGTCGCCGGCGAGCGAATTGACGGTCGCGAGACGCTCGGCCGCCTCCTCGGCGGGCTGGCCCGTCATCCCTGTTGGACTCGCGCCAATCAGGATCGACAGCATGTTGAACTGCCGCAGCGACCAAGTGAACTTGAAATACGCGACGACGAACACGGTCAGCAGCAACACTAGCTTCACCTCCCCTAGCTCGCGCGACGTCTGGCGTGCGAACGGCAGGTCCGCGGCAAAGCGGATCAGCGGGTCCATCGCACCGAGCACCGCAAGCAGGCCGGCGATGATGTAGATCGTCGTGTTTGCATAGAAGGACACGCTCTGCATCAGGTTGCCGACGAGCGCGGCATCGGTCATCCGCAATTCGCGCCCGAGCATCTGCCGCGCCCACTGCAGGCGAAAGCGGTGGCTTGCGCCCATCAGTCCGTGCTGCGCCCAGCGGCTGCGTTCCGAAAGCCAGCCGTAGCCGCCCCAGACCAGCAGGAACCAGCCGAGCGCGCACCAGTCGAGAAGCGAGACGGTGCTCATGAAGGCTCTTTCCACCGCCTGCTGTCCCTCAACGATCCAGCAGGAAACTGCCGACCACTGCGATCTGCGCCGGATCCATCAGCATCGGCGCATGGCCGACGCCCGGGATTTCCGCCAGCCGCGCGCGCGGCCCCTGCTCCGACATCCGCTGGAAGGTTGACGGTTCCAGCAGATCCGACTCCGCCCCGCGAATCACCAGCGTCGGGCAATGAATCGCGTTGTAGACCTCCCACAGGTCGACGTCCGCGACGACGGGCATGGCACGGAAGACCTCGCCGATCCCCGGGTCGTAAATCATTGCGAAGCCGCCGTTGACGGGCCGCACCGAGTGCCGGGTGATGTGCTGCCACTGCTCGTCAGTCAAGGGCCCGAAGGTCGCACTGACGACGCGGATCCACGCTTCGGCCTCCGCCATCGTCGGGAACTTCGGCGCATTGCCGACATACTCGCCGATCCGCCTCAATGAAACGGCGGTGATCACGGGTCCGACGTCGTTCAGCACGAGGCGGGAAATCGGCGTGTGCGGCTGACTCGCGAGCAACATGCCGATCAGCCCTCCCATTGACGTGCCCACCCAATGCACGGTATCGGCGTCGAGACGGGCGAGTAGCGTCACCATGTCCGACACGTAGAGCGGAAAGCCGTAGTCGCCCTTCACTCCGAGCCAGTCGCTACGGCCGCGTCCTACGACGTCGGGACACACAACGCGGTAGTGGTCGGCGAGCTCCTGTGCGAGGAAGTCGAAATCGCGGCCGTTGCGCGTCAAACCGTGCGCGCAGATCAGCACCTTGCGATTGGCCGGGTCTCCCCATTCGGAATACGCCATGCGATGCAGGCCGTGCGGCCCGATGCACTGGACGCTCTTCTCGCGCAGCCCGTGATAGGGTCGCGCCACCGGCGCCGCACGATGCTCGACCAGCGGCGGAGCGGGCTGAAACAGTCGACGCAGGGTATCGAGGAGGCTCATGGAATGGTCTTCTGCGATGGGGATGAGCCAGTGTAACAGCATGCCGGCATCGCTCAATGGCCATACCAGTATCGCGCCTGCGCTGATCGCAGCGCCTCCACCGTCATGCGCGGCGAAGCGAACTCGACACGGATTGCGCCCTGCCGGTCGGTCCGCCAGCCCCTCGCACCGGCCTCCGTCCAGCGTTCGACGACGGAGGGACTCGGGTGATGGTATTGATTCAGGTAACCCACCGAAAAGATCGCCTCACGTCCCCCGCTCGCGGCGATGAAGTCCGCGCCCGACGAGGTCTTGCTCCCGTGGTGGGCGACCACGACGACATCACTCGCGAGACGCTCCGCGCTCCGCTCGCGCATGCGACGCTCGGCCGGAAGCTCGACGTCGCCGAGCAGCAGCGCTGAGCCGTTCGGCGATGCAACGCGCACGACACAGGAATGATCGTTGTCACCATGTAAGGACGGCTCCTCCGCCGCCGGATGCAGGATCTCGAACTCGACGCCGTCCCACTGCCACCGATCTCCCGCGACGCACTCTCTGACGGGCATTGTCGCTGCGTCTGAGGGGAGCCGATCGCGCGGCAGATTGGTGAGGAGTTCAACCACCGGAATTCCTTCGACGAGCGATTTTGCGCCGCCCGTGTGATCGAGATCGTCATGGGAAATCACCACACGATCCAGCCGCGGAATGCCCTCTGCCTGCAGATAGGGAACGATGACGCGTTCGCCCGCATCACTCTCGGCGCCGTACGCGGGCCCGGTGTCGTACATCAGGTCGTGCCGCGCCGTCTGCACATGGACCGCCGTGCCGTTTCCGATATCCAGGACGACCAGTCGAAATCCGCCCGGCCCAGGGCGCGGTGGCGACCACGCGAGCATCGGCAGCACCGCCAGCATCCCCATGTAACGGGCGGGCGTGCCGCGCGGGAGGAACATCCACCCCACGCCCGCCACCGCTGCAGCGACCAGCGCGCCTGGAGCGGCTGCCTGCTGCCACATCGCGAAAGGCAAGTTCGCGACCCAGCCGAGAAAGACCATCAGGAGCCCCATCAGCCAATGGGCGAGGTGGAGCAAGGGCGCGAACGGCACGACGATGGCGACCAGGACGAGCGGGGTGATGAGGAAGCTGACGGCAGGAATCGCCAGCGCGTTGGCGATCGGCGAAACGATCGAGAAGGCGTTGAACAGCGCCAGCGTCGCCGGCAGGCTCGCGAAGGTGATGCCCAACTGCATCCCGACCGTGGCGCGCCAGCCCTTCGCCGTCTCAAGCCGACCGCCGAGCATGTACATGATCACGCCCGCGGCGAAGAAGGAGAGCCAGAAGCCGGCCGCGACCACAGCCCAGGGATCGACGACGAGCACGCACAACAACGCCAGCGCCAGCACGCGGCTACCGTGCGCTTCGCGTCCAAACAGCAAGGCCAGCGCGACGACCGCCAGCATGATCAGCGATCGTTGCGTCGGAATCCCGAGCCCGGCGAGCACCGCGTAGGCCGCAGCGGCGCAGAACCCGGCGGCGGCAGCGGCCTTCATCGCCGGTAGTCGCAACACCTTGCGTGTGGACCGGCGCCACTTCCAGCCGACGAGCCAACCGACCAGCAATCCGACCATTGAAACGTGCAAGCCGGAGATGCTGATCAGGTGGGCGACACCCGTCTTGCGAAAAACCGTCCATTGCTCGTCGGGGATCGCGCGCTGATCCCCGACCGCAAGGGCGATCAGCACGCCCGCGAATTCCGCATTCGGCAGCGCCGCGGCAAATCGCGTGCGGATCGAATCGCGCAGGCGATGGACATAGGCCATCGGCGCGAACACGTTGGCGTCGAGCCGGACTGCCTCGCCGCCCTGCCGCACGTGTCCCGTCGCGCGTACGCCCCGTTCGAGCAGCGAGGCCTCATAGTCGAAGCCGCCAGGGTTGGCGAAACCGTGGGGCTTCTTCAATCGAACCGTGAAGCGCCATCGTTCTCCGGGGCGCACCATCGGCATGTAACCCCGGACGACGCCCTTGCGCTCGAAGCTGCTCGACGACAACAGGATATGGCTCGGCACCGGTCCGTCCGCATGTTCCACCGCGAACATGAAGCGCACGCCATTGCGGATCAGGTCTGGCAGATCCTCCACGACGCCCGTGACGACGACGTCCCGCCCCTCCCAATCCGACGGCAGCTCGTCGCCGATGCGCCACTGCGCACGCAGCACTGCCCAACCGAGCCCCACCAGAAACGCCAGCACCAACACGCCGGCCCGCAGCACATTGGCCGACAACCCGTCGCGACGATGCTGGACGAAGAGCGCGGCCGCCACGATCGCGACGCCAAGCGTCGCAAGAAGAAGAGTCGTGAGAGTGGGCAGCTCGGGCAGCCGCTGGCACAGCCAAGTCCCGAGCGCAAACGCAACAATTGCCAATCGCATAATCCCAGGATCATGCGGGTTCGGACGACTGCAGCGCAAGTCTCACGTATCAGGCCGGGCGTGGCCCATGAAAAAGGGGCGCCGCAGCGCCCCATTGCTTACGCCCGCCGAAACCGATTACACGAGGCTGCCGTCGTCCAGCCGCAAGGTGCGTTGGGCGCGCCGCGCGAGCGTCTCGTCGTGGGTGACGATGACGAAGCTCGTCGCGAGCCTTTCATTCAGGCTCAGCATCAGCTCGAAAATCACCTCGGCGGTTGTGCGGTCGAGATTGCCGGTCGGTTCGTCGGCGAGCACGCAAGCGGGCTGCGTGACCAGCGCGCGCGCAATCGCCGCACGCTGGCGCTCCCCGCCCGAAAGCTCTCCGGGCGTGTGGTCGAGCCGGTGCCCGAGTCCCACCTCGCGCAGCATCACCGCCGCGCGCTCGTCGGCTTCACGCCGGTCCATCCGGCGGATGTAGAGCGGCATCGCGACGTTTTCCAGCGCTGTGAATTCGGGCAGCAGATGGTGAAACTGATAGACGAATCCGAGCGACTCGTTGCGCGCCCGGCCCCGCTCGGCGTCCGACATAGCGGAAAATTCGCGTCCCAGCAGCTGCACGCTCCCGGCGCTCGGGACGTCCAGGCCGCCCAGCAGGTGCAGCAGCGTGCTCTTGCCCGAACCCGACGCACCGACGATCGCGACGCGTTCCCCGCGCCCGAGCTGGAGCGACACGTCCTTCAACACGTCGACCGCTGACGGACCTTCGCGGAAGGTCTTCGACAGATTGCTGCAGCTCAGCACCATTTCGCTCATCCGATCACTCATAGCGCAGCGCCTCCGCGGGATTCACTCGGCTCGCACGCCAGCTCGGATAGAGCGTCGCGACGAGGGTCAGGACGAAGGACACGGACACGATGGTCACGACGTCGGACCACAGCACTTTCGACGGCAGTTCGCTGATGAAATAGACCTCCCTGTTCCACAGCGTCGCGCCGGTGATCTTTTCCAACGCGGGAATCACGACGTCGAGATTGTGAGCGAGCAGGAGCCCCCCGGCGACGCCGCCGAGCAAGCCCACCATGCCGATCACCGCGCCCTGGAGCACGAACACCGTCATGATCGATCGCGGGCTCGCCCCCAGCGTGCGCAGGATCGCGATGTCGGCCTGCTTTTCCTGCACGGCCATCACGAGCGTCGACACGATGTTGAATGCCGCCACGGCAACGATCAGGAACAGGATCACCGTCATCATCGTCTTCTCGATTGCGACCGCCCGGAAGAAATTGGCGTGAGTGCGCGTCCAGTCGCTGACCATCATGTTGCCGTCAAGCGTCAGCGCAATTTCCGACGCCACCCGGGGCGCCGCGAAAAGGTCGTCGAGCTTGAGCCGCACGCCGCTCACGCGGTCGTCCATGCGGTAAAGGACTTGCGCATCCTGCAGGTGGATCAGCGCGAGCCCGGAATCGTATTCATACATTCCCGCCTCGAAGACGCCAACCACCTCGAACTGCTTGACGCGCGGCAGCACGGCGGCGGGCGTGACGAGGCCTTGCGGCGCGATCAGCGTGACCTTGTCGCCGACCCGGGCGCGCAACGCGTACGCCAGATCGCGACCGAGCACGATCCCGAAGCGGCCCGGCTTCAGGTCCTCCAGGCTGCCCGTGCGCATATGCCGCGCGAAATCGGCGACCTGCTCTTCCGCGCCGGGGAGCACGCCGCGCACGATCGTCCCGCGCACGTTCTGGTCGAAGGACAGCATGCCCTGCTCCTGCACGTAGGGCGCTGCGGCCCGTACATCCGGGTGGTGCACCGCCTGGTCCGCCACCTGTTGCCACGACTCCAGTTCCCCGTCGTTGCCCGAAATCTGGATATGCGCAGCGACGCCGAGAATGCGGGTCCGCAGCTCCTCCTGAAAGCCGTTCATCACGGACAGCACGACGATCAAGGCCGCAACGCCGAGACCGGTGCCGAGCATCGACACCAGTGAGATGAAGGAAATGAAACGGTTGCCCCCCTGCGCACGCCTGCGCGAGCGGGTATATCGCAGTCCTACCAGAAATTCGTATCGCATCGCACTCGGCATGGCCGCAAGGCCGGCTTGCAAAGTCCGGCATTGTGCCGGGGAAGGCCGTCCTTGGGGAGGGAAAACGTTTCTCGCGGTGACCGGGGCCGCGTCGGCGCGGCGTCCGGCGCCTCGGCATCTTCAACCAACAATTTGTCTGACAAGTGATTTTTGTCTTGCGCAATAAGGGATTACGGCAACAGGGTTAATCCCTCTAGCGGCGAAATCGGCACCTCCCTATCGTACGAGCCGCGTAAGCAGCGTTATTTCTATAGCAACAAGCGAGCACATCCGGGAGGACACGATCTTGGTCTGGCAACAGCTTTACGATCCATTCAACAACATCTGGCTATCCAGCGCGGTGGCGGCGATTCCCGTCGTCGTGATGCTGGTCGGCCTCGGTTTCATGCACATGAAGGCGCACATCGCCGCGGGCCTCGGTCTCGGTAGCGCGCTGCTGATCGCGATCTTCGTGTTCGGCATGCCGGCCTCGATGGCGGGTAACGCAACGCTGTATGGCGCGATGTTCGGCTTGCTGCCGATCGGCTGGATCGTGCTCAACATCATCTTCCTGCACCAGCTGACGACCGAAAACGGCTCGTTCAAGGTGCTCCAGCAAAGCCTCACCGGCATCACCGATGACCGCCGCCTGCAGTTGCTGCTGATCGCGTTCAGCTTCGGCGCGTTCTTCGAAGGCGCAGCCGGCTTCGGCACCCCGGTCGCCGTGACTGGCGCGATCCTGATCGGCCTCGGCTTCTCGCCGCTCGCCGCCTCGGGCCTCGCGCTGATCGCCAACACCGCGCCGGTGGCCTATGGCGCGCTCGGCACCCCGGTGATCGCGCTCGCCGCCGTCACCGGTCTGGACCTCGGCGAACTGTCTGGCATGATCGGCCGCCAGCTGCCCTTCTTCTCGCTGCTGGTGCCCTTCTGGCTGATCTGGGCCTTCGCCGGCTTCCGCGGCATGATCCAGATCTGGCCCGCGATCTTCGTGGCCGGTATCACCTTCGCCGTTCCGCAATACCTAGTGTCGAACTTCCACGGCCCGTGGCTCGTCGACGTCGTCGCTGCGATCGTGTCGATGATTTCGCTGATCCTGTTCCTGAAGGTGTGGAAGCCGAAGCAGGTGTGGACCTCGACCGCGCTCAAGGGCCGCAAGGACGACTCCGCCAGTCAGGTCCCGGCCGCAGAGCCCGTCGATGCCGCCGTGCGTCCCAGCGGCCGTGCCGTATTTGCCGCGTGGCTCCCGTGGATCATCCTGACGGTCTTCGTGTTCATCTGGGGCATCCCGGACGTCAAGAAGTGGCTCGACGGCATCTCCATCGTGAAGATCCCCTTCAGCGGCCTGCACAACCTGATCGAGAAGATGCCGCCGGTGGTCGCGGAACCGCACAAGGAAGCGGCCATCTACTCGCTCAACTGGCTGTCGGCCACCGGTAGCGGCATCTTCATCGCGGCGATCCTCTCGGGTCTGCTGATGAAGTTCAACCTCGGCAAGCTCTTCGCGATCTACTGGCGCACGATCAAGCTGGTCCGGCTGTCGCTGCTGACGATCGTGATCATGCTCGGCCTCGGCTATCTGACCCGCTACTCGGGCCTCGACGCCACCCTCGGCCTCGCCTTCGCCAACACCGGCTCGTTGTACCCGCTCTTCGGCACCCTGCTTGGCTGGCTCGGCGTCGCGCTGACCGGCTCGGACACCGCGGCCAACGTGCTTTTCGGCGGCCTGCAGAAGGTCACCGCCCAGCAGCTCGGCCTCAATCCGATCCTGATGGCGGCGGCGAACAGCTCGGGCGGCGTGATGGGCAAGATGATCGACGCGCAATCGATCGTCGTCGCCAGTACCGCGACCCGCTGGTTCGGCCACGAAGGTGACATCCTGCGCTACGTGTTCTTCCACTCGATCGCGCTGGCGGTGCTGGTGGGCTTCCTCGTGACGCTCCAGGCCTACGTCTTCCCCTTCACCGCGCTGGTGCACTAAGCGCGAACACCGGGGCTGCGGCAAAGTCCAACGATGCCCGGCCCCGTGCCTGAATCTGCCCATACTCAGTTCCAAGCGGAGCACTACCATGTACAAGAGGATTCTCGTTGCTGTCGATGACAGCGCCACCTCGAACGCCGCCCTTGCCGAAGCGATCACCCTGGCCAAGACGCTCGGCGCCGCGCTGCGGATCGTGCACGTCGCCGACGAGGCGCCGATCCGCCATGCCGTCGGCCTCGAAGCCGTGCTCGACGTCTCGCAAGCGGAAAAGGCCATGCGCGACGCTGGCAAGGCCCTGCTCGAAACCGCTGCCCGCACCGCTGCCGATGCTGGCGTGCAGGCCGACACGGCGCTCCTCGAAGCGGACGGCCAGCTCGATACTTCGCATCGCCGCGTCGCCGAATGGATCATCGAAGGCGCCACGGCGTGGCAGGCCGACGTGATCGTCGCCGGCACGCATGGCCGCCGCGGCTTTGCGCGTCTCTTCGTCGGCAACGTCGCCGAGGATCTCGTGCGCCTCGCCACCACCTCCCTGGTGCTGGTGCGGGGCAAGTAACAAGGAAGCCGCAATCTCTGAAGGGTGCGCGACAGCGCACCCTTTTTTTGCCGTCAGCATATTTTTATGACACTTTGATGTAACATGCGCCAGTCCCGACGTGGGACTTTCCTTCTGGAGATTTGTCGATGAATCCGTCCCGTCGCAACCTGCTGAAGATGGGGGGCGCAGCCCTCGCGATGATTCCGGTCGTGGCTGTCGCCGCCAAGAACGACAGCATCCGCACCACGATGAGATACAAGGGTTCGCCCGAAGGCGACAAGAAGTGCGCCGACTGCGGCCTCTTCGTCGCGGGCGCATCCGCGACCGACGCCGGATCCTGTAAGGTCTTCCCGGGCGACACCGAAATCTCCCCCAACGGCTACTGCATGGCCTGGGCCCAAAAGGGCTGATCCTCCCGACGGCCCCAGCGCGCCAGCCTGCGGGCCCCTTCACCCTCGCCTCGCTCCAATCCCGCTGCAAACTGACGGCCACCGGCGCAGCCCGGTGCCCTGTGCTAGACTCGGCGCGCTTTTCTCTTCGGCCGCCTCATGCAGATTCACCTCGTCATTCCCGGCCTGATCTGGCCCGGTGCATCGGTCGTCAGTCCGGCCTCAGGTTTGCACTTGCCCGCCCTGGCGCGACTGCTCGGCCTCGGCCAACGCCACGTCGCACCCTTCGAACCGCTGGACCGCCAGCTGGCCCGTCTGCTCGGGTATCCCACCTCGGGCGCAGACGACGAGACCCTACCCCTTGCCGCACTCCGTCGTCTCGGCGAAGACACCGCGCCGCCCCCCGCCGCTTCGCACTGGCTATGTGCCGACCCGGTCAACCTCTCGTTCGCACGCGAACATCTGCTGCTCAACGAGTTTCCGGAAGACGAGCTGTCCCCGGACGAAGTCGCCGCGCTGACCGACACGCTGAACGAGACGTTCTCGGATATCGGCGAGTTCGAAGCCTGCACGTCCGCCCGCTGGTACCTGCGTCTCTCGGCCCCGATGCGCGCGCGGCTCTACCCCTTGCATGACGTCATCGGCCGCCCCATCCAGCATTTCCTGCCGGAAGGCGAGCACGCGCGCCTCTGGCAGCGCACGATGAACGAAATCCAGGTCGTGCTGCACAACCATCCCGTCAATCAGGCAAGGGAAAATGCCGGTCGCCGACCCGCGAACAGCTTGTGGCTCTGGGGTGCCGGCGAGCTCGCGCCAGCGGCAACGAAACCTACGGCCGCAGTCCAGACCCGCGAACCCCTGACCCGCGGTCTCGCACGTGCCGCGGGCATCGACCCCATGCCCCCCGACCGCACGGCCGCTCTGAAAGGCGAGACGGTCGTCGTCCTCGACTCCCTGCTCAAGCCTGCCTTGCAGCTCGATATCGACCACTGGCGCAACACGCTGGTCGGCCTCGAGCAGGAATGGTTCGGGCCGCTCGCCGATGCACTTCGCAATCGGCGTGTGCGCGGTCTGCGACTGACCGCGCCCGGCGACCGCGGAACGCTCGAACTCACGGTCCGGGCGAGCGACAACTGGAAGTTCTGGCGTAAGCCGCATGCCTTCGACGCGCTGTTGAAAGCGATGGCGCCGCCTCCCGCGCCAATCGGCGATGCTCCACAAGCCGCCGAGTCCGGAAGATTTGAACAATGACGCAGATCCAACCCCGCGCCATCCCCGCGCGTGCCATGCAACGCCTGATCGACGGCGGGACCCATCCGCTTCTTGCGCGCATCTACGCCGCGCGCGGCATTACGCGGCGCGAGGAACTCGACTACGGGCTGAAGTCCCTGCTCCCGCCGGACGCGTTGAAGGGCACACGCGAAGCCGCGCAACTCCTCGCCGACGCGATCGAAGCCGGCGCACGGATGCTGATCGTTGCCGACTACGACTGTGACGGCGCCACCGCCTGCGCGGTCGGCGTCCGCGCGCTGCGCGCCTTCGGTGCCGACGTGGGCTACCTCGTGCCCAACCGCTTCGAATACGGCTACGGGCTGACGCCTGCGATCGTCGAACTGGCGGCACGCATGGAGCCGGACGTGTTGATCACCGTCGACAACGGCATTGCCAGCGTCGAAGGCGTCGCCGCAGCGCGCGGCTACGGCATGGCGACCGTGATCACCGACCATCACCTCCCGGGCGACACGCTGCCCGACGCCGACGTGATCGTGAACCCGAACCAGCCCGGCTGCGACTTCCCGAGCAAATCGCTCGCGGGCGTCGGCGTCATGTTCTACACGATGCTGGCGCTGCGTGCCGAGTTGCGCGACCGCGGCGCCTTTGCCGGCGGCAAGGAGCCGAACCTGGGCGAGTTGCTGGACCTCGTCGCGCTCGGCACGGTTGCCGACGTCGTGCGGCTGGACCACAACAACCGCATCCTCGTCTCCCAGGGCCTTGCTCGCATGCGCGCGGACCGGATGCAGCCGGGTATCCGCGCCCTCTTCGCCGCCGCCAGCCGCGATCCGGCGCGCGCCAGCACCTTCGACATGGGCTTTGGCCTCGGTCCGCGACTCAACGCGGCCGGACGGCTCTCGGACATGAGCCTAGGCATCGAGTGCCTCGTCACCGACGACATGGGCCGCGCGCTGAACATCGCGCAGGAACTCGACAAGCTCAACCGCGAACGCCGCAACATCGAACAGGACATGCAGGAAGGCGCACTCGCGCGGCTCGCGGGCTTCGACCCCGGCAACACCGCCACCGTAAGCCTGTTCGAGCCGGACTGGCACCAGGGCGTGATCGGCATCGTCGCCGGACGCATCAAGGAAAAGCTGCACCGCCCGGTGATCGCGTTCGCGCGCGGCGACGAAGGCGAATTGAAGGGCTCCGGACGCTCGATTCCGAACCTGCACCTGCGCGACGCGCTCGACCTCGTCAGCAAGCAGCACCCCGAACTCATCCTGCGCTTCGGCGGCCACGCGATGGCGGCCGGGCTCACGATCCGCGAAAGCGAATACAGCCGCTTCCAGGCCGTGTTCGAGGACGCGGTGCAGTCGCTCGTTTCGCCCTCGGACCTCACCCGCACCCTGGACACGGACGGCCCGCTGGAGTCAGGCTACATGAGCCTCGAATCGGCACGTCTGCTCGAACAGGACATCTGGGGCCAAGGCTTCGCGGCCCCCGTCTTCGACGACGTGTTCCGCGTCGACAACCAGCGGCTGATGAAGGACAAGCACCTGAAGCTGCAGCTCTCGAAGAACAACGTCCGCTTCGACGCCGTACGCTTCAATTTTGCCGACGGCGCCCCGTCGCAGATCCGCGCGGCCTATCGGCTTGCGCCGAACGAGTACAACGGCATCACCAGCCTGCAACTGATGCTCGAATACTTCGAAGGCGCGTGACCTCGGATCGGCGCCGCCTCACGCGGCCCGGTGCAGCGGAAGCCTCACGGTGAAAGTCGTCCCCTGTCCGGGGCGACTATCGACGTCGATACGACCGCCGTGCTTCTGCACGATGCCGTAGGACACCGACAGCCCAAGGCCCGTACCAGCCCCCACCGGCTTGGTGGTGAAGAAGGGGTCGAAGATCTTCGGCAGGATTTCGGGAGGAATTCCCGATCCGTCGTCGGCGACGGCAGCCCATACTTCGTTGCCGTCACAGCCGGTCCTCACGGTGATCGTCCCCCGCCCCTTGATCGCCTGCGCAGCGTTCACAAGCAGGTTGAGGAATACCTGATTGATCTGTGCCGCAATGCACTCGACGGGCGGCGCATCGTGGTAGTCACGCACGACCGACGCCTTGTACTTGATCTCGTTGGCGGCGACGTTGAGGGTGCTCTCGATGCCTTCGCGAAGATCGAACAGCTGCCATTCTGAGCTGTCGACGCGCGAGAAATCGCGCAAATCCTGAACGATGCGCCGCACCCGGCTCGCGCCATCGATCGATTCGGCAATGAGTTGCCGGACATCGTCACGCATGAAGTCGAGATCCGCGGCCTCCTTCGCGGCGATGATCCGGCTTCGCGCGTCCGCCCCTTCAGCGAGCAGCGGTTCGCTCTCTTCATAGACGCCGATCAGTGAAAGGAGCGACTCGACGTATTTTGCGAGCGTGGAAAGATTTGAATTGACGAAACCGATCGGATTGTTGATCTCGTGCGCGACGCCGGCTGCGAGTTGTCCGATCGATGCGAGTTTCTCGGACTGCAGCAGCTGGTTGTGCGCCTCTTCGAGCTTGCCGATCAGAATCCGTTGCTCCTCCTTCTCGACCTCGAGCGCCTCCTGCGCGCGCCGGCGCTCTTCGATCTCGCGCTGCATCTCTTCGCGTGCCGAGTGCAGTGCGCGATTGATCTTCTCGTTTTCGCGCACCGCCATTTCCAGCTCCCGCGTGCGCACGCGGACCTGCTCTTCGAGCGTCACGGCGGTCTGGAACAGGCTGAACGCCGACCCCTGCATGCTGGTGCTGCGCTCGGCGCGATTCATCAGGGCGGTCACGATCTTGTTCAGCCGTACGATCTCCGCCTGCAGCCTGGCTTCTTCGGCCCCCTGCCCGGCGCCGGCTTCACTCGCCATGTTGCCTCTCGTCGCTGCCGATCGCGATGCCGGTCAAGGTCTGATTCACATGAACGCCGCCGTATTGCTCGCCGTAGGTGCTGAAGCCCACCGCGTTGTTCTGCCTGAGAAGTTCCTCGACGGCCGCTTTGCTCCCGTCCTGGGAAATTTCGAGGTTGCGCAGGATGCAGTCGCAGGTGAGCAACAGTTGGGGCGGACCGATCTCTTCCTTCAAGCCCTGCAGCGTCTTCTCGAGGTTGGAGACGAGTCCCGTGCCACGGGCGACACGCAGGACCAAGCCTTCGTCGATCGCACAATAGAAGGTCAGGCTACCGTCCGGCTCGGCTCTCTGGATCGAGCGTACGTAGTCGGTGCCGTCGATCACGACGACGACGGGCGACGCCGCGAAATGGGCCGGATCGAGCTGGTCAGGATTGACGCCAATCAGCCGAGCGTATTCCTCCGCCGCAGGCAGCCCGTTGATTTCCCGCACCACGCGGCGATCGGCGTCGGCCTCGGTCACGACCAGCCGTTCGTCGAGCGATACAAAGTGCTGCGTCTTGAAGGTGCGGAAAGGAAGGTTCGTCGAGATCAGCACCAGCACGGCGCTGTCGGTGCGGAAGCGGCCTTCGTGGAACACCCAGGTCCGCTCGAACTTCAGGTCGTCGCCCGCGGATCCACCGAAAAGCGGAATGTCGCCCAATGCCGCCTGGAGCGTCCTGGTCACCGGCTCTTCCCGGATCGACAGGCCGTCAATCAGCAGAAAGCCGAAAGTGTTGCCGAACCCCGCGCCGGGTGTACGTTGCTCCAGCCGTTGCAGCAGCGACTGGGCGACCCCTTTGCCATGGGCAATCGAGAAATCCTTCAGATCGTCGAGGGCAGCCGTGACGGCGGTACACGTGTCCGCCGGGAAACTGACGCCCGACAGCGAGCTGTCCCGATAGCCGAGCGGCCCGATTTCACCCGCGGTCGTGCATCCCACGACGGTGATGTTGCCGAAGAGGCCGTTGATCTCGTCGGCGAGTTCGTCGAGCTTGTATGCACTCGAACAGAAAAACAGCACCAGTTCGGTGTCGGCCTGGACCAGGCCCTGATGAAGCTCCCGCACTGCCGTCCGGGCGTCAGCCGCGCTGGAGTGTGCTCTACGTATCTGGCTCATGGTGAATCCCCTGAGTGACAAGACCCCCTCGCATCTGTAATGAATGAGGTTATCACTAACTGCGGATCGAGGTGCAGTGCGGACCGACAAAGCCAAGCAAGGCCGAGAAGCACGGCCTTCGATGCCGGGGCCGGGTATAATGTCCGGTTTCCCGAAAGAATTCGCCGGAGCCTCATCATGGAAGCCGAACGCCTCAACGCCATCGCCCAGAAACTCGACGACCTGCACGCCCGGGGCCGCGAACTTCGGAGGTATCTTTGACTACGACGAGAAATCGTCGAAGCTCGAAGAAGTAACCCGGGCGCTGGAAGACCCGGCCGTCTGGAACAACGCCGAAAAGGCGCAGGAACTCGGCAAGGAAAAGCGCCAACTCGAGGACGTGGTCGTCAACCTGCGCGACATCGAACAGATGTCGGTCGACCTGAAGGAGCTGTTCGAACTCGCACAGGCCGAGGATGACGAGGACACGCTCTCCGCAGTCGAAGATGATCTCGCTCCTCTGGAAGGCAAGGTTCACACGCTGGAGTTCCGCCGGATGTTTTCGAATCCGATGGACCCGAACTCCTGTTTCATCGAAATCCAGGCCGGCGCCGGCGGCACCGAGGCGCAGGATTGGGCGGGCATGCTCGAACGGATGTACCTGCGCTATTGCGAGCGCAAGGGCTTCAACGTCGAATTGATGGAAGAATCGGAAGGCGAAGTCGCGGGCATCAAGAGCGCGACGATCAAGGTCGGCGGCGAATACGCCTACGGCTTCCTGCGCACTGAGACCGGTATCCACCGACTGGTTCGCAAGAGCCCGTTCGACTCCAACGCGCGCCGTCACACGAGCTTCTCGTCGGTGTTCGTCTTCCCGGAAGTCGATGATTCGATCGAGATCGACATCAACCCGGCGGACCTGCGCATCGACACCTACCGGGCTTCGGGCGCGGGCGGCCAGCACATCAACAAGACCGACTCGGCGGTGCGGATCACGCACGAGCCGACGGGTGTGGTCGTGCAGTGCCAGAACGACCGTTCGCAGCACAAGAACAAGGCCGAGGCGATGTCGATGCTGAAGGCGCGGCTGTATGAGCTGGAACTGCGCAAGCGCCAGGCCGAGCAGCAGAAGCTGGAAGACTCGAAGAGCGATATCGGCTGGGGCCACCAGATCCGTTCCTACGTGCTCGACCAGTCGCGCATCAAGGATCTGCGCACCAACTACGAAGTCGGCAACACTCAGGCGGTGCTCGACGGTGACCTCGAAGACTTCATCGCTGCGAGCCTGAAGCAGGGCGTCTGAGCGCCAGGCTCTGCGCCCGCATCACCTTGCATGACGCCCGACCTCACTGATTTTCTCGCCCCCGGCGTGGCCGCGGACGATGTGCCCGAACTGGCCACACTCGCCGCGGCCCAGCCGCTGATCGACGCCTTCATCACGCTGTTCCGGGGCTCCGAAGCCGAAGTCCTGCTGCGCCTGCTGGTGCTGCGGGAGATCGGCCAGGAGTCCGAATCGCCGCGCTGGTCACCCGACGCGCTGCGCTCGCGCTTCACCTATCTGGACCCGGTGAAGCTCGAAACGGTGCTCAAGCGCCTGCGCGACAACGCGATCCTGAGCTTCGGCGAAGACGGCCTGTACTACCTCTCCGACATCGGTCGGAACGCCGTCGCGGCCGTGACGATGCTGCTGCGCTTCTCGACCGAGGAGGA
The DNA here is from genome assembly GCF_035254505.1 of Aromatoleum sp. Classification (GTDB taxonomy): domain Bacteria; phylum Pseudomonadota; class Gammaproteobacteria; order Burkholderiales; family Rhodocyclaceae; genus Aromatoleum. The sequence continues at coordinate 4,738 of NZ_DATFAO010000059.1, read as the reverse complement.
TGCCGAGCTGGGTTTCCTGACCGCGCAGCTCGCCGGCCTGCAGGCGGTCGGCAGCGTCACGCCGGAAGCACTCGGGCACCTGCTGTCGAAGCTCAACGACCTCACCTGGCATTTCGAGGAGGCGATCGCCTCCGGGTCGGAATTCCACATCCAGCGTGCCCGCCGCCGCCTGTCGGCGAACGAGCGCTGGCTCGGACGCGGCACCGAAATCCTCAACAGCCTGCTCGCCGACCCCGACGTCCCGTTCGAGATCGCGCGCGTCGCGCAGCGCATCGGCCTCGCGCAGTCGCGCCTCGCCCGCGTCGACGCCGGTTTCCAGCGCGCGCTGAACAAGATCGAGGCGCAGCGCGTCACGCTCGGCGCGTCCGGCATCTCCTCGTCCGACGTGGCGGCTTGGCTGCGCGGCCTGTCGGCTGAGCAACTCGCTGGCTTCGCCGAGGAGGCGCTCGCGACCGTGCCGAATGTGACGCTTCTGGCGGGCGGTCACGAACTGCTCGACCGCGCCGAAGCGGTGCTGTCCGACGACGTGCGCGAGCACGAGGAAGACGTCGCGTTGCCTCCGCCCGACACCGCAGCCGTCAGCCAGGCGCCCGAGCAGGACGACCTCGCCCTGCTGCAGCATTTCACGCGGCGCATTGGCGCGCTGCCCCGGCAAGTGCCGCTGCAATACGTCGTCGCGGGCGGCGGCTTTGCCCATGCGGCCTATCGCCTGTCCCTGCTCGCCCTCCTCGCCGACGGCGAATCGGCAGGGCCGGCCGACGGCCCGATCGGCGACTTCATGCGCCTGCCGGTCGACGTGCACTTCGGCGACCACCTCGTCGAAGTCGACGAGGACGAGATCGCGCGCATGTCCGAAGGCAGCATCGCCCCGCGTCACACTCCGGCGCCACTCACCGCCCCGCTCGCGGCCTCTCCCGCGCCCTCGACGGCGGCCGACCCGACTCTCACCGACGCCTGATGGAACACGAACTCAAGACACTGACTGCGCGACTGCTCGCCAATCGCTGGCTGCCGCGCAACGACCGACTGGTGCGCCGCGCGCTCGTCGATGAAGCTTTCCGCGTCGAACTCGATCACCGTCTCGCCGCCGTCGGCCTCCAGCTGCAGGACAACCCCTACGCCGGCCACGTCGCGGCGGCGCTGACACCCGACATGATGGAGCCCGTGTTCGGCGCGCGTCGCGAATACGCCGCGAGTAACGCCGGCCTGACCCGTGACGAAGTCGCACTCCTCGTCGTGATCTGGTCACTGATCGTGCTGCCCAAGCGCGAACGCCAGGTCACGCGGCGCGAGCTCGCGGACGAGGGCCAGGGCGACATGTTCGGCGCCGAGAAACCCGTCGCGCACGGTGACACGGTCTCGGCCGGTCTGTCCGAAGCCTCACTGATCGCCGATTTCGGCGCGGCCCTTGGCGGCCGGACGAAGGTCAAGAACTTCATGCTCGGCAAACTCGCCCGCCTCGGCTTCATCGAGCGCCGCAACGGCATCCTCAACGAGGGGCCGCTCCTCGACGTCGCCCTCGACTACCGCGTGCTCGCCGACCGCATCATCCACGGCACGCTTTCCGACGTTCTGTCCCGCGCCGGGCATCAACTGCCCGAGAGCAACGCCTTCGAACAGGCCGACGTGCTCGCCGACGAGGAATTCGGCGAGGAGGACGCCTGATGTTCCATATTAAACGACTCGAACTCGTCCACTGGGACTACTGGCGCCGTTTCACGCTGCCGCTCGACGCGCAGATCATCACCATCGTCGGCCCCAACGGCTCGGGCAAGACGACACTGCTCGATGCGCTGCGCACCCTCTTCGCGCTGCGCTGCTCGGGCAAGCGCGACTTCCGCCGCTACGTGCGCCGCGCCGAGCGCAGCTTCGCGTGGATCCGCGCGGTCGTCGCGAACCAGCCGGGGGCGAGCGGCCGCCGGCCGTTCTTCCCCTGCCTGAACGACGAAGTCACCCTCGCCTGCCGCATCCGCCGCGCGGGCGGCGAATGGACGCGCGACTACACGATCCTCGATGGCGACCAGCCGATCGAAATCCTCGAACACGGCGACGACTGGGTGGGCCTGCGCGACTACCAGAACCGCCTCGCCTGGGGCGGCCTGACCCCCGCGATCGCCAAGGTGCTCGCGCTCGAGCAGGGCGACACCGACAAGCTGTGCGAATACTCCCCGAAGGCGCTGCTGGAGCTCGTCTTCGACGTCTTCGGCGACAAGGAAGTGCTCGACAACTACGAGGCCGCCCGAGCGGAGCAGAAGAGCGCCGAGCACGAGCTCGAAGATCTCGGGCTCGACCTCGACCGCCTGCGCGCGCAAGCCGAAGGGCGCCGCCTCGAAGCCGACAACTACCTGCAGTGGAAGCAGCTCAGCGACGAAGCCCAGGCCCTCGACGCCGAGGTCATTCCGCGCCTCGAAGTCTCCGAACTCGCCCGCGACATCGCGGCCGAGCGGATCGAACTTGCGCGCCAGGGCGAAGAACGCATCGAACGCCAGGCCGAGCGCCGTGCTGCAAAGCAGCGCATCGAAGAAGTCCAGGCGGAAAAGACGGATGCCGAAACCGAACGACGCCGGCTACGCGCGACGCTGGATGACGCCGAGTCCAACCACATCGCGACGCACGACGAAGTGCGTGACGCCGAGAAGCTGATCGCCGAACGCGACGCGCTGCGCGCCCAGCTCGCCGCCGAACACGGCGCGGACGCGGTCGAACTCGAACGCGAACACGAAGCGGCCGAATCGAAGCTACTCGAACTGCGTAAGCGCGAGCGCGAACTCGTCGCCCAGTTCGAGGAGAAGTCCCAGACGCTGCGCAACGCCCGCTCGCGCAGCGGCCCGTCGAGCGACCCGGAAGTCGCACGCTTCCGCTCCCTGCTCGATGAGGAAGGCATCGCACACCGCGGGCTCGCCGAGATCGTCGAAGTCACCGACACGACCTGGCAGGCCGCGCTCGAAGCCGTGCTGCGCCCCTATCGCAACGTGATCCTCCTCGAACGCGAATCCGACCGCCACGCCGCGTGGGCGCTCGGCGAACGCGAGCGCTTCCGCCACTTCGTGGTCCCCGAGCGCGAGGAAGCGCCGCCCGCGACCCTGCGCAGCCTCGCAGAAGTCGTCCGATTCTCGGCACCGGTCCCGCGCTGGCTTTCCGACTTGCTGAACCGCATCCGCCGCGTCGACAGCGTCGAATCCGCTCGCGACCTGCCGCGCGAACAGGAATGGATCACGCGCGACGGTTACCACCGCGAGCGGCGCGGCGCGCGCCACCTCGGCCGCCCGACTGAATTCCATTTCGGCGAACTCGCCCGTCAGGCCCGGATCGAGCAGCTCGAAGCGGAGATCCTCGCACTCGACAAGCAGCTCCACGCTCTGCGCCCAAAGGCCGCCGATGCCGCCGAGCGTCTGACCGGCCTGCGCCAACGTCTGCTCGGCCTACAATCGGCCCAGCTGCTGGCCGCCAAGGCCCAGGCCTACGCGGAAGCCGAAGAAGCCCTGCCTGCTGCCCGCGCAGCGCTGACCGCTGCGATCGCCGAGCGCGTCGAAGCCAAAGGCGCACTCGACCAGCTCAACGGCAAGCTTTCGGGCATCGACATCGAGATCGACCGCCGCAACCGCGAGTTGCGCGCGCTCGAAACCCGCCTCGGCGAACTCGAACGCGACACCGCTCCCCGCCGCCGCACGCAGGCTGAACGGATCCAGCGTCTGCGCCGGCTGCGACGCGGCATGCCCGCGCACTGGCGTAACCCCGCCGACATCGCGTTGCTCGCCGAACGCTACGAGAATGCCGCCGCCGCTCGGCGCGAACGCGATCGTCTGCGCGCCCGTCTGAACGAAGGCGACTGGGTCACCGATCCCTCGGCACTCACGCTGTCCGAACGCCTCAAGGCCGACGTCACGCAGCGCGAACGGGACTACGAAAGCCGCCAGGGCTACTGCGCCACGTCCCGCCGACTGACCGAGGAGGCCCGCGCCGCCTACGTCGCGAAGCTGCGTGCGACGGTCCGCCAGTACGCGAAGAACCTGAAGGCACTGGCCGACCTGGCCAACGTCAGCATCGAATGCCCGACCCCGACGCTCGCCGAAGACGACCTCTCGCTCGGCCACGCCGGCCTCGAAGTGCGCTTCGACTTCGACCGCAAGGGCGCGGTGGGCCTCAACGACGGCGAAGCGTCGGGCGGCCAGCAGGTCATGAAGTCGCTGATCCTGCTGATCGCGCTGCTGATGGACGATGCCCGCCCCGGCGGCTTCGTCTTCATCGACGAGCCCTTCGCCCACCTGGACGTCGCCAACATCGACCGGGTCGGGACCTTCCTGCGCGCGACCCGCGCCCAGTACCTGATCACGACGCCGGTCACCCACAACGCCAACGTCTTCGCGCCGGCGCAGCTCACGCTCGTGACGCGCAAGAAGAAGCCGGGCGACGACTGGGCACCGACGATCGGGGTGCTGGCGCGCGCGATCTGACCGTCGCGCGAGCCACCCTCACGCCATTCGAACGGACGCTGCCGCTCGCGGCGTCCGTTCGAGACGCCGGGCCGATGGCAGTTCCAACATCTCGCCACGCAGCGCCATCGGCTCGCCCTGGAACAGGCGGGCGTCCATGAGCCGCGGCTTTCCGCGCATGATGGGCCGAAAATCCATTTTGTCGAGGATGTCCCGCTCGAGGTCGACACCGGGGGCGATCTCGGTGAGCTCAAGGCCATCCTCGCCGAGCCGGAAGACGCAGCGCTCGGTGATATAGAGCACCG
>NZ_DATFAO010000058.1:0-111455 GCF_035254505.1 Aromatoleum sp. | reverse complement strand
GGAACCATGTCCGAGAGGTACATCTCAGTCGTCAGGCGCGCGACGTCGTTGGCCTTGTAGAAGCTGTGGATCTGACCGCAAAGGTCCTTCAGGCCGACCTTTTCGTAGCGGGGGTGCTTGGCGATGAACTCCGGCATCACGCGCCATAGCGGTTGATTGCGGTCGTAGTCGTCCTTGAATTGCTGCAGTTCGGTCACGAGGGTGTTCCAGCGCCCCTTGGTGATGCCGATCGTGAACATGATGAAGAACGAGTAGAGTCCGGTCTTCTCGACGATGATCCCGTGTTCGGCCAGGTAGCGGGTCAAGATGCCGGCCGGGATACCCGTGTCGGCGAAATCGCCGTCCACGTCGAGGCCCGGGGTGATGATCGTCGCCTTGATCGGGTCCAGCATATTGAAGCCCGGCGCGAGATCGCCGAAGCCGTGCCACCGGTCGCCCGCTTGCAGCATCCAGTCTTCGCGATCGCCGATGCCCTCTTCGGGCAAATAGTCGGGCCCCCACACCTGGAACCACCAGTCCTCGTCGCCGAACTCGGCATCGACCTTACGCATGGCGCGACGGAATTCGACCGCTTCGGATAGCGATTCCTCGACCAGGGCAGTGCCCGCAGGAGGCTCCATCATCGCAGCGGCGACGTCACACGACGCGATGATCGCGTACTGCGGTGACGTGGAGGTGTGCATCAGGTAAGCCTCGTTGAAGATGTCGCGATCCAGCTTGCGCGTCAGGGAATCCTGCACGAGGATCTGAGACGCCTGCGACAGGCCGGCGAGCAGCTTGTGCGTGGACTGGGTCGAGAAGATCATCGACTTTTCGCAACGCGGACGGTCGGCACCGATCGCGTGGTAGTCCCCGTAGAAATCATGGAAGGCGGCGTGCGGCAGCCAGGCTTCGTCGAAGTGCAGCGTGTCGATTTCGCCGTCGAGCATCTCCTTGATGGTCTCGACATTGTAGACGACGCCGTCATAGGTCGACTGGGTGATCGTCAGGATGCGCGGCTTCTTGTTCACGGCATCGCGGGCGAACGGATTGGCCGCAATCTTCCTCTGGATTGCTTCGGTGCTGAATTCGGCGAGCGGAATCGGGCCGATGATGCCGTAGTGGTTGCGGGTCGGTGTCAGGAACACCGGTATCGCGCCCGTCATGATGATCGAATGGAGGATCGACTTGTGGCAGTTGCGGTCGACGACGACGATATCGCCGGGCGCAACGGTGGTGTGCCACACCATCTTGTTCGAGGTCGAGGTGCCGTTGGTGACGAAATACAGGTGATCGCAGTTGAAGATTCGCGCGGCGTTTCGCTCGGATGCGGCGACCGGGCCGGTGTGATCGAGCAGTTGACCGAGTTCTTCGACGGCGTTGCAGACGTCCGCGCGCAGCATGTTCTCACCGAAGAACTGGTGGAACATTTGGCCGACCGGGCTCTTCAGGAAGGCGACGCCGCCGGAGTGGCCCGGGCAGTGCCACGAATAGGAGCCGTCCGCAGCGTAGTGCGTCAGCGCGCGGAAGAACGGCGGCGGCAGGCTTTCGAGGTAGTTCTTCGCTTCGCGCACGACGTAGCGGGCGATGAACTCCGGCGTATCCTCGAACATGTGGATGAAGCCGTGCATCTCGCGCAGCACATCGTTCGGGATGTGGCGGCTGGTGCGCGTTTCGCCGTGCAGGAAGATCGGGATGTCGGCGTTGCGGAAGCGGATCTCTTCGACGAAGGCGCGCAGGTCGGCGATCGCCTTGTCGGCGGCTTCCGGCGAGGAGAACTCTTCGTCGTCGATCGACAGGATGAAGGCGGAGGCCCGACTCTGCTGCTGCGCGAAAGATCTCAGGTCGCCGTAGCTCGTGACCCCGAGCACCTCCATCGCTTCGTCTTCAATGGCCTGGGCCAATGCGCGGATACCGAGGCCGCTGGTATTTTCCGAGCGGAAGTCCTCGTCGATGATGATGATCGGAAAGTGAAAGCGCATCCCAGTGTTCTCCAACTGCTTGCCTTGCGGCAACGGGCTTCGCCCGCATCATGGTTGCTCCCGGCTCGCCGGAAAGCACAAAGGGCCGTCAGACGGCCCCGTTGATCATTGCCTCCGCACCCCGGCGGTTCGACAGATCGATCAGATCTTCGGCAGCGTGACGCCGGTCTGGCCGAGATACTTGCCGCCCCGGTCGCGATAGGAGGTGGCGCACTCCTCATCGGACTCGAAAAAGAGCATCTGCGCAATCCCTTCATTCGCGTAGATTTTCGCGGGCAAGGGGGTGGTGTTCGAGAATTCCAGGGTCACGTGGCCTTCCCACTCGGGTTCGAGCGGGGTGACGTTGACGATGATGCCGCAGCGCGCATAGGTGGACTTGCCGAGGCACACGGTCAGCACGCTGCGCGGGATGCGGAAATATTCGACAGTCCGCGCGAGCGCAAAGGAGTTCGGCGGAATGATGCAGACATCGCCGACGAAATCGACGAAGTTGCGTGCGTCGAAATCCTTCGGGTCGACGATCGTCGAGTTGATGTTGGTGAAGATCTTGAATTCGTTGGCGCAACGGACATCGTAACCATAGCTGGACGTACCGTATGAGACGATCTTGCCGCCGTCGTTCTGGCGCACCAGCTCGGGGGCGAAAGGCTCGATCATCCCGTGCTGCTCCGCCATACGGCGGATCCACTTGTCGGACTTGATGGACATGGAGTGCGGATTCCTCGTGAACCTGCCCGGAGCGACCGGACGCGAAAAATCCGCGTAGTTTAGGGCATGCGCCGCCGGATCAAAAGCACAAATCGAGCGGCGCCTGTCCATCAGGTGTTCTTGATGACAATGTTGGGGAACTTGTGGGTCATGTCCTTGGCCTTCTCGGCGACGCGGACGGCGACCTTGCGGGCGATTTCGCGATAGATGCCTGCGATGCGGCTGTCGGGATCGGATACGGCCGTCGGCGCTCCGGCATCGGTTTCCTGCCGGATCTTCAGGTCCAGAGGAAGCGCTCCGAGGAAGGGAATATTGTAATCGGAACAAAGCTTCGCCCCGCCGCCGGTACCGAAGATCGGCTCCTCGTGACCGCAATTCGAGCAGATGTGGACGCTCATGTTCTCGATCACGCCGACGATCGGCACGCCGACCTTTTCGAACATCTTGATGCCCTTGCGCGCGTCGAGGAGCGCAATGTCCTGCGGCGTCGTGACGATCACTGCACCGGTCAGCGGCACGTTCTGCGACAGCGTGAGTTGGATGTCGCCAGTCCCCGGGGGCATGTCGACGACGAGGTAGTCCAGGTCCTTCCAGTTGGTTTCGCGCAACAACTGGGTCAGGGCCTGCGTCGCCATCGGGCCGCGCCAGACCATCGGAGTCTCGACGTCGACCAGGAAACCGATGGACATCGTCTGCAGGCCGTGGGCCTCGAGCGGTTCCATGGTCTTTCCGTCGAGCGATTGCGGACGCTGGTCGCCGATACCCAGCATCTGCGGTTGCGAGGGACCATAGATGTCGGCGTCCAGAATGCCGACTCGCGCGCCTTCCGCCGCGAGTGCCAGGGCCAGGTTTGCAGCGGTGGTGCTCTTGCCCACCCCACCCTTGCCGGAAGCGACAGCGATGATGTTCTTGACGCCAGGCAGCAATTTCACGCCCTGCTGCACGGCGTGGGCGACGATCTTGCTGGTCACGTGCGCGTCGACACGCTCGACGCCCGGCAGCGCCGCGACGACGGCGGAGACCATGTCCCGGATCGCCGTGTACTGCGTCCGCGCCGGATACCCCAACTCGACCTCGAAACTGACTTTGCCGCCAGCGACGGAGATATTGCGGATACAACGTGTCGAAACGAGGTCCTTGCCGGTGTTGGGGTCGATGACGGCTTTGAGGGCTTCGGCGATTGACTCGGGGGTCAGACTCATGGCGAACAATCCTTGACGGTCGGGCCCCGCTCCTGGGGCAGTGACATGCATCATACCTAAGGGCGCGCCGGCACTCATCCTTAACGGAAAAAGGGGCATCCGTATGCCGACGAAACGGTAAAATCGCGGTCCCGAAAATTCACGCTCCTTGCAGGAAGTACACGAGCATGCCCCGACTTGCGGCCTTGGCAGCCTGCGCGCTGATCGCGACTCTTTCCGCCTGCGCCACGCCCCCCGCCGCGCCCCGTCCCGCAGCAGCGGTCGATAACGCCGGACACGTCACGCTACCGACACCGAAGGTCGATTGGCCGGCCGAACGAGACCGGATCAAAAGCGCGCTTGGCGGGCGCGCGGACTTATCGCTTGCGGCAGCCTCCGACGAACAGCAACTGCGAATCCTCGTGCCAGGCGCCGATGCCTTTGCACGTGACGAGGCCGCACCGAAAGCCGGACTCAGGACGACGCTCGACAAGATCGCGTCCGTCCTGGCGGTAACGGCGGAGACTGAGATCGTCGTGATCGGACATACCGACAGCCTCGGCAGCGAAACCTACAACCTGCAATTATCGATCCGGCGAGCCGAAGCGGTGGTCGAGTATATTAGGACGCGCGGAATCGCCCTCTCCCGCCTCGTCGCTGACGGTCGCGGCGAAGCGGAACCGATCGCAGACAACGGCAACGAAACGGGTCGCGCCAGGAATCGGCGCATCGAAATTGTCGTGCGTCCGTTCAAATAACCGCCTTGAAGACACCTCGCGCCACGAACTGGGGCCGCGGCTTTGTTAAAATCGCGTTTTCGCTCTCGCAGACTAGCCATGCCCCGGAATATCCTCGTTACGAACGCACTGCCCTACGCCAACGGCGACATCCACCTCGGCCATCTGGTCGGCTACATCCAGGGCGACGTCTGGGTGCGCTATCAGCGCATGCGCGGGAACATGGTGCATTACGTCTGCGCGGACGACACCCACGGCACGCCGATCATGCTGCGTGCCGAAAAGGAAGGAATCACGCCCGAGACGCTGATTGGGCGAGTTCATGGCCAGCACCTGCGCGACTTCACCGATTTCGGCGTCGCATTCGACAACTACCACAGCACGCACAGCCCGGAAAACCGCAGCTATGCCGAGGATGTCTACGCGCGTTTGCAGAAGGCGGGCTTCATCGACACGCGCGCGATCGAGCAGTTCTACGACCCGGTCAAGGAAATGTTCCTGCCGGACCGTTTCATCAAGGGCGAATGCCCCAAGTGCGGTGCAGCGGACCAGTACGGCGACAACTGCGAAGTCTGCGGTGCCGCCTACGCGCCGACGGAACTGAAGAACCCTTACTCGGCGGTTTCCGGTGCAAAGCCGGTGCTGAAGACGTCGGAACATTACTTCTTCCGGCTGTCCGACCCGCGCGCGGTGGCCTTCCTGCGCGAATGGACGCGCGGCACGAGTGCCAGCGGCACTCGGCGTCTGCAGGCGGAAGCGGCGAACAAGATGAAGGAATGGCTGGGCGACGAAACGACCAGCGACGGTGAGAACACGCTGTCGGACTGGGACATTTCGCGCGACGCGCCCTATTTCGGGTTCGAGATTCCGGATGCTGCCGGCAAGTACTTCTATGTCTGGCTCGACGCACCGATCGGCTACCTCGCGAGCTTCCGCAACCTCGCCGACAAGCGCGGCGACATCGTCGTCGATGATTTCGTCGATCCGGCTCGCGCGGGCGCCGCTGGCACCGAGATGGTGCACTTCATCGGCAAGGACATCCTGTACTTCCACGCCCTCTTCTGGCCTGCAATGCTCGAATTCGCGGGTTACCGGACGCCGACGCAATTGTGCGTGAACGGTTTCCTGACTGTCGACGGGGCAAAGATGAGCAAGAGCCGCGGCACTTTCATCACTGCGCGCTCCTACGTCGATCAAGGGCTGAACGCCGAGTGGCTGCGCTACTACTTCGCGACCAAGTCGAACGGCACGATGGAGGACGTCGATCTCAACCTCGACGACATGATTGCGAAGGTGAATTCGGATCTCGTCGGCAAATACGTCAACATTGCGAGTCGCTGCGCGGGCTTCATCAGCAAGCGCTTCGACGGCAAACTGGGTTCGAGCGACGTGGCAGCGACCGCGGCCTTCAAGGAGGCGTTTGAATCCGGCGCGATCGCGCAAGCCTACGAGGAGCGCGACTACGGTCGGGCGATGCGCGAGATCATGCATCTGGCGGACCTCGCGAACCAGTATGTGAACGACAACAAACCCTGGGAGCTCGCCAAGCTGGAAGGCCAGGAAGCGCGACTTCATGTCGTTTGCAGCACCGCGCTGACGCTCTTCCGCGATCTGACGCGCTACCTCAAGCCGGTATTGCCGGCACTCGCGGCGAAGGTCGAAGCATTCCTAGCGATCGAGCCGTTGTCGTGGCAGGAAGGCTGGGCTGCGCTGCCCGCGGGACATTCGATTAACGCATACGCTCATCTGATGACGCGCGTCGAACGGAAGCAGGTCGACGCGCTGCTCGAAGCAAATCGTGAGTCGCTCGCGCCTGCGACAGTCGAAACCAAGGAGGCGAGTTCACAGCAGCGTCATGCCGAGAAGCAACAGCACGAGGTGCAGGCGGCGGAGACCGCGATGTCGCATATCTCAATCGACGACTTCACGAAGGTCGATCTGCGTATCGCAAAGATCGTCAGTGCCGAGCATGTAGAGGGCGCCGACAAGTTGATCCGTCTGCAACTGGATATCGGCGAAGAAAAGCCGCGCCAAGTCTTTGCCGGCATCAAGTCGGCCTACGATCCGGCGACGCTCGTCGGTCGGCTCACGGTCATGGTCGCCAACCTCGCGCCGCGCAAGATGAAATTCGGCATGAGTGAAGGGATGGTGCTGGCTGCCTCCGACCCCGACGGCAAGACCGGCGGGCTCTACATTCTCTCGCCGGACAACGGCGCGACTGCAGGCATGCGCGTGAAGTAGGCTCGCAGCGCAGATGCCCCTCACTCCTCCAAGCGCTGGCTCGTGCAGCAGCGCACAGCACCCGCTCGACTATCCTGCGTTGGCCAGCAATCGTCGCTGCATACCGAGGGATTGAGGAGGCTGTTTGACACGCAGTCGAACTCGGGTTGGTGCTCGCGAGCCTGTTCTTCATCTATCGCATGTCGGATCTGACGCGCATCGAAAGGATCCCGCTTGAAGACTATTATGGAGTGGATGCGTTGGCGCGGGAGGACGGAACCCGAATCATTGCCTACCGCGTCTTCGGCAGCCTCTTTTTTGGAGCGGCGAACAAGCTGGAGAACCTGCTGCTGATGCAGGACGGCCATCCCGACGCGGTCATTCTCGACATGGAAAAGGTCACCAACATCGACACGGCCGGCCTCGACATCCTGCAGACGCTGCACCGCAACCTGCAGAAACGCGGCGCAGAACTGATCCTGTGCGACCTGAATTCGCAGCCGGCATCCATCATCGAACGGTCCGGCTTCGCGGAAACCCTTGGTCGCGCCCGCCTCGCGGGCAACATCACCGACGCACTGTTCCGCGCCCAACGCGCGGACGAACTCGAGCCGGAGCTCTCCTATGCCTGAAGCTACCGCCGTCGCACGACTCGTGATGATTCACGGCCTCGTACAAGGGGTCGGCTATCGAGCCAGCGCGCAGGCCGAAGGCGTGCGACTGGGACTCCGCGGCTGGGTTCGGAACCGTCGCAGCGGTGCGGTGGAGGCACTAGTTGCCGGTCCGGCGTCGAGCGTCGACGCTTTCATTGCCTGGGCGCACCGCGGGCCGTCGATGGCGTGCGTCGAGCGCGTCGAAGTGTCTGCCGGCGAGATGCCGAAGAACGGCGACTTCGACGTTTTCCCCACTCTCTAGCGACCTTCTCGAACAGGAAGAAAAAACGCCGTTCGGGGCAAACCGAACGGCGTTTTCAATTGATGCGACCGGTCAAACCGGTCTCGGCATTACCACCACTTGTAGTAGGCGGAGACCCCGACGAAGTTCACCGTCTGCGACGGATCCTGGCGGATCGTCGTGCCATCGCCTGCGGCGGTGTTGGATAGATACTGCCAGGTCTTCCACGTCCAGTCGTCTGCGAGGCGGCGATCGTAGATGTAGTCGAAACGCAGGCCAGCGTTCTTGCGCAGCGCATACTGGCTGAACAGGCGCAGGGTCGTCGTCCGGTACTTGATGTCCGGCAGATCGCGAGCGCCGGTCGTGCCCTGCTCATTCGCCAGCAGGTATTCCGCCTTATCGTACGAGAACTCCAGGGTTGCACCGACCTGCAGCTTCTCGCTCACCTTCGCGTCACCGCCGATACCGAAGGCATCGGTGCGGTTACGCAACGCAGCAGTCCAGATGTTGAGGGTCGCCAGTTGGGCTACCGTCAGTTCGGTTTGCCCTGCAGCCGGAACAGGCGTTGCTCCGGCTGCGGTCGCCTGCTTCGAACGCGTGTCGGCGCGGGTCGCCCAGGCGTTCAGCTTCGACGACTCATCGAGCGAGTACGTTGCATCGAGCGAGTACAGCGTCGAACTGCCCTTGCGTGCGCCGAGACCAAGGTCGATACGTGCGGCGTAATCGTCACGTGTATCTTCCGCCACGACTTGAAGATTGAGCGACTCGACCGGCGTCCAGTCTGCGCTCAGGCGGACCTTCTCGCGATCGCGATCGGCCAGATGGATCGGCGCGATGAAATTCCGCGACACCGCTCCGTTCAGGAAACGATTGACCAGGAAATCCGAGCCGTTCCGGTCGCTATGGATGTAGGCAACGGCCCCATTCAGGGTCTCAGACATCGCGCGGCGAAGTTCGAGCTTCCAGGAAGCCTCGTCGGTCGACTCCCGGTGGCTGACGACGCGTACGGCAGAAGTGTTGCGCTTCTTCTCCTCGTCCTCGAAGCCGGCAACCAGACGGTAACCGCTGCCGAGGAGGTAATTCGCTTCGACCTTGCCCTGCTGCGTCTGATAGGAGCGTACTTCGTTGGTGCCGTCGTGACTGATGGCGCTTACCGGAGCATCGATGTACTTGAAGGAAGGCGTCTTGTCGTCACGATCCTCGTAGCGCAGGTTGGCAATCAGCGAGAGCTTAGGCGTCGGACGGGTGCTCAGACCGACGAACGCCAGCGTCGTATCAACATGTCCGCCGAGTCGAGTCCGGCCGGAAATGTTCCCGGTCGTCACCGTATCAACGACACCCGGCGGATTATCGATAAAGTCGTCGTTCTGAGTCGCTATCGTCTGAGCAAGCTTGAACGACGCGCGCGTGGTATCGGTGAAGTTGTACCCGCCGTCCACGTAGAACTGGTGCGCCTGATTGCTCGGAGGGAGAGCCATCGGGTTGAGCGGAACCACGCCGGGCGCGATGGTGTTGAAGCCTGCTCCGCCTCCGGTGATGTTGAGAGCCGTATTGTGATTCGAATACTGCGAACCATAGTAGCCGCCGGCCAACTGCAGCTTCGCGTCGGTGAAGGCGATCTTGGCTTCCCACGTCGTGATTCGGCTGTCGATCGGCTCGGCGAGGAAGTTGAACCAGCGGTTGGCGGCTCCGGCTCCAAAACTCGTCCCACGGCCCCAGAGACGCGCGCCGTCCTTCTCCTCGTTCGTGAAGCGGAAAGTCGTGCTCCAGTTCTCGCCGAGGTTCTTTTCAAAGCCGAGCGCGATCTTCTCGCGCTTGGTGTCGAGAATCACATCGCGCTTGTTGGCCGACGATACGTTCAGGTTGTTCGACCCGATACCCTGCAGCCCGGTGTTGATCGTGTACTGGCTGTATCGCGGAATTTCGCGATAGTCGAGCGAGAGTTTCCAGTTGCCCTGCGGTCCATACACGAGCCCGAGCTCGCGGGTGTCCAAGCCGAGATTGCGACCACGCAGCTTGTACCAGGTGCCGGTCGCATCGTCACGCCGCACGATGTCCATATCGACCAGGCCGTATAGACCGCTGTCCTGCAATGCGCGGTACTGGCCGAAGTTGTGGTTGTCCTGGTCGACATAGCCGACACCCAGCCGGACACTGCTTTCCGGACGGGTCAGCATCGTCATGTCGTCGACTTCGTCAGCCGCCATCGACTGCAGCGGGAACACGGCAGCCAGCGCCGCGGCAACGGCCGAAAGGCGGAGGGTCGTGTCAATTGCACGGTTCTTCATGTTCATTCTCCCTCCCATATCAACGGCGGAACGTCCGCTCGTTGCCGGCGTTAACCGGATTATTCGAACCGTGAATCTGCGTATGGCAGTTCAGGCAACCGCGAGCCAAGGTGTTGTTGGTTTGCGGAATGGGGGTACCGGGGAAAGTCAGTGAAGCGATGTTGCCCTGGTGGCTGCCCGGTTCGTGGCACTGTTGGCAGAGGAAGGGCGGACGGGATTTGAGCAGGTTGGCGACGTTCGAGCCGTGCGGGTTATGGCAGATCGTGCAGTCCTCGGTCACCGGCTGATGAGTCCGGATGAACGGGCCGCGCTTTTCCATGTGGCATTGGTAGCAGGTCTGCACCACGCTGTCGCGGTTCATCAGCTTCGGACCGGCGGTGCCGTGCACGTTGTGACAATCGGAACACACAACCGTCCCTTCCTTGATCGGATGGTGGGATTGGCGGTTCACGAGAACGCGCTGCTCCTTGTGGCAGCTGAAGCAAACTTCGGGCTGCGTCGCACGCTCGCGCACCGGATCCTGCGCGGAGTGGATGCGGTGACAGGACGCGCATTCGAGGTCGGCCGCCGCATGGGGGCCGGACTGCCAGTGCATGTTCACGCCGCCCTGGTGGCAGCTCAGACAGGCCTTGTTGCGCTCGGCAACCGGGGTCGTGGACTTCTTGCCGAAGTTCACGGTGGGCTTCGGACGCTCGGTCACGTCCGAGGGCTTGTTGATGTGGGTCGGGCTATCGCCGTGACAGCTGGTACAGGTGCCGGCTTTCGGGTCGGCCATCGTGCCATGGCGGGTCTTCCCGATCGACAGGATGGGCTTGGCTTCCCCTTCGTCGTGGCAACGCGTACAGACGGCGTCGCCGGCCTGGACGCTATCCTTCACTTCGCGGGCCTCGACGGACCCGACGCTCACGCAGGCAAGCAGCGCTACCCCCGCGAGCGATTTCAGCATCCAGTCGCGAACGCTGTTCAGTTTCAACTTCATGTGCTTCTCCCCTTTTTACTGCAATAAAAGGGCTGACGTCGCGCATCCCTCGCTACGTCAGCCCCGATTCCATGCCCGTCGGACTCACGCCCGACAGCCAGACCTTCGCCTATTCAGCCCCTTGCTCCGCGCTCGCGGCGAAGCGCCGCGGATCTCAGCGAGACAAAATCCACTCCACGACATTCTTGACCGCCGCTGGATCGTCGGTCTTCAGCGTCTCGTGATCCTCTTCCTTGCCGTCGACCTTCACCTTGCTCGGTACGGTGACGTGCTTGGTGAGCTTGTCCATTGCTTCGGGCTTGCCGCGGTACTTTTCCGCCGATTCCTTGAACGACGGACCATCCTTCTTCTTGTCGACCGCGTGACAGGTCAGACACTTGCTTTTGCGCACCAGCTTGTCCGCAGCATCCGCGTCCATCGCGGCGGCGGGCAGGCTGTGGACTGCCGCCGCCATTGCCAGGGCAATGACACCAAACCTTTTCATTTCAACTCCTTGTTGGGCTCCGAGCTACCGAATGCCCCTATGTATCGAATTGTTTCTTATACGGACCCGAGTAGCAAGGGGCCATCGTTGCATCCGTGCAACGTCTTGTTAAACGCGGAAGCGGCGAATTTCGTCGCGCAGATCGGCGGCCAGATGCTCGAGGCTTTCCGTCGCGCTGGCGACTCCGTCAATCGAGGTGCTGGCCTTTTGTGCAAGACCGGCGATCATCTCGACGCTGCTCGCAGCAAGACCGCTTGCCTGCATCTGCTCCTCGGTGGCGGTGGCGATGCTCGTCATGCCGTCGGCGACGCGGGTCGCCGAATCCATATTGCTTTGCAAGGCATCGGAAACACGCTGCATCGACTCGCGAATCTGGATGAGGGCAAGCGATCCCTGGGTGATCGCCGCTCGCACCTCTTCCGATCCCGCATTAAGACTGTTCGTGACATCGTCGATGTCGCTCGCCGACCGTGTGGATTTCTCGGCGAGCTTCCGCACTTCGTCGGCGACCACCGCGAAGCCTCGCCCGTGCTCGCCCGCGCGTGCTGCCTCGATCGCGGCGTTCAAGGCAAGCAGATTGGTCTGATCGGCGATCTCCTTGACGCGGGCCGTCAGGTTCGTGATCGCGCTCGTCTTCTCGATGAAGTCGCCCGCCGTGTGCGTCATCTTTCCGACGGCGGCGTCCACCTCGGAGAGCCTGCCGGTCAGCTCGACGACGTCCGTATTGCCACTTTCGGCTCGCGCCAGGCTGTTGCGGGCAAGCTCCGCCACTTCGCCGCTGGCCTGCGCGACCGACATGATGCTCGCCGCCATCTCCTCGACAGCCGACGCCGCCGATGCCGATTTCTCGGACTGCTCTCCGGCCCCGGCGCGAATTTCCGTCGTGCCGCGCTGCAGGTCGCTGGCCGCGCCGGATACCTGGTCGGCAGAGGTGGAAATCTTCCGGATCACGTCCTGAAGCTTCTCCATCATGCGGTTGAAGTAGGTCGCGGCCTGGCCGACTTCGTCCAACGCGGCAACAGGCAGGCGCTGCGTCAGATCGCCTTCGCCATCAGCGATGTCGCGCAGGCGGCTCGAAAGCACTCCCAAGGGACGGGCCACAACCGCCTGCAGAAACACGAAGATCAGCACGATCATCAGGCCGAGGGCGGCGACCGTGCCGCCGATGAGTTTGGTGCGCGCGGCAGAGACGCCGGCAGCCATGCTGTTGAGCGACACCTCCATCGTCACGGCGCCCAGCACGACGCCTTCGGGCGGCTCGTCGTGGCATTCCGTGCAGTCCTTGCCGAGGTAGCTCTTACGATTCGTGTGGGGAAAGACAGCTTTGAGGATCTTGCCCTTGGCGGGGTCGTCGCGGACTTCAAAGAACGGCTGGCCGCTCTCGATTGCAGCCTTTTCATCGGGCCCGACGTTCATTTCGTCTTCGTCGCCGTCGCCAAACTGGTTGATGACGGGCTCGGCGCGAACGACCCGCATGTCGGTCAGCCCCGAGGATTTCTTCACCTGATCGAGATAGATCGCCCGCTTCTTCATCGTCTTGGTGCTCTTCATGAACACCAGCGTGGCCATCGTCATCTGGTTGATGGTTTCTGCGAAATCATGCGACTGGCTGATTGCCATTCGCTCCTGCTCCGCCGAGACCCAAAGCACCAGAGTGGTACCGACGGCGATCAGCAAGCTCCCGATAGCCAAAATCAGGCGCACCCAGATCGGCGAATTCCTTAGTCGTTGCATCATCGCAGCCAAGTCCTGTTCTGTCCGCTGAAGCCGCCTCTCACCGCGACGGCCACAGGGCATTCTTACCCGGTTACTACGGTAACGGACTTGGGGACTTTAGCAAGGGCCGAAATCAAGGAAAAAAAGGTGTCAATTCTTCGCAGATCAACAATAGCGATTTCCTATCGAGCCCATGCAGAAAAGCCAATTTACGGCAGGATGTTGTCGGCGACATAATCGTTGTGTCATTCCACTCATCAGGAGAGTCCGAAAATGGCAGTTCTCGTTGGCAAGAAAGCCCCCGATTTCACCGCGACCACGGTGCTCGGCAACAATGAAATCAAGGACATCACCTTCTCGGAATACACGAAGGGCAAGTACACGGTGCTGTTCTTCTATCCGCTCGACTTCACCTTCGTGTGCCCGTCCGAGCTGATCGCCTTCGATCATCGTCTCGAAGAATTCAAGAAGCGCGGCGTGGAAGTGCTGGGCGTGTCGATCGACAGCCAGTTCACCCACCTCGCCTGGAAGAACACGCCGGTCAACAACGGCGGGATCGGCCAGGTTCAATACGCCCTGGTTGCCGACATCAAGCACGAAATCTGCCGTGCCTATGATGTCGAAGCCGAAGGCGGGGTCGCCTTCCGCGGCTCGTTCCTGATCGATCAAAAGGGCGTCGTGCGCCATCAGGTCGTCAATGACCTGCCGCTCGGCCGCAACATCGACGAAATGATCCGCATGGTCGACGCGCTCCAGTTCACCGAGGAACACGGCGAAGTCTGCCCGGCGGGCTGGAACAAGGGCAAGGCCGGCATGAAGGCGAGCACCAGCGGCGTCGCCGAATACCTGGCGCAGCACGCCGAAACGCTGTAATCCGCAGCTACTACGGCGAACAAGGGCCGCACCCCCGGGGTAGCGGCCCTTTCCTTTTCGGGGCCTCAGTTCGGATAGAGGATATCGACCGACTCGGGCTGCAGCCACTCGCGCAGGCTGTCGAGCAGCGCGTCCTCCAGCCTGACCTTCCACCCGTCGCCCAGGGGAAGTTCGGCTTCGGCTTCCTCGTTGCGGTAGCGCACACGAATCGGGCAACCGCCGTTGCGGTAAGGTGCGAGCAGCGCCTGCAATCGATCAGCGGCCGCGAGCGGGCCGCCGGACGCGCGAACCTCACCATTGACGCTGATCTGCAACGCTTTGGCAAAACGCGACCGAGCCTCGCCCAGCGTCAGCAGCTTGTCGGCGATGATCCGGTAGCCGCCCGTGAAATCGTCGTTGCTGACCTTGCCTTCGACCACCAGCACTTCGTCGATCACGATCTTCCCGCGCTGGTTGTCATAGTTCTCGGAGAACACCGACACTTCACGCACTTGGCTTCCATCGTCGAGGATGACGAAAGCCATCTTGCCGCGCGCGGTCATCTTGATCCGCAGGTCCGTTACTACGCCCGCCATCATGACCAGATCGCGGGACGGCTCGATCTCGGCCAGCGAACGGCGGATGAAGCGACGTACTTCTTTCTTGAATGAGTTGAACGGATGGCCGGACAGGAAGAAGCCGATGGCCGTCTTCTCTTCCTTCAGACGCTCGCGTTCCGTCCACGGGCGGGCGGCGACATATTCGGGCGCGGCGCCCGCGGCCTCCGGGACCATGTCGAACAATCCGCCCTGCATCGCGTTCGCCGCCGCCTGCTCCGCGGCTTCCATCGCGAGGCTGACGGTGGCGATCATGCGGGCACGGTCCCTGTTTCCGCTCGGCTCGATAAGGTCGAACGCGCCGGCGCGGATCAGTGCCTCGATCACGCGGCGATTAACCGCGCGCCGGTCGACACGGGCGCAGAAATCGAAGAGGTCCTTGAACGGGCCGCCCTCTGCGCGGGCAGCGAGAATCGAACGCACCGCGGGCTCGCCCGCCCCCTTCACTGCACCGAGACCGTAGCGGATCGTCTTGCGATCGGTCGGCACGAAGCGGTAGTCGGAGGCGTTGACGTCCGGCGGCAGGATCGTGATGCCGTTGGCGATCGAGTCCTCGAAGAAGATCTTGATCGTGTCGGTGTTGTCCAAATCCGCAGACATCGTGGCGGCCATGAAGGCCGCGCAGTGGTGGGCCTTGAGCCAGGCCGTGTGGTAGGTGACGACGGCGTAGGCGGCGGTGTGCGACTTGTTGAAGCCGTACTCCGCGAACTTCGTCATCAGGTCGAAGAGCTGTTCGGCGAGCGCCGGATCGTAGCCCTTCTGCTTCGCACCGTCCGCGATGGTCTCGCGGTGCTTCGCCATCTCCTCGGGCTTCTTCTTGCCCATCGCTCGACGCAGCATGTCGGCACCACCAAGGGTGTAGCCGCCGATAATCTGCGAGATCTGCATCACCTGTTCCTGATACACGATGACGCCGTAGGTCGGCTCGAGACAGGCTTTCAGGTCGGGGTGGAAGTAATCGATCTCCTGCTGGCCCTTCTTCCGCAGAATGAAGTCGTCGACCATGCCTGAGCCGAGCGGACCCGGCCGGTAGAGCGCGAGTACCGCGATGATGTCTTCGAAGCGGTCGGGCGCGAGCTTCTTCAGCAGCTTCTTCATCCCGTCCGATTCCACCTGGAAGATCGCGGTGGTGTTCGCTTCTTTCAGGATCTGGTAGGCGGCGGGATCGGTGAATGGCAGCGCGGCGAGGTTAGGTTTCTCGCCGGTGAGACGCTCGACGTATTCGACGGCGAGCTCGATGATGGTGAGGTTTCGCAGGCCAAGGAAGTCGAACTTCACGAGGCCGACCGCTTCGACGTCGTCCTTGTCGAACTGCGACACCGGGGTCGCGTCTTCGCCATCCGCGATGTAGAGCGGGCAGAAGTCGGTCAGTTTGCCCGGCGCAATCAGCACGCCGCCGGCGTGCATGCCGACGTTACGCGACAGACCTTCGAGCGGTTCAGCAAGCTTCCACAGCTCCTGCACCGACTCGCCGTCATTGCCATCCTGCATCATCTCGCCGATCTGGGACTCCATCTCGTAGGCCTTCGCGAGCGAGACGGGTTTCGCGCCTTCGATCGGGATCAGCTTGGAGAGGCGGTCGCACAGACCGTAAGGCAGATCGAGCACGCGGCCGACGTCGCGCACGACCGCCTTCGAGGCCATCGTGCCGAAGGTTGCGATCTGCGACACCGCGTCCTTGCCGTAGCGCTCGCGCACGTACTCGATGACGCGGTAACGGTTGTCCTGGCAGAAGTCGATGTCGAAGTCGGGCATCGACACCCGCTCCGGGTTCAGGAAGCGCTCGAACAGCAGCGCGTAGGCGAGCGGATCGAGGTCGGTGATGCGTAAGCTGTACGCGACGAGCGAACCCGCGCCAGAACCCCGTCCGGGGCCGACCGGCACGCCGTTCTGCTTGCCCCAGTTGATGAAGTCCGCGACGATCAGGAAGTAGCCCGGGAAGCCCATCTGGACGATGGTGTCGGTCTCGAACTTGAGGCGCGCTTCGTACGTCGGACGCTGGCGCTCGCGCTCGGCTTCGTCGGGATAGAGTTCCTGCAGGCGCACTTCGAGCCCCGCCTTCGCCTCGGCGATGAGGAAGTCGTCGAGCGTCATGCCTTCCGGCGTCGGGAACTGCGGCAGGAAATTCTTGCCAAGCTGCACCGTGAGCGAGCAGCGACGGGCAATCTCGACCGAATTTTCAAGGGCCTCCGGGAGATCGGCGAAGAGCTTGCACATCTCGTCCTGGCTCTTGAAGTACTGCTCGGGCGTGAAGTCCCGCGGACGGCGCTTGTCGGCCAGCACGTAGCCCTGCGCAATACACACGCGGGCCTCGTGGGCCTTGAAGTCTTCGGCTTTCAAGAACTGGACCGGGTGTGTCGCGACGACGGGGAGTCCAAGCCGACCGGCGAGGTGCACGGCCTGCCGGACATAGACTTCCGTTCCGGGATGGCCTGCGCGCTGCAGCTCGATATAGAAACCGCCGGGAAACAGCGCTGCCCATTCGGTCGCCAGACGGTCGGCGAGTTCGGTGTTGCCGTTCATCAGCGCCTGCCCAATCTCGCCGCGCATCGCGCCCGACAGGCAAAGCAGGTCCGACGCCCCGCCGTCGGCGAACCATTCGCGGCGCATTTCGGCGCGGCCGCGATATTTGTTGTCCAGGTAGGCGCGGGTCAGCAGCTCGCACATCTGCCCGTAGCCCTTGCGGTTGCGGCAGATCAGCAGGACGCGGAAAGGTTTGTCGCGCTCGACGTCGTTGGTGATCCAGGCGTCGACGCCGATCACCGGCTTGATGCCCTTCCCACGCGCCCCCTTGTAAAGCTTGACCATCCCGAAGAGGTTGGCCAGGTCGGAAATGCCAAGCGCGGGCATGCCGTCGGCCGCGGCCTGGGCGATCGCCTGATCGACCTGGACGATGCCGTCGGAAATCGAGTATTCGGAGTGGAGACGGAGGTGGACGAAGCGGGGCTGATGTGGGGCATTCATGGGCGGAATTTTACCCGATGCCCCGTGCGACTCGCCGGTTTTCGGCAGGCTGTTACGGAGTTCCGACCGCTGCCTCGCGCGCCTTGGCGAGAGAAAGCTTACGTGCCTGATCCGCCTCGAGAATCTCCGCCTGCTGCTCGGGCGTGAGGGTAGTGCCGAGATCGACTTCGAGTGCCGAGATCAGGCGCGACGCGGCCGATGTGATGCGGCGTTCGTCCGGCATCGCGCGCCGCACTCTTTCGGACGTGGTGCCGACAATGTGGGCGACATCGGCGACGAAACGGTCCTCGATGCGGCGGCTGGCCGCCGTCAGCGAGGCCGTTCGAGCGGGGTCCATCGCGACGCGACTGGTAGGCTGTGCAGCCACCGGAAACGTCGAAAACCCCGCCAAGGCAAAGACCAGCCACAGCACCGTGGATCGCAACATCGTCGCCTTCATCCTTCACTCACTCCGCCTGCCTCAGGGCACCAGGATCGTCGAACCTGTGGTGCGACGCGCCTCCAGATCAACGTGCGCCTGCGCCGCATCGCGAAGCGCGTATCGCTGATTAACCTCGATCTTCACGCGGTCTGCCCCCACCACTTCGAACAGTTCGTCCGCCATGGCGACGAGATCGGCGCGTTTAGCCGAATAGGTGAACAACGTCGGACGCGTCAAAAAGAGTGACCCCATCTTTGCAAGAATGCCCAGATCGACCGGCGGTACCGGTCCCGAGGCAGCGCCGAACAGCACCATCATGCCCATCGGCCGCAGGCAGGCGAGCGAATCCATGAAGGTGTCCTTGCCGATGGAGTCGTACACGACGGCAACGCCTTCGCCGCCGGTGACCTCCCGTACGCGCTCGGCGAATTCTTCGCGAGTGTAGACGATGGGGTGATCGCATCCATGGGCGCGCGCGAGCGCAGCCTTTTCGTCAGATCCCACGGTCCCGATCACCGTCGCCCCCAGCGCCTTTGCCCACTGGCAGACGATCAGTCCCACCCCACCGGCGGCGGCATGGATCAGGATCGTGTCGCCGGGCTGCACGCGATAGGTTCGCCGCAGCAGGTACTGGGCGGTCAAGCCCTGCAGCATCATCGCCGCGCCCTGATCGAAAGAAATTCCGTGCGGCAGTTTCACCAGCCGGTCCGCCGGCATGTTGCGCACCTCGGCATACGCGCCGATCGGCCCGCCTGCGTAGGCGATCCTGTCTCCGGGAACGAGGTCCGTCACCCCCTCCCCGACCGCGCTCACGACGCCGGCGCCTTCGAGACCGATCCCCGAAGGCAGCGGAACAGGATACAAACCGGTCCGATGATAGGTGTCGATGAAGTTCAGACCGATTGCACGATGCTCGACCTGCACCTCGCCGGCGGCGGGCATCCCGACCTCAACCGACTCCCACTGCAGGACTTCGGGCCCGCCAACCTGATGGAAGCGAATTGCATGCGGCACGGCGGTCTCCTCGAGATGGATGTGAGACTGTCATTGTAATGCGCCGGTTCAGCGCCGGAACAACCAGATAAGAAGACTGATGATTGCCGACACCAGCAGACAGCTGGTGAGCGGGAAATGGAACTCGAAGCCGTCACGCTGGACGTGGATGTCGCCGGGAAGATGGCCCAACGGAAGGCGGGACAGCCAAGGCCAGACAACCCCGACTGCGATCAATGCGACGCCGAGGATGATCAGGAGGCGCTGCATGATTGCACGTTCACCTGTGCGTGCCCAGAACGAATACCGCCGGGCCTGCGGGCCCGGCGGTATTCGACGCTACACTCAGGCGGCGGAACCCGCTGCCAAGCGTTGCTCGTAAGCATCAACCACCGCCACGGCGGTGATGTTGACCAGGCGGCGCACGGTCGCCGACGGGGTCAGGATATGCACCGGCAGGCGCGCACCGAGCAGCATCGGCCCGATCGACACGCCGTCGCTGTTGGCCATCTTCATCATGTTGAAGGAGATGTTCGCAGCGTCGAGGTTCGGCATGACGACGAGGTTCGCTTCGCCGATCAGCGTCGATTCCGGATTCGCCTTGGCACGAATTTCCGGTGACAGCGCCGAGTCACCGTGCATTTCGCCGTCGCATTCGAGGCCCGGCGCGATCTCGCGCAGGATCTCGGCCGCTTCGCGCATCTTGCGGGCGGAGGCCGACCGCGAGCTGCCGAAGTTGGAATGCGACACCAGCGCGACGCGCGGCTCGATACCGAAGCGACGCAGCTCCTCGGCGGCCATGCGAGCGATCTCGGCGACTTCCTCGGCGTTCGGATTCTCGTTCACGTACGGATCGGTGATCGCGATCGTGCGCTTGGGCAGCAGCAGCAGGCTCATCGACGCAAAGAGCTTGGCGCCCGGCTTCAGGCCGATCACGTCCTCGACTTGCTTGAAGTGGTAGTCGTAAGTGCCGAAGGTGCCGCACACCAGCGCATCCGCATCGCCACGACGCAGCACCATGCAGCCGATCAGCGTCGTGTCGCGGCGCATCTTGGCCTTGGCGAGTTCCGGCGTGACGCCGTCGCGGCACAGCATGCGGTGGTATTCCTGCCACAGCTCCTTGTAGCGCGGGTCGGACTCGGGGTTGATGATGTCGAAGTCGCGGCCGGGGACGAGGTTCAGGCCGATCTTCTGGATCCGCATTTCGATGACGCTCGGGCGGCCGATCAGGATCGGACGTGCGATCCCTTCCTCGATGACCACGCGGGCCGCATGCAGCACGCGCTCGTCCTCGCCTTCGGCGTACAGCACCCGCTTGGTTTCAGCGGGGACGCGCTTCGCCGCGGCGAACACCGGCTTCATGACGATGCCGGACTGGTAGACGAAGTCCGACAGGCTCGCCGCGTAGGCGGCCAGATCCTCGATCGGCTGCGTCGCGACACCGGAGTCCATCGCCGCCTTCGCCACGGCCGGCGCGATCTTCACGATCAGGCGCGGATCGAAGGGTTTCGGGATGATGTACTCGGGACCGAAGCGCAGCTCGGCGCCACCGTAGGCCGACGCGACGATGTCGCTCTGCTCGGCCTGCGCGAGTTCGGCGATCGCCTTCACGCACGCCAGCTTCATTTCCTCGTTGATCGTCGTCGCGCCGACGTCCAGCGCACCGCGGAAGATGAACGGGAAGCACAGGACGTTGTTGACCTGGTTCGGGTAGTCCGAGCGACCGGTCGCGATGATGACGTCGGGGCGTGCCTTCTTCGCATCTTCCGGCAGGATTTCCGGGTTCGGGTTCGCGAGCGCGAAGATCAGCGGCTTGTCGGCCATCGTCGCGACCATCTCGGGCTTCAGCACACCGGCCGTCGACAGGCCGAGGAACACGTCCGCACCGACCATCACGTCCGCGAGCGACCGTGCTTCAGTCTTCTGCGCATAGCGGGCCTTGTTGGCCTCCATGTTCTCGTCACGGCCGACGTAGATCACGCCCTTCGAGTCGCAGACGTAGACGTTTTCACGCTTCAGACCCAGGCCGACCATCAAGTCGAGGCAGGCGATCGCCGCCGCACCGGCGCCGGAACAGACAAGCTTGACCTTCGCGATGTCCTTGCCGATGACCTTCAGGCCGTTGATCAGACCGGCGGACGAAATGATCGCGGTGCCGTGCTGATCGTCGTGGAAGACGGGGATCTTCATGCGCTCGCGCAGCTTCTTCTCGATATAGAAGCACTCGGGCGCCTTGATGTCTTCGAGGTTGACGCCCCCGAGCGTGGGCTCGAGCGCGGCGATGATGTCGATCAGCTTGTCCGGATCGTCTTCGGCGAGTTCGATGTCGAACACGTCGATGCCGGCGAACTTCTTGAAGAGGCAGCCCTTGCCTTCCATGACGGGCTTCGACGCAAGCGGGCCGATGTTGCCGAGGCCCAGCACCGCCGTGCCGTTGGTGACGACCGCGACAAGGTTGCCGCGCGAGGTGTATTCACGGGCGTTGCCCGGATCCTCGACGATCGCATCGCATGCCGCGGCGACGCCGGGCGAATAGGCGAGCGCGAGGTCGCGCTGGTTGGTAAGACTCTTGGTCGGAACGACCGAAATCTTGCCGCGCGTGGGTGAGCGGTGATACTCCAACGCCGCGGTGATGAAATCCTGATCCATGTTCTCCCTCTCGAATGGGCGAATTGTTGTGTAGGTGCTGCAGGCGTGATTACGAACCGCAGGACTGTAGGCCCCCGTCCGCAACTCGCCAATTGCGACCATCTGCAGCTTCAAGGGGTATCGCTGCAGACGCGCTGCAAGGATCGGCATACAGCATAAAGGGCACATGCCCGGCTGGCGTAACCAGCGGTCAGGGCCGATCCGGTCGCCTTTGACGAAGCGCAAGTTTAACGCAGGAAGCATCGCATCAGGGTAAACCCGACACTTCCCCACGGTTACAAATTGCGATCGATCGTTGCAATGACGCCTGTCTATCGCAATTTTTTGGCACAATCTCGCGGCACGCTATTGAGGAAAGCAAAGATGCGACGTGTGGTGTTCAACCAAAAAGGCGGGGTCGGAAAATCAACCATCACCTGCAACCTGGCGGCGATCAGCGCGCACCAGGGCATGCGGACGTTGGTGGTAGATCTCGATCCGCAGGGCAATTCGACCCAATACCTGCTCGGCCACTCGGGAGACGCCTTCGATGCGACGCTCGCCGACTTCTTCGACCAGACGCTGAACTTCAAGCTCAACCCGAAGAAGACCGCCGATTTCGTGGTCGAGAGCCCGTTCGAAAGGCTCGACGTCATGCCGTCGCACCCGGCGCTCGAGGACCTGCAGAGCAAGCTCGAATCGCGCTACAAGATCTACAAGTTGCGTGACGCGCTGGACGAACTCGCGCGCGATTACGACCTGGTCTACATCGACACGCCACCCGCGCTGAACTTCTACACGCGCTCCGCACTGATCGCCGCGGACAGCTGCCTGATTCCCTTCGATTGCGACGAGTTCTCGCGCCGCGCCCTGTATTCGCTGCTCGAAAACGTGCAGGAGATCCGGGCCGACCACAATCGTGAGCTCGCGATCGAAGGCATCGTCGTCAACCAGTACCAAGCTCGCGCGGCGCTCCCGCAGAAAGTCGTGCAGGAACTGGTCGATGAGGGCCTGCCGGTGCTGACCCCCTACCTGTCGGCTTCGGTCAAGATCAAGGAATCGCACGAACAGTCGCGCCCGATCATCCATCTCGACCCGAAGCACAAGCTGACGCAGGAATTCGTCGCACTGCACGACGCGCTCGCCCGCAAGTACGGCGCCTGAGACCTCTGCGGCGGCTGTGGCCGCCGCGTCGAGCGCGGCTTAGGCTGGAGTCAGTCGGGCCACGGCCAGCATCAGCCACTTCATGCCGGCCGACCCGAAGTTGATCTGAACGCGCGCGTCGGAGCCGCTGCCTTCGGCCGCAACGATCACCCCCTGGCCGAACTTCGCGTGGGTCACGAGCTGGCCGATACGCAGCCCGCCCAGATCCTGATTCCGCGCCGGGACCGGTGCCGGGCGGGGCGAATAAGCTCCGCGTCCCGGCTCGCCGCCCATGCCGCCCCGCATCCCCATGCCCCGCGGGCTCGGGGGCGACAGCCACTTCGTGAGCGCCTGCGGAATCTCCTCGAGAAAGCGGGAACGCATGTTGTAACGCGTCTGGCCGTGCAGCATCCGGCTCTGTGCGAATGACAGATACAGTCGCTGCCGCGCGCGCGTCACCGCGACGTACATCAAGCGCCGCTCCTCCTCCAGCCCCTCCGTTTCCATTGCGCTGTTTTCGTGCGGAAACAAGCCCTCCTCCAGCCCGGAGAGGAAGACGACGTCGAATTCCAGACCCTTCGACGCGTGCACGGTCATCAACTGCACCGCTTCACTGCCCGGATCAGCCTGATGATCGCCCGCCTCGAGCGACGCGTGCGCGAGAAAATCCGCCAGCAAGGCGTGCGACTGGGCCATCGCTTCCGCATCGGGACTCGCATCCGCGAGGAAATTCGCAGCGGCGTTGATCAGTTCGTCGAGGTTCTCGAGCCGCTCCTGCCCCTCCTTCTCGTTGCGATAGAAGGTCCGCAGCCCACTCGCGTCGAGGGCATGATCGACCAGTTCGGGCAGAGGGAGATTCGCCGTATCCCGGCGCAAATCCTCGACCAGACGCACGAACTGCGCGAGCACCGTGCCAGGCTTGCCGGTCAGGTGCGGCACCGTCGCATACAGACTGGTGTTCCAAGTCCGCGCTGCGTCCTGCAAGGTCTCAAGCGAACGCGCACCGATCCCGCGCGTCGGAAAATTCACGACTCGGCTAAACGCCGTGTCGTCGTCGGGATTTGCGATCAGGCGCAGATAGGCGAGCGCGTGCTTGATCTCCTGGCGCTCGAAGAAGCGCAAGCCGCCGTATACGCGATAAGCGATACCCGACGAAAAGAGCTGGTGCTCCAGCACGCGCGACTGCGCATTGGAGCGATACAACAAGGCGATATCCGATCGACTCGCACCATCCCGCACCAGGGACTGGATCTCTTCGACGATCCAGCGCGCCTCATCGCTGTCGGCGTAGGCTTCGAACACGCGGATCGGCTCGCCGGCGCCGCGCTCCGTCCACAGGTTCTTGCCCAGGCGGCCCGTGTTGTGCCGGATGATCGCGTTCGCGGCATCGAGAATATTGCCGTGCGACCGATAGTTCTGCTCCAGCCGAATCACGCTATCGACGCGGAACTCGCGCTCGAAGTCGCGCATATTGCCGACCTCCGCGCCGCGAAAGCGGTAGATCGACTGGTCGTCGTCGCCCACGCAGAACAGGCAACCCCCACCTTCGCGCCCCTCGTCAGCGAGCAGCTTCAGCCACCGATATTGCAGACGGTTCGTATCCTGAAACTCGTCGACGAGGATGTGCCGGAATCGGCGCTGGTAATGCTTCCGGATCGGCTCGTTGCGCTCGAGCAGCTCGTAGCTGCGCAACAACAACTCCGCAAAATCCACAACAGACTCGCGCTGGCACTGCGCCTCATACTCGATGTAAAGCTCCACGCGGCGCCGTGTGTAGTCGTCCCAGGCCTGAACGGCGTGCGGACGCAAGCCGGCTTCCTTCTGGGCGTTGATGAAGTGCTGCAGCTCGCGCGGCGGGAATTTCTCGTCGTCGACGTTGAGAGTCTTCAGCAGACGCTTGATCGCAGCCAGCTGATCGGCGGAGTCCAGAATCTGGAACAGTTGAGGCAATCCGGCGTCGCGGTGATGCGTGCGCAACAGCCGGTTGCACAGGCCATGAAAGGTACCGATCCACATACCGCGCGCGGTATGACCGAAGTTCAGCGGCAGCATCGCCGACAGGCGTGCCAGCAGCTCCTTGGCAGCCTTGTTCGTGAAGGTGACCGCCAACACCCCCTGTGGATCCACCTGCCCCGTCTGCACCAGCCAAGCGATCCGTGTCGTCAGCACGCGCGTCTTCCCCGAACCGGCGCCCGCAAGAATCAATGAATGACGCGGCGGAAGCGTGACGGCTTGGAGTTGTTCGGCGTTCAGATTGGCAAGCAGATCGGACATGCGTTTTTTCCTCTAGAGCCCGAGATTCTAACCGCGACCGGCATCAACACCGGCATCTGCCCCGCTGTTGCGGCGTTGCAACATACCCCTTGAAGTTGTCTGACCATTGGACTAATTTTCGATTGTGCAAAGCAACACAGGTTTGAGCGGGATCAAGGCAGGTGACACGTGGAAGCATCAAAATCGGCTCCGCCAAACATGACGCACTGCAATAACCGCGCGCACCACCGGCCCAAAAGGCGGACCCGTGCGGCGCAAGATACGGCCGAAAATGGCCGATTGGAGAAGCAAATGATGAAGACCCCCAAGCTACTGCCCTGGTATGCCCGCAAGGCAGGCGTATCGATCGAACGCGCCACCGCCCTGTGGCACAAGGCCGTGCGTGAGGCAACGGCTGAAACCGGGTGGGTTGGCACTTCCGAATACTGGGGCGAAGCGACCAGCTCCTTCCTGCGCCTCCTCGAAGAAGAGCGCGACAGCTTCTGCGCTCCGCACGTCACACCCTTCGTGCGCACCCAAAACCGTCTTTGGCGCCTGCCGCTGACCGCGATGGAAGACATGTTCGCCGCCTTCTCCGCGAACTGGCAGCGCCACGACGGCACGTCGCGCAAAGCGGCCTGAGCCGTCATCCCGAATTCGCGCCCTCCGGGCGCACCCGTCTTCCTCCCTCTCCCTCAGTGGAGATTCAGCATCCGGCGCAAGTCCGGATGCTTTTTTTTGCCCGCACCCGCCCTCGACCCATAGCGCGGCACGCGCGGCCCGACAGGGCTTCGCGCTATACTTGCGCGTTTTCCACGCCTTAAGCCCCTCCCATGCAGGACAAATACACCCCCGCGACGGTAGAAGCCGCTGCCCAACAGCACTGGGAAAGCACCCAAGCCTTCCGTGTCACCGAGGACGCGAACAAGCCCAAGTACTACTGCCTGAGCATGTTCCCCTACCCCTCGGGCAAGCTGCACATGGGCCACGTGCGCAACTACACCATCGGTGACGTGCTCGCCCGCTATCACCGCATGCGCGGCTACAACGTCCTGCAACCCATGGGCTGGGACGCGTTCGGCATGCCGGCGGAAAACGCCGCGATCCAGAACAACGTGCCGCCGGCGAAGTGGACCTACGCCAACATCGACTACATGAAGGGCCAGCTGAAGCGGCTCGGCTTCGCCATCGACTGGTCGCGCGAACTCGCGACCTGCAAGCCCGACTACTACCGCTGGGAACAGTGGCTGTTCACTCGGCTGTACAAGAAGGGCCTGATCTACAAGCGCCTTGGCACCGTCAACTGGGACCCGGTCGACGAGACCGTGCTCGCCAACGAGCAGGTGATTGACGGCAAGGGCTGGCGCAGTGGCGCGGTCATCGAAAAGCGCGAAATCCCGATGTACTACATGAAGATCACCGCGTACGCGGATGAGCTTCTCGACGCGCTCGACGGCCTGTCCGGCTGGCCTGAGCAGGTCAAGCTGATGCAGAAGAACTGGATCGGACGCTCCGAAGGCGTCGAAATCCATTTCCCCTACGACTTGTCGACGGTCGGCAGTTCGGGCGTGCTCAAGGTCTTCACGACGCGCGCCGACACGCTGCTGGGCGCGACCTACGTCGCGGTCGCGGCCGAGCACCCCCTTACGCTTCAAGCCGCGAAGAACAATCCGGAACTCGCCTCGTTCGTCGAAGAATGCCGCCACGGCGGCGTCGCCGAAGCCGATCTTGCGACGATGGAAAAGAAGGGCATGCCGACCGGCCTGCGCGTCGTGCACCCGATCACTGGTGAATACCTCCCGGTGTGGGTCGCCAACTACGTGCTGATGGGTTACGGCGAAGGTGCCGTGATGGCCGTGCCGGCCCACGACGAACGCGATTTCGCCTTCGCGACCAAGTACCGGTTGCCGATCCAGATGGTCGTGCGCTCGACGCGCGATGCCTACGCCGACACGAGCGCGCCGTGGCAGGACGCCTACGCCGAGCACGGTCGCCTGGTGAATTCCGGCAAGTACGACGGCCTGCACTTCCCGGACGCCGTCGACGCGATTTCGGCGGACCTGCAGGCCAAGGGCCTGGGGATGAAGCGTACCCAGTACCGCCTGCGCGACTGGGGCATCTCGCGCCAGCGCTACTGGGGCTGCCCGATTCCGATGATCCATTGCGACGACTGCGGCGACGTGGCCGTGCCGGACGAGCAACTGCCGGTCGTGCTGCCCGAGAATGTCGAAGTCACTGGCCGCGGTTCGCCGCTCGCCAAGATGCCCGAGTTCTACCAGTGCTCCTGCCCGAGCTGCGGCAAGCCTGCGCGCCGCGAAACCGACACGATGGACACCTTCGTCGAGTCATCCTGGTACTTCCTGCGCTACGCCTGCGCCGACAACGCCACTGGAATGGTCGATTCGCGCGTGAACTACTGGGCGCCGGTCGACCAGTACATCGGCGGTATCGAACACGCCATCCTGCACCTCCTGTACTCGCGCTTCTTCACCCGCGCGATGCGCGACGAAGGCATGGTCAACGTCTCGGAGCCCTTCACCAATCTGCTGACGCAGGGGATGGTGGTCGCCGACACCTACTACCGTGAAGCAGCGGGCGGCAAGAAGGATTGGATCAACCCGGCCGACGTGCAGGTCGAGCGTGATGACAAGGGCCGCCTCGTCGGCGCGAAGCTCATTGCCGACGGCCAGCCGGTCGTGATCGGCGGCACCGAGAAGATGTCGAAGTCGAAGAACAACGGCGTCGACCCGCAGGCGCTCGTCGAGCGTTACGGCGCCGACACTGCCCGCCTCTTCATCATCTTTGCCGCACCGCCCGATCAACAGCTCGAATGGTCCGATTCCGGCGTCGAAGGCGCGTACCGCTTCCTGCGCCGCGTGTGGTCCTTCGGCCACGCTTTCGCGACCGAATACAAGGCGGCTCTGCCCGCCAGCCGCAGCCTGGCTTCCGCCAAGCTGCCGGAAAGCTTGGCCGCCGTGCGCCGCGAGATCCACACCTGCCTCAAGCAAGCCAACTACGACTTCGGCAAGCATCAGTTCAACACCGTCGTCTCGGCGGCGATGAAGATCCTCAACGCCCTCGAAAAGGCCGCGCGCGACAACGCCGCCGCCCACGCGGAAGTTGCCGAAGAGGGTCTGTCGATCCTGCTGCGCCTGCTCGCACCGATCACGCCCCACGTCGCGCATGCGCTGTGGACCCAGTGTAGTTTTGCTGGCGACCTGCTGCAGGCCGCTTGGCCGGAGCCGTCCGAGAGCGCGCTCAAGCAAGACGAAATCGAACTCGTCGTGCAGGTGAACGGCAAGCTGCGCGGCAGCGTAAAGGTCGCCGCCGATGCACCGACCGCGCAGATCGAAGCACTTGCGCTGGCCTCGGAAGCCGCGGTGAAATTCATGGAAGGCAAGCCGCCGCGCAAGGTCGTGGTCGTGCCGGGCCGGCTCGTCAACATCGTCGTCTGAGGATGCTCCGGATGTCCCACAGCCGTTCGCGTCGCCGCACGCTCGCTGCACTCGCCGCCCTCGCGACAACGGGAGCGCTGGCCGGCTGCGGCTTCCAGCTCCGCGGCCCGCGGCCGCTGGCATTTTCGAGCATCTACCTGGGCGTGAGCACCCAGAGCGATCTGGGTGCAGCGTTGCGGCGCCGGATTCGCGCCAGCGGCAGCACCACCGTCGAAGACGATCCGGCAAAAGCGGACGTGCGTCTGGAAATCCTGCGCAACGAACGCCACCGCGACATCCTGACACTGACCGGCGCCGGCAAAGTCCGCGAGTACGAACTGACCTACTCGATCGCCTTCCGGCTCGTCGACCGCGCCGGCGCGGAGCGCATTGTACCGACGGTCATCACGGCGAAACGCGAATACAACTTCGACGACTCGCAAGTGCTGGCGAAGGAACAGGAAGAGGCGCTGCTGTACAACGATATGCAGGGGGACCTGGTCGAGCAGTTGGTGCGGCGCTTGGCCGCCGTCAAGTCGTGATCCTGCGCCCGGACCAACTGCCAGGCATCCTCGAGAAACCGCTCGCCCCGCTCTACCTGCTGCACGGCAACGAGCCGCTCCTCGTACTCGAAGCCGCGGACCTCATACGCGCCGCGGCTCGTCGCCAAGGCTACACCGAGCGGGAAACGCTCGTCGTCGGCCAAGGCTTCAAGTGGGATTCGCTGAATGCCGCCGCCGGCAATTTTTCGCTGTTCGGCGGCTCGAAGCTGATCGACCTTCGCATCCCCAACGGAAAACCCGGGCGGGACGGTGGCGACGCACTTCAACGCCACGCACGCAACGCGACCGATGGCGTCGTCACCCTGATCACGCTGCCGGAGCTCGATTGGGCCGCCCGCAAGGCGGCGTGGTTTACGGCGCTTTCTGAAGCCGGGATTGCAGTCGAACTCAATGCCCCCGAACGCGAACGCTTGCCGGAATGGATCGGTACACGACTCGCGCGCCAGAAGCAGAGCGCAGCGCCCGAAGCGCTCGCCTTCATCGCCGATCACGTCGAAGGCAACCTGCTCGCCGCACACCAGGAAATTCTCAAACTCGGACTGCTGCACGGGGAAGGCAGACTGAGCCTTGAGGATGTGCAAGATGCGGTGCTGAACGTCGCACGCTACGACATCGACAAACTCCGCCATGCCGTGCTCGATGGGGACCCGGCGCGCTGCGTCCGACTGCTCGAAGGCCTGCAAGGCGAAGGCGCCGCGCCCCCGCTGGTACTGTGGGCGCTCGCCAACGAAATCCGCACCCTCGCTGCACTCAGCGCCGGCGTCGCTGCCGGTCAGCAACTGGCAGGCTTACTGAAGACGGAGCGCGTCTTCGACGAACGGCGCCGCCAAGCCATCCAGCGCGCACTGCCACGGCTTCCGCCGGCGGCCCTGCGC
The DNA here is from genome assembly GCF_035254505.1 of Aromatoleum sp. Lineage (GTDB taxonomy): Bacteria > Pseudomonadota > Gammaproteobacteria > Burkholderiales > Rhodocyclaceae > Aromatoleum. The sequence goes on along the minus strand of NZ_DATFAO010000058.1, from coordinate 81,544 downwards.
GCGGCACTGCTGCATGCGGCAAAGATCGATCGCGTCATCAAGGGACTGGCCGCCGGCGACGTCTGGGACGAATTCCAGCAACTTGCCCTGCGCCTCGCGCGACGCTGACCACCGCCGTAACGACGCGTCACAGCTTCACACCCCGGCCCCTCCGCACTGTCCTCTGGCCGCGCAGGCACGTTCGATGTTTTAATCGTCTTTTGATCCGCAACATCGAACGCTCATGGATATCCAGGAATACATGCAGACCTTGGGCCGCCAGGCCCGCGCCGCATCGCGCCAACTGGCGGCGGCGTCGACCGCCGACAAGAACCGCGCGCTGCTCGCGATGGCTGCGGCGATCCGCGAGCGCAGCGCCGAACTTCTGGTCGCCAACGCCCGCGACCTCGAAGAAGCTCGCGCCGCCGGCCTCGAACCGGCCATGATCGACCGTCTTACCCTCAGCGCGACGGGCATCGAAGCGATGGCCACCGGCCTCGAACAGGTCGCCGCCCTGCCCGATCCGGTCGGCGAGATCACGGACGTCAAGCGTCGCCCGTCGGGTATCGAAGTCGGCAAGATGCGCGTGCCGCTCGGTGTCATCGGCATCATCTACGAAGCGCGGCCCAACGTGACGGCCGACGCCGCGGCGCTGTGCCTCAAGTCTGGCAACGCCGCGATTCTGCGCGGCGGCAAGGAAGCGCTGCACTGCAATCAGGCAATCGCGACCTGCGTCCGGGCGGGCCTTACTGCCGCAGGCCTGCCCGAAACCGCCGTGCAGGTCGTGGACACCACCGACCGCGCCGCCGTCGGCCATCTGATCACGATGCCGGAGTACGTCGACGTGATCGTCCCGCGCGGCGGCAAGGGCCTGATCGAGCGCATCTCACGCGAAGCACGCGTGCCCGTCATCAAGCACCTGGACGGCAACTGTCACGTCTACGTCGAAACCCTGGCCGATCCGGACAAGATCAATCCGATCGTCGAGAACGCTAAGACGCAACGCTACGGCACCTGCAATACGGCCGAATCCCTCCTGATCGACCGTGCCGTCGCCAAACGCTTCCTGCCCGACATTGGCCGCATGCTGGCCGGCAAGGGCGTCGAAATGCGCTGCTGCCCCGAATCGCTCGCGATCCTGCGCGAAGCGGGAGTCGAGGCGGACCGCCTCGTCGCCGCAACGGAGCAGGACTGGCATGAGGAATACCTCGCCCCGATCATCGCCGTCAAAGTCGTCGCCGACATCGATGAGGCGATTCCGCACATCAACACCTACAGTTCGGGTCACACGGAAGCCATCATCACCGAGAATCACTCGCGCGCGATGCGCTTCCTGCGCGAAATCGATTCGGCCTCGGTCATGGTCAACGCCTCGACGCGCTTCGCCGACGGTTTCGAATACGGTCTCGGCGCCGAAATCGGCATCTCGACCGACAAGATCCACGCACGGGGCCCGGTCGGCCTCGAAGGGCTGACAAGCCAGAAGTGGATCGTGTTCGGGAACGGCGAAGTCCGTCGCTGAGCCCACCGCCAACCAGGGCACACGGAGGACAGCCTTCGATGACCGAATTCGCCGCAGTCATCGATTTGCCCTTCGGGCATTTCGGCATTCGCACGGGCGATGACGTTGTGCAGGAACTCGTCTTTCTTCCACCCGACGCGAGCCCCAGGTCTCCCGACAATTATCTGGCCGAGCGCGCCGCCCACCAGATCACGCTCTGGATTAAAGATCCGGATCGCCCCTTCGACCTGCCGCTGGCCGAACGCGGCACGGCTTTCCAGCGCCGCGTGTGGGCGGCCATCAGTGCAATCCCGCGCGGTCAACAGCGCCGTTATGGCAGCATCGCCACGGAACTCGGAAGCGCCGCCCGTGCCGTCGGGCAGGCCTGCGGCGCCAATCCGTTTCCGCTGGTGGTACCCTGCCACCGCGTCGTCGCGGCAGGGGGCCTCGGCGGCTTTGCGAATGCCACAGACGGCTACCTGATTACCGCAAAGCGCTGGCTGCTCGAATTCGAAGCAAGGCCATGAGCAGCACCGAAAGCCGACTTCCCACCGAAACCCTTGCCGAGCTCGATGCCTTCAACGATGCAATGTGGCTCGAGCATGGGCTGTCGAAAAACACGCTCGCAGGCTACCGCAGCGATCTCGCGCTATTTGCGCATTGGATGCATCGCCGCGCCGGCGCGCTCAACCAGGCGAAGGCCGCCGACCTGACAGCCTATCTCGCCGAATTCAGTCTTGGCGCCCGCCCTACGAGCCAGCGACGACTCCTGTCGTCATGGCGCCGATATTTTCATTATCTCCTCGCTCAAGGCCGCATCGAGACGGACCCCACGGCTCTGCTGGATCCGCCGATGCACACGGAGCGTTTCCCGAAAACCCTGACCGAAAGACAAGTCGAAAGCCTCCTTGCCGCTCCCGACCTCGACACCCCGATCGGGCTGCGCGACCGCAGCATGATCGAGGTCATGTACGCCAGTGGATTGCGTGTATCGGAACTCGTCGAACTCAAGATCTTTTCCGTCAGCACCAACGACGGACTGGTCAGGATAATGGGAAAGGGAAACAAGGAGCGCCTCGTGCCGCTCGGAGAAGAGGCGCTTGATTGGCTTCGACGTTATCTTCAGGACGCGCGTCCGATATTGCTTGCGCGTCACCGCTGCGACGAGGTCTTCGTCACGCGCTTAGGCGCTGGCATGAGCCGCCAAATGTTCTGGCGCATCATCAAGCAATACGCAACGGTCGCGGGCATTGCCGCGAATCGCATTTCGCCCCATACCTTGCGTCACGCATTCGCGACCCATCTGCTGAATCATGGCGCAGACCTGAGAGTCGTGCAGATGCTCCTCGGACACGCCGACATTTCCACGACGCAGGTCTATACGCACGTCGCACGCGAACGACTCAAGTCCCTGCACGAAATTCATCATCCCCGCGCTTGAGGCCGCCGCATTGGCGTCGCATAATCCGCAGGATCGACTGCGGATTACTCTCATGAGCAAAATGCAACAGCACGCGCCCGAAACGCCGGCGACGCGATTTCTCAAGCAACACCACATCGCTTTTTCTGCCCATCTTTACGAATACGAACCTCACGGAGGAACGGGCGTTTCGTCACGCGAACTAAATGTTTCGGAACACTCCGTTATCAAGACGCTGATAATGGAAGATGAAAACAGCGATCCGCTTGTCGTGCTGATGCACGGGGACCACAAGGTATCCACGAAGGAACTTGCGCGCCAGATCGGACGCAAACGCATCGAACCTTGCGCTCCCGAGGTGGCCAATCGCCACTCAGGCTATCTCGTCGGAGGCACCTCGCCTTTCGGGCTGCGCAAGCGTATGTCGATTCTCATGGAAAAGACCATTCTCGATCTGCCGCTCATCTACATCAACGGCGGCAGGCGCGGCTTCCTCGTCGGCATTCACCCGCACGACCTGATCCGAATTCTCCAGCCACAACTCGTGGAGGTCGCGATTTGATTCGTGACTTTATGCCCTGATTAATCCCCGGAATTGCGAAAAAGATTTTAACTGCCGAATTTTGCTGGCAGAATATCCTAAGCCAATCATGGATCAGAGCGCATCGCGACTCGGCGCCGGTCCGAATTGACGCCGATCTCGCATAACCACATCTAGAAACGGGGATAAAAATGGAAATCGCCAAACTGTCGCTGACCGAATTGCGTCGCCTTCAATCGAAGATCGAAACCGAAATTCGGCGCCGCAGCGACGCTACGCGTCGCGATCTGCTCAAGAAGATGCAGAAGATGGCGGCCGATGAAGGCCTATCCCTGAGCGACTTGCTGCCTAATGCCGCAGCCGAAGAAAAGACGGCTCCGACCAAGGCCAAAGCCAAGGGCAAAGCCGCGGCCAAGAAGACCGGCACCGTTCCGGTAAAATACCGCAATCCGGCCAACCCGTCCGTCGGCTGGAGCGGTCGTGGCCGCAAGCCCCAGTGGGTGATCGACTGGCTGGGGCAAAACAAGCCCTTGGCCGATCTCGAAGCGAAAGCGGAAGCGTGATCCGCGCCGGGCGCGACGCGCCCGGCATCTCGAGTTTTCAGCTCGCCGTCGCGGGAGGAGAAACCCCCTCCTTCCCGCGCTGAATGAATACGCCCACGCGCCGAACGCCTTTCATCACGCCGATCTTGGCAATCCGGATCTTCACCCACGGCGCGCCGAAATCATCGAGCAGCAGCTTGACGACGAACTCCCCGAGCGTTTCGATAAGATTGAAATGCTGCTCGGCCAGCTCCTTGCGGATCCGTTCGATCACGTCCGCGTAGTTGATGGTGTCGGCAATATCGTCGTGCTCGGCGGCGGAATCGGGAACGCCGAAGGTCAGGTTCAGCTCGACCGTCTGCGGCGCAGCCTTCTCGCGCGGATAGATTCCCACGCACGCCTGCACTCGCAGCTCCTCAATGAAAATAAAGTCCATGGCGGTTCCTGATTAGAATCGCGGCAATTCTAGGTGAAAACATGACCCTGCTGCCTCTCTTGCTCGCCGGTTACCTTCTCGGCTCGATTCCGTTTGCGATTGTCTCAAGCCGTTTGTTCGGCTTGGCCGATCCGCGCAAATACGGGTCCGGCAATCCCGGCGCCACCAATGTGCTCCGCAGTGGCAACAAGAGTGCGGCACTGATGACCCTGGTCGGCGACTGCGCCAAAGGGTGGCTCGCCGTATGGGCCGCACAACGCATGGGCTTTGAACCCACGATTGCCGCCCTTGCCGGCCTCGCCGCCTTCCTTGGCCACGTGTTCAGTGTCTTCCTGCGCTTCAACGGCGGGAAGGGGGTTGCCACCGCACTTGGCGTACTCGCCGGCATCAGCGGATGGATCGCATTGACGGCGCTGCTCGTCTGGCTCGCGGTCGCCTTCACCACCCGCTACTCATCCGCGGCAGCGCTTGCCGCTGCCGTCGCAACGCCTATTGCCGGCTATCTGATCCTGGGCCCCACACCGACGATCACGGTACTCCTGCTGATCGCGGGCATCCTGATCTGGCGTCACAGCGCAAATATCCGAAAATTACTCGACGGCACCGAAAGCAAGATCGGCTCGCGCAAGAAAGCCTGACGCCTCACGCTCCGGTCGCAAGCGCATTCGGCGACTTTAATGCTGCAAGCGGCCATCGCGGATATACCCGCACGGCGAAATCGGGACTGACGACCTGACCCGCGTTCAGCCTCAGAGCACCCGCAAAGGCAATCATGGCCCCGTTATCCGTACAAAGCTCGGGCTCCGGATAGTAGACACGCCACTTCCGCCGACGCGCCGCACTGTCCAGCCTTTCGCGCAGACGACGGTTGGCCCCTACACCCCCCGCGACGACGAGCCGCGAGTGCCCAGTCTGCTCCAAGGCTTTCAGCGCCTTCGCGCACAACACCTCGACGACCGCCTCCTGGAAATCCGCCGCCAGATCCGCCACATCTGCAGGATTCCACGCATTGCTGGAGACGACGTTCAATACCGCTGTCTTCAGGCCGCTGAAGCTGAAATCAAGATCGCCCGAGCGCAACATCGGCCGCGGCAGCGCAAAGCGCCCGGACTTTCCGGACTCCGCCAAGCGCGCCAATTGCGGCCCGCCCGGGTAGTCCAGGCCGATCAGTTTCGCTGTCTTGTCAAAAGCCTCACCAGCGGCATCGTCGAGCGATTCGCCCAACAGCGCGTATTCGCCCACGCCGGTCACTTCCATCAATTGCGTGTGCCCGCCCGAGACTAGCAGGGCGACGAAGGGAAACTGCGGGGGATCCTGCGCCAGCAGCGGTGAAAGCAGGTGCCCCTCGAGATGATGAACCGGCAGCACCGGCACCTCCAAAGCCAGCCCCAGCGCCTCCGCATAGCTCGCGCCCACCAGCAACGCTCCGGCGAGCCCGGGACCGGCGGTGTAGGCAATGCCGTCGATCTGCGGCAAACCGCAGCCTGCGGATTCGAGCGTCTGCCGCACAAGAACCGGCAAGAGCCGTATATGGTCACGCGACGCAAGCTCAGGCACGACGCCACCATAGGCCGCGTGCAGATCAATCTGCGAGTGCACCCGATGTCCGAGCAGTCCGGCATCGGTATCGAATACCGCTACGCCGGTCTCGTCGCACGAAGACTCGATTCCCAGCACTCTCATCCTTGCCCCAGTCGCTCTTTTCGCGTGAAGAAAGTCGCATTCTAACGGCCTTGCCAAGGCGAAGCTAAGTTTCTGCTTGGCTTATCCGGGGCCAGTCGATATACTTATCCTCTTTTCCGCCTACAGAATCCACAAGGAAGTTCGCAATGCCGGGTATCCGCGTCAAGGAAAACGAACCGTTTGAGGTTGCCCTCCGCCGCTTCAAGCGCACCATCGAAAAAACCGGGTTGCTGACCGAGCTTCGCGCCCGCGAGTTCTACGAGAAGCCTACCTCGGAACGCAAGCGCAAGTCGGCCGCCGCCGTCAAGCGCACCCAGAAGCGCCTGCGCTCGCAGATGCTTCCGCCGAAGCTCTACTAAGAAGCTTCAGCCACGCCTGACAACCCACACCGGGTGCGGATCTGAAGATTCGCACCCGGTGTGGGTTTGCTTTTCGACACCGGAGTCGCCATGTCTCTCAAACTACGCATTCAGGACGACATGAAGGCCGCCCTGCGCGCGAAGGATAGCGCACGGCTGTCAGCCGTCCGCATGCTGATTGCCGCCATCAAGCAACGCGAAATCGACGAACGCGTCGAGCTCGACGAAGCTGGCGTCATGGCGACGGTTGAAAAGCTCGTCAAACAACGCCGCGACGCGGCCACACAGTACGACGCAGGCAACCGCCCCGAACTCGCAGCTGCAGAGCGCTTCGAGATCGAAGTCCTGTCCGCCTACCTGCCCGCAGCCCTGTCGGACGCCGAACTCGACGCAGCCATCGAGGCCGCCATTACCGAGTGCGGCGCGAGCGGCCCGGCCGACATGGGCCGCGTGATGGGACCGCTGAAGGCACGCCTCGCCGGTCGCGCCGACATGTCGGACGTGTCGCGGCGCGTTCGCGCGCGCCTCGCCTCCTGACCGCTCGCCGCCGAAGCATGGCGGCAGACCGGCCATGATCCCGCAGTCGTTCATTCAGGACCTCCTCGCTCGCGTCGACATCGTCGACGTGGTCGAGCGCCACCTTACCCTGAAGAAGAGCGGCGCCAACTATTTCGCCTGCTGCCCCTTCCACGGCGAAAAATCAGCCTCCTTTTCCGTCAGCCCGAGCAAGCAGTTCTACCACTGCTTCGGATGCGGCGCCCATGGCACCGCGATCAGCTTCCTGATGGAGTACAGCGGCCTGCCCTTCGTCGACGCCGTCAAGGAACTGGCGGGCTACGCAGGGCTGCAAGTGCCGCAATCCCACAGCGGACACGATCGCCAGCCGGCTACGCCCGAGCACGACGAGCTCCTTGCCGCGATCGCGACGGCGGCGCGCTTCTACCGCGACCAGCTGAAGCACGCACCCATTGCCATCGACTACCTGAAGCGTCGCGGCCTGACCGGGGAGATCTGTGTCCGGTTCGGCATCGGTTTCGCACCTGACGACTGGCACGGGTTGCGCAAGATATTTCCGGAGTATGAGCGCAAGGCGCTACTGGACGCCGGCCTCGTCATCGAGAACGACGCCGGACGCCGCTACGACCGCTTCCGCAACCGCATCATGTTCCCGATCCAGGACCGGCGCGGGCGCATCATCGCGTTCGGCGGACGAGTCCTCGATGGCGGCGAGCCCAAATATCTGAACTCGCCCGAAACGCCGCTGTTCGAAAAGGGGCGCGAACTCTACGGCCTGCCCCAGGCGCAAAAGGCGATCCGCGAAGCGGGCCACACGATCGTCGTCGAAGGCTATATGGACGTCGTGGCCCTCGCGCAATTCGGCGTCGGCAACGCCGTCGCAACGCTCGGCACCGCGACCACGCCGCACCACATCAATACCCTGCTGCGCCACGCGCAGCGCATCGTGTTCTGCTTCGATGGCGACGCCGCCGGACGCAAGGCGGCGCGACGCGCGCTCGAATCGTCGCTCGAGGCGCTACGCGACGACGTCACGCTCGCCTTCCTGTTCCTACCCGAAGAGCACGACCCGGACTCCTTCGTGCGCGCGTTCGGCGCGCCGGCGTTCAGCGAGGCCGCCGCATCGGCAATGCCGCTGACCACCTTCCTGCTCAACGAACTGCGCACCGACTGTCCGCTCGATACCGCCGAAGGCCGCGCGCGACTGGTGCATGAGGCGAAGCCGCTCGTCACGCGGGTCGCAGCCCCGATGCTGCGACTGCAACTGATCAAGGCCATCGCGGAAGCCAGCGAATTCAGCCAAGCCGAGGTCGAGACGGCCTTCGGACTCAAATCCGAAACACCCAGGCGCCCGCCCCCAGACTTCCGCCAGGACATGGAGTTCGGCAGCCCCCGGCGTGCGCCCTACCCGCCCCGCGACCGCCCGAGGCCCCGCGGTCGCCAGCGACCGCCCTCCGCCATCGACACCCTGCTACGCCTCGTCCTGCATCACCCGACCTGGGCAGCGCGACTTCCGGTGGACCTGGTGCCGGATGACACAGCCGGCGCGAAAGCCCTGGTCGCGATCATCGACACGATGAGCACAGGCGACCTGGTGACAAACGGGGGACTTGGAGCGCTGGTCGAGCAGTTCCGGGATACCCCTCACAGCGAGACGATTGCACGAGTGGCCGGGGAACTGGTGGATGCCGAATTTGACGAAGCTGTTATCGAAACAATTTTTGAAGATACGTTGCGAAAGCTGCACGCAGACGCGATCGCCCGTGAAATCGGCGAACTGACGCTGCGCGAACGCTCAAGCGGCCTCTCGCCGGTGGAGCGCGGCCGACTTGCCGAGCTGTTAATGGAAAAAAGAAAGCTCGTCAACCTCGGCAAAGTCAGTAACGTTTAGTATAATCGTCGATTACCCCAATTCATCGTTCGCCCGATTCAAGGAGTGCCATGGCTCGCGAAAAAGTCAAGGATTCGCGGAAGGATATCCCGAAAGGACGGGCCTCCAAAGCCAAAGACAAAGCCGTACTGATCGAGGAAGGAGCGCCTGCCGGGGCGCTCGACGCGGAGGTTCGCAAGACCCGCCTGAAGACTCTGATCTCGCTCGGCAAGGAACGCGGCTACCTCACCTACGCAGAAATCAGCGATCACCTGCCCGACGACGTTGCCGACGCCGAGCAGATCGAAGGCATCATCGCGACCTTCAACAACATGGGCATCCGGGTCTTCGACGAAGCGCCGGCTGCCGAAGACCTGCTCATGTCGGACGCCGTCCCGAGCACGGTCGATGAAGATGTCGCGGAAGAAGAAGCCGAACAGGCGCTGTCGTCGGTCGATTCCGAATTCGGGCGCACCACCGACCCCGTCCGCATGTACATGCGTGAAATGGGTACGGTCGAGTTGCTGACCCGCGAAGGCGAAATCGAAATCGCAAAGCGCATCGAAGACGGCCTGCGTCACATGGTCCAGGCAATTTCCGCCTGCCCGACCACGATCACCGAAATGCTCCAGATCGTGGACAAGGTCGCCGGCGACGAAATGCGGATCGACGAACTCGTCGACGGCGTGATCGACCCCAACGCCGCTGCCGAGGAAGAAGCCGCGGCGATGGCCGAGGTCGATGACGAAGGTGCCGAAGACGAAGAAGGCGGCGACGACGCCGGTGACGACGACGACGAAAGCAGCGACGAAGAGAAGGAAGCTGCTGCCAACGCCGCGACGCTCGCGCAGCTGAAGGCTGACGCGCTCGCGCGCTTCGCCGTCATCCGCAAGTTCAACGACAGCAAGCTCGAAGCGCTGGCGAAGAACGGCTCGCAGGATCTCAGCTATCTCGCGCTTCAGCAGCAGATCTCCGACGAACTGCTCAACATCCGCTTCACCGCGAAGGCCATCGAACGCCTGTGCGACACCGTGCGCCACATGGTCGAGCAGGTGCGCAGCCACGAGCGTCAGATCCTGCAACTGTGTGTCGACCGCGCGGGCATGCCGCGCACGCACTTCATCAAGGTCTTCCCGGGCCGCGAAGTCGACCTGAACTGGCTGAAGGACGAGATCGGCGTCGGCAAGAGCTACGCCGAAGGCCTGATGCGCGTACATCCGGCCGTGCTCGAAGAGCAGCAGAAGCTGATCGACTTGCAGTCGCGTATCGGCATCTCGCTCAAGGAGTTGAAGGACGTCAATCGGCAGATGTCGACGGGCGAAGCCAAGATGCGCCGTGCCAAGCGCGAGATGACCGAGGCCAACCTGCGCCTCGTGATCTCGATCGCGAAGAAGTACACCAACCGTGGTCTGCAGTTCCTCGACCTGATTCAGGAAGGCAACATCGGCCTGATGAAGGCGGTGGACAAGTTCGAATACCGCCGCGGCTACAAGTTCTCGACTTACGCGACATGGTGGATCCGGCAGGCCATCACCCGCTCGATCGCCGACCAGGCACGGACCATCCGGATCCCGGTTCACATGATCGAGACGATCAACAAGATGAACCGCATCAGCCGGCAGATTCTGCAGGAAACCGGCCAGGAGCCCGATCCGGCGACGCTCGCCGAAAAGATGGACATGCCCGAGGAGAAGATCCGCAAGATCATGAAGATCTCCAAGGAGCCCATCTCGATGGAAACGCCGATCGGCGACGACGACGATTCGCATCTGGGCGACTTCATCGAGGATCAGGCGACGCTCGCGCCGGCCGACGCCGCGATGTATTCCAGCCTGCGCGAAGCGACCGGCGAAGTGCTCGACTCGCTCACCGCCCGTGAAGCGAAGGTGCTGCGCATGCGTTTCGGCATCGAAATGAATACCGACCACACCCTCGAGGAAGTCGGCAAGCAGTTCGACGTCACCCGCGAACGCATCCGCCAGATCGAAGCCAAGGCCCTGCGCAAGCTGCGTCACCCGAGCCGCTCGGAACGCCTGCGTAGCTTCCTCGACAGCGACGCCTGATCTCTGGCCCGTTCCCCGCGGACGGGCAACCGCTTTTCGGGCCCATAGCTCAGTCGGTTAGAGCAGGCGACTCATAATCGCTTGGTCGCGGGTTCAAGTCCTGCTGGGCCCACCAGCACCCAGGAACGCCAACCTTTCGAGGTTGGCGTTCTGCTTTTCGGGGCCTCGCATGCCCGATTCTCCTGACTCGGCGCAACTTCAAATATGTGACATACCCTCGCCGCGGTCCGCGAGCGACGAGTTCTGCAAGTACGCCTTCCCCACAAGCGGCGGGAACAAGGTAGCGCAGCGTCATTTCAGCTGACTTCCGCAGACGGCTGAACGAGACGGTCGCCCTCCTCCTCATCGACGGGAGTGACGGTCACACCGACCTTCAGCGTATGTTCGCCCCCGCCCTGAATCACGCCGCGAATCGGTGAGACGTCGACGAAATCGCGGCCCCAGCCGATGACGAGGTGGCGCTCGTCGGCGAGGCAGTTGTTGGTGGGGTCGAATTCGATCCAGCCATGGGCTGGGACATAGACGGCGACCCACGCGTGGGACGCGTCGGCGCCGAGCATGCGCGGCTGGCCGGCCGGGGGGTCGGTGCGTAGGTAGCCGGAGACGTAGCGTGCGGCGAGTCCCATCGAACGCAGACAGCCGACCATCAGGTGGGCGAAGTCCTGGCAAACGCCGCTTTTGCGTTCGAGGACTTCGAGTACGGTCGTACCGACCTCGGTCGCTTCGGGGTCGTAGTGGAATTCGTCGTGGATCCGCGCCATCAGATTCAGTGTGGCGTCGACGAGCGGCCGCTTGGCGGAGAAGGACGGTGCCGCGTACTCCTCCAGTTCGCGCTTGACGCGCACTCCAGGCGATTCGAAGCGCATGCGCTCGGCCTCGACGAGCTCGTCGGACAGCGGGCGGGCCTGATAGCAGAGGAGCGTGGTGACATCTTCCCAGCGGTCCTGGTCGTCGAGCTTGCCGAGCCATGGACGCGGAGCGACGCGAAGCGAAATCTCGCTCTCGACGTGCAGGTGGTCGTGCGGGACGGCGAGTTCAATGCAGCTGACCGGATTGCCGAAGGCGTCGCTCACTTCGAGATGCGAGGTCGGCGCCGGATCAACACGCAGCGCGTGCGCCTCGATACGCTGCCATGGGCAGTGGCGCGGCACGAGGTGCAGCAGGTGGTGCGCCAGCTGCACCGGCATCGCATAGTCGTAGAGGGTGGAGTGAAGAACGTGGTACAGCATGTTCAGGTGGAGAGTACGCGCGAGCTCGGCGCGACGTGGGTGAAGAAGCGTTCCGCGATGCGGTTGGACAGCGTCCCGGCCGCGATGTGGAGCAGGCGCAGTTGTGCCACGAGTTCCGTGCATCCGCCGCAGTTCGCGCAAGCTTGCTCGTCCGGACGACAATCCTTGCGCCCCAGTTCGAGGTCCTCCAGTGGGAAGGCGCGCAGCATGTTCGAAATGTCGCGGAAGTCCGAAAGGCCGCAATCTGCGTCTGGTGCGTGGAGGAACTCCCGTAGCAGCGACTCCAGGTAGCGCTGAAGCATGTCGACCTGAAAGATCACCGAATGCGGATTGTCCGCGTCGAAGACGATGAGGTCGAGTGTCGGCAGGATGTCGGGCGTGCGCAGGTAGCGCTGACGATAAGTTTCGGCGCAGTCGGCGAGTTGCAGCAGCGCCTCGATGCCTGCAGGTTGGCCGCTGCAGCCGTCGAGGAAATGGGCGACTATCTGACACCGGCTTTGCAGGCGTTCGATGCGGCGGCCAAGGACGAGAAAACGCCAGCCGGCATCGCGCACCATGTCGTCCATGGCGAAGCCGGAGAGCTGCACACAGGAAAGCAGCACGCGGTCCAGTGTCGAAGGCAAGCTTGCCATGGAGACGTCTGCCAAGGGGTCGACGCCCTTCGCGTCGGGACTGCGGCGGCGCAGGATGTCGTGCATGCGGTTTAGCGAGTGCCAATGGTCGAGCGACAGGCGATCGCGGACCTGGGTAGCGGCCCATAGTGTCCGCCGCAGGGTGCTGGCCAGGCTGCCGGGATTGCGCTCGTCGTGCACGCCCTCGATCAGCCGGCGCAGTACCGAGCGTCCCTTCGCCGGCGGCAGCAACCAGAAGAGTTCGCAATAGCGGAGCGCGGCGGCGAGTTGCCCCGGTTCGTCGGTCACAAGCAGCGGCGGTTCCGTCACCGCGCCCTTTTGCGACAAGGACGATTCGCCCTCCAGATTGAGTCGCTCGCACGCGAGACGCAGCAGCCGGGCGCTGTTTTCGACACGTTCGCCGTAGCGGCCGAGCCAGAAGAGATTCTCGACGGCGCGGCTTGCGATCTGCGAATTGGCGCGGACGATGTCGCGCGCGCCGAGTTCGCCCTTAAGCAGGGAGAATTGGCTGACGGGCTTTTCGGACAGGACCCAGGTGTCCTTGGAGGAGCCGCCGCGCTGCATCGACAGGATATCGACCTTGCCGCTGCCTGCCACGCGGGTCAGCCCGCCGGGCATCACGCGCCAGCCTTCGGGCGTCGCGACGGCATACACGCGCACGCCGATCGCACGCGACAGCAGGCGGCGATCGAGCGACCGCGAGGCGCCCGAAAGCACAGGCGCCTGCGAGAGTTGGACGATTTCCTGGCCGACGTAGGCATGGGGGCGCTGACGCAGGCGTTCGGCCCAACGGGCGCGCTCGGCGAGGGAAATGTCGCGGCCGAACACGGGCTCCATGCGTTGCGAGGGATAGGCGGGCTTGATGACGAGGGAGCCGAGGTGCTCGATCACGTAATCGAGGGCCGGCGATTCCCCGCACCACCAGGTCGCGACGGCGGACATCAGGAGCGGTTCGCCGAGGAGGTGCTCGGCGAGCTTCGGCAGGAAGGCGAGCAAGCCCGCGGATTCGAGCACACCGCTGCCGAGCGCGTTCGCGATCAGCACGCGGCCACTACGGGCTGCCTGGACCAGGCCGGGCACGCCAAGCGAGGATTCGCCGCGCAATTCGAGCGGATCGGCGTAGTCGTCGTCGAGGCGGCGCAGGATGACGTGCACGCGGCGCAAGCCGGCGAGCGTCTTCACATAGACGGTATTGCCCCGCACGGTGAGATCCTGCCCTTCGACGAGCGGAAAGCCGAGGTAGCGTGCGAGATAGGACTGCTCGAAATAGGTCTCGTTGTACGGGCCGGGGCTGAGCAGCACGATGAGGGGCGTCTCGCCGGCGTCGACCGGAGCCCACCGGGCGAGACTGTCCTGCACATGGCGAAAGAAGTCGGCGAGATGGAGGACGCGCTGGTCGCGGAACTGGTCGGGGAACAGGCGCGAGACGATCAGGCGGTTTTCGAGCGCATAGCCGGCACCCGACGGTCCCTGCGTACGATCCGCAATCACCCACCATCGGCCGTCGGGAGAACGGGCGAGGTCGGCGGCGTAGACATGCAGAAAATGATCGGACGGCGGAACCGTGCCGAGGCAGGGCCACAGGAAGCCGTTGTGGCCATAGACCAGCGCCGCGGGGAGCGCTCCGGTGCGGATCAGGTTCTGCGGTCCGTAGAGGTCCGCCAGCACGCGGTCGAGGAGATGCGCCCGTTGCGCGACGGCGGCTTCGATGTGCGCCCACTCCTCGGTCGGCAAAATGAAAGGCAGCGGGTCGACCGTCCAGGGCCGGTCGGTCCCCTGCGGGTCGGCGTAGACGTTGTAGGTGGTACCGTTCTCGCGGATGCGCTCGGCGACGAACTGCTGGCGCGCCCGCATCTGCTCCGGGGTCGACGCCCCGAGCGCATCGACGAGCGGCGCCCAGTGAGGCCGCAGCACGTCCCCCGCGCCGAGGAGTTCGTCGTAACGAGCCGTCGGGCGGGCATAGAGCGAGAACAGCGAATGCGGCATCTGGCCTCGGGCGCCAACCTATGGTGATGCTCGCAAGTCTAGCGTGAATGGGAAGGCGGAGTTGCGCTCCGCAGGTTCGATCCGCGACAGAGCCCCGCCCGGCGTGTGTCCGATGCGGAAGAAGCGCGCGAGACGACGCGATTCGGCCTCGAAGGCGTTCACCGGGAAGGTGTCGTAGTTGCGGCCGCCAGGATGGGCGACGTGATATTGCGCGCCGCCCAGCGAACGCTTCATCCAGGTGTCGACGACGTCGAAGGTGAGCGGCGCATCCACGCCGATCGTCGGATGGAGGCAGGAGGCGGGCTGCCAGGCACGGTATCGGACTCCTCCGACCGCTTCGCCGACCGTTCCGGTCCGTTGTAATGGCAACGCCCGGCCGTTCACCGCGAGTACATAGCGATCCGGCGGCATGCCGTTCACCTTGACCTGGAGGCGTTCGACCGAGGAGTCGACGTAGCGCACCGTCGCGCCGGCGGCACCCTCCTCGCCCATCACATGCCAGGGCTCAAGCGCGTGACGCAACTCGATTTCCATGCCGCGCACGGCGAAGTCGCCGATCTTGGGGAAGCGGAACTCGAAGTGCGGCGCGAACCAGTCGGCCTGGATCGGCAGGCCGAAATCGTTCATCTCTGCGACCACGTCCTCGAAGTCCTGCCGGACGAAATGCGGCAGCATGAAGCGGTCGTGCAGTTCGGTGCCCCAGCGCACGAGGCGGTCGGGCGCGTAAGGCTGCTGCCAGAAGCGTGCGACGAGGCCGCGCAGCAGGAGCTGCTGCGTGAGCGACATGCGTGCGTGGGGCGGCATCTCGAAGGCGCGCAATTCGAGCAGACCGAGGCGGCCGGTCGGGCCATCCGGCGAATAGAGCTTGTCGATGCAGAACTCGGCGCGGTGGGTGTTGCCGGTGACGTCGATCAGGAGGTTGCGCATCAGGCGATCGACGAGCCAGGGCGGACAGTAGCCGTCGCTGCCAATCCGGCGCTCCATCTCGCGGAAGGCGATCTCGATCTCGTAGACCGAGTCGTTGCGTGCCTCGTCGATACGCGGCGCCTGCGAGGTCGGGCCGATGAAGAGTCCCGAGAAAAGGTAGGACAGCGACGGGTGGTTGTGCCAGTAGCTGACAAGGCTGCGCAGCAGATCGGGGCGGCGCAGGAAGGGTGAGTCGTCCGTCGTCGCACCGCCGAGGACGAAGTGGTTGCCGCCGCCGGTGCCGGTGTGGCGACCGTCGAGCATGAACTTCTCGGTCGACAGGCGCGACTCACGCGCGGCCTCGTAGAGGTGGGTCGTACGCTCGACGAGCTCATCCCAGTCGTTGGCGGGGTGGATGTTGACCTCGATCACGCCGGGGTCAGGCGTGATGCTGAAGTGTGCGAGGCGCGGGTCGGACGGCGGTTCGTAGCCTTCCATGATCACGGGCTGGCCGAGCGCCTCGGCGGTGGCTTCGACGGCGGCGACGATCGCGAGGTAGTCGTCGAGGGAGTCGGTCGGCGGCATGAAGACATAGAGGTTGCCTTCACGCGGCTGCGCGCACATCGCGGTGCGTGTGAGCCAATCTGCCGACTCCTTGGCGCGCGGAGCCCGATCCGACGTCGTGGGGGCGGCAGCGGCGCGTCCGCCACCGTTCGGCAATACCGTCTGTGCGACTTGGAGCGGGCCGGGGTACTGGGCCTGCTGGCGCAGCACGGAGTAGTTGGCGAGCGGCGGGAACTGTTGCGCCGGGTCGGGCGCGTGGATGTACGGATAATCGGCCTTGCGGACCCAGGGCTGCGAATCGAGCGGCAGACGGTAGCCGATCGGTGAGTCGCCGGGGGTCAGATAGCAGCGCTCGTCGCGCAGGAACCACAGCCCCGTCACCCAGGTGCCCGAGGGGCTGCGTGCGATCGGCAGCACCGAGCCGACGGCGTTCGGTAGGCCGTGCTCGAACACCCGGCGCAGGCGCTCGCGCTCGAGCGGGTCCTCGAGACGCGAATCGAGGGGATCGACATTGACCGGCAGGCGGCCTTCGCGCCACAGGTAGTAGAAGGTGTCCTCGAAGGCTTCGAAGACGTATTGCGGGTCGAGTGCGAGGCGTCCGGCAACTCCGCGCAGGAAGCGGTTGGCAATCGCGGGATCGGCGCCCGAGGACTTGCCCTCGTCGGCGTAGAGTTCCGGTTTGCTCCAGATCGGCTCGCCGTCGCGGCGCCAGTAGGCGTTGAGCGACCATCGCGGCAGCTGCTCGCCCGGATACCACTTGCCCTGGCCGAAGTGCATCAATCCCTGAGCACCATATTTCTCCCGCAGACGGTGGTAGAGATCGGTCGCGAGCAGGCGCTTGGTCGGCCCGAGCGCGGTCGTGTTCCACTCGTCGCCGTCCGGGTCATCGACCGAGACGAAGGTCGGCTCGCCGCCCATCGTCAGGCGCACGTCGGCGGCGTCGAGCTGACGGTCGATCGCGTGGCCGAGCGCCTCGATGCGAGCCCAGGTTTCCTCCGAGTACGGCTTGGTGACGCGCGGCGCTTCCCAGATGCGTTCGACCTTCATCGTGTGCGCGAACTCGCACTCGCACTCCTCGATGAGGCCGGTGATCGGCGCAGCGGAGGACGGCTCCGGGCTGCACGCGAGCGGGATGTGACCTTCGCCGGCGAAGAGGCCGGAGGTCGGATCCAGCCCCACCCACCCCGCCCCGGGCAGATAGACCTCGCACCACGCGTGCAGGTCGGTGAAGTCGGCTTCCGGTCCCGAGGGACCATCGAGCGATTTGACGTCCGCCGTGAGCTGGATCAGGTAGCCGGACACGAAGCGCGCCGCCAGCCCGAGGTAGCGCAGCAACTGCACCAGCAGCCAGGCCGAATCGCGGCACGAGCCGCTGCCTGTCACGAGCGTCTCCTCCGGCTTCTGCACGCCAGGTTCGAGGCGGATCAGGTAGTCGATGTCCGTCTGCAGCCGTGCGTTGAGCTCGACGAGGAAAGGCACTGTGCGCTTCTTGTCGCGCGGGATCGTCGCCAGGTAGGCCGTGAAGCGCTCGCCGATCGCCCCACCGACCGGCAGCTTGTGCAGGTAAGGCGCGAGCTCGACCCGCTGTTCCTCGTTGTACGAAAAGGGGTAATGCTCGGCTTCGGGTTCAAGAAAGAAGTCGAAGGGGTTGAGCACCGCCATCTCGGCGACGAGATCGACCTCGACGCGGAACTCGCGGGTCTTGTCCGGGAAGACCAGGCGAGCGAGGTAGTTGCTCTGCGGGTCCTGCTGCCAGTTGATGAAGTGCTTCTCCGGCAACACCTTCAGGGAATAGGACAGGATGCGCGTGCGGCTGTGCGGGCACGGGCGCAGTCGCACGATCTGCGGACCGACATTGATCGGACGATCGTAGCGGTAGTGGGTGACGTGATTGAGGGCAACATGGATCGACACGACTCTTTCTCCGTTATTCGTATTGCGCGCTTCTCTGCGCGCTTGTGCGACTCGTCGTCGAGGGGCACCGGCACCCGCAGTGCCCGCGAGCGTGGCTGCTACACCCAATCGGGATTCGGCAATTCGGCAAACGCCTCGCGCAGGCGCTCCCCCCATTGGCTGCGGATCTGCTGGTAATAAGCGTTCTCGAAGGTGATCGACACATGGGACTTGATCGCCAGCGCGTCGCGCTCGACGACGCACAAGTCGAGCGGCAGACCGACCGACAGGTTGGAGCGGATCGTCGAATCCATCGACACCAGCGCGCACTTGGCCGCGTCGGACAGCGAGGTCCCGTACTTCACGACGCGGTCGATGATCGGCTTGCCGTATTTCGACTCGCCAATCTGGATGTAGGGAGTGTCCTCGGTCGACTCGATGAAATTGCCGGCTGCATAGACATTGAAGAGCCGCGGCCCCTCACCGAGGATCTGGCCGCCCACGACCATCGACGCGTTGAACTCCACTCCGAACTCGCTCAGGGCCTCGGCATCGCGCCGATGCACCTCGCGCATCACCTCTCCCACGTGGCGCGCCACCTCGAACATGTTCGGAGCCTTGAAGAGATTGGTCGAATCCGCCAGCGCCAGCCGCTCGGTGAGGATGTTGCCCACCGACTGGCTGATCGACAGGTTGCCCGAGGTAAGCATCACGATCACCCGCTCGCCCGGCCGCTGCCACGTGCGCATCTTGCG
This sequence comes from Aromatoleum sp., assembly GCF_035254505.1. Lineage (GTDB taxonomy): Bacteria > Pseudomonadota > Gammaproteobacteria > Burkholderiales > Rhodocyclaceae > Aromatoleum. The sequence goes on along the minus strand of NZ_DATFAO010000058.1, from coordinate 62,669 downwards.
GAAGGTGTTGATGTGGTCGACCCCCGCATTCGTGCGCGAATCGGACAGGAAAACGAGCCCGGCCTGCAGACACATCCCTACACAGTAAGTCATGGTGTGTGCTCGCTAAATATCGACGCCCGAGCGAGTCAGGCGCCGACGAGAAAGTCCTCGCTGATGCGGCCGCCCAGGTCGCCGATGCGCAGAATGAAGTCGTCCAGCCACGCGTGCAGCCCCTTCGCGTAGATGTCCTCCATGCGGCCGTAACGGAGCGAGGCATACAGCTGTCCGGCGCGGCGAACCGTCTCGTCCGAACGGTTGTTACGCACGCGGTCGAGCACCGACACCACGCCCTCCATGCACGAGTGCAGCGAGCGCGGCAGATCCTCGCGCAGGATCAGGAGTTCCGCGACGCGTTCGGGCGTGATCACGTCGCGGTAGACCTTCCGATACACCTCGAAGGCCGACACCGAGCGCAACAACGCACCCCAGTGATAGTAGTCGCTCGCGGCCACCAGATCGTCACCCTGGCTCTGGCTCTGGCTCTGGCTCTGGCTCTGGCTCTGGCTCTGGCTCTGGCTCTGGCTCTGGCCCTGGCCCTGGCCCTGGCCCTGGCCCTGGCCCTGGCCCTGGCCCTGGCCCTGGCCCTGGCCTTGCGCCGCTGCCGACAGGCTGTGGTACTTCACGTCGAGGATGCGTGCCGTGTTGTCGGCGCGCTCGAGCAGAGCACCCAGGCGGATGAAATGGAAGGCCTCGTCGCGCAGCATCGTGCCGAACATCGCCCCGCGCAGCAGCGACGCCCGCTGCTTAACCCAGTCGAAGAAGGCCGCTACGCCCGCCTCGTAGATCGATTCGAAGCTCTGCGTGCGCAGATATAGCCAAGTCTCGTTGATCGTCTCCCACATCTCCGCGGTCAACGTGCCGCGCACCGCATGTGCGTTCTCACGGGCTGCGCGCAGGCAACTGTAGATCGACGACGAGTGTGTCTCGTCGCGCACCATGAAATGCAGCACCTTGGCGGCGGTGATCTCGTCATGCCGCTTGGCGTAGGCGTCTTCGAGGCTGTTCAGCACGATGATCGCTTTCCAGCTGGCGCGCGCGCTTTCCTCGTCGTGCGGCACGAGCGACATCTGATAGGTGACGTCGAGCAGGCGGGCGAGGTTCTCGGCGCGCTCGGAGTAACGGGCCATCCAGAAAAGGTGATCGGCAGTACGGCTCAGCATTTTTCGGGCTCCAGGACGGCATTCGCGGGGATGACGAAACGCGACCACTCAGCGCTGCGGTTCGGCATGGCCGTTCTCCAGCACCCAGGTGTCCTTCGTTCCACCGCCCTGTGAGGAATTCACCACGAGCGAGCCTTCACGCAACGCGACCCGCGTCAGGCCACCCGGCACCAGCGAAATCTCCTTGCCCGACAACACGAAGGGTCGCAGGTCGATGTGCCGCGGCGCGACACCACTTTCCACATAAGTCGGGCAGGTCGACAGCGCGAGCGTCGGCTGCGCGATATATTTTTCCGGATGCGCGACGAGTACGGCACGGAACTCCTCGATCTCCGCCTTCGTCGCCGCCGGCCCGACCAGCATCCCGTAGCCGCCGGCGCCATGGACCTCCTTCACCACCAGTTCCGGCAGGTGATCCAGCACGTAGCGCAGGTCGTCCTTTTCGCGACAGCGATAGGTCGGCACGTTATTCAGGATCGGCTCCTCGCCGAGATAGAAACGGACCATCTCACCGACGTAGGGATAGATCGACTTGTCGTCCGCGACACCGGTGCCGATCGCGTTGCACAGCGTCACCCGGCCCGAGTGATAAGCCTTGAGCAATCCCGGCACGCCGAGCATCGAATCGGCACGGAAGGCGAGCGGATCGAGGAAGTCGTCGTCGATGCGACGATAGATCACGTCCACGCGCTTCGGCCCCAGCGTCGTGCGCATGTAGACCGATTCGTTCTCGATGAAGAGGTCGCGCCCTTCGACCAGCTCGACGCCCATCTGTTGCGCGAGGAAGGAGTGTTCGAAATACGCCGAGTTGAAGGCGCCTGGAGTCATCACGACGACCGTCGGATCATCGACGCCGGTGGGCGCAACCGCGCGCAGGGTCTCGAGCAGCAGGTCGGGATAATGCTCGACCGGCGCGATCTTCTGCTGCGCGAAGAGCTCGGGGAAGAGCCGCATCATCATCTTGCGGTCTTCGAGCATGTAGGACACGCCCGACGGCACGCGCAGGTTGTCCTCAAGCACGTAGAACTCCCCTGCCCCGGCGCGCACAACGTCCACGCCGGCGATATGCGCGTAGATCCCGTTCGGCACCTTGAAGCCCTTCATCTCCGGCCGGAACTGCCCGTTGCGGAGCACTTCGTCGGCGGGAATCCGCCCGGCGCGCAGGATGTTCTGGTCGTTGTAGATGTCGTCCAGGAACATGTTGAGCGCGCGGACCCGCTGCTTCAGGCCGGCGCGCAACGTCTTCCACTCGGCGTTCGGGATGATGCGCGGAATGGTGTCGAAGGGGATGAGGCGCTCCGTCCCCGCCTCTTCGCCATATACCGCGAAGGTGATACCCAGACGGCGGAAAGCCAGATCCGCTTCCGCGCGCTTGCGCGCCATCACCTCGGGCGGCAAGGCTTTTGCCCAGGTTTCGAACGGTACATAGTGCGGTCGCGTCTCCGCGGCTCCACCGTGCATTTCATCGTAGAAAACCGGCGCCATGATATATCGATCCTGTAACAATTGATCGGACATCAGCGAAGACCGTGCCAAGCAAAATTACTGTTCAAAAACAGACATTTTGTAGGAAACCGGTCAAACCCGGATACGACAACGCACGGCAAAGGTGCTTATGACGCACCAATGGAGTGCGCCTTTCCGAATTGTGGAAACGTAACGCACCGCCTTGGCCCGTGACTCGAGAGCGACCGCCGAACGTGCCGGAAGGTCGAGCCCGAGCCGCGAAACCAGTACCACCTATCAGAAGAATGGTAGCGGAGCGTCGGCAAAAGCAGAAATGCAAAAGGCCACCCGAAGGTGGCCTTTTGCGTGAACCTGGTGCTGTTGAGAGGAATCGAACCCCCGACCTACTGATTACGAATTTGTGGGCCCCTAGTACTATCCTGTTCGATGAAACTCTATAAACGTAGACAAAGCAATGCCTTATGCGCATACTAACCTTAATCAAGTTAGACAAAAAATCATCATTTATAACCGTAAACGTAACCCCGAGGTAACCCCAATGTAACCGCAAGGTAACCCCAAATAACGAGAAACGGACCTGATTCCTACCAGGCAGCCCGCAGGCAGCCGTAACACAACCAACCACGTAACCAGCTGGCCATCAGAACGTAACCAGATGGTTACCAAAACGTAACCGCGTAAGGCCGCACCATGACTGACAAGGACCCGACACGCATCTCGTTCTCGAAGGAGCGCCTGGCGGCACTACCGCCTGCCGAGCGGGGCAAGCGGGTGACCTATCACGACGCCAAGATTCCCGGCTTACAGTTGCGGGTGACTGGGAAGGGGGTCAAGACCTTTTGCGTCTACCGGCGGCTGAAGGCCGGTCAGCCCGAGCGGATCACGCTGGGCCGCTTTCCGGCAATGACGGTGGAACAGGCCCGTAAGGCCGCGTCTGCCGTGGTTGCGGAGATTGAAGCGGGAGCGAACCCCGCCGAAGCCCGACGCGCTCATCGGGGCGAGCCGACGGTGCAGGAGGTCTTTGACACCTACGTCGCGCACAAGCGCAAGCGCGACGGCTCCCCTCTCAGCGAGCGGAGCAAGGCGGAATACCAGCACATTGCCCGGCTGCACTTGGAGAAGATCATGCCGATGAAGCTGTCGGCCGTGGGGCACGAGCGAATCGCGCAGCTGCATCGCAGGATCGGCGAGAACGCGCCCTACGCGGCGAACCGCACCAAGGCGCTTCTTTCCGCCCTGTTCAACTACGCACGCGACCAGCGGCTGTATTCGGGTGAAAACCCGGCGGCGGGGCTGCGGGGGTTTGCCGAGGAATCGCGGGATCGGTTCGCACTGCCCGACGAGTTGCCACACCTATTCAATGCCATCGCGCAATCCCCGCAACGCGATTTTTTCCTGTTGGCACTCCTCACCGGTGCGCGCCGCTCCAACGTCCAAGCAATGGCTTGGCGCGACGTCGATCTAGACCGGGCATTGTGGCGGATCGGCAAGACGAAGAACGGCACGCCGCAGAATGTTCCCCTGACTGCCGAGGCGGTCGCTGTGCTGCGGGCGCGCAAGGAAGTCGTGAGCGGCTCGCCTTTCGTGTTCCCCGGCACTGGCAAGACCGGGCACCTGATGGAGCCGAAAAAGGCATGGGGCGCGATCAAGCGTTCTGCCAGCTTATCGCGGCTGCTCGATGCGATGCAGGCGACGGGGCTGCTGGATCAGGAGGCGCGGACCGCTGCCGATAAGCTCGCGCTCGAAAATCTCACCAAGGCGGAATCGCGTTATCACGACTTGGCGGGCGAAGCGGACATGAAGCCCGCGGACTATACGATGCGCGACATCCGGATTCATGACCTCCGACGCACGCTGGGGAGCTGGCAAGCGATGACCGGCGCTAGCCTGGCGATCATCGGAAAAAGCCTGAATCACAAGAGCCAGCAGGCAACCGCGATCTATGCACGGCTCGACATCGATCCGGTTCGCCGGTCGGTGACAACGGCGACCACGGCGATGCTAGAGGCGGCGGGGCTGAAACAAGGCGCCGACATTGTGTCGCTGGAGCGCAAAAAGCGCGTGACCTGAAAAAAGAGTCTGCCGCGGACTTGAACAGAACTGGAATGACCAGCACGACTATCGCACCAACCATCCACGGATCAACAGAATAAATCCAATGATGGAAATATCACCGCGGGAAGCCTTCGAAAACGATTTCATGTGCCTTGGGACGCTCATTGCGAGAGGCGTTTCTCATGCCACGTTAGCTACGGCTATTGAAAATCACGGCATCTATGGCTGGGACCAGTACGGGCGGTTTAGGCAGGCACGCGGTCGTGAGAAGGAAGCCCCCCTTCGTCTGCTCGCAAGGTCGTACGCGTGGCTCCATTCAATGGATCGGAACTCTCCTTACGATGATGAGTTGGACCCCCTTAGTCGAGCAGAAGATGAGGCCGAGACTATTTTCGGCTGGCCCGCCGACCAGTGTCCCGACTTCGATGCTATCAAAGCCGGCACTAAGATTGTCTTGCCCCCTCAGCGCAAAGGTGCAGAAACTAAGGTAACCAGTTCGCGGCTTGTGATCATCGCGGCTCTTGCCCGCGCGCTCCGAATTGAATGCGGCTCGCGTGGAGCAGCCGCGAGGATCGCTGACTACACGGCGTCCGCGGGCACGCCGGTTAGCGAGGACACGATCCGGGGAATTCTGAAGGAAATTCCCGAGGCGATCGAGCGCCGCCGGATCTAGGAAAAACCGAATTCAGCACCGAATTCCCGAATTCGGCCATCGCCGTCCTGCCATTTCCCATAGTTCGCATCCATACCGCACTCATGCGGGGCTTTATGGATAAGGACTATGACCATCGAAAACATCATCCACGCTAACCGCGATCTGCTCGACGAGCGCGCGGCAGCCGACCTGATCGACGTGGCGCCGGGCACCCTTTCTGTCTGGCGCAGCACCGGCCGCTACAACCTCCCCTTCATCAAGATCGGACGCAAAGTCCGCTACCGCCGCGGCGACCTGCTCGCGTGGATGGAAGCGCGCACCCGGGAGTCTGGTGCAACGGCATAAGGGGCAGCGGCGATGACCAAAATCGTTGACCAATTCCGGGAAGCCATGCACCGGGCCGCGCTGATTCCCCCTGTGGTGATCGAGGGCGATGGGTTGCTGCATCGCTTCTACGTCGAAGGCGACCGGCGCGGCACACTCAATGGCTGGTACTGCCTTCACCTGGATGGCCGGCCCGCCGGCGTATTCGGCAACTGGAAAACCGGCCTCCGCGCCACGTGGGCGGCGGACGGACGATGCATGAGTACGGCCGAGCGCGACGCCTTCGCCAAACTCATCGAGTCTGAGCGGGCGCGCGCGAAGGCCGAGCGCAGGATCGAGCAGGAAGCACGGGCGGCCGAGGCGCGGGCCGAATGGAATAGGGCCCAAGTCGCCGACCCCATGCATCCCTACCTCATCGCGAAGGGGGTGGTGCCGCATGGCCTGCGGCAGGCGGGCAGCGCCCTGCTCGTGCCCCTGTTCGACGTGCATGGGCAGCTGTGGAACGCGCAGCGCATCCAGGCGGACGGCACCAAGCGGTTCCGCGCGGGCCGCGCGGGCGGGCTGTTCTCGCCCATCGGCGACCTTTGCGACCCGGCGCGAATCCTGATTTGCGAAGGCTGGGCCACGGGGGCAACGCTGCACGAGGAATCCGGGCATCTGGTGCTGTGCGCGATGAACTCCGGCAATCTCCTGGCAGTAGCGCGTGCAGCGCGCTCGGCTTGGCCGGGCGCGGAACTGGTGATCTGCGCGGATAACGACCGCGGCACGCCCAACAATCCGGGCGTGACCGCTGCGACCAAGGCGGCAAAGGCGACCGGCGCGCGACTCTTGATCCCGGAATTCCCCGCAGGGGCGAACGGCACGGACTTTAACGACCTGGCGGCGTTGCGGCGCAAGGAGGTCGCATGATGAGCGCGGATCTTCTCGACGCCGCTACGCTTTGCGACGTTCCGGACGTTCCGGGCGTGCAACCCAATGACAATGCGGAATCGGCGGGAACGGCTGCCGATACGGCGGACGTTCCGCATGTTCCGGCGCTGCGCGATCTGCTCGACCGGGCGACCGATCACGACAATGGTAATCGCCAGGACGCGACCACGCCCGCCGTGCCCGAGCAAGAGCGCCCGTGCTTCCGCATCTATGACGACTGGACCCTGCTCGGCACCGGGCGCAAGCTCAAACCCGGCGTCTGGCATCACGCGATGAGCACGCCGAAGAGCGGCGAGTCGTTTCCCGTCGATACCTGGGTGTGCGGGGCGCTGCACATCGAGGCGCAGACCTTCGACACCACAGGCAACAACTTCGGGCGGCTGCTGCGCTTTCGCAACACGGCCGGTCGCTGGCGCGAATGGGCGATGCCGATGGAGTTGCTCAAGGGCGACGGTTCCGAGCTGCGCGGCGAACTGCTGGCGATGGGTCTGGTAATCGACCCCACGGCGCGCAACCTCCTTGCCCGTTACCTGCAAGACAACACCCCGCAAAAGCGTGTCCGCTGCACGCTCCAGGTGGGGTGGTGTGGTGACGTCTTCGTGCTGCCCGACGCAGTGATCGGACCGGATGCCGACGCGGTGATCTTCCAGTCCGGCGAGCGCGCGCATGAGGAGCACGGACAGGGCGGCACGCTTGAGGGCTGGCGGACGCAGGTCGCCGCGCGGGCCGTGGGCAATCCTCTGTTACTGCTTGCGCTGTCGGGGGCATTTGCCGGTCCGCTTCTCAAGCGCACCAACACCGAAGGCGGCGGCCTGCATTTCGTGGGCGACTCCTCGACCGGCAAGACAACCCTTCTTGAAGGGGCCTGCTCCGTGTGGGGCGGACCGGGCTACCGCCGAAGCTGGCGGGCGACGGCGAACGGCATGGAAGGGGCGGCGGTGCTCTTCAACGACTGCCTGCTCGCGCTCGATGAAATCTCGGAGTGCGACCCGCGCGAAGTCGGCGCCATCGTCTATTCACTGGGCAATGGGCGCGGCAAGCAACGGGCAAACCGCACCGGCACGGCACGCGCGGTGACCCGATGGGCCGCGTTCATCATCTCGACCGGCGAGCGCACCATCGCCACTACGATGCAGGAAGGCGGACAGCGGACCAAGGCGGGGCAATCGGTTCGCCTTCTCAACGTTCCGGCAGGACGACCCTTCGGCTGCTTCGACGCGCTGCACGACATGCCGAGCGGCACCGCGCTGTCCGACGCGATCAAGCGCGAGGCGGCACTTCACTATGGCCGGGCCGGGCGCGCTTTCCTCGAGCGGGTCACGCACGACACGCGGGACCTGGCCGAACGACTGGAACGTATCAAGGCGCTGCCCCCGTTCAATGCGCCCGATGCCGAAGGTCAGGACAAGCGCGCCGCATCCCGCTTTGCACTACTCGCGCTGGCAGGCGAACTGGCGACGGAGTATGGGGTGACGGGCTGGCCGGAAGGTGCGTCGATCGACGCGGCGGTAATCGGATTTGCCGCTTGGCGCTCCATGCGCGGAACGGGTAACGACGAGCGGCGGGAAATCCTCGACAGGGTCGCATTGTTCATCGAGCGGCATGGGGACAGCCGGTTCTCGAATCGGATGGACGAAGGCGCAGTGGTGCGCGACCGCGCGGGCTGGTGGAGGGCTGACGACCAGGGCGGGCGGCTGTACCTGTTCAACTCGGGGGGACTGCGCGAAGCACTCAAGGGGTTCGATTTCATGCGTGCGCTCGATGTGCTCGAAGTCTGCGGCGCGATCCCCAAAGGGAACGCGAAAGGCGAGCGCTCAAGGCCCGAGAACATCGGCGGTCGAAAGGTCCGCGTCTATGCAGTACGAGCCAACGCGCTATATGGGGATCAGCAATGAGCCTCGACGACGTGATCGCCAAGTTTAAGGTCGAGTACGGAACGGCCGGAACGGCTCCCGTTCTTGCCGACGTTCCAGCAGCCCCCTTGAAAACGCCGGGCGGCACGGCTGGAACGCCTGGTACGGCACAAATGGGCAACTGGCAGGAGAGGGCGACACGGGCCTGGGCACAGCACGCCGATCCGGGCGATTGCGCCATGCGGACCGACACCCCGCACGTCTACGGGCTAGCGCAGCGCCCACTGCCCGAGGACCGCGGCGTACACAAAAGCTGGCGCGTCTCAGTCCCCGGTCGCACGCCCTTCGACGCGGTATGCATGCAGGGCGCGTCCGCCGCTGAAATCCGCTCCCAGTGGCCGGGTGCCGCTGTCGAGCCCAACCATGCTTAGGCGCAAATCCTACCCGGACCTGAGCCATTCCGATTTCTACCCGCGCCGGCCGGCTGCCGGCATCTTCAACATGAGGAATTCATCATGACGACATCACACGATTTTCTTGACGCACTCATCCAACGCTACAAGGAGGATTCCGCCCAAACGCTCGATGAGTTGGTCGAGATCCAGAAAATGGTAACGGACCTTCGGGCCGGCCGTGGTCTTCCCGTCTACAAGGAGGAGGTGAAGGAGGCGCTCCAGTCCGCCTTCGCGACAATTCAGGCCGCACACGCAATACTTCAGTCCAACTTCGCCAGCCTTGAGCATAAGCGCGCCTTGTTCGAAGAGTTAGGCCGCATCGTCGACGAGGCCGAGGAACCTGCTCACCTCGCCGGTCAGCAACCCTAAATGTAGGGTCAATCTGCCGGGGGCGTGGCTGGCACGTTGCCCCCGGCGCTACCACAGCGACTGTTTTTGCACTGGAGGATACAGACATGAGCGGAAAGCGCGCCGGCCCGTGGCAGCCGGGCCAGAGCGGTAACCCGAAGGGGCGCCCCCGGGGATCGCGCAACCGCGCGACCCTGCTTGCGCTTGCAGCGATGGAAGGCGACCTGACGGAGATCGTGGGTGTGGTGCTTGCGGCGGCTCGGGGCGGCGACCTCGTAGCCGCCCGACTGGTGCTGGAGCGTCTGGTGCCGCCGATGCGCGACCGCCCGGTCACGCTTGACTTGCCGGACACCTCGACTTTGCAAGGCGTGAGTGCAGCGCAGGCCGCTCTTGTGGCCGCCGTCGCGGCTGGCGAGCTGACCCCAGTCGAGGCCGACACTTTGACCGGCATCGTGGAGGCGCGCCGTAAGGCCTTGGAGACCGAAGAGCTCGATGCTCGCGTGCGGGCGCTGGAGGAAAAGCAATGAGTCGCAGCTTGACCACGCGCATCGGCGTCCTGGAGGCCCGGACACGGTCCGACGACGAGGCCGTGGACCGGGATCCCACCGACTACGCGGCCCTTCGGCGAGCCTTCTGGGAGCGCGCCGCACATCCTACGCCGGCCCCTGTACAGCCGGCCTCACCCAGCGGGGTAGCCGGCGTTTTGCACTGGCGCCGCGAGATCGCCGAGACGGCCGCTATGGCGACTTCGACCCCGCCCCCAGACGAGCCCGGAAAGACCAACTATCAGGCGTTGCGCATTATGGCGGCCCAAAAAGCGGGCGGCGCTGCGCACCACGCGCTGCGAGGTGCTGAGCTGGAGGTGCTGACGGAGGCGGGGTTCGACCCCCTTGTGCTCGACCAACTCAAGGCCGAACACACTCGCTACGCAGGAATCCCGTGGCAATGGGGTAAAGGCGAGCTGCCCCCGAAAGCTCTTGCCGTCGTTGAGGCGGCAGCGGCGCTGCATTTGTCGGATGCCACCAAAAGTGAAAACTGTGCCGAGTAAGCGAAAAACTGGTCGGTGTCACATCGCGGCACCTCAACGATCCGATCGACTTCCGCCCCACGTTCGTACTGTCTATGTCTGACCGTGGCAGCGCTTGTACTTCTGCCCTGATCCACACGGACACGGGGCGTTGCGCCCGACCTTCGCGCGACGCGAAGCAGTGCTTTGTGACGCTCTCACCGTGCCCGGCTGCGTGCCAAGCCGGCGTAGGTCCCTCACCAACCTGCGCTGGTCTTCGAGTTCGGCGCGTTGATCCCTGGTGAGTCCCTCCCTATAGGGCTCAAGCCGATTCAGCTCGGCGTCTGCGGCATTGTATTCACCGCAATATCCGAGCACGACGGCGTACTGGCTTCGCACAGGGACAATCCAGTCCAGCATCCTTTGCTCGATGACCGCCGGTAGCAGATGCTGCTCGATCACTTGCCGGGCGCCGACGTAGTCACCACGTCCCACGAACTCGTCCACGAGGTCTTGATTGATTCTGGCGAAGGAGTCCAGGGCATTGGCCAAACCATAGAACTTGGCCGCATGTATGCGAGCGTAGCCTGAATCACGCCCTTGGGCGTTGGTCGTGCGGGCAACCACATCAAGGGAGTCAGCTAAGTGCTTGAGGTCGTCATTCAGCGTTGGGGTCAGCTTTAGCAGACCTGCAATTTTGGCGTTGCTGGCTCCGATGATGTCCAGCGGCGTCAATCCCAGGAGGTCAAAATACTCCTCGACCAGTTCGCGAGCGATTTCTTCCCCTTCAGCATGGTGATCCAGCTTGAACAGCGCAAGCGCGATGTTGTAGCGGAGGATGCGCTGGTGCTCGGGGTCCTGGGGAGCGAGGTCCCTCGCCCGCTCCATCGCTTGGCGTGTCCCGACCTCGTTGCCTCGATCGGACTCAAACACCATCCGCTTGAGCAGGACAACTAGTCTCTCGTGGCGGCCGAGGCTATGCTCGGCGAGGAGCGCTTCCATAGCCTGCAGTTGCCGATCGGCCTTGTCCAAATCACCCGATTTGATCTTGGCGAACACAAGCGCATCGAGCGCATAGAACCGCTGCTCCGCTTCGATTTCCTGATCAGCAACGGCAGCCTCCAGCGCCTCCCAGATGCCGCTATCCACGCCAAGTTCGTGGAACCACTCCTCCGTGGCGATATCGACCAAGAGCTTGAGTTCGCCCAGTTCCACAAGAGTGCGGATGAACAGGGGGAAGCGCGAGAAGTCGCGTCGCTTCTCGAACGACTCGAGGATCAGCTCCTTCAGCGCTTCACGGCCCGCCGTAGCCTGCAGCCGCGGGACGTTGGCGAACCTGCGCAGACCGAGCACGCGAAACGCGTCATGGATCTGGAGTCGCCGCGCGCCGTAGACACGCACAACACCTAGGGGCCTCAACTGCCGCACGGCGGCGGCAAGCGCCGGAGCGTTGAGCCCAAACGCGGCGTTGACCAGCCTTGCCGCTTCGGCTTCGCTCAGCGGCACGTCGCTCAGACTCAACACGGCAACACAATCGCGCACCTGTTCCGGCAAAGTGTCGAACAAGCGACTCAGGAGCAACTCCTGCGCGGTCTCGACGAAGTTCGTGTGGGCCTCGACCGCAGCGTACATCGCTCCCACGTTACCGTCGTATTCGGCTGTGCTTAGTTGAACGGCCGTGCGTACATATAGCGGCAGACCGCCCGTGAGGGTCAGCAGCGAGCCAAGTTCCGCGGTCGAGGCACGGGCACCCTGCGCGTGTACTTCTGCCGCAGCCTGGTCTAGCCCCCAACCTCGGAGCTCTTCCTGCCGCACGCCGGTGATGGCTTCCAACTCGGCGATCGATGCGGAGGGTTGCGCCAGCAGCACAAATCGCAAATGCTGCGTGGCGTCGAGCAGCATCCGCAGATCGCAGGCGGGCACCCGGTGCGCGTTGTCGAGCACAACAAGCGCCAGCGCGGCGTTTGTGCCAAGGAACTTATCCAACGCACGCAAAGATTCGGTGCCGCTGGCCCCGGGCAACAGCACCTGGCGCAGGCCGTCGGCTGTGGGTGCCGCCCATTGAGCGGCCAGCTCGCGCACGAGGCTCGCGGCGATTGCGGGACCGGGTATGTCACCGACGTCGTAATAGGCGCATTCGCTTCCCAAGTGTACCGCGGCCTGTGCCGCCCAAGCGGTCTTGCCCGCACCTGAGAAGCCGCTGACGATCCGCACACGTGCCTCGCTGTCCAGGGCGGGCTCGTCATCGAGCGGGCGATAGACCTCCGGCGGCGCGGGAAATTGCTGCAGTTGAATGATGAGCTGTTCGAAGAGCGTGTGCAGATCGGCCGTATTGAAGACGTGACCGGGCGCTCGGCCCGCCGCCGCCAGCAGCACCCGCCCGGCCAACTTCCAGACCAGTGTTTCCGGTTCGAGCGTGGCCATCGGCAACGCGCGAGCCCGATCAGTGCACCAGGTGATCGCGTCGGCAATGTCGGTCCATGCCGGCGGCGCACAGGCCGGTAGAGCCGTCATCGCACCGGGCGTGAGCAGAAGCACGCCCACGGGAAGGTCACCGGCATTAACGCGTGCCTGAAGTTCAGGTCCCGGCGCTGCATTCGCGATGACCATGAATGACGCTGCCCCCGATCGCCGTCCCTCCTGATGCTCAAGGCGGAGCCGCTCGAATCGCTCGAGTGCCCCCGCGATATCACTGTGTATCAGCGGCGACGAGCGCGTCTTAATCTGGACGTAGAGGCGATCTCCACTGTTGAGCTCGAGTTCGACGTCTTCGTCGAGTTCCACAGCGACCGAACGCACACCATGCTGACCGGCCAGGAGCAGGCATCCCGCCGCGTACAGGTGCTGGTAGAGAAAGCCGCGGTGTACGGACTCGATGCGCGCGACTTGGCGCGGGTCCAACGGGTCGAACGCGGTTCGGATAGTGTCTTGAGTATTGTGAGTCACGAGCAACGCCGGCTTGCCGCTCGGCGCAGTCAAGTCGGAAAACATCGAATCGGATTTTAGCTAAGTATCATGACACGGTCCGCACGCTGCGAGAAGTTGCGGAGCGTCAGGCGAACCAAACGCGAATCGGGGTCGTCTGCTTTAAGAGGCACTCACGGCTGGTGAGCCATGGGCGCTCCCTTCTGGCCGGGTGCAGCCGACAGGCCACGACGCCACGTAGCGGTTATTGGAATCGAAACCCAGCGCTGCGTCTCACTACCACTTTCCGCCGGTCGCCGTGGGGGCGGCTGCCTGGTGCGCCAATTCGAGTGCCGAACTCCCCGGCCATGGCGGCAACACGGACCAACTCGTCGACGAGATGATCCAGGCACGTCTCGTGCGGACGGCCCGCCATAATGAAACTGTGATGGCCCTAAAACTCTGCTAGGCCATGTCGTGGGTGGCCACCATATGATGCCCGACCAAGAACAAACCGTCCTCGCGCTGCAATTTCACGGTGCGTACCAGTGCGCTGCCGATTCGCGAGCAACCAATAATGTAGCGTCGCGGGCTGGGCCGGGCGCCCACCTTTGCGCGATTCGCCTTGCGGCTCAATCTAAAGGGGTTGAGGGCTTGATAGGCCTGAAACGCGACCTGCCAGTACGGCTTTTTTGCGCCAAAGTAAGCATATTTGGACGGCTTCAAACCCAATCCGGCCGCCAAGTCAAATACGTCGTCAGCCAGGCGTTCATTTGAATTGACGAAGGTCGCCGTGCCGCGCGTGTTGCAGTGACCATCGGTGTCCATGAGCCCGCGAAGCAGTTCCAGACGTTGCACAGTTGCCCCCCGCTGGTAGAGCAATGGAATGTGTTTGTTATGCAGCAGCCCAAGCGAGCGCAAAACGGTTGTCATACCCGTCCCTTTCCGGCCCCGTTGCCCGCAATCAAGACTATATAGGCCAGACGCTTGGTTTGACGATGCGACTTCGGCCACGCGCACGCCTTCGGCCCGTACGGCCTCTACAATTTCGTAGTCAGCATAGGCGCACGTGAGGCGCGCCGAGTTGCTGTGGCCGTCGCCGAGCCAGGCGCCCAAGGTGTAGGGCGGGACCGGTAACACAGCGTCGGGCATGACCAACGGAGCGTTAATTGGAATCGCAAGTCGGTTATCCCAGTGATGATCATGAGCGCCGATCTCTCGAACGGTGATCCTAACCCTCTCACGATACTGCCGCCTGTCAAGTCCTTGGCTCGACGAGCCGGCAACACGCCTGCGAGTTTTTCTTTCTACCACCCATAAATGCTCTGCGCTTGTTAGGAATTGGGCGCCATCATCAAAGCCGAGCTCGTAGATGTCATGGGCGGTACGGATCGCGCTGATTGCGACTACGGGCGTGAGTCTCCCGTCGGGACCATACACCTTGTCACCCAGCGCAAGCTCGGACAGCAAGCACCAGCCGAATTCCGTTGGAATCGGTAAATCGATCTGGAGCATTCTCTGCACCGCCCTGTGCGCCCGATCACCTACGGGCGCACCCCTACGGCTTGCCGAAGAGTCCGTCGCCTCTCCGTCATGGAGCGAGCGCTCGTGTGAGCAGGCCGACCAATCTCGCAGGGGCCGTTGCTGATCGTGGTGATTCCACTGGGTGACTCTCCAACTCGCGTTCAATCCAACCGGTTGGCTCGAAAAGTAGGGCACCGCCCCAAGCGTGCAGGTGAAACTCTGTGTGCCCTGCCTTCAAATTCCCACTACTGTGGGAAGACCAAAGTCTACCTCCACCGGCAAATTCCTCCAATTGTGGGAGGAGTCGGGTTGGACGCAGCGGCGGCGTTCGGGAGAGTGCTGAGACAGGCCAGAAGGCGGGCAGGGCTGACGCAAGAGCAGCTCGGGCTTGAGGCCGACCTACGCCGAACCTACGTCAGTCTGCTTGAGCTCGGGCAGCAGCAGCCGAGCCTTACCACGATACTCAAGCTCGCGACGGCGCTGCAGTGCCAACCGGGCGAACTCGTGGATCTCGTCGCTTCCGAAATGGAGAAAGTGGCTGACGAGAACTGATCGTCGCCCTGGCTGCCGCCCACCGGCACGCGGGATCGCGTTGATGCTTGGCGCAGTCGAGCCATTGCGTGATCGGCAGCCAAGGCAACGGGAAGTCGAGCGCTTCGGGCCCTCCTCCACTACCGGGAGACGTCGTCCTTCGTGGCCTCTGGGTCGGGACGGAGAAACGGTGGAATATCAAATTCATCCCGGAGCCCCGCCGCGCGAGGCTGTTCGGGCGCCCGCACCATGATGTGCGTGAGCTCGCCATGCTCATCGATACGCCACAAGCAGATGGACGGCGACCGCCGGGCTCTTGCAGCGGCTCGTGTCCGATACCGCCGAAGTACTCCATATAGGGCGATGGCGAGGACGAAAGTGGCGAGCGAGAGGGCGGTCACAACATCTCCTGAAGGACGCAGATGGTCTTACTGTCGGATGACGTCATGCGCGTCAGGGTGTGGAGGTCCTCGGCAAGCAACGGCGTCACGATCAGCCTCGGTAACAATGCTCATTGTGCCAGCTCAGCGCCTCGGGGTCCGGACGCTGCCCGACCTCCTTCGGCACCGCAATGGCCTGGCCATGCAGCGCGTAGTAGTGCCGGCCGTTGTCGAACTCCTCCTTGATGCGCCGACTGACTTCGAAATGCAGAGAGGGCGTCACAGTGACGTAGCCGGCGTCAAACAGACTGTGGACGTCGCGCCGCAGCAGCAGTCCGTTTCGCGCTGCATGCTCGCCGCCGTCGCCGTAGGGCCGAATGTGCGCAGCCTCCAGCGCAGGCAGTGTCCGCTCACCCGTCACAGCGCATCGCCGCTCGTAGATGTCAGTCACCAGCACGCGAAATGCCCCCTGCCCGAGTCGTGGCCGGATGAGCTGCGGCGCCCCGAAGCGGACGGGTGGCTCGGCAACTGCCGGAAACCGGGGTTGATTCAGGCGGTCGTTGATGGCCTCCCACAGCGCCAGTCCGTCGGCATCATCCGTGTTGTACGTCTTGAACGAAACGATGTTCGGGGACCAGCTCGACGGCACAGGAATCCAGTCGGGCTCATCGAAGAAGAACGGCTGGGTCAGGATCCGACAGCCGATCGCGAAGTCGCTGCGGTCACCCGGATCGGCCCTCCGGTACCGCGCAATACGCGTGCGCATCTCGTGTGCCGAGCGCGCGCCGTTGGCAGCGCCGAAAGCCTCCCAGGCCAGGGAGCACGGGAGCGTGTTGGCGTAAGCAAAGATACCACCGCCGACGATCATATTGCGCGGGGCGTGCAGCTTGAACAGGAACAGCTCGCCGGGCTGCAGCGCGCGAAAATTCGCAGCGGAAGGGGCCCAGAAATTAACCTCGGCGAGGTCCGGCATCCGCCGCAGTGACTCGAACCAGTCCCCATCGGTGACGGCGACGACGAGATTGATGGCCATCTCTATCGGCCTCCGCTATCCGCTGCACTAGCGGGCAACCGCGGCCAGTCGAGGCCGTCGAGAGTGGCCTGCGGCACAGTACCGTGGAAGTCAAATGCGGCCTGAAGCCGTTCGCTCAACCACGAACGCCCCTGGCTCGAGAGTTCCACGGCTGCTTGCTGTCGGTATGCCTTTCGGGGATCGGTGTTGCCCTTCCCCCGATCTGCATTGCGTTTCGTCGGCGCAAATGAATCGGGTCCGAGGGCTAGCATTAGCTCGTTTAGCGAGACGCCATTCGCCATCGTGCCCGCAACGAATTCGGCGCGGTGGACTCGGATGTATTGCGACCATTTCTCCTTCCACGGTCGGCTCTTGATTTCTGCAGGGCTGGCCTCGTCCCGACCGGAAACGTAACTCATCCCGATTGCGCGCCCGAAGACGCGGATGTCGTTGGGGTCACGCGTCAGCCGCGCGATGAAGATCACGGCATCGTCCTTGACACCGATCGGCCGGCGGGAAGCCGGATAGGCCACGGCCCAGTGGCACCCCGCGCGCCTGATCTCCTCGAACGTCTCGAATGTCAGCGCAACCCGATTGCTCCCTTCACCGAGGAATTTCACGAACGCCTGTGGGGCATTGGCGACCGAGGCTGGAAGGAAAGCCGGCAACGGCTTCGCAATTCCGACATCGGCGCCGAAGTCACCCAAGCCCGCCGCCCGATTCGGCCTCCCGCCCGCGGCTCTGGCACGCGTGACTTGATCCTCCCACGCGTCAATCTGCTCCAGCGTCAGAAAGTCACCTCCACATTGCCAGAGGGCGTCGAAGTAAGCGCCACAGGCGGAGATAACTGCCTGGTCACTGGCAACCATCCCGAATTCATGATTCCGATTCAGTGCTGCTTCGGTGAGGTTAGCCGACGTGACGATCGCGCGACTATCACCGAACAGGTAGAGCTTGGCGTGGAGGTTGCGGATACCCCTCACGTGTGCGCCGGCACGGACCAGGCTGCGCAGCGCCGCAAGGTCGCTGACCCCCTCGGCGAAATCGGCGAGATTGAACCGAGTGATGACCAGGATCGACTTTGGACACTCGGCAAGGAGGCGATCGAGCGCACCGGCCTTAATGAACGGGCAGATGATCCTGAGCTGACTGGCATCGGCGCGCAGGGCGTCGGTCAGTTCGCTATCCCATCCCGAATCGACCAGTCGGATGTTCACGCAGCTTCCTCCTTCAGCAGCATCGGTGCCTTCATTGCCGCATTGACTGCGCTCATGCGACATCGCCTACCTTCGATCCAGCCTGGAACACTCTGTCGCGGTGCCACGGCAGGTAGGCTCGGTGTCCGTCCGCCAGCCCGCGCACGTGAAGCGGCCGGTCGAGCCCCAGAGTCCGGCGGGCGTCGGGGTCGAGCGCGTCGCCCACAACGATCGTCCCGTCGTCGGCCACCGTGATGAATCCCCGATCAAACGCAGCATCAAGGTGCGGTGCGAGCAGGATGCCGTTGTAGACGTCGAGCCGCTCGGCATCCGTCTCACAGTCGGCCCAAGGCTTAATGTGGCTCGCGCGCAGGAGGGCGGGCACAGCCAGCCCTGTCACCGCACAACGCCCTTCCCACAGGTCCAGCAGGCCATCGCGAAACAAGTTCTGGCCGACGCGTTGGACCACAAGGCGCTCGGCCTCTGTCGTCGTCGGCGGCATGGCGACCTGCTTCTCAAACCTATGGAGCAGTTCGTTGGGCAGAGCCTTCGAGAGCTGGAGCGCACGCCTGAGGAGCCGGTGCAGCGCAGGCACGTCGGGCACGGTGCGTCCGGCGACGGCGCCCTTCGGGATTGGTCCCACAATAGGCGCGCCGTACTCGCCGAGCACGCGGGCGACGTTATGTTGCGAGAAGGCGGCGAAGAAGGCAGCATCGCCGAACGCCCAGAGCCACACGCGGAGCGGGCTCTGCGTGCTGGCAAAGACGAGCCAGCCGCCCTCGCGCTCGATCTCCTGATCGAATCCGTTGTCCGAGGCAGCTTTCTCGAGACGAGAGACAATGATGGGCGAAAGCTCCGCCTTCACGAGCGCCTCATAGGTTGCATCTCAGCAGTCGCTCCTCGGCAGGCGCGCCCGCGAGCCGTAGCCGTAGCCACGGTGTGTTGCGTTGGGTGAAGGCGTCCGGGGGATCGGTGGTCGTCGTCAGGATGTACTGGAACGACGGTTCGCCCGTGAAGCACTTCTCGAGTTCATGAGCGAAGAGGAATAGACGCTCGTAGACGTCGGGCGCCATGTCAGCCTCGCGAGGCCCGTCGTGAATAAGGAACCGTGGGAACGCTCCGTCGCCCTCGACGCTCGTGACAACGGCCGCGAGGTCGAAGGCAAGGAGCTTAATCGTTGCGATAGCAGCGCTGTCACGCTCCCCGTGCTCATCCACGGCAAGCGCCAACGAGCGCCCTGACGTATCGACACGCCCGGTGACGTTGTCGCCGATGATCGCTCGCAATACGTAGTCGAAGCGCGTCGAGAACCGGCTGGTCGCCACCCGCTGTCCCTCGCGGATCTTTTCTTGAAGCGCGTACGACTCGTCGATGTCGCGCGCGAGTTGTGTGATCGACTCGGCCTTCGTCGTCGCATCGCGCACCGCGCCTTCTGCCGCCTCGACGAGCTGGTCTAGCTGATCGAGATTCGAACGCTCCTTCTGGAGCCTTACCTTCTCGTTTTCGTACGCAGTCGCAGTGGCCGTGTAAAGGCGGAGCGCCGTGGCCGCTGCTGCCTCGGCGGCGTTGATGGCGTTCCCCGTTCTATTGACCTCCTGCTCGAGAGTTTTAGCGAGCTTGCGCTCCACTGCGAGGTCTTCAGCCGCCGTGCGCTCGCTACGGCGAGCACCAAGATCGATTGGGCGATCGGCGGCGCACGGACATCCCTTCTCACGGGCGACACGAAGGGGCACGTTGCAGAAGTCGCGCGACGGCGGGAGGGCCGCCAGTAGGCTCGACTGATCTTGTCCGACGAGTTCGGCAACAGACACCTGCACGAGGGTGAGGCGTGACTGCACTTCCTCGAGGGACTTCTTGAGTGCCCCGACCTGACGATTGGCGTCCTGAAGGGCTGCGAGCAGCTCCGCTCGCCGATCTCCTTCGACAAGGGCCTTCTCCCGCGCTTCGAGCTCGTGCCACCGACGCGCAATCTCGGCACGCGTTTCCGAACCGAAGAGCGGTGTCGACGCCAATGGTAGGTCTTTTCCGAGGACCTTCGAAAGGCGAGCACGATCAGTTTCCGCTTGATGCCGAAGCAGCGGCTCCAACCGTGCAGCTTCCTTCTTCTCTGCAACGAGTCGCGCGTTTTTCTGCTGCTCGGCACGCTCGGAATCGGAGATCAAACCAAGCGCCGCACGCACGATGAACTGCCGCTCGTCGACAGTGAGCGCAGGTGCCTCGGAGCCGCTGGCGCTGTGGCGCCACTCCAGAAAGTCCGCGAAGCGGCATTCCTGATCACGGGCGAGCCAAGGCAATACGTGCTCCCAGCGCACGGGTTCGTCGTTCGCCGGAAAACGTGCCGATGTCAGACGCTCGATTGTGGTTTCTGCAAGCGCCTCCAGGAACTCCTGGTAGTCGAGGCGTTCCTTTCCCTCGAAAACGTCGTCAAGCATGTCGCCGCGAAGGCAAAACGGGCGCGGCCCTATACTAAGTGGCCTCGCGACCACCCAAATCACGTCGTTGATAACGACCTCAGCGACAACCCACGCGGTCGGCAGACTTTCGCGAATCCTGCGTCTGATGCTGTCTGGAGCGAAGCCGCGCTCACCGAGGACGTGACGAAGGAGGCGGCAGAATGTGCTCTTCCCAGCGGTATGGCCGGCCACACCATCACGAAAGAGCGCGTTGTCCTCTCCTGCCGAGTGAGGTGGAGCCCATACGATGTTGAGGCCGCGGCGAAGCTCGATGTCGCGCACGATGTGCTCGTTGCCTGGAGCAAGCTCGTTGAGGACACGGAGGCGACGAACCCAGAACGCTGGCGCCGACCTCTCGACGCTCGGGCGAAGTTGGCGTGGAGGCTCGATGCCCGGCAGTCGCATCTGGGTCTCTGTCATGCGGCCTGCCTCGTTTGCTCGATCAGGCTCCGGTCATCGCCCGCAAGCGAGGCGTCGATAGCGCTGAACGCGGTCGCCGGCTGTGCTCGCAGAACCTGCAGGATAAGCTGAGCCTCGAAGCGGAACCAAGGATCGAGCTGACCTTCCGTTGGTGTGCTCTGACTCGCGCTGACCGTCGACTGCGATGCCGAGTTAATACCTAGCGTGACGCCGTCTCTCTCGGACAGCGCGCGTAGCGTCGCGGCAAGAGTGCCCTCTGCTATGGACCGCGAGCCGACCCTCGTCGCCCATTCCCCAGCTTGCGGGAGGGTCGAAGGAGCAAGTTGAGTCAGCAGCGCGGGACGTACTCGCAGCGCGAACGCGCGCGCGAGTTCAGTACGTGTGATGGTTCCTCCTGCCGCGTGGACCAGTGCCCAGATGAAGAGAGCGGTTTCCTCTACGGGCGAGAGCTGAGGCACGACTGTAGGCATCACTGGCAACGTGGAACCCGCGTCGAAGTCCAAATCGGCTTTGACGCGCTCAAGGGGATCTCTGGGTGGCAGATTCTCGACGAGCGTCTTCTGCTCCGCTGGAGTCATCGCGAACGCACGCATGATGAGCTCGTCGAGCTGAAGCTCCAGGCGAGCTCGCACTGCCGCTCTTTCCTCACGAATTATCTGCTCACTGATTCGCACAATCTCGTCGCGCTGCTCAGATGACACCATCGGGATCGGAAGCTTCTTCAGGTACTGTATGTCAACGCTCAGCCCCTCGTCCTTCATGTGTTGGAAGGTCCGATTGACGATCCACCACACCACGCGGGAGTTCAGTACGGCGAGGAGGAACAGGTCATCAGTCGGAACGATAAGAATCTTGTTGTTGACTGCGTGGCCGCCCTGATCGAGCGCAAACTGCGAGTAGTAAGCGATGCACTGAACGAGGAGCTTCGGGCCATCGAGGACCTCGTAGTAGTCGCAAGAGCGCAATTCCCACCAAAACACTCCCCGGTCCTGCCGCGAGCGAAGCGCCGCCTCAAACTTCTTAAGGTGTTGGTGAACGGAGGGATAGGTCTTCGCGAAGACATATTCGGCGTCTGACTCTGTTGCGCTCGCGGACCAAGGCCAGGTTCGGTTCTGGCTGGAAGCAATGACGATGTGCCACAGGCCGGCCCACTCGGGCGACCAGCGCTTGACGTCCCGCCCGCGAAGCATCTTCTTGAAGAGTGGCGCGGACGACGGATCGAGCGCGACGAGGGCGTCCCGTGTAGGTCCGTCGACGTAAAAGGCGTCGTTGAGGCCCGTCTTCAATCCGCTCAGCAAGCCGCGCTGCAACGACGCTTCGAGCGTCTTCCCCGTGGCGAGCAACCGACCGAGGAGTTGCGTTACGGCAGCGTCCTCAAGGTGCCAATGCTCGGCCTTCAAGCTTGCATGCGCGACCGCGACCCGAGCGGTGGCGATTCGCTCCTTTAATGACTGCTTGGCCAGATCCGAGTCGTACGCGCGAACAAACGTCGCGGTCTCTGAATCGGTCACAGATGCCGCAACGGGACGCAGCGCAACCAAGGCAGGAAACGTGTCGGCGTCAGGAAACAGCGTTCGGGAATGACCGAAATCGACGATGAACGTGACGCGACACCGTCGCCGCACGAAGGCTCGCAGCGATTCGGCATACGCTGCGCGAAACCACTTGTTCGGTGTCAGCATCGCCACGAAGCCCGACGAGCTGCCGACTTGGACGCCCCTCTCGATGAAGTAGACCGAAGAGTCGGCGGTGCTTGCGTATGAAGAGAACTGCGTGAGGAATCTCTTCTCAAGCTTCAGAAGCTCCTGGCGCACCCAAGGTGGGTTACCGAGGACGACATCGAAGCCTCCCTTTGCAACGACATGCGGAAACTGCAGATGCCAGTGAAAAAACCGAAGCTGCTGAGCCAACTGTTGTACCGTCTTCGTCGTTAGCGCCGACGCCTGCCCGTGACGATCGCGGAGTTGCCGCCACACTTCGTTCGTCGGCGCGGCATCTGCCAGTTCACCTGGCTTCTTAGGCCAAAAGAATGCAGCACACCAAGCGTCGGCGACCAGCTTCTGATGGAGGTACTCGGGTGAACCGAGGATGCCGTCCCAGCGTTTCTCCTTCCTTGCCAGCGCCTCGACGTCGGCATCACTTGCAGCGTCGAGTTCGACTACCGCGCGGGTGACGGCCTCAGTCTCGATTTCGTTGTATTGCGCACCTCCGAAATCAAGCGTGCGTTGCCCTCCGGCCTCCGCCTTGTTTCGCTTCTTCAGCGCGCTCGCGGTCTTTTTGTCATCCCCCTCACTCGCGTCCCACGCTGCATCAGGGATGCCTTTTGCCATCAGCGCGGGAGTCGTCCCGAGGAGCGCATTGCCGTGCTGGATGTGTGAGTCGAGGAACGTGAGCGGGAGGCCCGGCTCGACCGCCTCCATCCACAAGCCGACCTTACACAACTCCACGGCCATCGCATTCACGTCGACGCCGAAGATGCACCGGGCAACGACCTGTCGGAGCGCATGCCGGTACTCGCCTGCTGACGGCGTGCCGTTCGCCTGGAGCCGGGCGACGTGGGCCGCGAGCCTGCGCGCTGCGGCGAGCAGGAAGTGTCCCGAACCACACGCCGGATCCACGATGGAGAGTCCGAGCAGAGCCTCGACCGGATTGGTCGGGTTCTTCGCGATCGCGTCGGCAACGACTGGCTCGAGCGCATTGTCGAGGAGCACCTGGACGAGGCTGTCGGGTGTGTAGTAGCTACCCGTGGTATGACGGGCGTTGCTCTTGGTCTCACCGATCGCGAACGCAAACTGACGCCCGTCCTGCGTGATCTGCGGGACGAGCTCGAGGAGGCTCTCGTAGACACTTCCCAGCTCCTCGGGTCCCATGTCCCGCCAGTTGACGCGTGAGAGGCTACCGTCCTGGCGAAGCCAGGCGAGCTTGAACACGGCGAGAAGGAGCGCGCGATTCTCGACCTTCGACCCATCGAGCGCGGGGCACTGGCTCACGGCGAAGATGCCGGCGAGGGCCGGCAGGCCTAGGCACGGCTCTGCGGCAGCCAGTCCTCGGAACACCACCTTGGTCGCCTCCCACAGGTCGAAGAAGCGATCGTGGGCGCTACGCTTCACCGAGCGCTCGCGCAGGCGCCGCATCCCATAGCCGTGTGCGTAGAGGGCCTTGGCCGCATCGGTAGTGCCATTGGGATGTAGCAGTCCGCGCTCTTCCACCGTAAGGAGGAAAATGAACCTGTAGACCAGCCGCAAGAGCTGGTTGAAGTAGTCCTTCACCGGCAGCGTACCGTTCTGCAGGTCGGCACGCAGCGCCTGGTTCTCGGAATGCGAGAGGAAGCCCTGTCCGAGTGCGGCGAGCGCTTCCTCGACACCGCGCCGCAGGTACTGGCGAGCACGCGTGCCCTCCTCCCGGCCAGCGTTGCGCCACGCTTCGAGGGCACACTCGGTGACCGGCAGCCCCTCGCGGCCGAAGCGTGTCTCGTGGCAGAGGAGCCAGAGCGCAGCGAAGTCCGCGTAACGCTCCTCCGTGAAGATGCGCTGAAGGTCTGCCTCGATCCATGCGGGGCGCGTGAGGCTCGCATTGTCGCGCACGATGCGTAGTGACGCGCCGTCGGTGACGACGCCCCACAGCGCACCTTCCTGAGCGTTCAGGTACTCTTGGGCGAGACCAAAGGCGCTCCGCTTGCGGGTTCCGTCGCCGAACGCCGAAGCGAGAGTGTCGAGACCAATGCCGGCTGGAGCGATAACCACGGGTGCGCGGCCACCGAGCGCCGCGTGTCCGATTGGGTACGAGCGCTCCGCAAGGATTGCGGGAGCTACCGCAAGGAGCGACGTGAAGCCGAATGCGTCGCGGAGGAGCGCCAGGACGAGGCGTTCGGAGATCACCTTCGCGTCGGCCTTTGCCTCGCAGCCCGACTTGAAGTCGGCCCAATGGGCCTGCGCGATGCGCCAGTAGCGGCCGATCTCGTCGCGAAGGTTGAGTCCCTTGGGGATGCGGTAGTCGGCTTCTGCCTGGTTGCCCGCTAGAAGCTGGGCAACCTTCGAGAGCCACTCTGGAGAGAGCAGGCCACCTTCGATCGAGAGAGCCTCGAAGGCGAGCTGCGCCTCGCGGGCTTTGGTCTTTCGCTTGGCTGCCATATCAGTCTACCTTCGGCAGCAGGACGAACAGGCCGATGATGTCGGCTGGAAGAAGTGCCTTCACGCTATACCGGCCGACGGCTTCGGCAGCCTCACGCATGCGGCGATGATCGGCGAGGAGCGCCTGTGCACGTCGTTCGGCAAAGGCGTCGAGCTCTGGCAGGCGCGTCTCGAGCTGGCCGAGTGCTTGCGTAACCGCACGCTCGCGTACATGCGTGGGCGGATCGGCGACGGGCAGTGGCGACAGCAGCGCCAGTGCATCGGGACCTTCGAGCGCCGCGGGCCCGCCCGCCCACGCGACGGCGGTCGCCTCCTCGACGAGGAGTATGTTTGCCTGACTGCCGCGCTGCGACGAGAGCTGGTGCCGCAGGCGAACGAGCGCGACCAAAGTACGCGAGGTAACGCAGTCGGCAACCCAACAGCCGACACGCCCCAGCACGCCGGGGTCGCTCACATCGACGCTGGCGACATTGCCGAGTGTGCGCTCAAGCATCGTCTCGGCAAGCACTGAAACAAGCGGGTGGCTTCGCTGCACTGGTCGGCAGCGCGGGGCCGGCGGGTACTTGAAGTCAATGAGGATAGAGCCCGCAAGACCCTCCACATCCAGACGCTCGCGCACGTCCTCGGAAAGCGCATCTAATGGGACCTTGAAGCCCCTGCGACCGGAGTTGCCTATCGGCTCGAGTGCCCCCCCCAGGCGCGCCAGAGCCCGTCCGGTGAAGCGCTGCACGTCCTCCTTGCCGCCCAGTGCGGCGAGAGACTTCTTCCACTCCGGAAGCACATCCTCGGGCTTGAGGCGACGCTGCGCGAAAACGGTGCGGTTCTTCTTCGCCTTCTCAGCGGCGTCGAGCCATCGCGTCTCGATGGCCTTGGCCTCCTCCATCTCGACGAAGGCGAACGCTAACTGACGCTTGCCTTCGCGTTCGCGATTGCGCAGCAAGACCGCCTTCATCAGCGCCTGGCTGAGTGTGTGCCCGTCATCGGGTAGCGGCACCAGCACGCCGAGCTCCTCGCGGATCTTATCGGCCTTCCTGAGGATGACCTCGAGCACTGCACCGTCGACGGGGTTGTTCGCGCCGTAAAGCAGCGTGGCGCGCACGACGTCGCTCTTCTGACCGAAGCGATCGACTCGTCCTTCTCGCTGCTCGTGGCGCGTGGGATTCCACGAGAGGTCGTAGTGAACGACCGCGTCGAAGTGGTCCTGCAGGTTCACCCCCTCGGAGAGACAGTCGGTGGCAACGAGGATGGGGCGTTCGGCGCCCCCCAGAAGGTCGACCTTCTCCCTTCGCTCGTCCGAGGTCAGCTCGCCGGTGACGACACTGACCGTAACGCCCTTGATCTTGGCGGCGACGTGTTGGCCGAGATAGTGAGCCGTCGCGATGTAGCGGCAGAAGATGACGGGGTTGAAGCCCTCTTTCACCAGTTCCGCAACGTGGTCGGTGAGCACCTTGAGCTTCGGATCACCCGCTTGCACAGCAAGAGTCTCGGCCTGCGTGATGAGCGCCGTGAGTGCCTCGTCCTCCAAGCCCACAGGAGGCTCCACGTCGTCATCGGGGAGCGCGTCGGCAGCGCCATCGAAGACGCGCGCTTCGACGTCGTCGTCGGCGACTTCGTCTTCGAGTCCCGCGCGCGTGCGCAGCGCCTGGACAGCAGCCGAAGGGCTCGACGCCACACATCGCATGAGTGCCAGCGTGCCCCAAAAGCTCAGCCGCTGCTTCTTCGTATCCTCGCCGGCCCGAGCAACGACGGAAGCGCAGTAATCGAGCACGGCGTCAAAGAAGCGCTCCCACTCTCCCGTGAGCTTGTAGGTCAACTCCTTTGTCTCGCGGCGCGGAAACAGGCGGCCCTCCTTCCACTCGGCGATGTCGGGACGACGGCGCTGGACGAAGTGCGCCGCGAGACGGTCGCGGAGCCCCTTGTGCTCGTCTCCGGTCGCACTCGAGAGCGCGGTGAAGTCGGGGTGGAGTAGTCCGAGCAGCCGAAAGTACGCCTCCTCGTCCCCACTATGGGGTGTTGCCGTGAGCATCACGAGGTGGCGGGCACGCCCGCCCGAGTTGCCGTGGGCGCCGTGAGCGGAGTCGCCGACGAGGCCCTTCAACAGCTCGTAGCGCTGGTGTCGGCCCTGCCCGGTTGAGGCGCAGGTGTGCGCTTCGTCAACAATGACGAGTTCCGGGCACGCGCGCAGAAACTCCGCGCGCCGTCGCTCACTCTTGATGTAGTCGAGACTGACGACCGTGTGCGCGTGCGTTGTGAAGATGCTCTCACTCAGCGGCAGGTTGCGTTCGAGGCGCGCGGCGCTGGCGGCCGTAACCGCCACGGGGCGCAGATGGAACCGGCTTTCGAGTTCGCTGACCCACTGCTCGACAAGGTGCGGCGGACAGAGCACAACAAATCGCTCGACGTCGCCACGGTCGAGCAACTCGCGCACGATGAGCGCCGCCTCGATCGTCTTGCCGATGCCAACATCGTCGGCGATGAGCAAGCGGACAGGATCGAGCTTGAGCGCCATGAGCAGCGGCACGAGCTGGTAGGCGCGCGGCTCGATGGCAATCTGCCCAAAGCTACGGAAGGGCCCCGCCCCCCGACGAAGCGAGAGCACGAGCGCATCGCGCAGAAGCAGCGCCGCGTCGTGGCCAGCCTTCTGCGAGGGGTCGGGCTTCGGGAACGACGCATCAGCGACCGGCACGGCTTCAAGCGCGAGATGGATGTATGTCTGGTCCTCTTCGGAGCCCGAGACCGGGCGAACCCTCAATACCTCAGCATCGCTGCCGGAAAGCACGATCCACTCGCGGCCGCGCGCACGCACGAGACTGCCTGGGCTCCAGCGCGCTCCGAAAGGCGGTGTCGATGTCGTTGCCGTCGTGCTCACAAACCCCTCCCGAGGAGCTTCGCGAGCACCGTCGTGGGCTCACCCCAGCTTGCTTCGCTTTCACCGAGGACAACGACCTCGAAGCCCTTGTCGTCGAGCTTCGTGGACAGCGAACTGTCGTCGGTGAAGAGCGCGGCGACGTAGTGGTCCCGCCAAACTAGCGCGAGGGCGTGTTGATCGATCACGAGAGGTTCCGAATCAGGGGGAGGAAGCTCGCGGCCACGCGCGTAGGAGATCCACGAGACCGTGAGGTCTCCATTCAGGGCGTGACCGGTAGGAGCAGGTTCGGTAGAGCGACGCTGCACGGGCGCGACAAGCCCTGTGAGCGTTCCTCGGGCGAGCCGGAGCAGAAACGCGCGCGCGCCGTCGTCTCGACGGTCGAGCAGCTCGTGATCCGGCTGATTGAAGTAGGACATCACGCACCGGTAACAGGCGGCGACACATGCAGTTTCCGGTGTATCGACGAAGGTCGTTGCTGACGACGGGAGCCCATTCGACAAGTCGAAATGCATGATAACTAGCGCCTCGCCAGCCACCTCGGCGAGACGCTCGGGCTCGGCAACGAGGCGGGTGAGAACACCGGCGCCGCCCTCCGTCGCCTCGTAGAAGAGGAAACCCGTGCGCGCGTCGCGCTGGGGCATGGGCTCAGCGAGGATCTCGCCTTCCTCAAGCTGGAACACGGCCTCGATGCCTCGGAGCAACGCATGCTGCACCGTCGCCAGCGTGATCTGTGAGAGTTCGATGCCTTGGGGCTGGAGGAGAAGCGCATTCTTTCGGTCCTGCACACTGGGCACGATCCACTGGCGAGGCGACGCGATCGGATCGATACTGTCATCCCCCTCATCTTCGTTCTTCGCCCAGTAGCCCGAGACCGGGTCCATCATGAAGCCGAGCTTCGTGCGGTCCTTCCGTCGGCGAAGGCCCTTGTTCAGGCGGGTAATCGTTGCGCCCGGGCCGTAGGCGAGGCGCGCGATCTCCCCATCGGTATCGAGCACCACGCCCTTTCGTACGTCGAGCGCATGGTCGCGTGTAGCCCACTCGAAGGTCGTCTGCAACTCGAAGCCTTGGCGCTGCCGCTCCTCGTCATTCGCGGTGATGCGTTCGGTGGGCTGCGTCGACACATTCTCGATACGATACGTGTGATTGACGATCTCCGCGTCTCCGAGCGACGCGCCGCACGCATGGCACATCGATGCCTCGTCGGTCCAGTGCCCCGCACCGCACGCTTTGCATATGCGAACCGTCTTCGTCGGGAGGCGCACGTCCACCGTCGCACTGGCATGATGGTTCAGCGAGAGCATCGCGCGAACAACGCGGTAGGCGCTCCCCTCATGATAGACAAGGCTGCGCGGACCGAACTCGGACAGCCCGAGGAAGCGAGGTCGCTGGAGGTACGTCTGCCTGCCGCGCCCGTCATTCGTGGCCGGTATGTAGGCCATTAGGGGGAGGCGCGGGAAGTTATACCCAGGCAGGAAGCCTTCAGTCGCGAGGTAGCGGTACGTATTGAAGTCGCTGGATGGACTGTTCGAGTTCCGCGTGTCCGATTGCAACAGGTTTAGCTGGTCGATCGCCTGCGCATGACGACTCTGCGCGGCGCGCTTTTCGTTCTGCGGCGCCGAGTAGTCGTCCATCGTGCGCCGGGCGGCGTCGCGCTGCTGCTCGGCGGCAGCGAAGAGGTCGCGCCATCGGTTGAAGGCTTGCTCGAAGCGCGTCAGCGAACGCTCAACGACCTCGTCGGCGAATACGTCGCGGCCTGGGTACCAAGGCGCAAGCGCTGGCGACAGCTCTTCCTCGAGAAGGTCGAGCACGCGCCGGATGCGACGGCGCGCTTCCTCGGCAACCTTCGGAAGCGCCATCGGCTCCTTTACGTCCTTCTTCAGCGGACGCTCCGTCTCGGAGAGGACGAGCAACTCGGCGATCGAGGGATCGAGCGGCAGCTCGGTACACGCGAGCCAGACTGCGGAGAGGTGGCTCTCGACGAGGTCTCGGTTCGCGAGGTCGAGGAGCGGCGGGCGGACCTCGCCGTGCACCATCGCCTTCGGATCACGGAAGAAGTACTGGTCGTGCGGGCTTTGCGAGGAGCTGTAAGTCAGCACCAGTGCGGCCTGTCCACTGCGGCCCGCCCGCCCGCTCCGCTGCGCGTAGTTCGCGGGTGTCGGCGGAACGTTGCGCAGGTAGACGGCGTTGAGCGCGGAGATATCGACACCGAGCTCCATCGTCGGCGAGCAAAAGAGAACCGGGAGGAAGCGGTTAGCCTCGCCGATTTCGCGCAGGTGCTTCTCGTCGGAGCTAAGCTCGTCGTGCTCCTTCGCACCGAAGCGGAAGCGCTTCTCACGCACGGCGCGCTTCTCACCATCGACCTGCGCGGTGTGCTCACGCGCCTCGAACCCAAAGAGCGGATGAACCGGCTCGCGCAGCGTCGCCGCCAGGTTCGCGTAAAAGTCCCTGAAGAAGGCGTTTTCGTTCGGGTGATCCGCATCGATTGCCGGCTCTCCCCGCTTGAAGAGCACGCAGGCGTCGTTCAGGCGGAAGCCGGTCTGGTCGCCGAAGGGCGTAACCTCTTCGGACGCGAGCCCGTGTGTGACGGCAGCCTTGAGCAACACATCGATGAGCGCATCGAAGTCCCTGGCCTTAAGTGCGCGCACTGCGGAGGAGTTATCCCAGAGCCTGCGTCCATCAGGCTCCAGTGCGGTACGGGTTCCACGCGACGACTTCAGGAGCTTGCCGAGCGCGCTGCGCGAGCCGCCACGCACGATGAGGTCCTCGTCGCGCAGGCTGGTGTCCTTGCGCGGCGGCGGTGCGACGAGCAGCCAACGTGCCTTACGCGGCTTCTCGTCGTTGCCGAACCCCCACGGCGCGCGCAGGCGGCTGTGAGACTTCTGCAGCATCTGCTCGATGACAGTAGGATCGAGCACCTGGCTACGGATCGCCATCCACTTCCGCAGGTGGTCGAACACCTCGGTGTAGACGGCCTTGCGCACCGCGGGCGACGCGAGCCGCAGGACGTCCGGCGCCGTTGCGAACAACTCCTCGTCGGAAGCCAGCTCATCGATCCCGAGGTACTCAACCTCGACGAGGCCGAGCTGTTCAAGATTCGGGTTCGTATATCGCCAGCCCCGTCGCTGGTCGAACCACACACGGTACGAGAGCACCTGCCGCAGCGCGCTTTCGGCCTCCTGCAGGTTGAAGCCCTTGAGTGTCGGCTCGAGGAGCCACTCGCTGCGTAGCTCCGGCGAAGGGCGATCGAAGCCGAGCGCGCGCTGTTGGGCGGCGCCCAGCTCATCGCTGCGGAGCCCCTTGTCGCCCGCCGCGTCGAGCGCGCCGAGGAAGGCGGCGCGGATGAGGCTCACGAACAAGAAGTCGTTGAAGTGCCCTGCCTGGAGCGCCGCGTCTTGGCGGTTGTCGGTGAAGCCGAGGAGCTTTCTCGTGTGCATCGGGAGGCCTGAATCCTTCCCGTGCATCCAGCGGAGTGCGCTCGACACGAGCACCGTGGTAGCCGAACTCCGGCCTTCAGCCGAGAGGGACGCGAGGCGCGTGCGGTCGCGCGCCGAAGTGCTGTGCGTTGCCTCGCAGCGCAGGCAGAACCGGAAGCGGCCGGGGATGAACCAAGCCTTCACGCCGGAGCCCACCTTGCCGTTGGAATCGACAAGGACCTGGCGAACACGAGCGCTACGGTAGTGGCTTTTGATGCGCGGGTTTCCCGCCGCATCAAACTCGAGCCATGTTTCCGGATAGTCTTCGTCGCGGTCGGCAAAGGTAAAATCCGAGTCGCCCGCGTGGAGCGTGAGGAAGCCGAAGACCTCACGGTTGGAGGACTGTTCATCCTCACCCTCCGGCTCGTCGTCTGCCTTCGCCGGTGCTGCGTCGTCGATGTCACGTGTCAGGAACTTTCGTTCGCCATCGTCCGAAACAAAGCGAACCGGGTGGTATTCGTGCCCGCACTCGCGGCAGAAGTGGAGCGGATAGAGACGCTTGTCAGGAGCGCCTGGCAGGTACTGCTGCCCCTCGATCGTGACGGAGCGCTTGCCCGGCGGCTCGAGCGTCGCGAAGGCGTGGCCGGCGCCCGAAATGAACTGGTGCAACTTGAAGGCAAAGAAACTTCGGTGGGAAGCCGATTCGTTGCCCGTGCGTTCGGCCTCCGAGAGGCTCGATACGAGGAGCAACTGCCGCAGCGCGTCCTTGCACGCCTGCTCATCGCGCCCGGCTTCGGACGAGAGCTCGCGCGCGGCCTCGTCGAGCATGCGCGGGCGCGCGCGGTGCCATGCCGGATTCGCATCCGTTGTCGTGATGCCCAAGCGCGTCTCGGTCCAGATGGCAAGCGGGTGGCTGCAAAGCGCATCGTCCGTGATGTCCGACAGAATCTCTGCGTCGATCGCCGGACCAAGCGAGTTCGTCACCGACTCGGCACGCTTCGACTTATCGGTGACGCGTTCGAGCTCCTCAATGATGACATGGCTCGGATCCACCGCTGTCGCGAAGAGTTTGGAAGCGACGCTCGCGACGACCTCCTGCTTGTTGCGCGCGCTGCCCTCGCTGGCCATCGTGGCCGAGGTGCCAATGCACTGGAGTTGGTCGGGAGCGAGGCGTTCTCGGACGCGGCGCACGAGCAACGCAACGTCGGCGCCCTGACGTCCCCGGTACGTATGCAGCTCGTCGAGCACCAGGAATCGGAGTCCGACACAGTTTCCGATTACCTTCCGATCCAACTCGTCCTGACGGGTCATCAGGAGCTCGAGCATCATGAAGTTCGTCAGCAGGATGTCGGGCGGGTTATCCGCGATGCGCCGACGCTCCTCGTTGTCCTCCTGACCGGTGTAGCGGGCAAATGTAACGGGGCGATCGCCTTGTACGTTAGCGACGAATTTGTCGAGCTCCTCGAGCTGGCTATTGGCCAGCGCATTCATCGGGTAAATGATGATGGCGCGCGTCCGACGCACTGAGCTTGTGCGCTTTTCCGCGAGGACGGCGCTGACGATGGGAATGAAGAAGCAGAGCGACTTGCCTGAGCCCGTGCCGGTGGTGACGACGTAGCTTTCGCCCTGCGAAGCGAGGACAACGGCTTGCTCCTGATGCTTATAGAGGGAAAGCGGCGCATCACCGACGCGGAAGATTTCCGCAGTCCGAGGGTCGAGTGCGCCGTTCGCGATGAGCGTCTCAATGTTCAGCCCGCGCTTGTAGCTCGGGTTAATCTGGAGGAGCGGATCCGGCCAGAAGCGCCCCTCGGCATAGATCGCATTGACCTGCGCCCGAATGTCCTCGGCGTGGATGGTCGTGAACGACGTGGCGAACTTGCGGTACTCGCCAACGATCGAGTCGCGCAGCGAGAAGACGTCCATGCTTTTGCCGCTCACGAAATCCCCCTCTTGGTCTTGGCGGTTTTGGTCCTCGCGGCGGGCTTCCCGCCCTCCGCTCACCACGCGCGGAGCCGTCAATCCAGCGGCAATTGAAATCCTCAACGACCATTGGTTGTGCCGCGACCAGCTCGAATGAAGACCATGACTCCGCCATTTTCACTCGCCGCAGCACTGCGAGCGTGGAGTATCCCTTAAGAATGGCAGGCTGTGGAAGAGGAGCCCTGAGTCGATATCTTGGAGGCCGTGGTTGATGTCCGCGAGGCGCCGCACGCGCACACGACCGACGAACCGGTTGAGGGCGGAAAGGCTCGCTGATCGATCTTGCACATTCATTGTGGAGGGGGCAAGGAATCATGAACCAAGACGCCGAAGGGGAGGTCTATGCTGAGCGACACGCCAAGCCGGCCATCGGAATCGAGGAAGTCATACCTCATGCACGACGACAAAGGGGACACCACCAACGACGAGCTGGACTCGCTGCCGATCATCACCCTGCCGAACGGCACGAGAGCCGTTGTGTTGATCGAGCCTGTGCGCCCCTATCTCGGGGTTATACGGGGGTCTCCCGAATCGTCGTCAGCACGGACGACGCCGACGACGGCATCTGAGGCTTTTCCTCAGGGCGAGCCACGCGTCGCAAAATCACCGACCACCGGCAAGCTAAGGCTCATTGCTGTCGACAGACAGCCCACGCGGCGCACCTCGGACTGATTCAGCACCATGGCGGGGTCATGGCCCGCTTCATTCAGGCTCATCGAACTCCGAACGGCTCGGGCAGGCGAGCGCTCGGACAGTTCGGCAAGTCCTTCGCGCCAGTCGCCAGACGCTTGCGCTTTCCAACAGCGTCTATAACGAGCGGACGGTCCGCGTCGTGTATGGCCGATAGGGAATCGGTCGCGCCAACGTTCCGGCCTTCATTGTACGAATGATCGACACCTGCTCGACGAACGGCTCTTCACCATGGGCCGCGGGGCGACAGTTTTCCCGCCCGGATGAGCTGTGTCCGCCGCGGCCCAAAACCGAGCCATACCGCTTCAACGAGAGGGGAACGTAACCCGGGCGTAACCCAGCCTAAAAGCAACAAGGGCCTGCATCGCTGCAGGCCCTTGTTTTGTCTGGTGCTGTTGAGAGGAATCGAACCCCCGACCTACTGATTACGAATCAGATTTTCCGCCATTTTCCAGAACACTCCCGAACAACCACGAACGAACCGTCTAGCCATAAATACTCGATATAACAGTGATTTACTGTTATCATTGGTTCGTTGCCGTTCACAATTTTTCATCAGTATCCGCCGCGAAACGGCAACCGAACGGCAACCAGTCACGAAAAACGGCAACCGAGGGGTGCGGTGATGAGCACGGGGAAGACCGGAAAGAAGCGTACAGTGGGGAAGGTTCAGGTAAAGACGCTTGAAGCACTGAAGCCGGGTAAATGGCTTTCAGACGGCCCGGCAGGAGATACGCGGCGCGGTGGAGTGCTTCTCTTCCGCCGCACGGCGAGCGGCGCTGTGATGGCCTACTTTCGCTGCACGCTCCCCGATGGGAAGCGCGACGTCATCAAGATCGGCGAATACGTTAACGGCGGCGGAGACGGCGCGCTGACCGAATTGCGGAGCAAGGCACGCAAGACGTCAGAGGAATATCTAGCGGGGGCGCGCGACGTAAGGCAGTACCGCGCGGAACAGGAAGCGCAACGGGACGCTGCGGAGCGCGCTGAGAAAGAGGCCGCAGAGGCCGCAGAACGGGCAGCGCAGGACGCGGAAGAAGCAGCACGTCGGGAAGCCGAGCATCGCCAGCGGTACAACCTCCGCGCCCTCTGCTGCGCCTACGTCGCACACCTTGAGGCACAGGGCAAGACGAAAAGCGCCGACGAAACCCGCTCTTCGTTCAAGTGCCATGTATTCACCCATGCTGAAATCGCTGACCTTCCAGCACGTGATGTGACGGCGCACCACATGGCTACCGTCATCCGCAAGGTCCGCGAAGCCGGGAAGGAACGCGCGGCAGGTATCTTGCGCAGCTACTTGTCTGCTGCATTTAATGCTGCGAAGCGAGCCCCCTTCGATTCAGCGCTTCCCGCTGATCTGATCCCCTTCCGTATTGACGGCAATCCCATCGACGCAATCCCCTCGATTCCAGTGAACGCGGGGCACCGCACCTTGAACGCAGAGGAACTCGGCGCGTACTTGCGCGCCCTAGGGGCCGAACTACCCGACCAAGCACTTAGGCTTGCCCTGCTGGCTGGTGGGCAACGGATGGCACAACTACTGCGCGTGAAGGTCGGGGACTTTGACGCCGATACCGCAACGCTTCGCCTTTGGGATGGAAAGGGGCGCCGCAAGAACGTACGGGAGCACCTGTTGCCACTGGGGCCGAAAGGCGCCGCCCTTGTTGCGGGGCTCGTGAAGCGCGCGAAGGAAAGAGAGATTGAACGGGCGAAGGCGGAGGGGCGCACTGCCGACATGGCGGGGCTTTGGCTGTTCTCGACGCGTGGCCGGGTAGCGATGACCGAAACGACACCGGGAAAGCGCGCAGCAGAAATTTCCGCGGAGATGAAGGGGGAGCCGTTCGACCTTCGCGATATTCGGCGCACGGCGGAAACGACGTTGGCAGGCATGCGCATCAGCAAAGACGTGCGGGCGCAGTTGCTATCGCACGGGCTCTCGGGTGTCCAGACGGTGCACTACGACCGGCACGCTTACGCCGACGAGAAGCGGGCAGCGCTGATCGCGTGGGAGAACCGACTTACTGCCATCGAAAAAGGCGGGACGCCGAAGGGCAACGTGCGTCAACTGCGGCGTAAGAATGTCGCGTAATTAATTTTATCTATGACACGGCCCACCCGCCTAGCTACACGGACGTATATGGGCGGTTACGAACCGTACGGAACACTGCCCGGAGCGGCGTAGACCGCGGTAATACCCTGTTTTCAATAGAAATATTTTCCGTGCCGGACTGAATGCTCCGCTTTAGGATTGCCTCCACCTTTTCATCAATAAACGGAGGCAATCATGTTGGATCTGCTTAGTACCAAGCCGGAACTGGCGCCGGACCGCATTGTGCGTGAGTCGGAGCGCCGCGCAATTACGGGGCGCTCCCGCGTGTCGTGGTGGCAGGACGAGCGCGAAGGGCGCGCACCTAAGAAGGTGCAAATCGGCCCCCGCGCCGTAGGCTGGAGGATGAGCGAACTGCAGGCGTGGGTTCGCGGTGAGTGGCACAGTCGCGGGGAGGCATAAGCATGAACGCCTCTGACGTGAAGTACTTTGAGGAGCACCCCAGACGTAACCTTCGCATTCGTCCCTACAGCGAAGACGATCCTGCCTTGCTCTTCGGGGGGTACTGCCCCGCGAACAACTACAGCCAGTCCCGTGGCGCAATGAAGATGGCGACGGTAACGCTGGTCCATCGTTCGGGCGCTGTGCGCGTCTACTACCTGCCTGCCGCCGTTCCCCTCAGCGTCTATTGGCTTGACGATGAAATTGCGGACCTGCTTCTGCATCCCGCTCATACCGACGTGCTGAACCGCAAGCCGGGGTTTGACCCGAGTTGGCTCGGAGCACTCGAAGCACCGTTGCTGTGAGAGGTGAGGCGATGTCAAACCTCTTTCCCCACCCGCAGAACGAGGATCGCGAGCGGCAAGCACGCTTCCTTCGCGAAGCCGCTCTAGTTGTGGCGATCCGAAAAGACCTCGACACAGCAGCAGCGCGTTCCGGTGTTTCTGCCGATCAACTGATCGACTTTGCGGCCTCTGATTCTGGATCACGCGCCATCGCTGCTGAAATCGACCGCCTGCGCGATAGCGGCGAATTGCTGAAGGCACAGGCACTTGCGCCACTCGAAAAGCTCGTCGGGAAAATGAACGAGATGGTCGAAGCCGGCGAAGTGTCACCTTCCGCAGCCCCGAAGCTCGCAGATGTGTTGTTCAAGCTGACCGGGACCGCTGAAGAACGCGCTGCCCGCCTGCGGGCTCAAGCCGAGGAAGATGAACCGAAAGTGACGGTGCATATCCTCCACCCCGGGGACGCGGACCCCCCGCCCGCGAAGGCGGGGCAGCATCGACTCGTGATCGACTTGCGCGGCAAAGCTCGGCAGAAGGTGCTGGACGTTACCCCGACCGGCAAAGGGGCAGACGATGACGAGTAATGCTGAATTCCTGAAGCAGATTTCCGCACGGGCGCCTGCGGGCGCACTCGTGGGGATCGCGAGTTTCGCGGAGAGCCCGAAGACCGCCCCTCCGGGGGTGTGGTTCACCAAACCGTGGGCGCGGGGCACTGTCCCTGCGATCCCCGCCGAGGCAAACAACTACTTCACCATCTCGTGCTATCAGCCCGATTTCGAGGGGCGTTTTCGGCGCAAGACGGATAATTTTGCGTGCCTCCTCGCTGTCATGCTCGATGACGTCGGCACCAAGGCGAGTGTTCCAGAATCTGCACCTCTTCTTTCATGGTTGCTTGAAACCTCCCCCGGAAATTTTCAGGGCGGGCTGTTGCTCGATCAGCCGATCACGGATGCAGCCGAAGCCGCCCGACTGATGAACGCATTTATCAGGAAGGGCCTTTGCGATCCTGGAGCGAGCGGGCCGACTGCTCGATACGCTCGCCTGCCGCGTGGGTTCAACTCGAAGCACAACCCGCCGTTCCCCTGCCGCCTTCACGAGTGGAATCCTGATCGTCGTTACTCTCCCGCCGCGCTCGTGGAAGGGTTTGGGCTTGAACTCGCGCCGAAGGTCGAGCGCCCGAAGGCGAAGTACAAGGCGCCCGTCCTGTCTCCCAGTGCGCAGGTAGAACGCTTCGGCAATGGCCTGCGAATGATAGGTGCGGAAAGTTACGGCCCGTGGATGATCGGCCTTGCCGCGCTCAAGGGCGCTGTGGCACTCGGTCAGCTTGCCGACGAAGACGGCGCCGCGCTGTGGTGGACTTTCACCGACTCGGCAAGCGCAGAAGCGCGAGCGGGAAATGATGACACGCGATTCGACCCTGAAGCCGTGTGGGGGCGCTGGGTGCCCTCTGCGGCGCCTGCCGAGGCACTCGTCGCGAAGCTGTTTGCCTGTGCTCGCGATGCCGCGAAGGCGCTTGTGCACGCGGAAATGACCCAACAGGGCGAACTGTCGGAGCGTGGGCTTGTTGCTGCTCGCTACCTCGCGCGGTATCACCGCCGCGTGTTCGATGAACTCGGGAGGGCCGTAGCGTGAGCTCAAACGCTATCCAAGAATGCGCCGCTGAACTGCGCGCGGAGCGAGAGGCGAAGGCCGCTGGCAACGTGGCGTCGCTGCGCGTCGAGCAGAAACCGGCACCTATCATTCAATTTCCCTCTACTGAGGTGAAGGCGCCTACCACGGCACTGGCACAACTCGAACAGATCAAGAACGAGCAACCGAGACCCGACGCGGCGCAGCGGGCGGCGCAGTGGGCACAGAGTATCGCGACGGCGCTTAACGCCTTCCAAGATCAGTACGGCAACTTTAACGTCAAGCTTCCATTAGGCGAGCGTATCGAAGTCGCGCCCATCGGTTCAGAAGCGGTCGCCGACGCAATCCGAGATATTGCGCGCCGTGAGTCGGGGCGGGTAATCGGAAACGACGTCATCGCAACCGTGTGCAGCACGTTGCGCACCGGTGCCCGTGCGAAGCCGGGCGAGCACCTCTTTCGTCGAGTCGGCAAGGACGGCAGCGATTACTTGATCGACCGGGGAGACGCAGGCGGGCATTGTTTTCGTGTAAATGCCACAGGCATGACGATCGAAAAGAACGACACGATTCCGTTTCGCCGTGGGCGTGGTTACGGGGAGTTGCCGGTCCCGGTGGTGCCTGCAGCTGCTGCGCAGGCGTGGGGGTTCGTGGCTCCGATGGTGGAGAACGTGTCCGAGGACGACAAGCTTGCCGTGGTCGCCGCTGCCGTGGAGCACCTGCGCTGTGATAGTCCGAATCCCATTCTCGCTTTCGTGGGGCCGGAAGGCTCTAGCAAGAGCAGCGTCGCAGAGCGCCTTGCGCGAGCAGTCGATCAGTTTGAGGGGGACATGCCGAGCACCGAGCAAGACCCGCGCGACATGATCGCAGCGGCGCAAGTTCGCCATGCAGTCGTTATGGACAACGTAACGGCCGGGCTCCCCGAAAACCTGATGTGCCGTATCTCTACTGGCGGGGCTGTGACGCAGCGTGAGTATTTCACCAACGCGGATGCCCTGACGCTGCCAATCCATGCAGCACTGATCCTCACCGCGATCACTCCGCCGCTGCGCCAGTCTGACACGCTGGACCGCGCCTTGATCGTTCCGGTTCAGAAACCACGCGCCTACCGTCCAGAGGCTGAAGTGCGAGCCGAGTATGCCGCCAAACTGCCCGAAGTGCTCGGAGGGCTGTTGTTCTTCCTGCAGGAGTCACTCCGCGTCCGCGAAGCCGTAGCACGTCAACGCGACTGGAAGCACCGCATGGTCGCGTGGAATCAGACCGGAGAAGCCATCGCGCAGGCGTTGGGACATCCACCGGGGTACTTTGTGGAACAGATGGCGGGCAAGCGTCAGTGCGCCGCCGCCGACTACGTCGAGGGAGACACCTTCGCCCGTTCGTTGGTCAAGGCGTTGCATGTCTGGGCTGGTGAGGCGAAACCGGCAGAGAAGCTTCCGAGCTACCGCTACTGGCACAAGGCGCCCGGATGGTGCGCGGCGGAGATCAAAGGCCGCGTGTTTATTGCTGCATCGGCGCAGGCGATCTGCGGTGCGGTTGCGAGGCAATGCGATGAGTGGTCGAGCCGTGGTCCGACGCTACCTAGCACTGCTCGCGCGACTACGGGCGCACTGCAGCGCGTGCAGGGGGTTCTCGGACGTGCAGGCATCGAAGCATCACTGCAACCGATCAACGGCGCGAAAAACTCCGCATGGGTCTTCCTGTTGCCGGCCACGGGCCGCGAGTGAACCGTATGCACAGGGGGACATGCTCCATTTTGCAGGGTGTGCCGGGTGTCGGACCGGCAACACCCGGCAGGCTGAACCCCGCGCCGCTGCTGCGATTGAGGCACGTGCAGGGTGTTGCGGGTGTTGCCCTAAATCTCTCAAGAGAAAAAGAAAAGGTAGAAGAAAGAAGAAGTAATAGAAGGAGTGTGCGCCCCAACACCCGGCACACCCTGCAACGTGCTGAAACCCGCGCCGTTACTAGCCCTTAGCCTGCCGGGTGTCGAAATACCTACACCCGCAACACCCTGCACTCCCGTGAGGACCGAACATGAACCCCATGCACCTCGCCCACGATCTGGCCCGCGTTACAACATGGTGGGCCTCCCAGCCCGACACCGCGCGCCGCACCGTCTACCGCCCGCATGAGATCCGCCGCGCAACCGGAGTACCCCGCCAACACCTACCCGCAGTGCTCGAAGTTCTCAGATGGCACAGGGCGCAGCGATGGAGCCGAGCCAATAACCGGAGGGTGCTGCGCGTGCTCTACGCACCGCCAGGGCACCGAGTCCCTCGCCCCCCGAGAGGGCGCCCGCCGCTAGACGTGCTCGCGCTCTTCGCCCTGCACGAAACCAACTGACCCAAAGGAGTGATACACCATGACCGCAACGACCGCCGACCGCCACGAAATTCTTATCAACCTCGGCAGCACCCCCGCTTTCACCGTTTCGAGCACTGACCCTCTGGTCGTGTGGCTCCGGGAGGCCGAAGCATGGCCGACCTACACCCCCGCCATTCAGCGCGCGCTGCGCCCGCTCGTGCTTGAAGCTGTGCAGCACCTCTACCGTGAGTTCGTGAGTAGCTTCGAGCCGTGGCGCCTCGGCATCTGGTACGAAGAAGACGCCTACCGCACCAACCCTCATGAGCTGTGTCAGCAAGTGGGCGGCGCTCTGCGCGAAGGGGCCTCGTGGCCCTACATGGCTGTGCTCGCGGCAATCGGAGTGTCTGACGAGGAAAGCGCCGACCTCATGGCACCGATCCTCGAACGGAACCTGCTGGCGGCGTACGGCGGCTGCTAACGGGTTTGCCGAACGGCATACGGCAGGCGGGCCGCTGGTGTAAGCTGGGGCTCCGACCTGCCGACGTGTCTGATGTATGACGAAGCCCTTTTTCCTCGCGGTGCTTGCTCTGGTGCTTGGATTGAGCGGCGCCGCCTCTGCCTCCCCATCCGACGAAGCTCTCATGTGTCAGGACACCCGCACGAAGCTGGTCCGTGCGTTCAAGACGTGCCCGAAGGGCACCGTCGAAGTCTTCCCACTCATCAAGTCCACCGGCGGCGGGCACTGGTCGGCAAACGGATACTGGGTAGGGCAAGTCGCGCCCCGAGTGGATCAGTCGCCGCCTGACAAGCACTCCGAACAGGATGCACGGGCGTTGCAGAACCTCTTAGGCAGCACGCCCCCTGCGCGGATGAGGTGATGGTCCTGCCTGCGTGGCCGCGCCAATCCTACGGCACGTTATTGGCTTGCCCGCAGTGTGGGCACTTGTAGACCGAATCAGCGACCCGTCGAGCGCTCGCCAGAGTAAACGCGTTACCGCAGACTGGGCACCGATGCCGGATGTCTACGTTCCGCACCGATGGTTCCGGGGACCTGGTTTGTTCTAGTTTCGGACTTTCGACCGGGCCTTGGCCCGGAGTATCGCGAATGAAAATTGCTGCGATGATTCCCAAGGGGAGAAACAGAATCAAGTCAGCCGCAATCGCGCCGGCAATTGGCCCCGTCAATAGCAGGAGAGCGAGGATTAGGCTCCCTATGAGCCCGCCTGATTGCGGTTCTGGGCGGCATGCTTCGATACTCCATCGCACCACCGCGGGTGTCCACAAGAACATAGAAATCTCTTTCGCCCATGATGGCGTGATTATGCTCTTGTTGTTTCGAATGATACACCCAAAGGTTTTCAATGGGCCTTGGTGTGAGAGCCCAGGGTAGGCAGGGGTGGCATAGGGGGGTGGGGGTGTGTCCCTCCCCCGGGGGTGGGGGTGCCCCTACGACGGTTGCGCACGTGCTTACGCGTAAACACAAGCCATTGATTATGAATAACTTTGTTGCATATCGCACGACCCGTGCGTATAGTGCCGACCCATCCCATTCGGGATAAGCGGCGCAGCGGGGTGTTAGCGCACCCCGCCCGCCTGACCACAGCACGACCGCTAGGAGATCGCACACATGGCTGACCTGAATCTTACCCGCACCGCCCGCACCCCGGCTTATGACGAACTTGGCGTCCCACCGGATACCGCCGCACGCTTCCTGCGCGCCCTACAACGGGCTGACGCTGCCGACGTGGAGCGAACCCTTACCCGCAAGTCGATGACCGCCGGAGCCTGCGAGACGCTGCGCGCTGGGTATGCGATGGCACGTGGTGATGCGGGAGTCGCCGACGAGTGGCTGACGCGCTACCCCGACCTGCTGGCCGACGACACGCTGACCGATGCCGAACTTGCCCTAGCGCGTCTGGTGGATGCGATTGCCGAAACGGTCTGACCGCCAGTACGAAGCACACGACGAGAGCCGGGGAAACCCGGCTTTTTATTTTGGAGGGGAGGCCGCAACACAGGGTCTAGCCGGAGCCGAACGGCAACCAAACGGCAACCGGACCCAGAAAAGCAAAAGGCCAGATCCGGAGATCTGGCCTAAGTGCTTGAATCTATTGGTGCTGTTGAGAGGAATCGAACCCCCGACCTACTGATTACGAATCAGTTGCTCTACCGACTGAGCTACAACAGCAAAGGAGTGAAACTATAGCGTAATTTTTCCCGCCTGTACAAGCCCCTCACCCCGATACCGCGGACTTTTCCAAACTCCTGAGCCGAAGCCGCATTCGCCCCTACAACGAAAGATATACTCGCAAAAACCACGGCACGACTGTGGCGAATCCCTCCCCGGCATAACCGAACCAGGAACATCATGAGCCATCCTCCGCGTGTGAGTCTCACCCTTTTGTACCCCCTGGGCGTGACAGTCCTCGTCTGCACTGTGGCTGCGCTCTCGCTGGCTTGGTCCACCGAACTCGCTCAAAAGTCGTGGATGGTGGTGCTCGGCGCCGGCATTCTGGCGACCGCAGCCCAAGCCCTGGCGCGCTCGGCGACCCTGCGGCTGATCGGCGGCGATCTGCCCGACATGAACCGCGCGCTGCAACAGATGCGCGACGGCCGTCTCGCCGACAGTCCCCTCGACGCAAACGAAGGCAGCCTGTCCGCGTCACTGCGCGACGCCATGCGGTCGCAGCGCGGCGTCGTCTCGGGGATCAGCGGAGACGCGCATGCAGTGTCCGGCGAAGTCCGTCGCATTTCTGCGCAGACCACGGAGATGGCGCTGACCCTGCAGATGCAGGCGAGTACCAACCGGGAAGTCGAGAGCGCGATCCACGAAATCGATCGAAACATCGCCGTGGTGTCGGCGCTCGCCTCCGAAACCGAATCCGACTCGCGCGAAGTCACAGAGCTGTCCTGCAGCGGTCAGCAGCTCGTGGTCGGGGCGGCGGACAAGATGCGACGAATCGTCGATTCCGTCACCGCGACCTCCTCGCAAATGAACTCCCTTCTCGACGGCACCCGCGAGATCGGCAGCATCGCCAATATCATTCGCGAAATCGCCGATCAGACCAACCTGCTTGCGTTGAACGCCGCAATCGAAGCCGCCCGTGCCGGCGAACAGGGCCGCGGCTTCGCGGTCGTTGCGGACGAGGTCCGCAAACTGGCGGAACGGACGACGGGCGCGACGGCCGAGATTTCCCGGATGATCACGACGATCCAGGGAGACACGCACAAGGCCGTGCAGCAGCTCGAGTCGGTGTCGCCGGAGCTCGAGGGCGGGGTGCGCGAAGCACAGGATGCCGCCGAGATGCTGGGCCGGATCAAGGAACGCGCCGAGGAGACGCTCGCGAAGATCTCCTCGCTCGTTGCGGCAACAGCAAGCGAAAGCACGCAGGCGCGGGAGATCGTCACCGGCGTCGCCAATATGGTGGCTGCGGCCGAAAAGACCGAGGCGATCATCGCCGAGGCCTCGACGACTTCGGCGCGCCTTGAGCAGCACTCGACGAGTCTGCTGAAGCGGCTCGCCTTTTTCGCCGACATCGGCGACAGCACGGCGTCGGGGCGACAGCGCATCGCGGTGGCGCCCGTGATGAGCTGGAACGGCGCGCTCGCGACCGGTCACGACGACATCGACGCGCAACATCGCAAGCTCATCGATCTGGCCAATCGGCTCAATGAGATGATGCAGCGCGGGGAAGACCGCGGCGGCATCGGTGCGGTTCTCGACGAACTGATCCGCTACACAGCGTTCCACTTCGAGTTCGAAGAAACGATGATGAAGAAGGCCAATTACCCGGACTTCTTCCGTCACCAGCAGGAACACAAGCAACTCGTCGCCGACGTCGTCGCCCGCAAGACGCAATTCGACAGGGGAGAAGCGCTTTCGTCCGAGTTGCTGAGCTTTCTGCGCGACTGGCTCGTCA
Organism: Aromatoleum sp.; assembly: GCF_035254505.1. GTDB lineage: Bacteria > Pseudomonadota > Gammaproteobacteria > Burkholderiales > Rhodocyclaceae > Aromatoleum. The sequence continues at coordinate 18,193 of NZ_DATFAO010000058.1, read as the reverse complement.
ATCACATCATGAAGACGGACAAGGCGCTCGCACGCGAGCTACGCAAAGCCGCCTGAGGCCGTTTCACTTCCCCGCCAGTCGGAATCACCCGGCGGGGAAGCCCAGTAGTCAGGCCGCCCGTAGTGATTCTTGAGGTGGTCGATCAGCAGGCGCACCCGCAGCGCAAGGCGCTTGCGCTGCGGGAACACCGCGTAGATTCCCATCGTCGGCCCGGCGAACTCGTCGAGCACCGACACCAGTCGCCCCGCCCGCAGGTCGGCGTCGACCTCCCACAAGGAGCGCCACGCGAGGCCGTCACCGGCGAGCGCCCCTTCGTGCAGTACGGCGCCGTCGTTGCACTCGAGGCGACCTCCGACCTTCACCGAGAGCGTCTCGCCCTTCTCGTTGCAGAACAGCCAGCCGCGCTGCTGCCCCAGCGACAGGCAATTGTGGCCGGCGAGATCCTGCGGTGTCTGCGGCGAACCATACCGTGCGAGGTACGAGGGGCTCGCGACGACGACGCGACGGTTGTCCGCGAGGCGGATCGACACCAAGCTCGAATCGGCGAGTTCTCCGATGCGGATCGCGCAGTCGATGTTTTCGTTCACGAGGTCGACCAGGCGGTCCGAGAGGTCGAGCGTGCAGCTCACGTCGGGATTCACCTCAAGGAAGTCTCGTAGCAGCGGCGCGACGTGCAGCCGCCCGAACCCGGCCGGTGCCGATACGCGCACGTGGCCACTCGCCTTGACCCCGCCGAGGCTCACCGAGGCCTCGGCGTTGGCGAGGTCATTGAGGATGCGCTGGCAGTCTTCGAGGAAGGCTGCGCCCTCGAAGGTGAGCGCGATGCTGCGCGTCGTGCGCGTCAGCAGCTTCACCCCCAGGCGATGTTCCAGCGCGTCCAGGCGGCGTCCGATCACGGCCGGCGTGATCCCTTCTACCCGCGCGGCCGCCGACAAACTCCCTCGGGTCGCGACACTAACGAAGCTTTCAACCTGCTTGAACGCATCCATTTTTTACTTTTGGTACAAGATCAATTGACCGAATAAGGTATTCAGTCTTATAGAAGATATCAATACACTGACCCTAAATTCAGGGTGGAGGAGACGCTACCCGATAACAAAGACGCCAGCGGGCCACGAGGAATCCGGCTCGCTGGCACCAATAACCGACACCCCCGGACCCGGAGCCCCATGAAAGCCCCCGAGCGCATCCGCGCCATTGCCTTCGACGCCTACGGCACGCTGTTCGACGTTTATTCGGTCGGCGCGCTGGCCGAGCAGCTCTTCCCGGGCAAGGGCGAAGCGCTGACGGGCCTGTGGCGGCTCAAGCAGATCGAATACAGTTTCCTCCGCACCCTCTCCGGGCGCTACAAACCCTTCCTCGAAGTGACCGAAGACGGGCTCGTGTACTCGGCGAAGAAGCTCGGTCTCGCGATGACCGACGCGCATCGCCGGCAATTGATGAACCAGTATGCCTGCCTGTCGCCCTTCCCGGAAAACCTCGGCGCGCTGAAGGCGCTGCGCGAGCTTGGCGTGCCGATGGCGATCCTGTCGAACGGCACGCCGGAGATGCTCGGCGTGGCGATCCGCAGCGCCGGCATGAGCGGCCTCTTCGCGCACGTGCTGTCGGTCGATGCCGTTCGCCAGTACAAGACCGCCGACGCCGCTTACCAGCTCGGCCCGGATGCCTTCGGCTGCCCCGCGAAGGAGATCCTCTTCGTGTCGTCGAACGGGTGGGATGCCGCCGGCGCGACCTGGTTCGGCTACACGAGCTTCTGGATCAACCGCGCCCAGCAGCCGATCGAAGAACTCGACGTGACGCCAACGGCGATCGGTCAGCGTCTGACCGACGTTGTCGACTTCGTGCAGGCCCGCTTCCGTCAGGACGGCCGCCGATGAGCCCGGCCGACATGCTCGTCATCGGAACCGCCGCGGCGATGGCCGGGGCGATGAACTCCGTTGCCGGCGGCGGCACCTTCTTTTCGTTCCCCGCGCTGCTCGCGATCGGCGTGCCGCCGGTCATCGCCAATGCGAGCAACGCGGTCGCACTGTGGCCGGCGAGCCTCTCGAGTGCCTGGGCCTACCGGCACGAACTCGCGCGCTTCAGCAAGGGCCTGCCGGCGTTGTCCGCCGTGGCGCTGATCGGCGGCATCGCCGGCGGATTGCTCCTGCTGTCGACCAAGGATGCAACCTTCTCCAAGCTGATCCCGTGGCTGCTGCTGATCGCCACTGCGATGTTCGCCGGGAGCGGACGGATTTCGGCGCTCCTCAACCGCCTGCGCCAGCGAGCCGAAGAAGGCCCGTCGCATGCGAGCGCGGGCGGGCTGCTGTTCCAACTCGCCGTGTCCGTGTACGGCGGCTTCTTCGGCGCCGGGATGGGCATCGTGATGATCGCCGCGCTGGCGATCCAGGGCCACCGCGACATTCACGATATCAACGCACTCAAGAATTGGCTGTCGGCGATCATCTACAGCGTCGCCGTCGTCACTTTCGTCATCGCCGGCGCGGTGAGCTGGCCGCACACGCTGGTCATGATCGCCACCGCGGCCATCGGCGGTTACTGGGGCGCGGTCGGTGCCCGCAAGGTTCCGGCCGTTTGGTTGCGGCGCTTCATCATCGCTGTGGGAAGCGTTTTGACCACCTATTATTTCTGCAAGACCTATCTGAACTAAGAGCGAGGAATCATGAGCACGAGAATCCAATGCCACCAGCTGCAGGTTGATGCCGAACTGCACCGCTTCGTCGAAACCGAAGTCCTGCCGGGCACCGGCATCGACGCCGGCGCGTTCTGGAAAGGCTTCAGCGAGCTCGCGAACGAACTCGCGCCGAAGAACCGCGCCCTCCTCGCCGAACGCGACCGCCTGCAGACCCAGCTCGACACCTGGCACCGCGCCAACCCCGGCCCGATCCAGGACATGCCGGCCTACCGCAGCTTCCTCGAGTCGATCGGCTACCTCCAGCCCGTGCCGGCCTCCTTCAAGGTCACGACCGCGAACGTCGACACCGAACTGCGCGACCAGTCTGGCCCGCAGCTCGTCGTGCCGATCATGAACGCCCGCTACGCGCTCAACGCCGCGAACGCCCGCTGGGGTAGCCTCTACGATGCCCTCTACGGCACGGACGCGATCCCCTCGGACGGCGGCGCCGAAGTCGGCGCGAGCTTCAACCCGGTGCGCGGCGCGCGCGTGATCGCCTTCGCGCGCGACGTGCTGAACCAGGCCGCTCCGCTCGCTCGCGGCGACCATAGCCAAGCCGTGCTCTACTCCGTCGTCGGCGGCCAGCTCGTCGTGACGCTGCAGGACGGCAGCCAGACCGCACTGGCCGAGCCGACCAAATTCGCCGGCTACCAGGGTGCGGCCGCGGCCCCGTCGGCCGTGCTGCTGCGTAACAACGGTCTGCACCTGGAAATCCAGATCGACCGCAACCACATGATCGGCAAGACCGACGCCGCCGGCGTCAAGGACGTCCTCGTCGAAGCGGCGATCTCGACGATCATGGACTGCGAAGATTCGGTCGCGGCCGTCGACGCCGAAGACAAGGTCATCGCCTACCGCAACTGGCTCGGCCTGATCAACGGCACGCTGGTCGAGAGCTTCGACAAGGGCGGCAAGACCGTCGTGCGCAAGCTCAACGCCGACCGCGAATACACCGCGCCGGACGGCTCCGCGCTGCGCCTGCACGGCCGCTCGCTGCTCTTCATCCGCAACGTCGGCCATCTGATGACGAACCCGGCGATCCTGCTCGCCGACGGCGCCGAGATCCCCGAAGGCATCATGGACGGCGTGATCACGACGCTGATCTCGACCCACGACATGCAGCGCAAGGGCAACTCGCGCACCGGCAGCATGTACATCGTGAAGCCGAAGATGCACGGCCCGGCCGAAGCCGCCTTCACCAACGAACTCTTCGGCCGCGTCGAGCAGTTGCTCGGCCTGCCCGCCAGCACGATGAAGGTCGGCATTATGGACGAGGAGCGCCGCACCTCGGTGAACCTCGCCGCCTGCATCAAGGCCGCCGAATCGCGCGTCGCCTTCATCAACACCGGCTTCCTCGACCGCACCGGCGACGAGATGCACACCGCGATGGAAGCGGGCCCGATGATCCGCAAGGGCGACATGAAGACCTCGGCGTGGATCCAGGCCTATGAGCGCCTCAACGTGCTGGTCGGCCTCGACTGCGGCCTGCGCGGCAAGGCGCAGATCGGCAAGGGCATGTGGGCGATGCCGGACCTGATGGCCGAGATGCTCAAGCAGAAGATCGGCCACCCGAAGGCGGGTGCCACGACCGCGTGGGTGCCCTCGCCGACCGCCGCCGTGCTGCATGCGCTGCACTACCATCAGGTCGACGTGAAGGCCGTGCAGCAGGAAATGGAGAAGATCAGCCTCGCCGCCGAGCGCGACGGCCTGATGAACAACCTCCTGACCGTGCCGGTCGCCGCGAGCGCCGATTGGAGCGCCACCGAGATCCAACAGGAACTCGACAACAACGCCCAGGGCATCCTCGGCTACGTCGTGCGCTGGGTCGACCAGGGCGTGGGCTGCTCGAAGGTGCCGGACATCAACAACATCGGCCTGATGGAAGACCGCGCGACGCTGCGCATCTCCAGCCAGCACATCGCCAACTGGCTGCGCCACGGGGTGACGAACGAGGCGCAGGTCATGGAGACGCTGAAGCGGATGGCCGCGATCGTCGATCAGCAGAACGCCGGCGACCCGCTGTATCAGCCGATGGCTGCCGACTTCGACAAGTCCATCGCCTTCCAGGCCGCAAAGGACCTGATCTTCAAGGGCTGCCAGCAGCCCAGCGGTTACACCGAGCCGCTGCTGCACAAGTGGCGTCAGGTGAAGAAGGCTCAGGGCTGAGACGCTTCGCGGACTTCGGTCCACTAATCAGGCCTGCAAACGGCACCGCATACGCGGTGCCGTTTTTCTTCGTCCCGACTCAGTCGTCCGTCGTCTCGAGGAAGGCCTGTGCGCGGGCCGCAACCTCGGCGGGAAAGGGCTGTGAGCGCCGGGACTCGGGATTCAGGCACACGACGGTGAATTCGCAGGCAGCGCAGACTGCGCCGGTTTCCGTGTTGAAAAGCTTGTGCCGGAAGCGCAACACCTTCTCGCGCATCTCAAGCACCCCTGTGCGCACGACGATCGTATCGCCCGGATACAACTCCTTGATGTAACTGATGTCCTGCTGCACTGCCGCCAGATGCACGACGCCGCTACGCAGCAGCGACGCCGTCAGGCCGAGCATTGCATAGAACTGCCAGCACGCCTCCTCGAAGAACTCCATGTAGGCGCGCACGTTGATGTGTCCCATATGGTCGCGCTGCCATTCATGGACTGTGCCGCGCGCCGTTTCGACCATCGTCATGCCTGTCTCCCGGATTGTCCTCGGCCCGTCGCCGACTTCCGCAACGATAGAGCGTATCGCATGTGGCGGCGATACCGGTTACGAGAAGTGAGCGCTCTCTTGGTATCATCTGCCGCACTGCAACATCAATTCTGTTCCGCATGGACATCCTTACCGACATCATCCTTCGTGCCGGACGTTCCGCCGTCGAACTAGCTCTTTTCGTGCTCCTGCCCGTGATGGTGGTGATGTTGTCGCTGATGCGCCTGCTGGAAGCCAAGGGCGTGCTCGACCGCCTGGTCCACGTCGTCGCGCCGGTCGTGAAGCCGGTCGGTCTGACGGGGCTGGGCGTCTTCGGGGCGCTACAGATCAACTTCGTCAGCTTCGCCGCCCCGGTCGCGACGCTGACGATGATGGAGACACGCGGCGCATCCGACCGCCATCTCGCGGCAACTCTCGCGATGGTGATGGCGATGGCGCAGGCCAACACCAGCTTTCCGATGATCGCGATGGGCCTCGATTTCAGCACCACCCTCGCATTCTCGATCATCGGCGGACTCGTCGCTGCGGCGGTCACCTACCACGGCTTCGCCCGCACGCTCTCGGCTCAGGAAGGCCCGGTCGACGAGACCCTGCATCACCACGTTGCGGAGGATGCCAAGGGCGTGCTCGACGTGATCAACCGCGCCGGCGCCGAGGCGTTCAAGATCGCCGTCGGCGCGATCCCGATGTTGGTGCTGGCCCTCGTCGCGGTGCAGGCCCTGCGCACGAGCGGCGCCATCGATCTGCTGACGCGGCTTCTCGCGCCCGTGCTGACCGCCGCGGCCATTGATCCCGCCCTGATCCTACCGACGCTGACAAAATACATCGGCGGCGGAACCGCGATGATGGGCGTAATGGACGAGATGCTGAAGAACGGCAGCGCGACGATCGGCATGCTGAACCGCAGCGCCGGTTTCCTGATCCATCCGCTCGACGTCCCGGGCGTCGCGGTGCTGATCTCGGCGGGGCGACGCGCCGCGGGCGTCTGGAAACCGGCCGCACTCGGTGCCGCCGTCGGCATCGCGGTGCGCGCCGCGGGTCACGTCCTGCTGTCCTGAATCCCGCTGCGGCGGGTCAGAGCTCCAGCACGAACCCCAGCCAGACCCTCGGATCGAGGTATTGCGGCGCGGCCGCCGTGTCACCGTTCGGGTCGGCATTCCGGCTGCGGAACTCGGCATGCTTGCCGTCCAGCCCCTGCACGGTGATGGAAACTTCGCCGCGGCTCGCCCCCATCCGGAAAGGTTGCGCGAGACGCAGGTCCGTGCGATGGAAAGCATCGACCGCCGAGCCCCGCGTCCACTGGAAGCGCCCGTAGCGGTAATACGTGAACGACAGTTCGGTGCCGGACGGCAGGTGCTCCACCCATCGCAGCATCGTCGCCGCTTCCGGCGCGGAGTTGTCCATATGGCGCTCCACCGCGATCGCCATCCGCTCGCTGTTGGCGAAGAGGGCCGCACTCGCTTCGGAATCGATCGAAGTAAACGCCTGGTTCACCGTGAATTCGGTGCTCTGGCGCGGACGCCAGCGTGCCTGGTATTCCACTCCACGGATCACCAGGTCCTGCCCATTGATGAAGTCCGTGTAGTTGCCGCACTTCCTCGTCAACATCGCCAGCACCTCGCAATTGGGCGGCTGCAGCGACAGTACGACGGGCACGATGCGGCCGCTGACTTTTTCGCGGAAGGCACGCACGTCGAGGAACAGCCCCTGCTCGTGGAAGTCGCCCAGGTACCCGATCTCCTGCACGTCGACGACCTCCTTGTCGAGATCGCCGCTGGCATCGAAGCCGATCTCGAGCGGCCGAATTCCATACGGCTTGCGCACAGACCGCGGCAACGTCGCGGTATCGAAGGCGCCGAAGTACTCCTGCGAACGCGACTCCGTCAGCGAGGGGATGCGCTGTGCGCGGGAAATGCCGGCGCGCAAGGTCTGGCGTGGCGACAGGTGGTAGTTGACCGCGAGCCTCGGCGCCAGCGAGCTGTCCGACAGCGAGTCCTTTTCCCAGGTCAGGCCGACGTTGGTCGTCCACTCGCGCGACGGGCGCCATTCGAGGTTGCCGAAGAGGCGACTCACGTCCTGCCGCACGGCAGCCCGGGTATTGTAGTACTGCTGCCCGTGCACCGCATCGTAGCGCACGCCCACCCCCCACACGAGGCGTGTGTTGTCGGTCGGCAGCAGCGTGTGCTGGAACTCGGCCTCGTCGCGCACCGAGCTCGTGTGGTAATCGATGGGCAAGGTCAAGGCGCCGGACTGGGCGACGAACGCATCGTCGTAGAGTTCGTCCGTGCGCGTATAGCGCAGCGAAACGCCGCTGCCGTCCGCTGCGCTGCGCGTCCAGGCGAAGGAGACGAAATCCTTGCTCGCGCTGAGCTCGCGCAAGGGATTGGTCGGGGTATCCGGATAACCGGTCTGCAGCCGTAACTGCGTGTTGCCGGCGAGGATCTGCAGCTCGTCGGCCATGCCCAGCGGAACGTCGGCGCGCAGATTCACCCGCTGGTTGCGCCGGCCGTCGTGATAGTCGAGCACGCCGTTATCGCGTTGCGTTTCCGCGGAAAGGCGCACGAAGGCGTCTCCGACCCGCATTCCCACGCGCGCGCCGCGATCCTGGATGCCGTCGTTGCCCTGCGCGATGCGCACCCGGACGCCCTGCGTCTCGGCCGCGTTGAAGGTGACGATATTCACGACGCCGAGAAAGGCATTCGACCCGTAAGCGGCGGAGTTGGAACCCCGGATCACCTCGATGCGCGCGATCTCGTCGAGCGAGACGTCGATCAGGTTCCACGCGACGCCACCGAAGAACAGCGGACTGTACTGCGAACGGCCGTCGATCAGGATCTGCAGGCCACGCGGATTATCGTCGGTTATCCCGTGATAGACCGCGACGGGCGCGCCGTTGAACGAATGCGCGACGAGAAATCCGGGGACCAGGCGCAACAGCTCCGCGAGATCGCGCGCGCCGGAAGTGCGGATCGTCTGGGCGTCGATCACCGTTACCGAGCCGGGAGCGTCCTGCAGCGGCTGGGCGAGACGCGACACCGACAGCACGATCGGCAGATCCTCGAAATAGCCGTCGTGCGACAAGGCCGCCGGGGAATCCGCCTCCTGCGCAAGAGCGGAGCCGGCAGCCGCGGCAAGAACCAACAGGGATCGAATCTTAACGGCCATTGCGGCGAAGCTATCAGGGGCGACGAACTGGAACCCGCCGCTGCCATGCGGCAATCGGACAGGCATATATCGTTGGAATTATGCGTGAATTCCCCCACTGCCCGCGAAGGCTCTCCGGAGCAGCGTGAAATCCTACCTCATTGGATCAGAAAGGAGCCATGCTGCGTTGCAACACTCCCCGGAACGGGCAGCCGCTTCCGCATCCAACGGGCGTGGCCCGCCGGCCGGACGTGCGCATAGAATGTCGGGCCATGCTGCCAGCCTGTCGAACGAGGTTTCCATGATCAGCGCCCTGACCCAACTCCTCGTATTCCAGCTCATCGGCGAAGTGATCGCCCGCGGGCTCGGCCTGCCCGTGCCCGGTCCGGTGATCGGCATGGGGCTGCTGTTCGCCACCCTGGTGCTGCGCGAGGGGCCCGGCGAAAACCTGCGCAATACCGCCAGCGGCCTCCTTCAGCATCTGTCGCTGCTCTTCATTCCGGCCGGCACGGGCGTAATGCTCCATTTCCGGCGTCTCGCCGACGAATGGCTGCCGCTCACCGTCGCCCTGGTGCTCAGCACGCTGCTGTCGATCGCCGTATCGGCGCTGCTGCTGAAAGTCCTGTCCCACCGCGACGGTCACGACGGAGCCTCGCAATGAACCCGGCGTTGGGGGAAATCTGGGTCTATCTCTCTGCCACGCCACTGCTGGGTCTGACGTTGACGCTGCTCGCCTATCAGGGCGCGCTCTGGCTCTACCGACGCGCCAACCATCACCCGCTGTGCAACCCGGTGATGATCGCCGTGGCCGCCCTCGTCGTCGTATTGACGCTCACCGGCACGCCCTACCAGACCTACTTCGACGGCGCACAATTCGTCCACTTCCTGCTCGGCCCTGCAACGGTCGCGCTGGCCATTCCGCTCTACGCGCAGTGGCAACGCCTGCGCAGCATGCTGCTGCCCCTGCTCGTGACGCTCGCGGTCGGCTCGCTGACCGCCGCGCTCTCGGCCGTCGGCATCGCGGCGCTGCTCGGGGCGAGCCGCGAGTCGGTGATGTCGCTGGCACCGAAGAGCGTGACGATGCCGATCGCGATGGGCGTCGCCGAACGTCTCGGCGGGCTGCCCTCGCTCACGGCGGTTCTCGTCATGACGACCGGCATCCTCGGGGCGGTCGGCGCACGCTACGTCTATCGCCTGCTGCACATCGAGGATCACGCGGTGCGCGGTTTCGCGATCGGCATCGCCTCCCACGGCATCGGCACCGCCCGCGCTTTCCAGGTCAGCGAACAATGCGGCGCCTTCGCGGCATTGGCGATGGGCCTCAACGGCCTGCTGACCGCCGCTTCGCTGCCGTGGATCCTGCCCTGGCTCGAGCGCCTCTTCAGCTGAGCCCGCCTCCTTCACAAACTCGACAGGACCTCCGACTTGTTCAAATCGCTGCTTCGCTGGTTCGACCGCAACATCTTCGAACTCGGCCGCGAGATGCGGCTCTCCTACCTGCCACCACTGATGGTCTACGTCGCGGCGGGCGTCTCGGGACTGACCGGCATCGTCGGCACCTTCTTCGTCAAGGACTACCTCGGACTCTCGGCAGCGTTCCTCGCCAGCCTCGGCTTCTGGGCCGGCATTCCGTGGGCGCTGAAGATGCCGATCGGCCATCTCGTCGACCTGCTGTGGCGGCACAAGGCGGGCCTCGTCTATCTCGGAGCGATCCTGATCGCCGCGAGCCTGGCGATCATGATCGGCCTCATCGGCCATCCCGACGACATGCGGCGCTTCATGCCCGCCGAAGCCTGGTTCGTGCTGTCGACCTTGCTCGCTCCGATCGGCTACGTGATGCAGGACGCCGTCGCAGATGCGATGACGGTCGAGGCCGTCCCCCGCATCGATGAGAAAGGCCTCCCCTACCCCGCCGACACCGTGCGTCTGATGCACACGACGATGCAGATGCTCGGCCGCGTCGCGATCATCGGCGGCACCGTGCTGGTGTCCCTCGCCAACGTCGTCATGTTCGCGGACGCCGAGGCCTTGCCGGAAACCGCGAAAGTCGCGATCTACGTGCGCATCTACGAGCTCGCGCTGATCATTCCGGTGCTTTCGATCAGCGGCGTCCTGCTCGCCGGCCTGCTTAAGCGGCGCGAGGCGAGGCGGCTTGCGGCCCTTGGGCACGATGCGCAGTCGATCCGCAAGCTGATCAGCGAGCCTGAGGAAAAGACCGCGCCGAACTGGACCATCCTCGGCGGCAGCGCGGCCTTCGTGGCGCTCACCGTCGCCACCGGCCTCTCCGGCCTCGAATATGGACAGGAGCTGATCTTCGCATGCTCCTTCCTTGTAATCGGCTTCATGATCCTGCGGCTCGTGCGCGAACTCGACGACGTTTCGCGCCGCACCCTGCTCGGCACCATCATCGTGATCTTCGTCTTCCGCGCGATGCCGGGCCCGGGGGCGGGGGCGAGCTGGTGGATGATCGACGTCCTCGGCTTCGACCAGGGCTTCCTGTCACGCCTCGACCTCATCACCAGCATCCTGACGCTCGCCGGCCTGTTCCTGTTCCGGCGCTTCATGGCCGAAAAGTCGATCGCACAGATAGTCATCTTCCTGACCGTCACCGGCACCCTGCTGTCGCTGCCGCTGCTCGGGATGTACCACGGACTGCATGAGTGGACGGCCGCGCTGACGGGCGGCGTCGTCGACGCCCGCTTCATCGCCATCGCGAACACCGCGCTCGAATCCCCGCTGGGTCAGGTCTCGATGGTCCCGATGCTCGCGTGGATCGCGAATTCCGCGCCCCCGCACCTCAAAGCGACCTACTTCGCGGTGATGGCCTCGTTCACCAATCTCGCGCTGTCAGCGGCGCAGCTCGGCACGAAGTATCTCAACGAGATCTACGTCGTCAGCCGCGAAGTGCGCGCCCCGGCTGTCGGTGCCGTGACGGTGCCGGCCGATTATTCGCAGCTCGGCGAACTCCTCCTTGTCGTGCTAGTACTCAGCCTGTTGGTGCCGCTCGCGGCGATCGCCCTCACACGGCTCCTCGGTCTGCGCAGCGCCTGACGCCGCCGCGCAACGGTATCCGCTGCAAAACCGTTGCGCAGTCGCTAGGACAGGTGGAAACTCCCATCCAACAACCTCGGGAGGAAGCGACATGACACCCACCTCGGTGCACGACATCCGCAACCTTGCCCTGCTCGGCCACGCCGGCTGCGGCAAGACGACCCTGCTCGAAGCCCTGCTCGTCGCCTCCGGAGCGATCGGCGCTGCCGGCACGATCGAACGCGGCGACACCGTGTCCGACTTCGATCCGCAGGAAAAGGCCATGGGCCACTCGCTCGCGACCTCGCTCGCGCACCTCGAGTGGGCCGGTCATTGGATCAATCTTCTCGACACCCCCGGACTGCCCGACCTCGCTGGCCGCGCCCTCACGGCCCTGCCGGCGGTCGAAACGGGCGCCGTACTCGTCAGCGCCACGGCCGGCATCGAAAGCGGTACGCGGCGGATGATGGAGGCGGCCACGGGCAAATGCCGCCTGATCGTCGTCTCGAAGATCGACACGGCCTCCCCCGCCGAACTCGGCGCGCTGATGGAACAACTCTGCGCGAGCTTCGGTCGCGAATGCCTTCCGATCAACCTGCCGGCTACCGGCGGCGATCGGGTCATCGACTGCTTTTTCGCGCCGGAGTCCGCGCAAGCGCCGGCATTTTCGTCGGTCTCGGCCGCTCACGATGCCATCGTCGACCAGGTCGTCGAACTCGACGAAGCGCTGATGGCGAGCTATCTCGAGCAGGGCGAATCGCTCGATCCCGAGCAGCTCCATGTCCCCTTCGAAAAAGCCCTTCGCGAAGGCCACCTGATCCCGGTGTGCTTCGTGTCGGCCCGCACGGGCGCCGGCGTGCGCGAGCTCCTCGACATCCTCGGCCGCCTGATGCCCGACCCCACCGAAGGCAATCCGCCCGCGTTCCTGAAAGGCCAGGGCAGCACGGCCCAACCGGTCGAGGTCGTGCCCGATCCGTCGCGCCACGTGATCGCCCACGTCTTCCAGGTCGCGAACGACCCCTACCGCGGCAAGATGGGCCTCTTCCGCATCCATCAGGGCAGCATCACGCCCAACACCCAGCTCTATATCGGCGACGCCCGGAAGAGCTTCAAGGTCTCGCACCTGCTGCGCCTGCAGGGGAAGAACCAGGTCGAGACGCCGCTCGGCGTGCCCGGTGACATCTGCGCCGTCGCCCGCGTCGATGACATCCACCCGGACGCAGTGCTCCACGACTCCCATGACGAGGACGCCTACCACCTCGCCCCCTCGCGCTACCCGCAGCCGGTCTTCGGCCTGGCGCTGCTTACCCAAAAGCACGGCGACGAACAGAAGCTCGCCGAAGCGCTGACTCGCCTCACCGACGAAGACCCCTGCATCGAAGTCGGCTTCGACTCGCAGGCCCGCCAGACCGTCGTGCGCGGGCTCGGCGAACTGCACCTGAAGATCGTCCTCGAGCAATTGCGCAGCCGCTGGAACCTCCAGCTCGACACCGCCATCCCCTCCGTGCCCTACCGTGAAACCGTTTCCGGCAAAGCCGAATCTCGTTACCGCCACAAGAAGCAGAGCGGCGGAGCCGGTCAGTTCGGCGAAGTCGCGCTGCGCGTCGAATCGCTGCCGCGCGGCTCGGGCATCGAGCTTGGCAACGAGGTGAAGGGCGGCACGATCCCGACCAACTTCCTGCCGGCGGTCGAAAAAGGGGTGCGCCAGGCACTCGCCGAAGGGGCGCTGGCGGGCTTTCCGGTGCAGGACGTGCGCGTCGTGCTCGTCGACGGCAAGAGCCACGCGGTTGATTCGAACGAAGTCTCCTTCGTCACTGCCGGCCGCCACGCGACACTGCAAGCCTTGCTCGAAGCCCGGCCCGTCATCCTCGAGCCGCTGCTCACGGTCACGGTGAAAGTCGCGGACAGTCATTTCGGCGACATCAGCGCCGAATTCGCCGGTCGGCGCGGTCACCTGACCAGCACCGAAGGTGCCGGAAACGGCTGGACGCTGATGACCGCGACCGTTCCGCTCGCCGAGATGGAAGGCTTCGAGGCGCGCCTGAAGGCGATCTGCGCGGGCGAAAGCGAATTCGCCCTCACTGCCGCCGGCTACGAACCTGCGCCCGGCGACGTGCAGCAGCGCCTCATGAAAGCGCATGCGAATCGCAGCACGGCTCAGTAGGACCGCCCGACGATGACGACGACGCTGACACCCCGACACCGCGCCTACTGGCACCGAACGTTGTTCCTGACGTTTTCGCTGCTGTCGGTGTGGTGCCTGGTGACTTTCGGCGCCGGATACTACGCCGACGAGCTTAACCGCTACACCTTCATGGACTTCCCGCTCGGCTTCTACATCTTCGCCCAGGGGTCGCTGATCAGCTTTCTCGTGCTGATCGGGATCTACGTCATCGGCATGAATTATCTCGACCGCAAGTATCAGGTCGGGGAAAGACGCTGAGCGCCGGCCCACGCCCCAAAGAATAAGGCGACCGCCGAGCGGTCGCCTTATCAGAGCGTCGGAATTGAAGCCCGATCAGAACTTGTAGCCGACGCCGATCATATACACCCACGGATCGACGTCCACATCGACCTTGACCTTGCCCAGCAGGCTGTGGCGCGCCGTGGCTTCGGCCCGCAGGTCGATACGCCAGACCGCCGCGTTCAGCACCAGGCGGTCGGTCAGCTGGTAGTCGACGCCAGCCTGCAGCGCAAGCCCCCAGGAGTCGCCCACCTTCAGCTTCGAGAAGCCGTTCGCACGCTGGCGATCGGTGAGTTGCTCGTCGAAGAAGGCCGTGTAGTTGAGCCCGGCACCGACGTAGGGTTGGAGCCTGGACGACGCATCGAGCGGGAAATACTGAACCGAGACCGTCGGCGGAAGCTGCTTGACCTCGCCGAACTTGCCGTCGATCCCGCTGCCGATGCCCTTGACGCCAATGCGGTGAGTAAAGGGGGTGGCGGCCAAGACTTCGACCCCGAGGTGATCGGTTACGAGATAGCTGAGCGTCAGGCCCAGCTGCGTATTCGTGTCCGCAGTCGCCTTCGTGCCGGCGATCTTCCCGGTGACCGTCGTCGAAATCTCGGAGCTTTCGCTTAGCGGATCGACCGTGGCCGCACCGGCCCGGACGATGACGTCCCCCTGCTTGTATGCGTGAGCCAACGGGGCGACGGTTGCCGCAAGCATGGACGCAATGACGATAGAATATCTCATGACTTACCCCTTATGCATAGTGCACCTGAATAATGGGTGATTTTACCCACTTTCATGTAATGGGTATTTGCAGCGCACAAGAATTTCGCCATTGTTTGACGATGATCAAACTAAAAATTGGGATGGGGAACCTTGCCCCACTTTCGACACTACCCGGAGACGGCCAACAGGCCTGCGTGTAACCTCCTCCGGCAGGCGAATTGTGGCGGGACTTGCACGGCCGAACAGCGCTGCTGCTACGCACAAATAAAAAACCCGCCATCACATTGCGAAGGCGGGTTTTCCGAAACGGAACCCGCGTGAGCGGGTTCCGGCTACCGAAGAATTACATCCGGGCGATCATCGCATCCCCGAAGGCGGAGCACGAAACTTCCTTCGCCCCTTCCATCAGCCGGGCGAAGTCGTAGGTCACGACCTTGTCGCCGATCGCCGCCTCCATGCCCTTGATGACGAGGTCAGCCGCTTCCTTCCAACCAAGGTAGCGCAGCATCATTTCGGCCGACAGGATCAGTGAACCTGGGTTCACCTTGTCCTGCCCGGCATACTTGGGCGCCGTCCCATGGGTCGCCTCGAAGCAGGCGTACTGGTCCGAAATGTTCGCTCCCGGCGCAATCCCGATGCCGCCCACCTGCGCGGCGAGCGCATCGGAGATGTAGTCGCCGTTGAGGTTCAGTGTCGCGATCACGTCGTATTCGGCCGGACGCAGCAGGATCTGCTGCAGGAAGGCGTCCGCGATCGCGTCCTTGACGACGATCTCGCGGCCCGTCTTCGGGTTCTTGAACTTGCACCACGGACCGCCGTCGATCGGCTGGGCACCGAACTCTTCCTGCGCAACCTTGTAGCCGGTGTCACGGAACAGGCCTTCCGTGAACTTCATGATGTTGCCCTTGTGCACGATCGTCACCGACTTGCGGTCGTTTTCGATCGCATACTTGATCGCCGCGCGCACGATGCGCGTCGTGCCTTCGATCGAGACCGGCTTGATGCCGATGCCAGAGGTTTCCGGGAACCGGATCTTCTTGACGCCCATTTCGTTCTGCAGGAAGCCGATGACCTTCTTCGCGCCTTCCGACAGCGCCTGCCATTCGATACCCGCGTAGATGTCTTCGGTATTCTCGCGGTAGATCACCATATCGGTCAGCTCGGGCTGCTTCAGCGGCGAGGGCACGCCCTTGAAGTAGCGCACCGGGCGCACGCACTGATAGAGGTCGAGTTCCTGGCGCAGCGCGACGTTCAGCGAACGAATGCCGCCCCCGACCGGCGTCGTCATCGGCCCCTTGATCGAGACCGAGAATTCCTTCAGCGCATCGAAGGTTTCCTTCGGCAACCACTCGTCCGGGCCGTAGATCTGGGTCGACTTCTCGCCGGCATACACTTCCATCCAGTGGATCTTCTTGCTGCCGCCATAAGCCTTGTCGACCGCCGCGTCGATGACCTTGATCATCACGGGAGTGATATCGACGCCGATGCCATCGCCCTCGATGAAGGGAATGATCGGATTGTTCGGGACCGGTTGCCCCGGAACGATTTTTTGACCAGCAGCGGGGACCTTGACGTGAGATGCGCTCATTTCCACTCCCTCTATAGGAACTCGTGTCGATTGACTCAACTTTCTATTGCAAGCCCTGGTCGGGCCCCTGCGGCGCAGGAGGCAGCGCCGCCGAAATGCAGTGGAATATTATCGCTAAACGCGTTTCGTCGCTTCTTGACCCGCCCCAAGAAATCGAACGTCGCCCGGGTCGCACAATAAAAAAAGCCAGCGCTTTCGCGCTGGCTTCGTCATGCCGAGAACCCGGAGACTCAGGCGTTCGCCGCAGCCAGGGTTTCGTTGAGCGTGGCGCTCGGACGCATCACGGCGTTCACCTTCGCCTGATCGGCAAAGTAGTAACCGCCGATGTCCGCCGGCTTGCCTTGGACGGCGCTGAGCTCGGCGATGATCTTCTGCTCGTTTTCGGCGAGCGTCTTCGCCAGGGGCGCGAAGTGCGCCTTCAACTGGGCATCCTCGTTCTGCGCAGCGAGCGCTTCCGCCCAGTACATCGCAAGGTAGAAGTGACTGCCACGGTTGTCGAGCTGGCCCGTGCGGCGCGACGGCGACTTGTCGTTGTCGAGCAGCTTGCCGGTCGCCTCATCGAGGGTCTTGGCGAGCAGCTTGGCCTTCGCGTTGCCGGTCTTGATGCCCATGTCTTCGAGCGAAACCGCCAGCGCGAGGAACTCGCCGAGCGAATCCCAACGCAGGTGGTTTTCTTCGACGAGCTGCTGCACGTGCTTCGGCGCCGAACCGCCCGCGCCCGTCTCGTACATGCCGCCACCGGCCATCAACGGGACGATCGACAGCATCTTCGCGCTGGTACCCAGCTCCATGATCGGGAAGAGGTCGGTCAGGTAGTCGCGCAGGATGTTGCCGGTCACCGAGATCGTGTCGAGGCCGCGGGCCACGCGCTCGAGCGTGAAACGCATCGCACGGACCTGCGACATGATGTAGATCTCGAGACCGTCCGTATCGTGATCCTTGAGGTAGGTCTGCACCTTCTTGATCAGCTCGTTCTCGTGCGGGCGGTAGGGGTCGAGCCAGAACACGGCCGGCATCCCGGAGTTGCGTGCGCGAGTGACGGCGAGCTTGACCCAGTCACGGATCGGTGCGTCCTTCACCTGGCACATACGCCAGATGTCGCCCGCTTCCACGTTCTGCGACAGCAGCACTTCACCCGTGTCAAGGTCGGTGATGTTGGCAACGCCGTCTTCCGGGATCTCGAAGGTCTTGTCGTGCGAACCGTATTCCTCGGCCTGCTGCGCCATCAGGCCGACGTTCGGCACCGTACCCATCGTGGCTGGATCGAAGTTGCCGTGCCACTTGCAGAAGTTGATCATCTCCTGGTAGATGCGGGCGAAGGTCGATTCCGGCATGACGCACTTGCTGTCGTACTGCTTGCCGTCGGCGCCCCACATCTTGCCGCCGCCGCGGATCATCGCCGGCATCGAGGCGTCGACGATGATGTCGTTGGGCGAGTGGAAGTTCGTGATGCCCTTGGCCGAGTCGACCATCGCCAGCCGGGGACGATGTTCCTGGCAAGCGTGCAGGTCGCGGATGATCTCGTCGCGCTTCGATTCCGGCAGGGTCGCGATCTTCTCGTATAGCGTCGCCATGCCATTGTTGACGTTGATGCCGAGCTCGTCGAAGAGCTTGCCGTGCTTCTCGAAGGCTTCCTTGTAGTAGATCTTCACGCAGTGGCCGAAAACGATCGGGTGCGAGACCTTCATCATCGTCGCCTTCACGTGCAGCGAGAACAGGATGCCCGCTTCACGGCAGTCGTCGAGCTGCTGCTCGTAGAACTCGCACAGCGCCTTCTTGCTCATGAACATCGAGTCGATGATCTCGCCGTCCTGCAGCGCGGTCTTCGGCTTCAGCACAATGGCCTTGCCGCTCTTCGTGAGGAGCTCCATCTTGACGTTGCGCGCGCGG
>NZ_DATFAO010000057.1:0-19093 GCF_035254505.1 Aromatoleum sp. | reverse complement strand
AGCACCGCCATCGAATCGAGTTCGGGGACGCTGCCGAGCAGCGGGGAGTCCGCGTCGAATTGCAGGCCGCGCCCGTTGAGGCTCAGGACTTCATCGAGCAGGACCAAAACCTGTTGCTGAATGTTCAAAGCAATAAACCTCATTTCACCGATAATCGCTGTCTGTTCCGCCGGTCCGGACGGGTGACGAGGGCATTATACTTGCCCATTGAGCGTTCCTGACCTGCATCACTGCATTCCCGCGAGACACGATGACCAGCGCCGTCCTGCTCCACCAACTTGTTGAAAGCGCCGCCGCCCGCGACGGCGCCCGGATTGCGCTGACCCGCGGTAAGGAAGCGCTAAGCTACGCCGAGCTCTTCGCGCAATGCGCGGCCTGGTCTTCCGGGCTGCTCGAACTGGGCATCGCGCGCGGCGAGCGCGTTGCGATCTACCTTGAGAAACGTGTGGAATTCGTCGCGGCGGCCTTCGGAGCGACAGCGGCCGGCGGCGTGTTCGTGCCGCTCAATCCGCTGCTGAAGGGCGAACAGGTGGCGCATATCCTGCGCGACTGCAATGTGCGCGTATTGATCACGAGCGTCGAGCGCCTTGCGGCCTTGCAAGCCGTGCTCCCGCATTGCCATGACCTGCGGCAGGTGGTGATCGTCGGCTCGCCGGAGGCACTCCCCGAGGTGCAGGGGGCGAGCGTGCATCGCTGGAATGAGTTGGCTGCGGCGCCTGCACGCGAGGGGCACCGTGTCATCGACAGCGACATGGCGGCGATTCTCTACACCTCAGGCAGCACGGGTCGCCCGAAAGGGGTCGTGCTGTCGCACCGCAACGTGGTGACCGGCGCATGCAGCGTCGCGCAGTACCTCGAGAACAACGCCGAAGATACCTTGCTGGCGGCCTTGCCCTTGTCTTTCGACGCGGGGTTCTCGCAGCTGACGACGGCCTTCCACGCTGGCGCGCGCGTCGTGCTGATCGATTACCTGCTGCCGCGCGACGTGCTCAACGCGGTCGTGCGCGAACAGGTGACGGGGCTGACGGCGGTGCCGCCGCTGTGGATCCAGCTCGCCGGGCTGCAGTGGCCGGAAGACGTCACCGACCACCTGCGCTACATCGCCAACACCGGCGGACGAATGCCGGGAGAGACGCTGAAGGCCCTGCGGGCCAAGCTGCCGCGCACCCGCCCCTTCCTGATGTATGGTCTGACGGAAGCTTTCCGCGCGACTTACCTGCTGCCCGAACAGGCGGACCTGCGCCCGGATTCGATCGGCAAGGCGATCCCGAACAGCGAAGTGCTGGTGCTGCGCGAGGACGGCACCGAGTGTGCGCCGAACGAGCCGGGCGAGCTGGTGCAGCGCGGCGCGCTGGTCGCGATGGGCTACTGGAACGATCCGGAGAAGACAGCCGAACGCTTCCGGCCGCTGCCCGCGGGCGTCGGCGGGCGCGAACCCGGTCTGACGATCCCCGAGATCGCGGTCTTTTCGGGCGACACGGTGCGGCGTGATGAGGACGGCTTCCTCTACTTCGTCGGGCGGCGCGACGAGATGATCAAGACCTCGGGCTATCGGGTGAGCCCGACGGAGGTCGAGGAGCTGCTCTATGGCACGGGCAAGGTCGGCGAATGCGTCGCCTTCGGTCTGCCGCACCTGACCCTCGGTCAGTCGATCTGTATCGTCGCGACGGCACCCGCGGGCGGTACGCTCGATACGGCCGCGCTGCTCGCTGACTGCCGCGCGCGAATGCCCGCCTACATGGTGCCAGCGCGAATCGAGGCGCGTAGCGGGCCCCTGCCGCGCAACCCGAACGGCAAGATCGACCGCAAGCAGCTCGCCACCGAGTGCCAGGAAAAGGAAGCCGCGCAGTGACTACCGCCGCCAAGCCCGCCCCCGTCCATGCGTCGATGACGCAATTCCCGATTGCGAACGGCGAGCTGCTCGTCGGCGGCCTGCCACTCACGCGGCTTGCGGCGCGGGTCGGTCAGACGCCGTTCTACGCCTACGACCGGCAACTGCTGGACGCGCGCGTCGCAGAGTTGCGCAGCGCACTGCCTGACGCGGTCGAGCTGCACTATGCGGTGAAGGCGAATCCGATGCCGGCGCTGGTCGCGCATATGGCGAGGCTCGTCGACGGGCTGGATGTCGCGTCGGCGGGCGAGCTGAAAGTGGCGCTCGACGCGGGCTGCGATCCCGCCGACATCAGCTTCGCCGGGCCCGGCAAGCGCGATGCGGAACTCGCGCAGGCGGTCGCGGCAGGCGTGCTGCTGAATGTCGAATCGGAAACCGAAGTGCGGCGGCTCGCGGAGATTTCGGCGCGCCTCGGCTGGCCGGCGCGGGTCGCTGTGCGCGTGAATCCGGATTTCGAGCTGAAGAGCTCGGGGATGAAGATGGGCGGCGGCCCGAAGCCCTTCGGCGTCGATGCCGAGGCGGTGCCGGCGCTGCTCGCCGAAATCGGGCGCGTCGGGCTCGCCTTCGAGGGCTTCCATCTCTTTGCGGGTTCGCAGAATCTGCGGGCCGAAGCGATCGTCGAAGCGCAGCAGAAGAGCTTCGAACTGGCGATGCGGCTGAGTGAAGCTGCACCCGCTGCGGTGCGTGTCGTGAACCTCGGCGGCGGCTTCGGTATCCCCTACTTCCCCGGCGAAGCGCGGCTCGACCTGGGGCCGATCGCCGACAACCTGGCGCGGATCGCCGAGGACGCGGCAGGCCGCTTGCCCGGTGCGAAACTTGTGATTGAGCTCGGGCGCTATCTCGTCGGCGAAGCGGGCCTCTATGTCAGCCGCGTCGTGGACCGCAAGGTGTCGCGCGGACAGGTCTTTCTCGTGTGCGACGGCGGACTTCATCACCACCTGTCGGCGTCGGGCAATTTCGGACAGGTGATCCGCAAGAACTATCCGGCGGCGATCGGCAATCGCGCCGACACGCCGGCGGACACGGTCGCAACGGTCGTCGGCCCGCTGTGCACGCCACTCGACCTGCTCGCCGATCGCATGGCACTGCCCGACGCGCGGCCGGGCGACCTGGTCGTGATCTACCAGTCCGGCGCCTACGGCGCGAGCGCGAGTCCGCAGGCGTTTCTCGGGCATCCGCCGGCGGTCGAAGTGCTGGTGTGACCGTTGCGTGGATGCCTTCCGGGTATCCACGCAACGAAACATTGCCGGCACGAGGCTTTGTTATCCTTGCGGAAGCGGTTCGTCCCGAACGGCTTGCGGAGTAGCGGATGCCTGAAGTTGCCCACGACGTGTTTCGAAACCGTCTTGTCATCGGACTCGCAGCGCTGACGCTCGTGGCCGGCGATGGATGCTCGCCGACAAGCGCGACCGGGGGCGACCTGAACAACCTCCCGCCGAATCGCTGGGTCAAGCTCGATACCGCGCCGGTCTCCGGTTGGACACGCCAAGGCCACGCCGGGCTCGCCTACGACAGCAAGCGCGGGACGCTGCTGATCTTCGGCTCGAACACCCACGGCCTCGACTGGGACGACAGCGTACATGAATTCGACCCGGCCACCCTGCGCTGGACGACGCATGCTGCGCTCGCACCGCAAACGAGCTATCGCGCGGACGACAAGGGGCGCGCGGTCGCCGGTGGGCAGGATCTCCAGCCTTGGGCGATGCACACCTACGGCGGCGTGGCCTACGATTCGCAGCGCGACGGGCTGATCGTGACGGCACGGCCCGAGCACAATCCGATCGGCAAGAAGATTCCCGAGGCGACGATCCATCCCACCTGGTTCTACAGCCAGGCGCGTCGGCAGTGGCAAATGCTCCCCGACAGCGGAGAAGCCCCGCCGAAATTCTTTGCGTCCGCGGCGGCGTATGACGAGCGCCGCGGCGTCCCGGTCGCCTACCACTGGGGCATATGGGAGCTCGTGCCGCGTGACGGAGGCCACACCTGGGTCCAGGCGACCAAGGAAGGCCATCATCACATGCATTACAGTCTGGTGTATGACAGCCGGCGCGGGAACTTCGCGGTGTTCGGGGACTACTACAACATCAATGATGTGTGGATCTACACGCCAGGTCCCAGGCCAGGCGAGGCGGGACGCTGGGAAGAGCGCAAGCCGCGCGGGGACGAGGCGCCGCGCAGCCAACACTTTCCCGTCGCCTTCGATCGCGATCAGGGCGTTTTCCTGCTCGTTCCAGGCAACACGGAGTTCGAGGAACTGCCCAACGGCAAGGAGCGCGCGAAGCCGGCGCGGTCGAACAGCAGCTTTGTCTACGATCCCGACGACAATCGCTACATTCGCCTCCCGGAAGGGGACATGCCAGCGCTCGGCATGAACTTCATGATGGCCTACGACGCACGCCACAAGGCGTTCCTGCTCGTCACGGGAGCCTCCGGCGGGGTGCCCTCGGTGTGGGCCCTGAAGCTCGATCTGGCGGGTCTGCGCCGATGAGCCTCGGGGATTCGATCCGGCACGGTGCCTTGTGGCTGTTCGTGGGCAATACGGGCACCCAGGTCCTGGGCTTCGCCTTCGGCATCGTGCTCGCGCGACTGTTGGCGCCCGAGGACTTCGGCATGCTGGTGACGATCCAGGTATTTACGGGCCTAGCCGGCTTCGTCGCGGGCGGTGGAATGGGCCAGGGTTTGGTGCGGGCAACCGACGTGACGCAAGGCGACATCGACGTCGTGTTTACGCTGCAGCTCGCGATCGGATGCTCGATCTATGCGTTCTTCTATATGGCCGCACCGTGGTTCGCGCAGTGGTATGACACGCCGATCTACGCCTCCTTGCTGCGAGTGTCGGCGCTGACCTTTGTCATCCGGCCCTTCGTGAATCTGCCGGGCAGCATTCTCCACCGAAACATGCGCTTCAAGTCGCAGACGGTCGTGCGCATGGCGACCCTGCTGGTGTCCACCGGCGTCAGCATGGCAATGGCCTGGCAGGGTTACGGCGTATGGAGCCTAGTCCTTGCCGGACTCGCCGGCTCGCTGTGCAGCATGACGCTGCTCATGCATTTCGCGCGATGGCGCCCGGCGCTGTCCCTGGATCTCCGGCGGGCCCAAGCTGTGGCCCGCTACGGGATGCTCGTCTCGCTCAACGACATCGTGGCTTACCTGCGCAGCCAAGCGACGAACTTCGTCCTCGGCAAGGCGCTCGGCCCGGCGGCGGTCGGTCTGTTCAACAAGGGCGACAGCCTCGCGCGGATTCCGCAGGCGCTGGTGACGGGCTCCGTGTACCAGGTGCTGTTCCGCGCGCTCGCACAGGAGCAGGACAACCTCGACAAGTCGCGCTACCTGTTTTTCCGCAGCCTGGGCCTCGTTGCCGTGTATGTGACGCCGTTCTACGTCGGCGCATTCTGGCTCGCCGATTCGCTGGTCACGGTGCTCTACGGATCGAGATGGGCGGAGGCTGCGGCACCGCTTGCAATGGTCGCCCTGGCAGGACCGTTTCTGACCGTCGCGAATCTCTCGGGCGCAGTCCTCGCTGCGCGCAACTGGCTGGGGCGCGAACTCGTCGTCCAGGTCGTCCTGCTGATCATGACCTTGCTCGCGGCCGTCGCCGCCCTGCCCTATGGTCTGCCCGGCGTTGCAGTTGGCGTCCTGCTGGTCTCCATTTACAACGCGTTGCATATGTACATGCTCGCTTCGCGCTGCCTGAAAGCGAGCTGGGGCGCGCTTTTCGCGGCATTGCACCCGGCCGCCATGCTCAATGCGATTCTCATCGGCATGCTGGCTGCTGTGCAGCATTTCACGGGCGAAATCGCGCAAAAGAGCCAAGTTATCTACTTGATGATGACGGCAACTGCGGGAGGACTCGTGTACGGGCTGTGCTTTCTTTACCTGCCGATCGATGCACTGCGCACCGAGCAGCTTCGCTGGAAGGCCAGACTGCGCCTGACGCGCAAAGCCAGCACCACCTGAGCAATTCCCGATGGGCAGGAGCGCATGAGCAACTTCGACAAACCGGTGTTCGTGCTGTCGTCGTCCTGGCGCTCGGGCAGCACGCTCGTACAGCGCTACGTCACGGCGTCCGGGGAAGTCCTAGTGTGGGGCGAGACGGGCGGCGCGCTCGATGCGTTGCGCGATGCGCTGGGCGGGTGGGATCAGATCACTGCGCCGAGTGCGCGGCGCTTTCCGGGGGGGACGGGCGGCGGCAAGGGCGAAGAAGCTTTCCGGACCTTCGTCGCGGCACCGAAATCCGAGCATTCCGGACAGTGGATCGCCAACCTGAGCCCACCCTTCGCGGACATTGCGGGCGAGCTGCGTTCGATGCTGCTCAAGGTGTATGGCGCGCGTGCCGGAGAACTCGGCTACCCGCGCTTCGGGATCAAGGAAACACGCTGCGATTTGGCGACGGCGCGCTGCCTGCGCACGCTCTTCCCGGACGCGAAGTTCGTGTTTCTGGTGCGGGATCCGTTCGCCGTGATGCTCTCGATCAAGCGCCGCAACTGGATGGGCCACCCGCCCGGACACGCGACGCTGCGTTACTACGCAGAACACTGGCGACTGCGTTCTGCGCAGTTCCGGGACGCCGATTTCGGCCTCACCTTGCGCTATGAAGATTTTGTTGCCGATGCGGCACTGCGCGACAAATTGATGGACTACCTTGAGATCGAGACCCGGCCGCCTGCGGACTTTGCCGAAACGAGCAAGGTCGACTGGGTCAGCCGGGATAAGTCCGATCTCAGCCGCTGGGAGCGGGGCCTGCTGCGGCACTGGCTCGGTGGGGAAATGCGACAGTGGGGGTACTGACATGGTCGACCCGATCTCGCGCCTGATACATCGCCGATCGCGCCACGACTATGCCGTGATCCTGATGTATCACTCGGTCGCGGCGAGTCCCGGCAAGCCGTCCTGGCCTTGGGCGGTGTCGCTACAGCAGTTCGGCAGCCAACTCGATTTCCTGGCGGCGGAAGGCTGGACGACGCTGACGATGGGCGAGCTCGCCGCGATGGGAAACGGCTATCCGGAGCGGACGGTGGTCGTCACCTTCGACGACGGTTACGGCGACAACGTGGCCGCGTGGGAAGCGCTGACGCGGCGCGGTATGCGCGCCTCCTGGTTCATCGTGACAAGCAGTATCGGGCAGGAGCCGCAGTGGTCCGACGAAGGCCAGCCGTCCGGCCAGATGCTGTCGGCGAACGTCTTGCGCGAGATGGCGGCGTCGGGCATGGAAGTCGGGTCCCACACGGTCACTCATGCCCGTCTGCCGCAACTTGACGACCGCCACCTCGACGACGAGGTATCCAACTCGAAGGCTGCGCTGGAGGATATGCTGGGCCGCGAGGTCCAGAGCTTCGCCTATCCCTATGGACTTTTCGACGAACGCTGTGAGGAGGCGGTGCGCCGCGCGGGCTACCGCGCCGCCTGCACGACGCGCACGGGCTGGGCCTTGCGCGACCGGAATCCGATGCAGCTGCGCCGTCTGTCGATATTTAACAGCGACACGCCGAGCAGCCTTGCGCGCAAGCTGAGCTTCGGCAGCAACGACGCATCGTGGCGCGACGTCGCGCAATACGCGATGCGACGGGCGATGGCCTAGAGGACAGACGACGTGGCGCCGACCGTGTCGATCATCATGCCGTGCTACAACGCCGTGGCGCATCTGCCGGACAGTGTGCGGAGCGTGCTCGCGCAAACATTCGCGGACTGGGAGCTGATCGCGGTCGACGACGGATCGAGCGATGCGACGTTGGCGTGGCTTCAGGCGCAGACCGACGCGCGGATGCGCGTCATCCACCAGCATAACCAGGGCGTGAGCGCTGCCCGGAATGCGGGTCTCGCCCAGGCGACCGGCACCTACGTCGCCTTCCTCGACGCGGACGACACCTGGCATCCGGACTTCCTGAGCCGGATGCATGAGGCACTCGACGCCCGGCCCGAGGCCGTGCTGGCGTATTGCGGGTGGCAGAACCTGGGGCAGACGGGCGGGCGCGGCGAACCCTTCGTTCCGCCGGACTACGAAACGCCGGACAAGACGGAAAAACTGTTCGCCGGCTGCCGCTGGCCCATCCACGCGGTGCTTGCTCGCCGCGACACCGTGCAGGCTGCGCGCGGATTCGAGCCGGGGCTGAAGAATGCCGAGGATTTCGCGCTGTGGCTCGAAGTCGCGATCCCCTCGCCGATCGTGCGCGTGCCGGCGGTGCTCGCCTACTACCACTTCCACAACGGCGTGCAGGCCTCGAACGACCGGGCACGCGCCGCGATCGCGCACTGGCGGGTGCAGCGTCGCTACCTCCAGCGTCACCCGGAGCGCTTCGCGCACCTCAGCGCGGACCGCATCCGCCGGCTGACCGACGGCGAATTGCTGTTACGGGGTTACGAGAGCTACTGGAAGCGCGACATCGGCACTGCGCGCCAGATCTTCCGTGTCGTCATGAAGGAGCGCTACGGCTCGCCGGCAGACTGGAAACACATGCTCCCGGCCCTGCTGCCGGAATCGCTGCATCGATGGCTGATCCGCGCCCTCGCGGGCGACATTGCGGGGGTCGAGAAATGATCCTGACCTACGCCTTCTGCACCTACAACCGTGCGGACCGCCTCGAAGCGCTGGTGGCGGCGATGCGTGCGCAGACTTGCCCGATCCCCTTCGAGATCCTCGCAGTGAACAACAACAGTCGCGATACGACGACAGAGGTGCTCGCGCGGCTCGCCGCGATGCCGGGCGCGCCCTTGCGCTGGGTCACGGAAAGCACGCAGGGCATCGTCGCGGCGCGCAACCGGGCGATCGAGGAATCGCTCGACAGCGACATCATGGTCTTCATCGACGACGACGAGATGCCGCTGCCGGGCCTGCTCGAAGCGGCGGCGCATGCAATTCTGGACGAAGGCGCGGACTGCGCCGGCGGCCGCGTCGCGATGGATTTCTCGCAGCACGCGCGGCCGCCGTGGCTCGGCGACGAGCTTCTGGGCTTCCTCGCGGCGGTCGACCACGGCCCGGATGCGTTCTGGATCACGGACGACTCCACGCCGGTCTGGACGGCCAACATCGCCTATGCGATGAAGCTCTTCCGCGCCCCCCCCGAGCTGCGCTTCGACAAGCGCTACGATCGCAAGGGCAGCGCGATCGGCGGCGGCGAGGATGGGATCATGTTTCGCGCACTGATGGAACGCGGTGCCCGGATCCGCTATTGCCCGGGAATGGCGGTGCTCCACGCGGTCGAACCGTGGCGCCTGCAGCGCGCCTATTTCCTCAAGCTGCATTACTGCGCCGGGTTGCGCCGCGGACGCTACCAGCTGCCGTCCTACTCGCGCACCGTCCTCGGGATGCCGCCCTTCCTCGTTTCCCAATTCCTGCGCCAGAGCGCCAGCGCGCTGCACATGCAGCTCGCGGGGCGGCCGGGCGCCCTGCGGCAGGCGATGAATGCGACGAATGCGCTCGGCTGTCTCGTGGGCTATGGGCAGCGGGGGAAGGAATAGGATCATGGCCGAATCGCAGTCCAAGCCCATGCAGGCGCAGAGCCCGATCCTCCGGGGCTTGCCGAAGCTCGCCAGCCTGCCGAAGCTGCTCGATCCCGAAATCCGGGCCAAGAACCTGCGTCAGCTCCGATGGCGCGCGCGGGAACTGGCGTGGTCGGTGATGCGACCCGCGATGCCCGACCCGGTCTTCGTGATCGGCTGCTCGCGCTCCGGCACGACCGTCACCTTCGAGACCTTTGCCGCATCCGGCCATTTTCTGCACTTCGATTACGAGCTGCCGCAACTCTGGGACGGCCTGTACGGTCCGCTGACGAACGGCTGGGAATCCGAATCCGCCGACGCGACGAACGCACGCGAGGAGCATCGCAATCGCGCGCTCGCCTATTTCTACGCGCGTCTCGGCGCAGGGCCGGTGCTCGACAAGACCTGCATCAACACGCTGCGCGTGCCCTACCTGCACGCGCTCTTCCCGCAGGCGAAGTTCGTCTTCATCCAGCGCGACGGCCGGGACAACATCAGCTCGATGATCGACGGCTGGCGGCTGGGCCGTCGCGACGGCGGCTTCGGCCTGCAGAAGCAGTTCGGACCCTCTCCCGATCCGGTGGAAATCAACGGCGGCGAGTTCCGCGAATGGCATTTCTTCCTCCCGCCCGGCTGGCGCGACTACAACCGGGCGAGCCTCGAGGAAGTGTGCGCCTACCAGTGGCTCACGGCGAACCGCCTCGCGCTCGATGCGGCACGGGACATCCCACCGCAGCAATGGATCGCGCTCCGCTACGAAGACATTTTCGAGCGGCCGGTCGCGATGTTCCGCGAGGCCTTCGAACGCCTCGGGGTGCCCTTCGACCTGCGCATCGAAGAGCGCTGCGCGAGCCTCGCCTCGCGTCCCACGAGTGTCGTGAAAGGGGTGCCGCAGAAGCAGAAGTGGAAGGAGAACAACCCAGCGGCCATCGAGCGCATCCTGCCGATGATCGCGCCGCTGATGCGTGAGATGGGCTATGACCTCGACCGCTGACACGCCGCTGGTCAGCGTCGTGATCCCGGCCTGGAACGCCGCGTGGTGCGTCGGGCGGGCGATCGACAGCGTGCTGGCGCAGAGCCTCCGCGACTTCGAGCTGATCGTCGTGGACGACGGCAGCACTGACGACACGCCGGTGGTGCTCGCGAAGTACGGACCTTCGATACGCATCGTCACGCAAGCCAACGGCGGCATGAGCAGCGCGCGCAACGCCGGCATTCGGGCTGCGCGGGGAGCTTACCTGGCCTTCCTCGATGCCGACGACCGCTGGCTGCCGGACAAACTCGCCCGGCAGGTGGCGGTGCTGGAAAAGCAGCCGGAGCTCGCCTTCTGCGCCGCCGTAGCGACACTTGAAGATGCCGAGGGCAGGATAGTCGGCGAATGGCGAGGCCCCAGCGGAAGGACGATCCAGATCGCCGATGTCTTCCGGAACCACTCGGCGGTCGCGGGCGGCGCCTCGGCGGTGCTCGCAAGACGCGATCTCGTCGTCAGGCTCGGCGGCTTCGACGACTCGCTACGGGGGGCGGAGGACACCGACCTGTGGATCCGCCTGGCCGCGCACGGCGGCTTCGTGTGCATCGACGAACCCTTGGTGGTGGTGCTGCGGCGACCCGACAGCGTGAGCCGCAATTTCGCGGCGATGCGACTGGGGGCTCTCGCGATGATCCGCAAGAATCGCAATCTGCTGCCGGCCGAACTGCGCGGCGACTTCTGGCGGAGCGCCTATGCGGGGGCCCTTTGCGACTATGCGAAGTGGGGCTATCGCGACGGCAGGCGGGGAGCGGCCCTACGCGATGCCCTGACCGCGCTTTGCCTGGCGCCGGCCGCCCGCGGGCGGTTGGCGATCGGGCTGGCACTGGCCATTCTGCGGGGGCAACACGTATGACGGGGATTCGGGCGAGGCGGGCAATCGAGACATGACGAACAGCGCCGAGACCATGCCGTCGAGGTTATCGCTGACAGTCCTGATCTGTACGCACAACCGCGTCGACCTCCTTGAACGGGTCATCACCTCGTTGAACGCAGCACGCCGGCCGCCCGACACGGATGTGCAGCTTCTGGTCGTCGCCAACGCCTGTACCGACGGCACGGCAGATTTCCTGCTGGATTACCAGAATAAGACGGGCCTTCCGCTCGACTGGATCGCGGAGCCGACGCCGGGCAAATCGCATGCGCTCAATCGCGCCTTGCCCCAGATCGTCGGTGACGTCGTTGCCTTCGTCGACGACGATCACCGTGTCGACGAAGCCTATCTCGTAGCGATCGCCCGCGCCGTACGCCAATGCCCGGGCGCGGGGCTTATCTGCGGTCGCATCCTGCCCGACTGGGACGGCTCCGAGCCCGAATGGGTGCACGACGACGGCCCATACCGGATCTACCCGCTGCCCGTGCCGCGCTATGACCAAGGCGATAAGCCGATGCAGGTCGACATCGACGGCGCGATCCCCGGCGGCGGCAATCTGGTCGCCCACATCAAAGTAATCCGCGCCACCGGGCCCTTCCTGACCGAACTCGGGCCGACCGGACACAATCTCGGCGGCGGCGAAGACCTTGAGTGGGTGCGGCGCGCGTTGCGCGGCGGCGCGATGCTGAGGTACGCGCCGGACATGATCCAATACCACTATGTCGACGGCGAGCGGCTGACCCTCTCCTACCTGCTGCGCAAGGGCTTTCAGCGCTCGAAGTCGGTAATGCGCTTCCGTCGTACCGAAAGCGGCGTGCCGCTCTACATGTGGCGTAAGGTGGCGGGCTATGCACGGGGCTGCATACTGTCGCTGCGCGCGCAGCCGCGTCGCTTCTACCTCGTCCGGCTCGCCTCCGCTTTCGGCGAGATGAGCGGCATGCGCGAAGCCGCCCGCCATCGTCGCCAGCGTGCGCGACTGCCCTGGCTGCCGATGCAGACTGGCCTGATGTTGTCCGCCGTCGTCGGCTTCGTCGGCTTCGCCCTCGCGGCGAGACTGGGGCAGTCCCGGCTGACAGACGCGCTGCTCCCGGCGGTCGTCGTCGCCGCCCTGCTCGCGCTGTCGCTGATCGTGAAGTCGGTGGTCGACTTTTCGCAGACCGGCCCCCAGCTGCGCCCCGAAATCGTGGATCGTTATCGCGCCTACTTTCCGTTCGCGATGACGCGCCTGGGCTTCTGGACCTTCGGCGTCGGACTGTTCTGCGCGCTGCCCGGAGCGGTGATCGCCGCCGTCCTGGACGACTCGCCCGGCGTCGCGAGCCCCTTCCTGGCCGGCCTCGCCGCACTCCTGACGCTGGCGCTTGCGGCGAGCTACCTGACGTGCCGCACGCTCGTTGTGAATCCCGGCCTCATCGTCGCCTCCTGGCAATACCGCACGGACCGGCTGCACCGGCTGTGGCGCTTGCTGTCGGCCTACAAGCTCGCACAAACCGACACCGTTGCCGTGGCCTGCGTCGCCGTCGTGGTCGGCGCGCTCATCGGCCTGCTCGCGATCCGCGGACAAGAGGCGCTGGCCGCGGCGGTGGCGAGCCTGACCGCAGGGTACTGGGGCGTCTTTGTGTTCGCCTTGTGGGAACCCGAAGGCAAGGTATCGAGGCATCGGAGCGGCGGTCGCCCGAACCTGTTGCTGATCGGCTCCGACACGCTGCGAGCCGACCGCGTGGGCGCCCTGAGGAACGGGCAATCGCTGACACCGAACATCGACGCACTGGCCAAGCGAGGGACGCGCTTCGATGCGTGCTATGTGCCCTGCGCGCGGACGGCGCCGAGCCTGATCTCGCTGTTTACCGGCACCTGGCCGCATACGCACGGGATCCGCGACAACTTCGTGCCGGACCATGACACCCAGCTCGAGATTCCCGCGCTGCCGACGATCCTCCGTGCGCTGGGCTACCGGACCGCAGCCGTTTCCGACTGGTGCGGCTCCGATCTCGGCAAGTTCTCGCTGGGGTTCGACGTGCTCGATCTCCCGGAAGACCAGTGGAACCTCAAGTACCTGATCCGCCAAGGTCCGAAGGACATCCGCCTCTTCCTGTCGGTCTTCCTGCACAACCGCGTGGGCCGCCTGCTGGTCCCCGAGGTCCATTTCCTGGGCGGCGCGCCGCAGACGACGCAGCTCGGTCAGCGGACACGCCGCCTAATCTCCCGTCTCGGGAGCACCGGCGAACCCTTCATGCTCAACACCTTCTACTCGACCACCCACCCGCCCTTCGCCTCCGAATATCCCTTCTACCTGCGCCATTCGGATTCCAGCTACGAAGGCGCTTCGAAGTTCGCGATGGCACGGGTGACGGACCCATTCGAAATCATCCGGCGCCAAGGGGAGCCGCGCGAGGAATTCGACCTCGATCAGATCCTCGCGCTCTACGACGGCTGCGTGTCGCAATTCGACGATGAAGTCGGCCAGGTCATGCGGCACCTGGAGTCCTGCGGTCTGGCGGAGAACACGATCGTCGTGCTCTATAGCGACCACGGCATGGAGTTCTTCGAGCACGGCACCTGGGGCCAGGGAAATTCCGCGCTGGGCGACTTCAGCGCGCGCGTCCCGCTGATCGTCGCGGATCCGCGCGAGGCCGGCGGGCGACAGGTCGATCAGGTGGTGCGCACGATAGACATCATGCCGACGCTGCTCGAACTGCTGGAGGCGCCGTCCGTGAAGTGCGACGGGCATTCAATCCGCGCTGCCATGCTAGACCCCGCCATCGACCTGCAGCTCAAGGCCTTCAACGAGACGGGAATCTGGATTTCGCCGATGCCAGGGCTACCGAGCCAACACCTCAGTTACCCCGATCTGCTGCAACTGCTCGACGTGCCGGATGACGCCAGCGGCGCGCTCGCGATCAAAGCCGAATACCACGACATCGTGTTGCTCGCGAAGGACCGGATGGTGCGCGACGGACGTTGGAAGCTGGTCTATCAGCCGCTGGAGTCCGGCGAGCGGCTGGCGCTGTATGACGTAATCGCCGACCCCGGGTGCACTCGGGATCTTGCCGAAGACCATCCGATGGAAGTGAGGCGCCTGTGGGCGGAACTGCGCGAGTGGATGGAGCGCGATCCGGTATTGAGGCGGGGACGCGTCGCCGCCTAGAGCCCATCCTCAGCGGCTGGCATGACGCTCCAGAACCGCGTCCACCTCCGCAAGCAGCGGTGACGGTTCGGCAAGCAGCGCCTGCACGCGGGCCCGGTCTTCCGCGATCGTTCGGTCCGAATTGCCATCGTCCAGGCGGACGCCGAAGCCGTTCTCTTCGCCGAGAACGCGGGCGAGGACGCGGTCGCCAAGCGCCTTCTTGAAGTGACCGGCCTCCCAGTAATACTGCATCTGCGTGCGGCGGTCGCCCCGCGCCGGAATGGATTCGAGGGTTTCCGGCGAGACGCCGCTGAAGTCCCACACCTCGACCCGCCCGCCCGCCGCTGCATGTCGCGCGGCGATGGCCACGATCGACTTCTTCCACTCGGCAAAGAGCTCGCCCATGCCGAGCCGCTCCAGCATCAGGCGAATTTCGGCGTGATAGGGGTAGATCACGAGATAGGTCGTGGCGCCGGCCTCGGCGCCGCGGGCGAGGATCGCATCGAGCACCTGCTCGTTCTCCGACACTCCGCCTTCGGCCGGATTCACCCGCGGCGGCTTGCGTAGCCAGCTGCGCACGTTCTCCTCTGCCCTCTGGCGGAACAGCATGTAATGACCGTTCTGCGCCACTTCCGGGACGTAGTTGAGCAGCGGATTGAAGCCGCGCGGCGTCAGCGTGGCCGGGTAGCTCGCATGCTGCAGCAGCACCGTATCCAGTGAATCGCGCAAACCGCTCACGGAGAAGACCGACTCGGCGAGGAAACGCAGGTCCGGCCGTGGGGCAGGTGCAGTCGGACGCGACGCCAGCGGGCGAGGCCGCGCGCCGCCGAGAAAGTCGAAGAACTCGACGCCGAGTACCATCGTCTTCGGCATGCAGCCGGCTGCGTCGAGCCAACTGATCTGGCGGAGGCTCAATTCCGCGCTCGTCCCCGGGACGGCGTGGTTGAACGCGGACAGCCCGTGCCTGGCGAAGAGCTCATTTTCCGGGTCGAAGCCGATTTCCGCACGCGAGTTGCCGAAGATGCCGGCCGATGCACACGCGCGGCGGGCGGCCTGCCAGCGCGCGAGCTCGCGGTGGTGGTCCAGATAGGGTTTGACGGCGTTGAGGCCGGCGATGCGCGGAGAATCGAACACACCGAGCGGGTCGATGACGGCATTGAAGACAGCGGCCGAGGCGACGACGAGGACCAGGGTCGCCAGCATCCAGCGCAGGTAGCTTCCCCAAGAATGGATGGCCGCGCTCATCAGAACTGGAAATACAGGAATTCTGTCGGACGGCTGAGGGCAAGTACGCCGAGCGCGAGCAACAGGCCGACGGCAACGGCGTCGCGACGGCGCGCCTGCCAGCTCAGCGTCGTCGCCGGTTGAACGCTGCGCAACGCCTCGTTCGACAGCGCGGGCTCGAAATGCCTCATGATCTCCTGCGTATTCGGGGCGAGGAAGGCGATCGAGGCGCCGCCGACGACCCATAGCCAAGTCTGGGCGAACGTCCCCCCGCCTCCCAGGTAAGCAACGACGCCAAGCCCTTCGAGCACGGATCTGGCCGGCCCCAGATGGGACAGGACCGACTCCGGCAGCGCAGCCCCCCAAGCACCGAGCATGCCGGCGACAAAACGGTTGGCGGTGGCGAGGTCGGGCGCGCGGAAATACACCCAGGCGAACACGACGCACAGGAAGGTCACTGAGACCGCGAGGCCACGCGCGAGACGCGGCGGGAGCCGGAACGGAATCCTTGCCGAAACGTCCTGCCACGCGTGATTGACCGCGAGGAAGAAGCCATGCAGTGCGCCCCAGATCACGAAGTTCCACCCCGCGCCATGCCACAACCCGCCCAGCACCATCGTGACCATCAGGTTGGCCTTGCGGCGCAGCGGACCGTGGCGGTTGCCACCGAGCGGGATGTAAAGATAGTCCTTCAGGAAGCGCGACAGCGTCATGTGCCAACGACGCCAGAACTCTGTGATGTTCGACGACTTGTAGGGTGAGTTGAAGTTGAGCGGCAAGCGCACGCCGAAGAGGCGGGACAGGCCGATCGCCATGTCGGAATAGCCAGAGAAGTCGAAGTAGAGCTGGAAGGTGTAGGCGAGCGCGCCGCCCCACGCGACGAACAGAGACGGCGCCTCCGCTTGCGCGGAAAAGACCGGCGTCGCGTAGTCGGCCAGGTTGTCCGCGATCAGTACCTTCTTCGCCAACCCGATCGCGAAGATCGTGAGCCCGACGGCGATGCTGGATGGATCGGGCCGGTAATTACGGTCCTCGTCGAACTGGGGCATCATTTCCTTGTGGTGCAGGACGGGCCCCGCAATGAGGTGCGGGAAGTAGGTGACGAAGAGCAGGTAATAGACGAAGCGGTATTCGGTGACCTTGCCGGTATACGCATCGGCGAGGAACGCGATCTGTGTGAAGGTGAAGAAGGAAATGCCGATCGGCAGGATCACGCCGAGCAAAGGGATGTCGCCGCCGGTCACGGCATTGAGACTGGCGACAAAGAAATCGGCGTACTTGTAATAGGCGAGCAAGAGCAGGTTGGCGGCCACCGCGAGCGTTAGCGCGCGCCTCCCCTGCAGGCCGCCTGCATGACTCGCGATGTACCCACCGGCGAGATAATTGCCGACGATCGACGCGAGCAGCAGCGCCAGGTAGCGGTAGTCCCACCACCCGTAGAAGAACAGCGAACAGGCCGCGAGCCAGCCCGCGCCAACACCTTTTCCGAAGCGGCCGAAAATGAAGAAGCCGAGCAAGGTGACCGGCAGGAAGGCCAACAGGAAGGGGTAGGAGTTGAACAGCACTGCCCGCTCACTTCCACTCGAAGCGCACGACGTTCGACAGCCGGCTGAGATTGCGGTCGGCGTCCCACGAGCAGATCGCAACGTAGTAGGTCCCCGGCTTCAGGTTCTCGACCGTCGGCTGGGTCGGCGCGCCGAAGGCGTCGTGCGGCAGCAGTTCGCGCATCGTGAAGGTCTCGGTCGTACCCGGCGCGCCGGGACTCGGCTCGCCGGCGACGTGCTCGGCCATCCAGAAGGCGTTGACCTTGCCCCAGTCCGGGCTGACCTGTGGCGGGCCGGAGCGCTCGTTCGTGAAGTCGCCGGGCATGATCCGCAGGTCGATCTTGCCGTTCTTCTGGCGTGACAGGATTGCATTTTCGACCTCGCTGACGACGCGCTGCTTCTCTGCAGCCCGCTGCGGGTTGTCGGTCGGCGCGAACTCGACGATCGGCTTGTCGCTGTACTTGACGAAGTAGCGCTCGGCGCGCCCGGTCGGACCGTCGTCCTTCGGCGCAGTCCAGCTCAATGTGACGCCGCCGCGCGCGACGCGGACCACGCGCAGATCCGTGATCGCGTCCGGCGGCGTTGTCGAATGCTTGGCGACATTGTCCCGCTCCCATGCCATCACCTGGATGAAGGGCGGCGCGACCCAGCTGTCGCGGGGCGAATTGACGAGCGACTCATAACGCTGGCGGATCTCGGGCCAGCCGGTGTAGTGGTACAGGTAGGGGAAGGCCTGCAGCATGTGGTCATGCCGCTGCGGCATCACCGACTTCTCCTCCTCGCCGATGTACTGCGAGGGCATCGTCGTCCAGTTGTTGATCATCCCGAGCTTGGGATAGAACAGCACGTGATGCGCGAAGTAGTCGGCCTGACCCCACAGGCCGTCGAGGATGCGTTCGTCGCCGTAGGTCTTGTAGGCCTCGTGCAGCGCCAGGACGCCCTGCGCTTCCATCCAGGTCTGCGTCTTGGAGACGGCGACCGGGCTGACCTTGAAGAGCTCGAGCACCTTGCCGGCCAGTTGCTCCTCGCGCGCGGGACTGGTCAGCTGCCCGTGCCGGTTGCGCAGCAGGGCGAGCAGGCGGCGCACCTGCCAGCGCGCGAACTCGTCGAACACGGGGCTGCCCGTGGCCTGGAAGCCCGCGAGATTGGTGTACAGCATC
The DNA here is from genome assembly GCF_035254505.1 of Aromatoleum sp. GTDB lineage: Bacteria > Pseudomonadota > Gammaproteobacteria > Burkholderiales > Rhodocyclaceae > Aromatoleum. Next base: position 773 of record NZ_DATFAO010000057.1, on the reverse strand, counting down.
CACGTATAGACGCGGGAGTAGTGACCGCGCCAGAGGGCGTCCGGGTCCTTCTCGAAGTAGTCGGTTGTCGTCAGCGGCTGCATCTTGCCGTTGAAGAGGTTGATGTGTTGGAAGTTGAGGTCCCAGTTCACGAAGCCGTAGATCGCGTCGAGCGCGCGCCGGTCGCCGAAGAGGTAGTAGTACTCGAACAGCCGAAACAGCGCGTAGTGCTCCATGTCCGGCAGGATCTTGTACCCGTTCAGGTAGCTCCATCCCCCGACCGGCCTCTTCTCCGGCCCGCGCGGCGTCGGCACGTCCTTCATCCGCTCGCTTTGCCAGGTGTAGAAGTCCTTCGGACCGAAGCCTGCCAGCACGTTCCAGTCGGCCAAGGCGCGGTCGACGGCCGTCAGGCGCTGAGCTCCTTCGCCGAAGCGGATCCGGTTATCGCGATAGACCCAGCCCGGATTCTGCGAGATCGTCCAGCGGCTGAAGGCGAGGTTCTTCTCCAGATCGGACAGCTGACCTGTGCTGAGGAAATCGAGCCAGCCCGAACTCAGGCTGTCGTGGTGGCCGCCCGAGTTGTAGCTGCTGTTTTCGCCGTGACGCTTGATGCCTGCGCCGTTGGGTATCCAGTGCCCGTCCCCGCCGCCTCCGCCTGCGCCCCTGTTGCGCCGCGCATCGGCCGGCGAACGCGCGATCTCGAAGTACCACGCTTCGGAATCCGAATACCAGGCGGGCGGCGCGTAGGCGAAGAGCGGGTATTCGAAAGCCTCAGCGATGTCGGCGACGCGTGC
>NZ_DATFAO010000056.1:0-36764 GCF_035254505.1 Aromatoleum sp. | reverse complement strand
GCGGCATCATGGCGCGCGAGACGCGTAGCGTCCGCCAGGTGTTCGGCCGCATGAAGGCGTGGTTCGAGAAGAATTTCTGAGCGGCTGGCGAAATTTGACAGTCAAATTGAATTAGGGGTTGCGTGCAAAACCCTATTTAGTAGTAGACTTACTACCCATTACTAGATATAGGCGTTCACGCAACGCAGTGCATGGTTAGGGTAGTTCCCCTAGGAGGCGAGGCAAGAAATGTTCGAAATCGTTGAAAAGGTGCAAACCGGTACGATCATCAAGGTGGTCGGTGTCGGCGGAGCCGGTGGAAATGCCGTCGATCACATGATCCGGCAGAACGTACAGGGGGTGGACTTCGTGTCCGCCAACACCGACGCGCAGGCGCTGAGCCGCTGTCTTGCGCCGGCCAAAATTCAGCTCGGTACCTCGGGTCTTGGAGCAGGCTCCAAACCGGAAGCGGGCCGCACTGCGGCGCAGGAGTCGCGCGACGCGATCGCTGCTGCGCTCGACGGCGCGCATATGTGCTTCATCACCGGCGGCATGGGCGGCGGCACGGGTACCGGCGCGGCCCCCGTGGTGGCCGAGATCGCGAAGGAAATGGGCATCCTGACCGTTGCGGTCGTGACCAAGCCCTTCGACTTCGAGAACCGCCTGCGCGTGGCCGAAAGCGGCGTTGAAGAGCTGACGCGCCACGTGGATTCGCTGATCGTGGTCCTGAACGACAAGCTGCTCGAAGTGTACGGCGATGACGCTGGCTTCGAGGACTGCTTCCGTTCTGCCGACAACGTCCTGAGCAGCGCCGTCGGTGGCATTGCCGAGATCATCAACGTTCCGGGTCTCGTCAACGTCGACTTCCAGGACGTCCGCACCGCGATGGGCGAAATGGGTCGCGCGATGATGGGCTCGGCCGAAGCCGCCGGCATGGACCGCGCCCGTCTCGCCGCCGAACAGGCCGCCGTCAGCCCGCTGCTGGAAGGCACCGAATTGTCGGGTGCCCGCTGCGTGCTGATCAACATCACCGCGAGCCGCTCGCTGAAGATGTCCGAAGTGCGCGACGCCGTGAAGACCGTCCAGGCCTTCGCTGCACCGGAAGCCTTCGTGAAGTACGGCACCGTGTTCGACGAGTCGATGGAAGACCGCATTCGCGTCACCGTCGTCGCGACCGGTCTGGGTATGCCGCGTGCCGCTCGCCAGCCCGTGATGCAGGTCGTCGCCGGTACTGGCACCTACGGCCCCTCGATGGGTGTGGTCGACATGACCAACCTGGACGTCCCCGCGGTGATCCGCCATGGCCGTCGCACGACGGTCGAGGCGATGAGCGCCAACGGCATGGGTACTTACGACATTCCGGCTTTCCTGCGCAAGCAGGCCGACTGAGCCGCGTCGCCCACAGCGGGCGCTCGATGCAGACCGCCGCCTCCGGTCTGTGTCGGGCGCCCGTCGTCGTTTACGCCCGTCCAAGGGGCATCGCGATTAGATCACCGGGAAAGGTTGCTGCACTGCAATATTCGCCGCGGCCAGCTTGACCGGCGTGTTAAACTCTTGGTCGAAAAGAGGAAACGAACATGATCCGGCAGCGCACCCTTAAATCCCTCGTCAAAGCCACTGGCGTCGGCCTGCACGGTGGACGCAAGGTCCAGCTCGTGCTGCGGCCGGCTGCTCCCGATACCGGCATCGTGTTCCATCGAGTCGATCTTGATCCGGTGGTCGATTTTCCTGCGGATCCCTATTCCGTTTGCGACACGCGGATGTGTTCCGGGCTTGAGCGCGGTGGCGCGAAAGTCGGTACGGTCGAACACCTGATGTCGGCGCTTGCTGGGCTCGGTATCGATAACCTGCATGTGGACGTCGATGCGCCCGAGATTCCGATCCTCGACGGCAGCTCCGGCCCCTTCGTGTTCCTGCTGCAGTCGGCCGGAATCGAGGAGCAGAAGGCACCCAAGCGTTTCCTGCGGGTCAAGAAGCCCGTGGTGTACGAGGAAGGCGACAAGTGGGTACGGCTCGAGCCCTACGACGGCTTCCGTCTGACCTTCTCGATTGTGTTCAATCATCCCGCCATCGACAAGACCTCGACGAGCGTGAGCGTCGATTTCGCCGAGCAGTCCTACGTGCGCGACGTTGCGCGCGCCCGTACCTTCGGCTTCATGCAGGACGTGGAGTTCATGCGCGCCAATGGCCTTGCGCTCGGTGGCAGCCTGGACAACGCGATCGTGATGGACGAATACCGCGTGCTCAATGCCGATGGCTTGCGTTACGCGGACGAGTTCGTCAAGCACAAGGTGCTCGACGCGATCGGCGATCTCTACCTGTGCGGCCACCCCTTGCTCGCGAGCTACAACGCGCACAAGTCGGGGCACTCGCTCAACAACCAGATTCTGCGCGTGCTGCTCGAAGATCAGTCCGCCTGGGAAATCGTCACCTTCGAACAGGATGCCGCGACGCCTGCCGCCGTCGCCCACCAGTTCGCCCTCGCAGCGGCCTCCTGAGGCGCTAGATGCTGATCATCCGCATTTTCATGGTGCTGGCGGTGATCGGCATCGGCGGATCGGTCATCGCATGGATGTTCACGGGCAAAGTGCATTACCGCGCGTGGGCCTGGAAATTCTTTCGTGCCGCCGTCGTTGTGATCTTCGTCTATCTGGCGCTGTTCGCGCTCGAACGGATCTTCGTGCCCTTCGTCTAGGCCTTTCCGTCTCGGCGGCTACGCGCGACCAGCCGTTCCAGCGCCTCCCGTAGCGGCGAGTCGGCGGGCAAGGATGACGAAAAATTCGTCAGGCTGCGCGCTCCGCTCTCTGACAAGCTGCGCGAGGTGACCCGTCGTGCGGGCTCGGGCGCCTCGTTGACCTTCACTTTCACCTGGACGCTTGTTACGGGTACGCCGGTTGCCGCGAATTGCGCGGTCAGCGTCGGCGCCATCTGCTTGAGGCGGGCTGCGACGGCGCCGCCGTCGGCGAGCAGCACCAGCGTGCCGTTCTTCAGGTTCGCAACCGAGCAGGCGGCCGCCAGAGCCGGCGGCAGGTGCTGTGCGAGCACGTTCTGCAGGCGCATCAGACGCGCGGCGTGGTCCTGCAATCGCGCGAGTGCGTCGCCACTGCCAAGGTAGCGGTTGATGAGCTGGGTCATGGGGCCAAGTCGGGGGACGGTAAGCGATGGTAGGGGGTGGCGGCAGGCGGAGCAAGTGCGGCATCCCAGCAGTTGCGTTGAGGCCTTCAGTTCTCCTTTACCTGCAAGGCACTCAGGGGCTTGCCCTCGGCATGCTAAACTTCCCGCTTTGCCGAATCGAACCCACAAATTCCTCATGATTTCCGGCCTGCTCAAGAAGATCTTCGGTAGTCGCAACGACCGCCTTGTCCGTCAGTATTCCCAGTCCGTCCGGGCGATCAACGCGCTCGAACCGGAAATTTCAGCCCTGTCGGACGAGGCCCTGCGGGGCAAGACCGCCGAGTTCAAGCAGCGTGTCGCGAACGGCGAGTCCCTCGACAGCATTCTGCCGGAAGCCTTCGCGGTCGTGCGGGAGGCCGGAAAGCGCGTGCATGGCATGCGCCATTTCGACGTCCAGCTGATCGGCGGCATGGTCCTGCACAATGGCAAGATCGCCGAAATGCGGACCGGCGAGGGCAAGACCCTGGTCGCGACCCTGCCGGCCTATCTGAACGCGCTGGCCGGCAAGGGCGTCCACGTCGTGACCGTCAACGACTACCTCGCCAGCCGCGACGCGGAATGGATGGGGCGCATCTACGGCTTCCTCGGCCTGACCACCGGCTGCAACCTCTCGCGCATGCAGCATGACGAGAAGCAGGCCGCCTACGCTGCCGATATCACCTACGGTACGAACAACGAGTTCGGGTTCGACTACCTACGCGACAACATGGTCTACGCGACCAACGAACGGGTCCAGCGCCCACTCAGCTACGCCATCGTCGACGAAGTCGACTCGATCCTCATCGACGAGGCGCGTACCCCGCTGATCATCTCCGGGCAGGCCGAAGACCACACCGAGCTCTACCTGAAGCTGAACCAGGTCGCGCCGATGCTGACGCTGCAGGAAGGTGAGGGCGACAACGTCACCAAGCCCGGCGACTACACCGTCGATCTCAAGGCGCGTCAGGTGTTGCTGACCGAGCAGGGGCACGAGAACTCCGAGCAGATCCTGACCCGCATGGGCCTGCTCGCCGAAGGAACAAGCCTTTACGATCCGGGCAACATCCTGCTGGTTCATCACCTCTATGCCGCGCTGCGCGCCCATGCACTGTTCTTCAAGGATCAGCACTACGTCGTGCAGGATAATGAAGTCGTCATCGTCGACGAATTCACCGGTCGCCTGATGGCCGGCCGCCGCTGGTCCGACGGCCTGCACCAGGCGGTCGAGGCGAAGGAAGGCGTGCGCATCCAGGCCGAGAACCAGACGCTCGCCTCGATCACCTTCCAGAATTACTTCCGCATGTACGGCAAGCTGTCCGGCATGACGGGTACCGCCGACACGGAAGCCTACGAGTTCCACCAGATCTACGGTCTGGAAACCGTCGTGATCCCGACCAACCGTCCGATGCAGCGCAAGGACGAGAACGACAAGGTCTATCGCACGGCGAAGGAAAAGTGGGATGCCGTGATCGCCGACATCCGCACTTGTGTCGAGCGCGGTCAGCCCGTGCTGGTCGGCACGACCTCGATCGAGATCAACGAGTTCCTGTCGGCGATGCTGCAGCAGGCGAAGCTGCCGCACCAACTGCTCAACGCCAAGCAGCACGACCGTGAAGCCGAAGTCGTTGCGCAGGCGGGCCGTCCGGGTGTGATCACGATCGCGACCAACATGGCGGGCCGTGGTACCGATATCGTGCTCGGTGGCAGCATCGAGAAGCAGATCGCAGCGATCCGTGACAACCCCGAGCTCGACGACGCGACGAAGGAGACCCGCATCTCTGCAATGCGTACGGAATGGAAAGTGTTGCACGACAAGGTGCTCGCGTCAGGCGGCCTGCATATCGTCGGCACTGAGCGCCACGAGTCGCGGCGTATCGACAACCAGCTGCGCGGCCGCGCCGGCCGCCAGGGCGACCCGGGCAGCTCGCGCTTCTACCTGTCGCTCGAAGACCCGCTGATGAAGATCTTCGCGGGCGAGCGACTGAACGCGATCATGGTGCGCCTGAAAATGCCCGAAGGCGAGGCGATCGAGCACGGCATGGTGACGCGCTCCCTCGAATCGGCGCAGCGAAAGGTCGAACAGCGCAACTTCGACATCCGTAAGCAACTGCTCGAGTACGACGACGTCGCCAACGACCAGCGTAAGGTCATCTACCAGCAACGCAACGAACTGCTGGAGAGCGAGGACATCGCCGAAACGATCCAGGCCATGCGCCATGGCGTTCTGCAGGATGCGTTCCGCATCTACGTGCCGGCCGACAGCGTCGAGGACCAGTGGGACATCCCGGGTCTGGAACTCGCGCTCGCTTCCGAATACCAATTGCGCGTGCCGGTCGGTGAGTGGCTGAAGAGCGAACCCAATCTCGACGACGAGAGCATCCTGCAACGCATCGTCGCGACTGCGGACGAAATGTATGCGGCCAAGGTTGCCCAGGTCGATCTGGATGCGTGGCATAAGTTCGAGCGTGACGTCATGCTGCAGAGCCTCGACACACACTGGCGGGAGCATCTGGCCGCGCTGGACCATCTGCGCCAAGGCATCCACCTGCGCGGTTACGCGCAGAAGAACCCCAAGCAGGAATACAAGCGCGAATCGTTCGAACTGTTCGAGAGTCTGCTCGATACCGTGAGGGGCGACGTTTCCAAGCTGTTGATGACGGTCCAGGTGCGCGCCGAGTCTCAGCTCGATACGATGGAAGAGCCGGCGCTGGACAACGTGCAGTACCATCATGCTGACTACGACGAAGCGCTGGGCGCCGCAGCGGCAGCTGCCGATGTCGGCATGAGCGTACAGGCTGGGCCGAAGGTCGGTCGCAACGATCCTTGCCCTTGCGGGTCGGGGAAGAAGTACAAGCATTGTCACGGCAAACTGAGCTGATGAGGATGGTGCGGGCAGGTATCGGCAATGAACGGGTGAGCTCGCAGCAGCCAGTCGCGCGCGAGCCGGGACGGGCACGTCCGCATCATGGCTGGTCCGTCTGACCCGCAGGGGCGTCGCCCGGCGTCGCCCGCGCTCTTCCCTGAACTCGAGCTCGGGGTCCCCGAGAGTTCGGCTCCTGCGCGTGAGCCGCGCGCACTGGGCGAGTGGGTGGCCCATATCCGGGACCAGGAGATGCCTGCTCTCGGGGTGACCATCGAACTCATCCATTCGGTCACCGACGACGAAAAATCGACCACCGGGCGCCTCGCCCAGGCCATCCTGCAGGACGTCGCAATGACCGCGCGCGTCCTGAAGCTTGCGAACAGCCCGCTGTACAACCCGGCCCGCCAACCGGTGAGTACGATCAGCCGCGCAATCGTGGTACTCGGGTTCAACGCCGTAGCCGAGATTGCGGTGGCGATACGTGTCATCGACGCGCTGCTCGCCGGCGGCATGCGCGATCGGCTGTTGAACGAGATGGCGCGCGGCTTTCACTCGGCGGTTCAAGCGCGCTCCCTGGCAGTGATGCGGCGCGATCCGCGCAGCGAGGAAGTGTTCATCGCTGCGCTGTTGTCGCGAGTCGGTGAGATGGCCTTCTGGTGTTTCGGCGGCAAGGCGGCGCAGCGTCTCGACGGGGCGATGGCGGCAGGCGGGCAGACGCCGGAAGAGGCGCAACTCAAGGTGCTCGGTTTCCGTTTGCGCCAGTTGTCGCAAAGCCTTGCGAAGGAGTGGAAGCTCGGGCCTTTGCTGCAATCGGTCCTCGAAGGGAAGAGCCGGATCGGGGCGACGGAGCAGGCGATCCTGTACGGCGAGCGTCTGGCGGCCGAGGCGGAGGGCGGTTGGGATTCGCCCGCCACCCGTCGCCTGATCGGCGAACTCGCCACCTTCGTCGCGACTACGCCCGAGGCGATGCGCGAGGAGCTCGCGGCCAACAGCGCCGAGGCCAAGCGCATTGCCGCTTATTTCGGCGCAGCCGAGGCTGGGCGACAGATTCCGCAGGCGTCCCCCGAGGGCATTCCGCTCGAGGAGGAGGAAGCGGAAGACCCGGCGCAGAGCCTGCTCGAGCCCGACCCGCAGCTCCAGCTCAAGATCCTGCGTGAAATTTCCGGGCGTATCGCCGCACGGGCGGGCCTCAACGAAATCCTGCAGCTCGTCCTCGAAGGGATCTATCGCGGCGTCGGCTTCGACCGGGTCCTGTTCGCGCTGTTGTCGCAGAATCGCCTGCAACTGATCGGGAAGGTGGCATTGGGCAAGGGAGCGGAAGGCCTGAAGCAGCGCTTCATCTTTTCCCTCGACACGACCCCGGGCGACATGCTGAACGAGTTCTTCCGCAGCCCGCGTCCGTTGCGCTTCGCTCCGGGCAATAACCCGCCGGGTATGAAGCTAGATCGCTTGCAGCTCGTCACCAACACGACGGTCGCATGCGTTGCCCCGATCGTCGTGCAGGGACGTGCGATAGGCCTCTTCTACGCCGACCGGCTCAATCCTGCTTCCGCGATCGACGACGAGGCCTTCGAGGCGATGCAGCTCTTCGTCCAGCAGGTGTCGCTCGCGGTCGCCGCGGTCGCGTCGAAACGTCCTGGCCAGTAGCGGGCGCTTCGGACGACCGCACCCCGATTGCGTTCTGGAACAATCACCCCACACCGGGCGGCAAATGTCGCCCTTTAACCTCTGATGGAGAAAAGCCATGCCCGTTAACCTCTCCACGCCGCAGCCCTCCGAGCTCAAGGCCGTTTCCGGCGTGCGTCTCGGTGTCACCGAAGCGGCCATCCGCAAACTCAACCGGCGCGACCTGACGCTGATCGAAGTAGCGGAGGGGAGCCGCGTGTCGGGTGTATTCACACAGAACCGTTTTTGCGCCGCGCCGGTGCAGGTGTGCAAGAAGCATCTGCCGGCGGGCGACGTCCGCGCGCTGGTGATCAACACCGGTGTGGCGAACGCCGGTACCGGCGAAGAGGGCCTCGCCAATGCCAATGCGACCTGCGAAGCGGTCGCGGGCGTGATGGGCATTCGCGCGGACCAGGTCCTGCCATTCTCCACCGGGGTCATTCTCGAGCCGCTCCCCGTGGAACGCATCATTGCGGGCCTGCCCGGTGCGAAGGCGAATCTGCGCGATGATGGTTGGTTCGAGGCGGCGCACGGCATCATGACGACCGATACGGTTGCGAAGGCCGTGTCGCGCACCGTCGAGATCGGCGGCAAGACCGTCACGCTGACCGGCATCAGCAAGGGCGCTGGCATGATCAAGCCGAACATGGCGACGATGCTCGGCTTCGTGGCCTGCGACGCTGCGGTCTCGCAAGCGCTGCTGGATGCCGTGACACGGGAAGCGGCCGACCTGTCGTTCAACAGCATCACGATCGACGGCGACACCTCGACCAACGATTCTTTCATCGTGATCGCCACGGGCCGGGCGGGCCATACCGAGATTGTAGACCCGGTCAGTGCCGAGTATCGTGCGCTGCGCGAGGCGGTCATCGATGTATCGGTCCGCCTCGCGCAGGCGATCGTGCGTGATGGCGAAGGGGCGACCAAGTTCATGACCATCGCGGTGGAAGGTGGCGCATCGCGCGAGGAGTGCCGCAAGGTCGGCTATGCAATCGGGCATTCGCCGCTGGTCAAGACGGCCTTCTTTGCGTCGGACCCGAATCTCGGACGCATCCTGGCTGCGATCGGCTACGCAGGCATCGACGACCTCGACGTGAGCCGCCTGCGAGTGTGGCTGGGAACGACGGACGAGGAGGTGCTCGTGGCCGAAAACGGCGGGCGCGCTGTGAGCTACCGCGAGGAAGCCGGCGCGCGGGTCATGAAGGCCGCGGAAATCACCGTCCGCGTCAATCTCGGCCGCGGGCAGGAGTGCGCGACGATCTGGACCTGCGATTTTTCGTACGACTACGTGAAGATCAACGCCGACTACCGTAGTTAGCCACAGACGCGGTTGCGGCCAGCGTTCTTTGCATCCTGCAGCGCCGCGTCCGCGCGGGCGATGATCGTGTCGAAGGCCTCGTCAGAGGCCGCGAGGGTTGCGATGCCGATCGACACGGTCAGCTTCAGGCGTGGCGCGCCATCGAGTGTGAGCTCAGTGGCGGCCACCATCTGCCGCACACGTTCGGCCACCTCGCGAGCGCGAGCGACGTCGGTCTCGGGCAGCACGGCGACGAATTCGCCTGCGCTCCAACGGCCGAGCAGGTCGACTTCCCGCAGGGCGTGACGGACCCGCGTGGCGAATTGCTGCAGTGCCTTGTCCCCCGCATAGTGGCCGAGCGTATCGTTGATGGACTTGAAGTGGTCGATGTCGAGCACGAGTAGCGACAAGGCCTTGCCATAACGGCGCGCGCGCGCCAACTCGAGTTCGGCAGATTCCAGCAGGGCGCGCCGGTTCATTAGTTCGCTGACGAAATCGGTATGGGCCAGGCGCCGGATTTCCAATTTCGCCTGTGCGAGGTGTCGGCGGGTACGATGAGCGACGAGGGCAAGAGTGGTCGCCATCGCGGCGAACAGCGCGATCGCCCCGGCGGTGATCGTGGCCGATTTCTTCCAGCTACGCAGATATTCGCCTTCCGCCCGGCCGACCGTCAGGTAGAGCGGATAGCCGGCCACTTTCCTGAAGGAGGTCAGTCTTTCGATACGATCGAGCGGTGTCGTCGCGCGGAAGGTGCCGGCGTCGGCGCCCGTCTTGAACAGATCGGTGAGGGGTTTTGCCACCACCGACTGGCCGACGACGTCGTCCCCGTCGTCGGGATCGGGGTAGCGGGCAATGATGCCCAGGTCCGCGCCGCGCAACGTGATCGCTCCGGCCTCCGGAACGGCGATCTGCGCGAGCGTTTGAGTCAGATTCTCGACGGGGACCGAAACGAAGGCCATGCCGGCGAAGCTTCCGTCCGGATTCTTCGCTCCGCGCGCCAGCATGACCTGCCAACGCTGGTCGGTACGCGTGCGCTGAGGACGTGAAATGACGAGGCCGTCCTGCTCTTGTGCCGCCAGGCTGCGGAATGGCGGACGGTCGGACACGTCGACGCGTGCGCCGGCCGCAACGTCGCTACCGTACCGAATCGTACCCGCAGCGTCAGTCACTCTCACGCCTTCAGCTTCGGGAAGACGGGCCGCCTGTGCGGCGATGAACTGATTGAGGCGCACCGCCTCAATCCCGCCGCTCGCGAGTTCGCGATGATATTCGTCGATCACGGTGCCGAGCACAATGTCGCAGGAGCGAACGATCGCAGCGAGCTCTCTTTCGAGCGCCAGGGCGTCGTTACGGGTCGCTTGCGCTGCGCGCTCCTCGACTTGCGCACGTTCGTCGACCAGCGTCATCCCGACGACGGCCGCGACGAGCAGCTCAATGGCGATAACGGCCGCAAGCATCCACCAGGAGCGCGCGGAGTGGCCCGCCTGGCGAAGGCTGCAGAGGCGGGTGGGCATTCTCCTCATCCGGCTGATGAGGAAATTCGCCTGTCCGGCCTCGTACGCCTCACTCGTGTCAGAAGTGGCTGCGGCGTCCGATGCGGGCGATACCCTGCTCCGCCCCTCGTCCGTTCGAGGCGTCTTTCCGACGGTGAGTGGAGGGTGATCGTCGTTGATATCCATATTGCGTCTTCAGCGCGTGCCGTCGCTACTGAAACCGACCAGTGCGGCCGGTATGCGGTCGAGCGGTAGCACGGATTCGGCCGCCCCGAGGCGGATCGCCTCCTTAGGCATTCCGAATACCACCGATGAGGCTTCGTCCTGCGCGATGGTTGCGGCGCCGGCACGCCGCATATCCGACAGTCCGCAGGCTCCGTCGTCGCCCATGCCCGTCATGATGACACCGAGCGCATTGCGGCCGGCAGAGTGCGCGACCGAGCGGAACAGCACATCGACTGAGGGCTTGTGACGATTGACGGGCGGGCCGTCGATGACGTCCACGTGGTATTGCATTCCGCAGCGCTTGAGTACCATGTGACGCCCGCCGGGAGCGATCAGGGCGTGGCCTGGCAGGACGCGATCGTTATGACGTGCCTCGCGCACGGTGACCGCGCACAGCTCATTGAGGCGTTCGGCAAACAACGCGGTGAATCGTTCCGGCATGTGTTGAACGACGACGATGCCGGCGACGTTGGCCGGCAGGCGGGTCAGCACGGCTTCCAGCGCCTGCGTGCCGCCGGTGGAGGTTCCGAGCGCGATGACCTTATCGCTTGCGGGCTGCGAGGCCGTCGACGTCATCGCGGAGATCACGGCATCGGCACTGAATTTTGGCTCGGGTGCCGAGAACGTCGGTTTCAGCCGCCGGGGATCGGCACGGGCTGCAACACGAATCTCGGCGACGATGTCGTCTGCTGCGGCGACGATGAAATCCTTCAGTCCGGAACGTGGCTTGGCGATGACGGAAAAGGCGCCGGCATCGAGCGCCTTGATGCCGACCGGTTTGCCATGTTCGACCAGCGAGGAGTATCCGATTACTGCAGTGGGGTGTTCGGACATGATTCTGCGCAGAAAGCTCAGACAGTCGGAGCCCGGCATGTCGATGTCGAGGATGATGACGTCCGGCCATCGCCGGCGCAGCTTGTTCAGCGCGAACTGGGGAGAGGACGCGGTGGCGATCAATTCCATGCCCGGCGCGCGCGCGATCACGTTGGCGAGTCCTTGACGTACCACGGCCGAGCCATCGATGACCATGACCAGGATTGAAGGGGGCGCGTGCTGCGAGGGGCTCATAGCGTCCGAATCAGCTCGGATTCTGGTAGATCGTCGGGCGCACCGGACGGAGGCTCTCAGTAATGCCGTGGAGCGACTCCGAATGGCCGACGATGAAATAGCCCCCCCTCTTCAAGCTTGGAACCATGTTGTTGACCACCTTGCGCTTGGTTTCGGTGTCGAAATAGATCATCACATTGCGCAGGAAAATGACGTCGAAGTCGCCAATGTCCTCGATTGGCATTGTCAGATTCACCTGCGCAAAGCGTACGCGTTTTCTCAGTTCGGAGGCAACGAGCAGCTTCCCGTCCTGGGATCGTACACCCTTGAGACAATACTTCCGCAACAATTCCTTGGGAATACCGTTGGTACGTTCAAGAGGATAAAGGCCTGCTTGCGCGCGGGCGAGGACGGATTGCGAGATGTCGGACGCAAAGACTTCCCAGTTCCCGTCCGGCATCGCGTCAGCGAGCACCATCGCCATCGAGTAGGGTTCTTCGCCGCTCGAGCAGGCGCCGCTCCAGATGCGGAAGGTATTCCCGCTGCTCCGCCCCCGGATGATCTGATTGCGCAGGTAGTCGAAATGCTGGGGTTCGCGGAAGAAGTAGGTTTCGTTCGTTGTCAGCAGGTCGACGAAGGTCTGGATCTCCTCGGGCGGCTGCCGCGACGAGAGCAGGCGGTAGTACTCGGAAAAGGTGGAAAAACCGTAATGGGTGAGCCGTTTGCTCAGCCGTCCGACGAGGAGCACCTTCTTCGCATCGCTGAGATTGATGCCGGCGAGTCTGTAGATGAGGCGCTGGAAGAGCGCAAACTCCTGGTTTGTGATCTTGACGTCCATTGGGGCCATTCAGAAAAGTTCGATGTCGGTCTTGCGCGGCTTTGCCAGGGCCTGTTCGTACCGTTCTTCCGCGCTAATCAGTCCGCTCGAGATTTCCTCTCCGCGCTTGCAGTAGGCGTCGCCGGTGCTGGGCTCGAGAATGACCTTGCGGGACCAGCGTCCGAGAAAATCCGACGCCACCAGCGGAATATGTTCACGTTGCAGCCACTGACGCGCGAATTCGACGTTTTGCTGGCCGATACGTGAATGGGTCAGGCCGGGGACGACGGCCCCGCCGCCGAAGGCCTTCGCCTGCAGTCGGGCGCGTCGTGCTCCACGTGCGATCATGCCATTGAGTAGCGCCTCCATTGCGAAGTCGCCGCAAAGAAGGGTATCGATGTCTGGCCGGGTATGCTGTCGACCGCTATACGGCAGCATGAAATGATTCATGCCGCCGAGGTGAAGGGCCGGGTCCCAGAGACAGACAGCAACGCAAGAGCCCAGCAGCGTTGCAATTGGGCGGCCCGACTCGACGGCCCAAGCGCCGGGGCCGATCGTGCGTGCACTCCGCTCGAGCTCGCGCGGGTCATTCATGTTGTCGCTCACGTTGTCGGGTTAGCTTGGGCGCGACGGGCCGCGTCCCGCCAGTGCCGTTCAGCTTCCCGAACGGTGCGCGACACCTTCTCCTGGCGTCGCCACTCCTGCGAGCGTGGCGATTTCATCGACTGACAGCACGCGGTGGATGTTGAGCAGGATGACAAAGCGGCCTGCAACCTTGCCCATCCCCTGGATAAAATCGGCCCTGATGCGCGCGCCGAAGGAGGGCGGCGGCTCGATCTCGTTAGCCGGGATTTCGAGGACTTCCGACACGGCGTCGACCATGATGCCGACATCGTGACTGAGGTCGCCGTCCTGCACCTCGACAATGACGATGCAGGTGCGTTTGCCGGGCTGGCTGGGCTCGCCCGCGAAGCGGGCCGCCAGGTCGATCACAGGCACCACGGCGCCGCGCAGGTTGATCACGCCGCGGATGAAGGCCGGCATCATCGGGATTTCGGTGAGGTTTCCGAATTCGATGATCTCCTTCACGTGCAGGATGCCGACCGCGAACATCTCGCCGCCCAGCAGGAAGGTCAGGTATTGCGCGTTCTCCGGTGTCGCGACTGTGACGAGCTGGCGCGATTTCTCGGTGACGGGACTCGCTTGAACGATCGTGTTCACCGTCCGTCTCCCTCAGAAGCGTTCGAAATCGCTGTCGGCCGTAGCCGTCGCGAACGCCGGCCGCATCGACGCTGCCACGGCCGGACGCCGAGTCGCCATATTGACCATCGGGCGTTGAGCGCCGACCTGTTGTGCCGGCCCTTCGAGATGGAAGAAGCGCATCAGCTGCTGCAACTGCTCGGCTTGACCGCCCATTTCCTCGGCGGTCGCCGCGAGTTCCTCAGACGCGGAGGCGTTTTGCTGCGTGGTCTGGTTCAGTTGCCCCATCGCTCCGTTGATCTGGCCCACGCCGGACGATTGTTCGCGGCTTGCGGCAGCGATTTCTTGCACGAGGTCCGAAGTCTTCTGGATCGACGGCACCATTTCAGTGAGCAGCGAGCCGGCGCGTTCCGCGAGCTTGACCGAATCCTTCGCCACGTCGCCGATTTCCTGCGCCGCGACCTGGCTGCGTTCGGCAAGCTTGCGGACTTCGGCTGCGACGACGGCAAAGCCCTTGCCGTGCTCGCCGGCCCGGGCCGCTTCGATCGCGGCGTTGAGGGCGAGCAGGTTGGTCTGGTAGGCGATGTCGTCGATGATGCCGATCTTTTCGGCGATCGACTTCATCGCCTCGACCGTCTGGCCTACGGCCTGTCCGCCCTCGTCGGCTTCCTTTGACGCCTTCGATGCGATTCCGTCGGTGACCTTGGCGTTCTCGGTGTTCTGCGCGATCGAGGCCGTCATTTGCTCCATGCTGGACGTCGTTTCCTCGACGGAGGCTGCCTGCTCCGAGGACGACTGCGACAGCGACTGCGCCGTGGCGGAGACCTGTGCAGACGCGTTCGAGAGATTGTCCGCGGCGTTGCGCACTTCACCGATGATCTGCGCGAGCTTCGTCACCATCGCCTGCGTCGCGCCCATCAGCTTGCCGACTTCGTCCGTGGACTGGACGTCGATCTTCACCGTGAGGTCGCCATTGGCCAGTGCATCGGCGGCGGCGACGGCGCGATTGACCGGCCCGGTGATGCTGGCCGTGACCCACCACGCAAAGCCGGCCGCGAGCAGGATGGCCGTCAGCGCGAGGGTGAGCACCAAGGTTTGCGTCTGATTCGCGACCGCATCGGCATCCTTGCCAGCTTGGGTCATGAGTTCTTCCTGGAATTCGATGAGCTTGGAAATCGCGCCGATGTATTCCAGCTGGTTCCTGCGCATGCTACCCATCAGCAGGTCGATCGCCTCCTGCCGTTTGCCGCTGGCGGTCAGTTCCTGCAGTTTCGCGAGATCAGTACGGTAGGACTTGCGGGCTTCGTTCATCGAGGCCAGGAGTTTCTTGCCGGCCTCGGACGCGATCGTCTTTTCGAGCTTCTCGATGTTTTCGCTGATGATCTTGCTGGCTTCGCTAATCCGCTCCTGCTCCTTCTGGATTTCCTCCGACTTGGTCAGCAGCAGCATGTTGCGAGTGGTGCGCGCGGTCAGGTTGAGCTGTTCGACAATGTTGTTGGCCCAGACCGTTTTCGGAAACTTGTCGTTGACCATGTTTTCGATTTCGCCGTTGATCTGGCCCACTCGCAAGTAGGCAAGCGCTGAAATGATCACCAGCAGCGTGATGACGAAGCCGAAGCCGACGCCGAGGCGTGCGCCGATGCGCAGGTTCTTGAACATTTAGGTGACTCCTGATGACTGGGCGGGTGATGTGTCGTTGTAATAGGGTCAAAGAGCGGCTACGAGTTCGCGACGTTGCGAATCGGCAAGGAGCTTTTCCTCCTGGCCTGTGACGAGCGCGACCAGCGCGGGTACATCGAGGATGAGCGCGACCTCGCCCGAGCCGAGAATCGTCGTGCCGCCGATGCCGCGAAGGTTCTTGAACAGCACGCCGAGCGGCTTGATCACGGTCTGGAACTCGCCGACCAGCGCGTCGACGACCAGGCCCGCCTTGCGGCCCGCGTACTGGACGATGACGACGTTTTGGCGCGTGGGCGCCTCGCCGGGCACCTCGAACATCTCGCGCAGCCGTACGAAGGGCAGGACCTCGCCGCGCAGGTTCAAGTAGCTGCGCTGCGGCGGCACATCGGTGAGTTCGATGCATTCGACAACCGAGTCGAGTGGCACGACATAGGACGCCTTGCCGACCGCGGTGAGGAAGCCATCGATGATGGCGAGCGTCAGCGGCAGGCGGATGACGAAGGTCGAACCCTCACCTTCCTCGCTGCGAACGTCGACGGTTCCGCGCAGGGCCTGGATGTTGCGACGTACGACGTCCATGCCGACGCCGCGCCCGGAAATGTTGGTGATCTTCTCCGCCGTCGAGAAACCGGCTTCGAAGATCAGGTTCGCGATCTCGTCGTCGCCCAGGACTGCGGCCTCGTCGATCAGCCCTTTCTCGATTGCCTTGCGGCGGATCTTCTCGTGCGGCAGCCCGCCGCCGTCGTCGGTCACCTCGATGACGATCGAGCCAGAGTCGTGGTAGGCGTTGAGTCCAACCTGGCCCTTCTCCGGCTTTCCCTGCGCGAGACGAACGGCGGCGGGCTCGATTCCGTGATCCAAGGCGTTGCGCACGAGGTGCATCAGCGGATCGCCGAGCTTCTCGACCACGGACTTGTCGAGTTCGGTCTCGGCCCCCGTGATTACCAGCTCGATGTCCTTGCCCATCTCGCGCGAAGCGTCGCGCACGACGCGGTTGAAGCGGTTGAAGGTTTCGCCGATCTGCACCATACGCAGCTGCAGTGCCGCGTCGCGAATATTCTCGACGAGCCGGGACAGGACGGACGTGCTCTCCATCAGATCGGCGCGCGCGCTCTTCTGCGCGAGCAGGCTGGCGTTGGCGCCGGCGATCACCAGTTCGCCCACGAGGTCGATCAACTGGTCGAGCTTGTCCGCCTGGACGCGCACCATCCGCGCCTCCACCGCCTTCTTCTCGCTGACCGTCGCCTGCTTCGAGGCGGCAGCCTCGACGACTTCCCGATGCACCACCTGCTGCTCCACCAGCACTTCGCCGATCGGCTGAGTCGTTTCGGCATCGAGCTCGCCGGGAGCGACGTCGGCAGGGCGGGTCTGTTGGGCGGCGAGGCCCGCTTCGAGTTCGGCGCGGGTCAATGCCCCGCAGCGCACCAGCATTTCGCCCAGGCGCATCGCATCCTCGGGTAGATCATTGATGAGGGCGATGTAGTCGTGGATCTTGGATTGCGGCGGGAGGATGCGCAGTTGGCAGTCGTCGCGGACGAACTCGAAAACGCGTTCGATCTCCGCTTTCGACGCACGCGTCTGCAGGCGTATTTCAAAGCCGAGGTAGCAGCTTTCCGGATCCATCGTAGCCGCAGCCGGCATCGCGTCGCTGATCGTCTCGATCGACACGATCTCGCCGAGTGTGGCGAGGTAGCGCAGGTAGGACAGCGGGTCCATCCCGTTCTTCAGCACGTAAGGGGCGAAGCGCACCGAGATGTGCCAGCCGTCGGTGCTGACCATGCCGCCCCCGCTCGCCTGCACGTCCGCTTCTTGTTCCACCGGCACTCCGCCTTCGGACGAAGTGCCGGCCGCGCTCAGGCAGGTGGTCAGCGCTTCGGTCAGGACCGCTCCGCGCGCGCTCGCCGACTCGGCGAGTTCGGCGCTGCCCGCGGCGAGGGTGTCGAGCAGTACGCCTAGATGGTCGCAGCAGGAGAGCAGAAGCGTAGCGAGTTCGCCGGTGACGGGGAGCGCGTCGTTTCGCAGCAGATCGAGGATGTTTTCGACCTGATGCAAGAAGGATTCAATGAAATGGCATTCGACGACGCTCGAGCCACCTTTGATCGTGTGCGCCGCGCGGAAGATCGCGTTCAGATTGTCGCGGTCGTCCGGCGACTGTTCGAGGCGCAGCAGGCCCGCCTCCATCTCGGCGAGCATGTCGCGGCTTTCCGTGACGAAGGTGCTGGTCAGTTCATCCATGGATAAGGTCCTTCGGCGCTCAGGCCGGAATCACCATCGGGTCGCCGAAGGCGGCCGCGAGATTGCAGAAATCGATGGTCTGGCGCACCGCCGTGCTGTGGCCGCTGATCACGATCTCTTTCCCCTGGGCCCGCGCTTCGCGCTTGATGAGGATCAGCAACTGCAGACCCGCCGTGTCGATGTCGCCGACCGCCGAGAGGTCGAGTTCGAGCCGATTGCTCCCGGCGAGCGCGTCGATGAGCGCCTGCTTTTGCGTTTCGGCGTGGTAGATGGTCAGGTCTGCGTCGAGCGCGAGGCGCGCGGCGGCGCCCGCGCCCGACGCGGTCTCCTTGTGTGACATGGGTGAAATCCTCTAGAACAATTCGACGTTGTTCGACGGGCGAGCGGCGGGCGTGGTCGGCTGATCGGGAGCTGCCTTCACCGTGGACTGGTGGGTGTCGCGCTGTTGCTCCATGACGTAGCCGTCGAAGATCTCGTCGAGCTGCGCCGAGAGCGGTATGAGGGCCGCGTTCGCGTTCGAGTCATCTCCTCGCTCCAGCGCGCCGGCGAGTTCCGCGGTGTGGCTGTCCAGGCGGTCGAGCCCCTTGATGACGTGATCAATCTGCTGACGCGTCACGTCTTGGAACTGGACGCTCGCCATTGCGTTCATGAACATCTCCGAGAGCCGGTTGCTGCTGTCGGTGACGTTCGAAAGGATCATCCTCTCGCGTTCGGTCAGCCGCTCGTAGGACGTGCCCAGGGCCGCGAGCTGCTCGGCAAAGCGCCTCAGGCTGTCGCGCTCCTCGCCGATGTGGCTATTCGCGACCTTGTCCTTGAACTGGCTCTCGATCGTTGCCGCGACCGACGCGATGCCATCGTTGATCTTCCTCACGGCGACTTCGGTTTCCTGCGACAGCTTGCGCACCTCGTCGGCCACGACCGCAAAGCCGCGGCCCGACTCCCCGGCGCGCGCCGCCTCGATCGCCGCATTGAGCGCAAGCAGGTTGGTTTGGCCGGCGATATGCTTGATGAGATCGACGAGCGCCTGCAGCGACTTCGTCTCCCGCACCGCAGCCGAGCCCAACTCCTGGTCGCGTGCCGATTCGTCGATGCGATGCTGGATGAACGCCTCGAGCCGTGCGATCAGGTCGCGGTTTTCCGCGATCTTGCGCACTGATTCCTCGGACATCGTCTCCGATTCGTTCGCCGCTTGCGCGACGAAGTCATTGAGTTCTGAGACTACCTCGTCGATAGTCTGCAGTCGTGTGACGACGTCGCTCGCAGCCTGCTCCGTCTGCTCGGTGATGCTCTGCAGGTGTGCAGAGAGAACCCCCGTATAGCGCGGCACGTCACGCAGTTCGGGGATTGCGACGCGTGTGCAGGCGCGCATCGAAGGACACTTGTGACGCTCGTCGTTCAGGAGCGACTCCATGCCGTAGCGGATATCGTTGTAGAAACGGGCTGAAATCAGGCGCTGCAGCAGGATGAAAGCGAGCACGTTGGCGAAGACGCCCATCGTGTCGAGTACCCGGTCGGGCAGGCCGCTCAGTTCGTGATACCAGTCATGCAGGGCATACAAGACCGCAGCCAGCGCGAGCGCCGCGCTGATGCCTGTGATGAGCGAGCGCCGCTGGTACAGGCGGTAATGCTCGCTGAAGACGGAGGTCATTGCGCCACCTCACTTGACGACGAGCTTGATCGTATTGAGCAGTTCGTCGGCCGTGGCGGGCTTGACGATCCATCCCGATGCGCCTGCGGCCTTCGCCTCCATCTTGCGGCTTTGCTGCGATTCGGTTGTCAGGAACAGGATGGGCATGAACTTGTGCGCCGGCAGCTTCCTGACCTCGCGGATCAGCTCGATGCCGTTCATCCCGGGCATGTTCAGGTCGGTCAGAAGCAGGTCCGCCTTTACGCCGGAGCCGAACTTCTTCAGCGCCTCTTCACCGCTGCTGGCCTTTTCGACCGCGTAACCCGCTTTGCCAAGGATGCCCGAAATGCTGAGGAGAATAGTCGCCGAATCATCGACGAGAAACACGGTCTTTGTCATGGTCGCAATCCTTGTGCTGCAAGGCCTTCATGCGGACGCCGGTAGTTTGGCATCCTTATGGCGTTAGCCTATGTGCATCGATTGCGTATGACTATCGGGAGTTCTAAGGAGAGTCCGTAGATCTACGTAAGACTGAAGGCATATGCCAATTCAGCGTCCGCCGTTGTTGGCGAGAACGAGCGCAACGAGTTCCGCGACCGAGTGGGTGCGGGACTTGTGCATGATGTTTGCCCGGTGCGTCTCGACGGTGCGCTCGCTAATGCCCAGCGCTGCGGCGATCGTCTTGTTGCGCTGTCCCGCGACGATGCCGTCGAGGACCTCGCGTTCGCGCGGCGTCAGCGTCGTGAGCCAGGCGATGCCGGAGGATTTGTCGGCCCGACTCTGCGCAGCCCTGCGCAAGGCGTCCTGGGTACGTTCGATGAGGTGCTGGATGTTGAAGGGCTTTTCGAGGAAATCGAAGGCTCCGAGGCGCATCGCGGCGACGGCGGTCGGCACGTCGGCATAGCCGGTCAGGAAGATTACCGGCACTTCGGGATGGTGGGCACGCAGCCACTCGTGGATCTCCGGCCCTGTCATGCGTGGCATGCGCAGGTCCAGCAGCACGCAGGACGGGCCGTCAGGATGCCAAGTGCGTATGAATTCCTCGCCGGAGGCGATGGCTTGCACCTGCAGACCGACACTCGTGAACACCTCAACCAGAAAACGCCGAACCTGCTCGTCGTCGTCGACAATGCATACCGATCCGGTCGCGGTGTGGCTGGTGGGCATGTACTGATGGAGGGTCGAGGCGAGAACCCGATTGTAGCCGGTATCCGTAGAAGTGCGCAGAAGCAGCGGATTTCCGGTATGGAATTTTCCACCGGTTGCGATACATTTGCGCAAAAGTCATGACGCATGAAAATTGCGTAAATCGGGACTCAGCTGGGCGGGTTGGATCATGATCGAAGGACTACGCTTCCTGAAGGAGCCGGCGGATCTCCGAAGTCTGGAGCCCGTATTCGATGCCATGCTCGAAGGGGTGGTTGTGCGCGACGGGAGGGGCGCGATCGTTGTCGCGAACGCCGCAGCGCGCCGAATGCTGGATTTCGACACAACGATCGGCACTGACGGCGCCGAAGAGAAATTGGCGGCGGCAACGCTGCGCAGCGGCCAGGCTCAGCGGGCGGTTGTTCTGGCATTGGGCAGTGGGACCGAGCGGATGTGGATCCAGGCCAGTGCGCAGCCGATTTGCGACGCCGGGGGCGCTATCGCCGGTGTCGTCACCACGCTTTCCGACATCACGCCGATGAAGCTCGCCGAGGAAGCCTTGAGGTTGAGTGAAGGGCGCAATCGCACGCTCGCCGAGGCCATCGCGCAGTCGGGCTGTGCGGTGATCATGACCGACCCGTCGGGACGCATCGAATTCGTCAATTCGGCCTGCTGCAAAGCCTACGGCTACAGCCAGGAGGAGTTGCTGGGAGCCAGTCCCAGCATCTTCAAGTCGGGCGAGACGCCGCGAGAGGAGTACGAGGCGTTGTGGCGGACGATCCTGGCTGGAGAAGTATGGCGCGGCGAAATGTCGAACCGCACGCGGGACGGCCGGCTCATCCGCGAGGCGGTTTCGGTGTCCCCGGTGCGCGACGAGCTCGGCGAAATCCGGCACTTCATCGCGCTGAAGGAGGACATCACGCCCCTGCGCGAGGAGGAGCGGCGCCGGCACGCGCTCTTCGAGCGCGTCGCGCGTCTCGAGCGGATCGAACTGGTCGCGACGCTTGCCGGGGGAATCGCGCACGATTTCAATAACGTACTCGTTGCGATCCTCGGCTATTCCGAGCTAGCCGAGCGTATGTTGAAAGCGGACGGGCGACTGCCACGGGTGGCCAGCTACATCGACGAGATCCGCATCGCGGGGGCACGCGCACGCGACTTGATACATCAGTTGCTGAACTTCAGCCGCAGCGGCGTCGTCCAGCCGAGGCTCACGCGGCTGGAGGATATCGGGCGCGAGGCCGTCGGATTGTTGCGCGCGACCTTGCCCGACACCGTCGCGCTGATTCCCGACATCGACCCGGCGCTGCCGGCCATGTCCTTCGATCCGGCGCATCTGCATCAGATCGTCATGAACCTGTTGATGAACGCGCGCGATGCGGTCAACGGTAAGGGAACGATCCGCCTGTCCGCGCGACGCGTGTCAATTGCTCCTGCGGAATGCTGCGATTCGTGCCGGCGGGAGTTCTCCGGCGATTACGTCGCGATCACGGTCGCCGACGACGGTGTCGGCATATCGGCGGAATATCGGCTGCACTTGTTTGAACCCTTCTTCACGACCAAGGAGATCGGCCAGGGGACGGGTATGGGCCTCGCGGTCGTGCATAGCGTGGCCCACGTCTACGACGGCCACGTCAAGGTCGTGTCGACTCCCGGGGAAGGCTGTGCGATCACCGTCCTGCTGCCCGTTTTACAGCACCAGGACTGAGCGTTTGCGCAACGGGGATGGTGCGTCAGTGCAGCACGCGCGGCATCGCGAGCACGAAGGTCGGAATATCGGCGTCGAAGCGGTGGCCGTCCTCGCCGACCATCTGGTAACTGCCGCGCATCGTGCCGACCGGGGTTTCGAGTACTGAGCCGCTCGCGTAGGAGAAATTTTCGCCCGGCGCAAGTACCGGCTGCTCGCCGATGACGCCCTCGCCCCGGACTTCCTGCACCTTGCCGTTGCTGTCGGTGATGATCCAGTGACGCGTCAGCAGCTGGGCCGTCGCGGTGCCGGTGTTGGTGATCGTGATGTGATAGGCGAAGACATAGCGTTCGTCGTCGGGTGCCGACTGGGCGGGGACGAATTCGGCGTTGGCTTCGACTTGGATACGGTATTTTTCGGCGTCGGTCATTGCCTCGTCTCTCTTTGCGTTCGGGACGGCGCGCAGTTTCGTCACGCGCTCGGGCGGGTAGTGCGGGACTGTCGGAGCAGGCGTTCGCTCGATGGCGCGCTGCGAGGGTAAAATAACACTTTTGCCCGGAAATTCCGCTATGTCCGTTTCACCTCTGACCGCCCTTTCTCCGCTCGACGGCCGCTACCACGAAAAGGTAGCGGGTCTGCGCGATCATTTTTCCGAGCACGGCCTGATCCGCAATCGCGTGAAGGTCGAGGTGGAATGGCTCAAGGCGCTCGCCGCGGACGCCGGCCTTGCTGAAATCGCCCCGTTCTCGCCCGCCACCGTCGCGGAGCTCGATGCGGTCGTGGCAGGCTTCGCCCCGGAAGACAGCGCCGCCGTGAAGGCCATCGAAGCGACGACGAACCACGACGTCAAGGCGATGGAGTACTGGCTGAAGAAGCGTCTCGGCCACAACGCCGAAGTTACGAAGGTCTCCGAGTTCATCCATTTCGCCTGCACCTCGGAAGACATCAATAACACTTCCCACGCGCTGATGCTGCGCGAAGGCCGTGACGCGGTGCTGCTGCCCGTGCTCGACAAGGTGATCGCCCGCTTCCGTGAGCTCGCGCACCAGCACGCGGAACTGCCGATGCTGTCGCGTACGCATGGCCAACCGGCGAGCCCGACGACGCTGGGCAAGGAAATGGCGAACATCGCCGCCCGCCTGCTGCGTGTACGCGCGGCGATCGCCGGCGTGTCGCTGACCGCGAAATTCAACGGCGCGGTGGGCAACTACAACGCCCACCTGTCGGCCTGGCCGGAGTTCGACTGGGAAGGCTTCAACCGCCGCTTCATCGAGTCGCTGGGACTGGAATTCAACCCCTACACAATCCAGATCGAGCCGCACGACGCGATGGCCGAGCTCTTCGACGCGGTCGCCCGCAGCAACACGATCCTGATCGACGCCTGCCGCGACCTCTGGATGTACATCTCCTTCGGCTACTTCAAGCAGAAGCTGAAGGAAGGCGAAGTCGGCTCCTCGACGATGCCGCACAAGGTCAATCCGATCGACTTCGAGAACGCCGAAGGCAATTTCGGCATCGCGAACGGCGTGCTGCGCCACTTCTCCGAGAAACTGCCAGTGTCGCGCATGCAGCGCGATCTCACCGACTCGACGGTGCTTCGGAACATGGGCGTTGGTTTTGGGCACGTCGTGCTAGGTCTTGAGTCCTGCCTGCGTGGCCTCAACAAGCTCGAAGCTGATCCGGCTCGCCTCGCTGCGGATCTCGACAACGCATGGGAAGTGCTGGCCGAGCCGGTCCAGACCGTGATGCGCCGCTTCGGCATCGAGAACCCGTATGAGCAGCTGAAGGCGATGACGCGCGGCAAGGGCATCACCCGCGAAGCGCTGCAGGACTTCATCCGCACGCTGGCGATCCCCGAAGCGGACCGTCAGCGCCTGCTGGATATGACGCCGGCGAGCTACGTCGGCAAGGCCGTGGAACTCGCGAAGCGCATCTGATCGGGCGCTTCGGATCGAATCGCGACGCCACCTGCGGGTGGCGTTTTCATTGATACCAGGAAGGAGTCGAAGTAGTGTTTGCAGACAATCTGAAGCAGCTGCCGAAAGTGTCCCATTTGGCGGCCTTGAACCTCGTGGACTCGGAGGGGGCTGTCGTCGCGACGATCGAGAACAAGCCCGGCCAGGCGGGATCGCTCTCGGTCTACAACCATCTCGCCCAGCTCTATGGCTCGATCAACGCGGAGGCGGCGAAAAAGGGGCTTGAGCTGTATGCGGAGCACACGGAGGATGCGCGCGCGAATCCGGGCAAGCATCCGAATATCGATCGGCTGATCGGATTGATCGAGCGAGGCGAAGTGCTGCGCGTGAAGCAGGTGTTCGCAGTCTGAACCGTCAGGAAAGAGCGCTGTCCCCGCGCCAGCGGGGCCATGGCGGGCTCAGCCGGACGACAGTCAATTGACGGGCTGGAGGTGGGCGGTCAGCTGCCGCCGAGGCCGAAGAAGTCGCGGATGCCCAGCATGCCGATCTGGAAGCCGATGGCGACCAGGATCAGGCCCATGAAGCGGGTGAAGATGCGCTCGACGCGCGGTGTCGCGAGGCGCTGGCGCACGAGTGCGAGGCGCAGTACGAGCCACAGCACGATGGCGGTGGCGATGGAGGCGAAGAGCGCGATCACCGGCAGGTAGAGGCGCGACGGGTAGGCGACCGACAGCGTGATCGCGGTGGTGATCGCCCCCGGGCCGGCCACCAGCGGCATCGCGAAGGGGACGACGATGCGGTCCTGTGCGTCGTCGGGAGAGGCTTCGTCGCGCTGGATCTCGCTCGGGCTGCCCCGCAGCATCTCGAGGCCGACGAGGATGATGACGAGGCCGCCGGCGGTGCGGAAGGCATCGAGCGAGATGCCGAAAAGTTCGAGGATGTAGCGTCCGCCGATCGCGGCGCCCGCAAGGATCGCCAGGACGGCCATCGCGGCCTGACCAGCCGCGCGGCGTTTGCCCGCGACCGGCATGCCGGCGACGATGCCGAGGAAGAGCGGCGCGGCGATGATCGGGTTCGTGATCGCCAGGAGACTGACGAAGGCCTGCAGGAACTCGTTCATCGCGCGCGGGGCAGGGTAGGGAAGAAGGCCGTCAGACGACCGCCTCTTCCTTTTCCTTCTTGGGCTTCATGAACTGCTCGCGCGAAACGCCCAGCCACATTACGAGCGGGCTGGCGACGAGCACCGAGGAGTAGATACCGAAAAGAATGCCGATCGTCAGCGCCATCGCGAAGTAATGCAGGGTCTCGCCGCCGAAGAGCAGCATCGCCAGCACCATCATCTGCGTGCAGCCGTGCGTGATGATCGTCCGCGAGATGGTCGAGGTGATGGCGTGGTCAAGGATCTCGGGCGTCGCGAGGTTGCGCTTCTTCTTGAAGGTTTCGCGCACGCGGTCGAAGACAACGACCGATTCGTTCACCGAGTAGCCCAGCACGGCGAGCACGGCGGCGAGCACCGGCAGCGAGAATTCCCACTGGAAGAAGGCGAAGAAGCCCAGGATGATCACGACGTCGTGCAGGTTGGCGATGATCGCCGACACCGCGAAGCGCCATTCGAAGCGCAGCGCGAGATAGACGACGATGCCGAAAATCACGAGCAGCAGCGCCATCGAGCCGTCGGAGGCGAGCTCCTTGCCGACCTGCGGGCCCACGAATTCGACACGGCGCAGCTCGGGCGCAGGACCGCCGACTGATTGCAGCGTCGCCATCGTGCGGCCCGAGACGCTGTTGGTGTCGAGATCCTCACGGTTGGGCAGGCGGATCAGCACGTCGCGCGCACTGCCGAAGTTCTGCACCTGGGCGTCCGGGTAGCCGGCGGCGTTGAGTGCGTTGCGGATCGGCTCGAGCTGCGGCGCCTCGGCATAAGTGACTTCGATCAGCGTGCCGCCGGTGAATTCGACCGACAGGTGCAGGCCGCGCGTCGTCAGGAAGAACACTGCCAGCACGAACGTGATCAACGAAATGATGTTGAACGTCAGCGCATGGCGCATGAACGGGATGTCTTTCTTGATGCGGAAAAATTCCATTTTTCAACCTTGTCCTTGCATGCGTCGCGATCAGTTGCCCGGCTTCCACACCTGGCCGATGGCCAGGGATTCGACTTTGCGGCGACGTCCGTAGATCAGGTTCACCAGCATCCGCGACACGAGAATTGCGCTGAACATCGAGGTCAGGATGCCCAGGCAGTGCACGACGGCGAAGCCGCGCACCGGGCCGGAACCGAAGACGAGCAGGGCGATGCCGGCGATCAGCGTCGTGATGTTGGAGTCGAGAATCGTGTCGAAGGCGCGCTCGTAACCGGCGTGGATCGCGGCCTGCGGCGAGACGCCGTTGCGGAGTTCTTCGCGGATGCGCTCGTTGATCAGCACGTTGGCGTCGATCGCCATGCCGAGGGTCAGCGCCATCGCCGCGATGCCGGGTAGCGTCAGCGTCGCCTGCAGCAGCGACAGCAGGGCGACGAGCAGCAGCAGGTTGGCCGCGAGTGCGATCACCGAGACGAAACCGAACAGCGCGTAGTAGATGCACATGAAGGTCGCGATCGCAACGAAGCCCCACAGCGTGGAGTGGAAGCCCTTCGCGATGTTGTCGGCGCCCAGGCTCGGGCCGATGGTGCGTTCCTCGATGATCTCCATCGGCGCGGCGAGGCTGCCGGCACGCAGCAGCAGCGCGACGTCGCTCGCTTCCTGCGTCGTCATGCGGCCGGAAATCTGAACGCGGCCGCCGCCGATTTCCGTGCGGATCACCGGGGCAGTGACGACTTCGCCCTTGCCCTTTTCGATCAGCAGGATCGCCATGCGCTTGCCGACGTTCTCGCGCGTGACGTCGCGGAAGATGCGGCTGCCGGCAGCGTCGAGCGTGAGGTGCACCGCCGGCTCGTGCGACTGGCCGTCGAAGCCGGGCTGTGCGTCGGTCAGACGGTCGCCCGTGAGCACGACCTGGTTCTTGACGAGCACGGGCGCGCCGCCACGTTCCTTGTAGAGCTCGGTGCCGAAGGGCACGTTGCCGGCGAGCGCCGCGTCGAGTGCGCCCGGGGTTTCGTCGACGAGGCGCACTTCGAGGGTCGCGGTGCGGCCGAGGATGTCCTTGGCCTTGGCGACGTCCTGCACGCCCGGCAATTGCACGACGATGCGGTCGAGGCCCTGCTGCTGGATCACCGGTTCGGCGACGCCGAGTTCGTTGATCCGGTTGTGCAGCGTCGAGATGTTCTGCTTGATCGCGAAGTCGCGGATGTTTTTCTGCGCCGCCTGCGAGAGCGTCGCGATGAGCTTGAGGTCGTCGGCAGCGTCGTCGCGATCGGCGAGTTGCAGGTCGGCGGTGCTCCCCTGGATTGCACCGCGGGCAGCGTCGCGCTGGCCGGCGTCACGGAAGCGCAGCACGACGTTGTTGCCTTCACGCGTGATCCCGGCGTGGCGCACGTTCTTGTCGCGCAGCAAGGTGCGCAGGTCGCCTGCGGTCGCGTCCAGGCGCTTGGTGACTGCGCCGGGCATGTCGACTTCGAGCAGGAAGTGCACGCCGCCGCGCAGGTCGAGGCCGAGGTACATCGGCAGCGCATGGATCGCCGTGAGCCAGGTGGGCGATGCGGACAGCAGGTTCAGCGCGACGACGTAGGATGGATCGCGCGGGTCCGGGTTCAGGCGTTTTTCGATGGCGTCCTTCGCGCGCAGCTGCGTGTCGGTGTCGGCGACGCGCACGCGGATGCTGTTGGCGTCGACGAAGAGGCCGGTCGACTGGATCTGGGCGTCACGCAGGGCCTGTTCGATGCTGCCGGTGAGCGAGGCGGCGTCGAGCTTGAGCGTCGCTTTGCCGCTGGAGACCTGAACTGCGGGCACTTCACCGAAGAAGTTGGGAAGGGTGTAGATCAGGCCGAAGAACAGGACCAGACCAATGAGGATGTTCTTCCAGAGCGGATAGCGATTCATGAGGTGACTGGAACTGGAAAGGGAGGCGGTGTGACGGCAGGATTGCGCAGCGCCGGCGAGGCCGGCACTGCGCGCGGGCCTCAAAGGGTCTTCAGCGTGCCCTTCGGCAGCACGGTGACGACGGCCTGGTTCTGCACGACGATGGTGACGTTGTCGGCGATCTCGAGGTTCAGGTAGGCGTCGCCGACTTTGGTGACGCGGCCGGCAATGCCGCCCTGGGTGATGACTTCATCGCCCTTCGCGAGCGCGGAGACCATGGTCTTGTGCTCCTTGGCGCGCTTCATCTGCGGGCGGATCATCAGGAACCACAGGACGATGAACATCAGGACCAGCGGCGCGAGGCCCATCAGGCCGCCGGTCGGGTCGCCGCCGGCCGCGGCCTGGGCGTATGCATTGGAAATGAACAAAGGTCTCTCCGGAAGTTTTCGATAAACGCGCGATTATAGCAGCAGCGCCGTTACCGCTTTTCGCATCGGCGCGCTTGTCATGCGGTGCCGGTCGCACGTTCGCTGCGGAAGCGGGCGACGTAGTCGGCGAAATTGCCGGCGGCGATCGCTTCACGCAGCTCGGCGGTTAGCGTCTGGTAATAGCGCAGGTTGTGGATCGTGTTGAGCATGCTGCCGAGGATCTCGCCCGCGCGGTGCAGGTGGTGCAGGTAGGCGCGGCTGAAGTTCGTGCAGGTGTAGCAGTCGCACGAGGGGTCGAGCGGGCGGGTGTCCTGCTTGTGCGTGGCGTTCTTGATCTTGATGTCGCCGAAGCGCGTGAATAGCCAGCCGTTGCGCGCGTTGCGGGTCGGCATCACGCAGTCGAACATGTCGATGCCGGCAGCGACGCCAGCGACGATGTCCTCCGGCGTGCCGACACCCATCAGGTAGCGCGGTTTGTTTACAGGCAGTCGCGGCGCGGTGTGGGCGAGGATGCGCTCCATGTCTTCCTTCGGTTCGCCGACCGACAAGCCGCCGATCGCGTAGCCGTGGAAGCCGATCTCTTCGAGGGCGGCGAGCGACTCGTCACGCAGGTCCTCGTACATGCCGCCCTGGACGATGCCGAACAGCGCGTTGGCGTTTTGCAGGCGGTCGAATTCGTCGCGCGAGCGTTTCGCCCAGCGCTGCGACAGGCGCATCGACTTCGCCGCCTCGTCTCGGGTCGCAGGGTAGGGGGTACATTCGTCGAAGATCATCACGACGTCCGAGTTCAGCGTGTGCTGGATCTGCATCGAGATCTCGGGCGTCAGGAAGAGTTTCGCGCCGTCGATCGGCGAGGCGAACTTGACGCCTTCCTCGCTGATCTTGCGCAGCGCGCCCAGGCTGAACACCTGGAAGCCGCCGGAGTCGGTGAGGATCGGCTTGTCCCAACCCATGAAGCCGTGCAGGCCGCCGTGGGCCGCGACGACTTCGAGGCCGGGGCGCAGCCACAGGTGGAAGGTGTTGCCGAGGCAGATCTGCGCGCCGACGTCGGCAAGCGCGGTCGGCGTCATCGCCTTGACGGTGCCGTAGGTGCCGACCGGCATGAAGACCGGGGTCTCGACGACGCCGTGAGCGAGGGTGAGACGGCCGCGGCGGGCGGCGCCGTCCTGGGTGATCAGGTCAAATTGCATCGTGGCGGCGGGTGATGAACATCGCATCACCATAGCTGAAGAATCGATAATTCTCGCGCACCGCGTGGGCGTAGGCGCGACGGATGGGATCCAGGCCGGCGAAGGCGGACACGAGCATCAGCAGGGTCGACTTCGGCAGGTGGAAGTTGGTGATCAGCGCGTCGGCGACCTGGAAGCGATAGCCGGGCAGGATGAAGAGTTCGGTCTCGCCGGTCCCGGCGCTGAGCGTGCCGTCCTGGCCGGCGCCTTCGAGCGCGCGCAGGCTGGTGGTGCCGACCGCGATCACGCGTCCCCCCGCGGCACGCGTGGCGGCGATGGCGTCGACGGTGTTCTGCGGAATCAGGTAGCGCTCGCGGTGCATGCGGTGCTCGCCGAGATCGTTCACGCGCACGGGCTGGAAGGTGCCGGCGCCGACGTGCAGCGTGAGCCAGGCGCCTCGCACCCCCATCTTTTCGAGCGTGAGGAGCATCTTCTGGTCGAAGTGCAAACCAGCCGTGGGGGCCGCGACCGAGCCGGGTTCGCGCGCATAGACCGTCTGGTAGCGGGTCTCGTCGTGGTCGTCGGCGGCGCGCTCGATGTACGGCGGCAGCGGCAGCTTGCCGTGGCGTTCCAGCAATGCGTAGAGATCTTCTCCGGCGGGAAAGCGCAGGTGGAAGAATTCGCCGACGCGGCCGAGCACGGTCACATCGAAGGCGTCGGCAAGACGCAGCACTGAGCCCGGCTTCGGCGACTTGCTGGCGCGCACCTGGGCGAGCGCTTCGTGCGATCCGACGGCGCGTTCAATCAGAACCTCGACCTGGCCTCCGGTTTCCTTGACGCCATACAGACGCGCGTGGATCACGCGCGTGTCATTGAAGACGAGCAGGTCGCCCGGGCGGAGGTACTGGGGGAGGTTCGAAAAGTGGCGATCGAGCAGTTCGCCGTCGTCGAGCACCAGTAGGCGGCTCGCGCTGCGATCGGCCAGGGGCGCTTGGGCGATCTGCTCCGGAGGCAGCAGATAATCGAAATCGTCTAATGTAAGAGGCATGTGCTTGCCGCTCGTGGGGAGTTTCGTGGATAATGCGGCGCTTCCCGGCCGGGATGGCGAAATCGGTAGACGCAGCGGATTCAAAATCCGCCGCCGCAAGGTGTGAGGGTTCGAGTCCCTCTCCCGGCACCAGGGCTCCACAGGCGGAGCGCCGCGATAAAGCGGCGGATTCTAGCAGAGTTGCCCCCCGTCCTGCCGCCTGTCGCTTTCCGTTCCCGCTTTCCCATGTATTCCGGCGCTGCCAGTCCGTGCTGAGCTGCCCGTTGCCTATCCGGTTCTTAGGACATCGGCCGCATCGGTTTGATTTCAAGTTCGGATAAAACTGAGTAAAACTCAGTGCAATGTGTGTTTTTTAGGAGTCATCACTTCCCTACCATGCTGGTGATGCCGGTTGGCCGGCATATTCCAATGTTCGGGAGGTGCTCATGCGTATCGATCTGCAATGCAATGGTGTCGAGGCTCCGGCCACGCTGCGTGACTACGTCGTGCGGCGCATGGGATTCGCAATCGGGCGATTCCGGGATCACATCCAGTGGGCGAGGGTCAAACTGGCAGACGTGAACGGTCCGCGCGGCGGTGTCGATAAGCGTTGTGTGGTACAACTGCGGCTTCGCAACCGGCCGGATGTCATTTTCGCGATCACCGAGATGGAGCTGCGTTCGGCGATTGACCGGGCCGCAGAGCGGGTCGCCCACGTGCTGGTACGCCGTCTGGGGCGCAGTCGTCGGCCCGTGCGGGACACGGCCGTGCTGGCCGAAGTGGTGCCCGCGACCTGATCACCGCTTTCTGAGTTGAGGAGGGATTGATGGAAAACCGTATCGCAACAATGCCGCGCGTCGAGACTTCGGTCCTGGCGACGAATCGGGTCATCCGCAACACCTACACGCTGCTGGCGGCGACGCTGGCGTTTTCGGCGCTGACCGCCGGATTGTCGGTGGCCCTCGGGTTGCCGCATCCGGGGCTGATCATCACGCTGGTCGGCTACTTCGGCTTGCTGTTCCTGACGACGAAGTTCCGCAACAGCGGGCTGGGTGTGGCGTTCGTGTTCGCGCTGACCGGCTTCATGGGTCTGACGCTCGGGCCGATCGTATCGCGATACCTCGCGATGCCGAACGGCGACCAGATCGTGATGCAGGCGATGGGCGGCACGGCGGCGATCTTCCTCGGTTTGTCGGCGTACGCGCTGACCACGAAGAAGGACTTCTCCTTCATGGGCGGCTTCCTGTTCGTGGGTGTGCTCGTCGCGTTCCTGGCTGGCCTCGGTGCGATCTTCTTCCAGATGCCGGGCCTGTCGCTCGCGGTGTCGGCGATGTTCGTGCTGCTGATGTCCGGGATGATCCTGTTCGAGACCAGCAACATCATCCACGGCGGTGAGACCAACTACGTGATGGCGACGGTGTCGC
This sequence comes from Aromatoleum sp., assembly GCF_035254505.1. GTDB lineage: Bacteria > Pseudomonadota > Gammaproteobacteria > Burkholderiales > Rhodocyclaceae > Aromatoleum. The sequence goes on along the minus strand of NZ_DATFAO010000056.1, from coordinate 4,730 downwards.
TGTACGTGTCGATCTACAACCTCTTCACCAGCCTGCTGCAATTGCTGGGCGTGCTCAACGACGACTGAGCGGCGGCGTCCGCGAGGGCGCTTGAAGGCAGGACGGGGCGATTCGCGCAAGCGGTCGCCCCGTTTTCTTTGCGCGTTGAATCAGCCGCGGAAGAGGCGTAGCGCGAGCTTCCGGCCTTCGTCGAGGAAGAGGACCGAGGAGGCAGCGAGCATTGCGCGCAGCCAGTCCTGCCAGTGCAGGGTAGTGGTGCCGAAGAGCTGCTGGGCGGGCGGCCAATTGACGACCAGCACCTGCAGCGCGAGGACGCCGGCGAGGACGAGCCACAGCTGTCCGTTGGCGAGGAACTGGCGGTTGAAGGCAGTGCCGAATTCGCTGCGGGCGTTGAAGACGTTGAAGAACTGGAACAGCACGAAGGTCGTGAAGGCAAGTGTCAGCGCGTAGCGATGGTCGTGCGAGGCGAGGCCCTCGCTGAAGAGCCACAAGGTGCCGACCATCATCGTCGCGCCATAGAGGGCGAGCCGGAAGAGGCGGGGCAGGCCGAGGATCGACGTGCCCGGCGGGCGGGGCGGCGCGCGCATGATGCCGGAGCGCGCAGGTTCGAGGCCGAGCGTCATCGCGGGCGGGCCGTCCATGATGATGTTGATCCACAGTAGCTGGATCGCGGAGAAGGGCGTGGGCAGGCCGGTGAGCGTTGCGGCAAGCACCGTGAGGATCGCGCCGATGTTGGTCGACAGCTGGAAGCGCACGAACTTGACGATGTTGTCGTAGATGACGCGGCCTTCCTCGACGGCGCGTTCGATCGTCGCGAAGTTGTCGTCGGTGAGCACCATCGTCGCCGCTTCGCGCGTGACGGCAGTGCCGGTGCGTCCCATGGCGATGCCGATGTCGGCGGCCTTCAAGGCGGGAGCGTCGTTGACGCCGTCGCCGGTCATCGCGACGACATGGCCGCGGGCCTTGAGCGCCGCGACGATGCGGACCTTGTGGGCGGGCGAGACGCGGGCGAAGACGTCGATCGCGTCGATGCGCTGCGCGAGAGCGTCGTCGTCCATGCGGTCGAGCGTCGCGCCGTCGGTCACTTCGCCTACGAGGCCCAGTTCCCGGCCGATCGCGGCGGCGGTGACACGATGATCCCCGGTGATCATCTTCACGCGGATGCCAGCTTCGTGGCAGCGGCGGATTGCGTCGGCGGCCTCGGGACGGGGCGGGTCCATCAGGCCCGCAAGGCCGAGGAAGGTCCAGTTTTCGGCCCACTGCCAGAGGTCGCCGGCCGGGTCGAAGTCCTTCGCCGGGATCTCGCGTTGTGCGACCGACAGAACGCGTAGCGCAGCACTGGCCAGGCGTTCGTTTTCGTCGCGGATGTTTCCCCGCGCGATGTCGTCGAGTGCGCGTTCGCCGCCCGCCGCGAGCCAGCGGGATGAGCGTGCTAGCAGTACATCGGGTGCGCCTTTGATCATCATCACGACGCTGTCGCCGGCGTGATGAAAGGTCGCCATGAACTTGTGGGCGGAGTCGAACGGGATTTCGGCGATGCGCGGGGCGTGCGCCTGTTCAGCTGCGCAGTCCAGTCCCCCCTTGCAGGCAAGCACCCATAAGGCGCCTTCGGTTGGATCGCCGACAAGTTGGCCGTCGCGGACGCGCGAATCGGTGCACAGGGCCATCGGCAGTAGCAGCGGGCGCAGGGCCTCGCGTGCGTGTTCGGTGATGTCGCCTGCGAGCGTGTAGCCTTCGCCGGCGACGTCGAAACGCCGGCCGGCGAACCACCCGGCCCGGGCCGTCATCTGGTTCAGCGTCAAGGTGCCGGTCTTGTCGGAGCAGATCACGGTGGTCGAGCCGAGGGCCTCGACGGCCGAGAGCTTGCGTAGGATCGCTCGGTTCTGCGCCATGCGCCACATGCCGATGGCGAGCGTCACGGTGACGACCGCGGGCAATCCTTCGGGGATCGCCGCGACGGCGAGCGCGACGCCGGTCATTGCCGCCTGCATCCAGGGCAGGCCGCGTGCGGTGTCGAGAACGAGGATCAGCAGCACGACGGCGCCGGCGATCGCCGCGAGCTTCTTGCCGAGGAGGTCGAGCTGGCGCTGTAGCGGGGTGGGGCTTTCGCGGGCGCTTGCGATCATGCCGGCAAGCTGACCGGTTTCCGTAGCCATGCCGGTGGCGCTGACGAGCATTTCGGCGCGGCCGCGCGTCACGACGGTGTTCATGTAGAGCATGTTCACGCGATCGCCGAGCGGCAGTTCCCGCGCCGCGAGCGGGGCGGCGATCTTCGCAACGGGATGGGACTCGCCGGTCAGGGCCGCTTCGTCGGCTTCTAGCGCGTGGGCGACGAGGATGCGGCCGTCGGCCGGAACTCGGTCGCCGGCTTCGAGGAGGACGACGTCGCCCGGGACCAAGGTCGTGGCGTCAACCTCGGCGGGCAGTCCGCCACGACGGACGCGTGCGTGCGCGGCGAGCATGCCCTTCAGGGCGGCGATCGTCTGTTCCGCCCGATGTTCCTGATGAAAGCCAAGTCCCGCATTGAGGAGCACGACGATGAGGATGACGATCGTGTCCTTGAGGTCGCCGACCGCCCAGGCCAGCACCGCCGCGAAAAGCAAGACGATGATCAGCAGGTTGCGGAACTGGTCGAGGAACTTCAGCCACACGGGGCGGGTCGGTGCCTCGGCGAGGCGGTTCGGCCCGAAGCGCGCGAGTCGTGTCAGCGCGTCCTCGGCAGAGAGGCCTAATTCAGGAGTGACGTCGAGGGTCGAGGCCGCTTCGGCGGCGCTCAGCGTGTGCCAGTCGTGCCGGGCGCTCATCTCCCGCCAGGCGAGCGTTCGCCGTTGCGGCAGACAGGCGCCGTCACGCCTCGGCCTCCGGCGCGGGCGGGTTGTCCGGCTCGGTCTGCACCGTTTCGGGCATCCGGCTCGCGAGCACCTTGTCGATGCGCTTGCCGTCGAGGTCGACGACTTCGAGGCGCCAGTCCTCCCAGGTCGCCACATCGCCTGTGTGCGGCAGCCGGCCCAAGATCCACATCACGAGGCCGCTCAAGGTGTGGTAGCGGCCCTTTTCTTCTTCGGGGACGGTCTTCAGTTCGAGACGGTCTTTCAGTTCGGGCACCGGGATCATGCCGTCGAGCAGCCACGAGCCGTCCTCGCGCTGCACGGCCCAGGCTTCTTCCAGGCTGTGGGGCTGGAACTCGCCAGTGACCGCTTCGAGCACGTCCTGCAGCGTGACGACGCCCTGAATCTCGCCGTATTCGTCGATCACGAACACCATGTGCGTGCTCGATGCGCGGAACTGTTCGAGCAACTCCATGCCGGTGAGCGATTCGGGGACGTAGATCGCCGGTTCGAGCTGCTGCGTCAGGTCCGGCTTGCCGCCCTTGAGCGTTTGGTTGAAGAGCTGCTTCGACGAGATGATGCCGAGGATGTCGTCGAGCCCGCCACGGCATACCGGAAAGCGCGAATGCTGCGATTCGGCCATGCGCGCAAGGTTTTCGTCGAGCGGGCGGTGGATGTCGAGCCACACGACGTCCGCGCGCGGCACCATCAGTGAGGCGATCTGGCGTTCGTCGAGGCGGAACACGTTGCGCACCATCTCGTGTTCGCTCTTCTCGATGACGCCCGCTTCCGAGCCTTCCTCGAGCAATGCGTGAATTTCTTCCTCGGTGACGCCCGGCGCCGCTTCGTCACGCTTGCCGAGCAGCGTGAGCAGCATCGACGTCGACCACATGAGCAGGCGCACGAAAGGCCGCGAGCCGATCGCGAGCGCGTTCATCGGGCGCGCGACGAGGCGGGCGATGCCTTCCGGGTTGATCTGCCCGATGCGCTTGGGCACCAGTTCGCCGACGACGATCGAGATGTAGGTGATGGCGACCACGGCGAGCACGGTCGAGGTGATCTCGCTCGGCCGTTGGGCGAGGCCGAGCTGCTGCAGCCAGCCGGAGAGCGGGTCGGCGAGTGCGGCCTCGCCGACGATCCCGTTGAGGATGCCGATCGAGGTGATGCCGATCTGGATCGTGGAGAGGAAGCGCGTCGGTTCCTCGCCCAGCTTCATCGCGACGGCCGCCGCAGGATCGCCGTCTTCGGCGAGGCGTGCGAGGCGGGCGCGTTTGGCCGTGACGAGGGCGATCTCGGACATGGCGAAGACCCCGTTGACCAGGATCAGGGCGACCAGGAGGATGATTTCCATGTTTGCTTAGCGGGCGGCGCCGGGCGCGGGCAGGCGGGCTGCACGGCGCATGGCGGAGCGGGCGGCAAGAGGCCGCCGAAGACGATTGCTGAGCGACCGGGAAGGATGGTGCGCAGCGGGAAGGGCGTGGCGCGAGGCGGCGGGAATGCGCCGCTGATGCCGGGCGGGAGCCGCGGAGCGGGGATGGCCGTGGCGCGTCTGCGCTTCCGGGATGCCCTCGAAACGAGGGGCGGAAAGGTGAAACTGGGTGTGTCGGCGACTCATAGCGCGGAGACATGATGGCCCCCGCAGCTCCTTCCGGTGATGACTGATCGTTGCATCATGCCTTACTGCGGCGTGGCCTGTCACCTATCGGATACCGGTACCTGCTGCACGGGATCTCGGGAAACCTTCATCAGGCGTTACAATGTCGCGTTTTTTTCACTGAGTACGGTCGGATGAAGACCACCTTTCTGGATTTCGAACAGCCGGTTGCCGATCTCGAAGCGAAGATCGAGAAGTTGCGGTTCGTGCAGGACGACTCGGCGGTGGATATCTCGGAGGAGATCGCC
>NZ_DATFAO010000055.1:0-19581 GCF_035254505.1 Aromatoleum sp. | reverse complement strand
CTTCCGGCCTCTTTGCTTTTGAAAGAACCGAACATGGCCCGCTACGACAACATCACCGAATTCGAACCCGACCTGAACGGCCACGGCCTGCGCGTCGGCATCGTCATGAGCCGCTTCAACCAGGACGTGTGCGAAGGCCTGCTGTCGGCCTGCACCGCCGAACTGCTCAAGCTCGGCGTGTCGCCCGACCTCGTGCGCATCGCTACCGTCCCCGGCGCGCTCGAAATCCCGCTGACCCTGCAAACGATGGCGCGCAGCGGCCGCTACGACGCGCTGATCGCGCTCGGCGCGGTGATCCGCGGCGAGACCTACCACTTCGAGCTCGTCTCGAACGAAATGGGTGCCGGCATCACCCGCATCACCCTCGACACCGGCGTGCCGATCGCCAACGGCGTACTGACCACCGAGAACGACGACCAGGCCCTCGCCCGCATGCAGGAAAAGGGCAGCGACTGCGCCCGCTGCGCGGTCGAGATGTCCAAACTGCTGCGGATGCTGAAATGAGCGGAAAGGCTGCACGGCGCCGCGCGCGCGAATTTGCCCTGCAAGGCATCTACCAGTGGCTGCTGTCGGGCAACTCGGTCCCCGTGATCGAGGACCACGTCTCGCAGGTCAGCGGCTTCGACAAGGCCGACCGCGAGTTCTTCATCTCGCTGCTGCGCGGCACGCTGAACAACGTCGAGGCGCTGCAGGAAGAGTTCATCCCCTTCATCCACCGCGGCATCGATGAGATGTCGCCGGTCGAGCGCGCGATCCTGCTGCTCGCGACCCACGAGTTCAAGACCGGCCTCGACACACCCTACCGCGTGATCATCAACGAAGCGATCGAACTCGCGAAATCCTACGGTGCGACCGACGGTCACCGCTTCGTCAACGGCGTCCTCGACAAGCTCGCCGCGAAGCTGCGCGCACCGGAAGTCACCGCGGCGCGCGAGGGCGGCAAGTCCTGATCGTCCCACGATGATCGAGCGCAAACAAGAAGAACGGGCCGTGAGGCCCGTTTTGTATTTCCGGCCGACGATCAGCCTCTCATCGGACCTCTGCGCATGATATCTATACCGTATAGCTACTATTTCATAGACAAGTCATGGTAGCCGATCCATGATCCATGATACTTAAGTAAGTATTCGCCGCAATCCGCGGCAACCCCTGGGAGACGGATCAATGAAGCTGCGGGATTATCTCGCGCGGCTAATTTGGGTGGCAGTGCTCCCCCTGTTTCTCGTGGCAGCGCTCGTCGGCTATGACGACGTTCGGCAACTCGACGAGCAGCGCAACCGGGAAGCGGACGGCGTTGCGAAGGCCTATGCCAACTCCATCGATCGTACGATCCAGTCACGGATACGCGGGCTGAAAATGCTCGCCGGAATGGCAAAGCACGACGAGCAAGGCGACTGGGCAGAACTCTACCGGGACGCAGTTGCCTTTCAGTCTGCGTTCGGCCAACACGTGCTTCTTGCGGAGCCCGACGGCCGCATGATCTTTAACACGGCGAAGCCATTCGGTTCTCCCTTGCCGCCACTGCCGAAAGATGGCGGAAACGCAGCCCTGTTCGCGGCGCTTGCGACCGGGACACCGACTGTCGGCGATCATTTCTTCGGTCCCGTGCTGCAGCAACCCCTGCTCGCCATCGCCATTCCCTTTGCTCGCTCGCCCGACCGGCAATTCCTGCTGCTTGCGCTGATGCAGGCGGAAACGCTCCAACAGCAACTCGACGACTTACCGCTGCCGCCCGACTGGGACATCACCTTGCGCGACGGCCGCAGCGAGGTGATCGCGCACAGAGGTGGCGACGTGACCGGCGCCACGTCGACCTCCACCGAGATCTTCAAAGCCCCGCTCATGATGGCAGGCTGGTCGGCCACGGTGAGCATTCCAGGCGGGCTCTGGGGCCTCTGGACGATTCGCGGCGCAATCCTCCCGATCGCGCTCCTCGTCGTCACGATGACGCTGCTCGCCATTGTCGGAGGCCGGTTCGCTGCCCGCCGCCTGGTGCACGCGATGTCGACCCTGGTCACCTGCGACGCGAACAGAGTGCAGGATCCCGACGTTGACGCAATCTACGAAGTCGAACTCATTCGCACCCGGCTGGCGGCCATCGAACGGGCCCGCCGCGAAAGCCTGGCGGCGCAGGGTCAGGCACTTGTCAGGGCCGAAACCAGCAAGGCGACGCTTGAGGCCGCGCTTGCGGCGATGTCCGACTCCGTCCTCATTGCTGATCGCGAAGGGCGACGCCTGCACATGAACGACGCATTCGTGCGCCATCATCGCTTCGCCGACAAGGAGGCATGCCCGACGACCGTCGAGGCATTCCAGGACCTGTTCGAAATGATGCGCCCCGACGGCCTACCGATACCGACCGAAGAATGGGTAATGGAGCGGGCCCTGCGCGGGGAGACGGGCACAAACGAAGTTGTCGTGCTGCGCCGCCGTGACTGCGGTGAAACCTGGATCGGCAGCTACAACTTTGGCCCGATCCGCAGCGCGGACGGCACCGTCATCGGGTCAGTCATCACGGCGCGCGACGTGACGGAACAACGACGCGCAGAAGAAGCGCTTCAGGCAAGTGAGGAGCGTCTCCGCCTGTTCATCGAGCACGCGCCGGCGGCGCTCGCGATGTTCGACCGCCACATGCGTTATCTCGCCGCAAGCCGACGCTGGCGGGACGATTATCGGCTCGGCGAGCGCCCGATCGTCGGCGTCGGCCACTATGAGATATTTCCCGACATTCCCGATCGATGGCGGGACATTCACCGCCGCGCGCTCGCCGGCGAGGTCGTCCGCCAGGACGAAGACCACTTCAAGCGCGCCGACGGCAGCGACCAGTGGTTGCGCTGGGAGATCCGTCCTTGGCAAGCCGCTGACGGGACGGTTGGCGGGATTCTGATCTTCACCGAGGACATCGGCGCCCGCAAGCGAGCGGAGGCTGCCCTGGTCGCAAGCGAACGCCGGCTTCGGCTTGCGCAGGATGCCGCCAGGGCCGGCACGTGGGAATGGGACGTCGCGAACAATCGCACCTATTGGTCCGACGAAGTCTATCGCCTCTGTGGGTTCGAGCCGGGCAGTCGGCCCGCCGGCCATGGAACCTGGCTCGAAAGCGTGCAGCCCGAGGAGCGCGAGGCCCTTTCGCACCGCCTGAAAGACGCCACCGAACGCACCCTTCCCATGGAGGTCGAGTGGCGAGTGAATGGCTCCGACCCGGAACGCTGGCTGATGTCGCGCGGCCAGCCGCAGTTCGATGCCGAAGGACGCCTCGTCACCTATCTGGGCATCGTGATGGACATCACCGAGCGCCGGCATCGCGAGGACGAGTTGCGCAAACTCTCCATGGCGGTCGAACAGAGCTCGGCGATGATCATGATCACCGACCTCGACCACCGCCTCGAGTACGTCAACCAGGCCTTTGTCGATCAGACCGGGTATTCACGCAGGGAGGTGATCGGACGGACCCCCGGCTTGCTCTCCTCGGGCAAGACGCCGGATGCGACCTTCGAAAGCCTGGAGGAAGCACTGGCCAAGGGAGAGGCATGGCAGGGCGAGTTCATCAACCGCCGCATCGACGGCAAGCTGATCGTCAATCATGCCGTGATTCTTCCCCTTCGACAGCCCGACGGGACGATCACGCATTTCGTGGCCGTCCAGGAGGACATCACCGAAAAGAAACGACTCAACCGCGAACTGGAACGGCACCGGCTGCATCTGCAGGACCTGATCTCCAGCCGCACCGTGGATCTCGTGGAGGCGCGGGCCGCCGCCGAACAGGCCAATCGCTCCAAATCGGCATTCCTGGCCAACATGAGCCACGAGATCCGCACGCCGATGATTGCGATCCTCGGTTTCACGCGGATGCTGCGGCGTTCGCCTCTGACCGGCGAGCAGCGCGACCACCTCGACAAACTGGCTGCCGCGGGCGAACACTTGCTCTCGATCATCAACGACATCCTGGACTATTCGAAGATCGATGCCGGCAAGCTCGTGCTCGAGCACATCGACTTCTCGCTCGAGGGGCTGCTCGACGGTGTGCGTTCGCTAATTGGCGATCAGGCCAAGGCCAAGGGGCTCACCATCGAGCTCGACCGGGATCATGTGCCGATGTGGCTGCGGGGCGACCCGACACGCCTGCGCCAGGCGCTGCTCAACTATGCGAGCAATGCCGTCAAATTCACCGACCGCGGCAGTATCGTGCTGCGATCGAAGCTGCTCGAGGGCGAAGGGACGCACCTGATGGTGCGCTTCGAGGTCCAGGACACCGGGATCGGAATTCCGGCAGACCGGCAAAGCGATCTGTTCCAGACCTTCCAGCAAATCGACGCGTCGACCACCCGCCGTTATGGCGGGACCGGCCTGGGACTCGCGATCACACGCCGCCTCGCCGAACTGATGGGCGGAGAAGCGGGCGTGGAGAGCGCGCCCGGCGGCGGCAGTACCTTCTGGCTCACCGCCCGACTCGAGCATGGCCAGCCCGTTCAGTACGTCCCCGAACGGAAGCACGGCGGCGACGTGTGCAGCGAACTGCGCCAGCGCTTTGCCGGCACGCGCGTCCTGCTGGCCGAGGATGACGAGATCAATCAGGAAGTCGCCCTCGCGATGTTGGCCGACACCGGCCTCGTCGTAGACGTTGCCGCGAATGGTCGCGAAGCCGTCGAATTGTGCGCACGCAATGACTACCGCCTCATCCTGATGGACATGCAGATGCCGGAGATGGATGGTGTCGCCGCGACCCGCGCGATCCGTGCCTCCGACCAACACGCGTCGACACCGATCCTCGCCATGACGGCGAATGCCTTCGAGGAGGACCGCCATCGCTGCCTCGATGCGGGGATGAACGACTTCGTCGCAAAGCCGGTCTCGGCAGAATTCCTGTTCGCGGCAATCCTCAAAACACTGGGGCGCACGAACGCCCGCACTTCCGAGCACGGCAGTTCCGCAGACAAGACTGCCGCGTCCGGAGCCGGCACAACGGTCGACTTCGGCGTTGCGGAAAACCTCCTCGGCAACGATCCGGCCAAGGTCTACAGTCTGGTCAACAGATTCCTTTCATCGGCTCGCACCGAATTACCGCTGCTTGCGGCGGCCACGGCCCAGGGCGACTGGAAGACGTTGCGAGCGACCGGCCACCGGTTGAAGTCGCCAGCCCGAGCCTTGGGCGCGCACGCCCTCGGCGAGCTCTATCAGTCCCTCGAAAGCGCACACACGGACGAGGACGGAGACCGGATCAAGACGGTACTGCACCAAATCGAGAGCGCTTTGGACGAAGTCACCCAAGCCTTGAAGGCATGGGCGGCAAGACGAATGCCGACGAATTAAGGAGAACACATTGCTACGCCGATTCTTCCGCGTGTTGGTGCTTGACGACGACGAGACGATGCGCGAGATCGTGACGGAGCTGCTTCATCGACTCGGCATTACGGACGTGCTCACCGCCGCGAACGGTCACGAGGGCATTGCGCTGATGGACACGGCCCGGCCCGTGCCCAATCTGCTGGTCTGCGACCTCAACATGCCCGGGATGGATGGCATCGAGCTGCTCAGGACCATCGCCGGGCGAGGATATGAAGGCTACGTCGTGCTGCTGTCGGGAGCGAGCAGCTCCATCCTGAAGGCCGCCGAGCGCCTCGCCATCGAGCTTGGCCTGGGCTTTCTGGGCGTGCTCGAAAAGCCCGTCACCGAGCGCCAGCTCGCCAACGTCCTCGTCCGCAGTCGTCGCTCAGCCAGCATCGGGCCCCGTGGCTCGCCGGACATGCTCACGCCGGATGAAATCCGTGCCGGGATCGAGCAGGGACAGATCACGCTGGTCTTCCAGCCGAAGGTATCGGTCGCCGATCAGCGCGTCGTCGGCGTGGAATGCCTTTCCCGCTGGCGGCACCCGGAGCGTGGCATCCTGCCTCCCGCCACCTTCATCCCGGTTATGGAACAGCACGGGCTGATCGACTCGTTCACGCTGGAAGTCTTCCGCCTCGCCGTCGCCCAGTTGCACACCTGGCGCGAAGCCGGACGACGGCTCAAACTGAGCATCAATCTCTCGATGGACAGCCTCCGGCGCCTCGATTTGCCGGAAGTGCTCGAATCCATGGCCGATGCCGCGGGCGTCGCCGCCCATGACCTCATCCTCGAGGTTACTGAAACACGCTTGCTGCAGGACCTCAAGCTGAGCCTGGACATCCTTCTGCGCATGCGCCTGAAGGGATTCGACCTGTCGATCGACGACTTCGGGACGGGCTATTCGACGATGGAGTCGCTCAAGGATCTGCCGTTCACCGAACTGAAGATCGACCGCGCCTTCGTTCATGATGCCGCGAACGATCCCGCGGCCCTCGCGATTCTGCGGTCGAGCGCGGCCCTCGGGCACACGCTGGGCCTGAGCATCGTCGCCGAGGGGGTCGAGACGGACGACGACTGGGCGGTGGTGGCTGCGGCCGGATGCGAAGAGGTGCAGGGCTATGTCGTCGCCAAACCCATGGGCGCCGACGAGTTGCCGAACTGGATCGACGCCTGGGAAGGCCGTTTTCGCGGACAGGCTCGCACCACCCGCATTCCGTCCGTTTTCGTGATCGACGACCAAGAAGGCTCCCGAGCTCGTCTGGTGTCCGCTCTCGGCCGCTCCTACCGCGTCAACTCCGCGTCGAGCGGCGAGGAGGCCCTGCTGCTGATCCCCCGGGAGAGGCCGGACGTGGTCCTCCTCGATCTTGCCAAGCCGCCCGGCATCGACGGCTACGAGACCTGCCGCCAGCTCAAGAGCCGCAGGGACACGGCGTCGATTCCCGTCGTGTTCATCTCCTGCGAGGGGGACATCGAGAGGCGCCTCGAGGGCTATGACAGCGGCGGCGAGGACTACATCGTCAAGCCCTTCGACATCCGCGAACTCGAAGCAAAGCTTGGACGACTGCTTGCCCGGGCCTACCCGGCGGGCTGACCTTCCTGTGCTTTTCCAAAGAGAAACGATGAAACGCCTTGACCCGCTTGCAAAGAACAACGTTCATATCGCCGGCAATTGGCAGGCCCCCCGGACAATCGTGTTCCTGCATGGATTCGGAACCGAGCAGAGCGCCTGGAGCGCGGTGGCGCAACACTTCGAGGAGGATTACCGGCTCGTGTTTCTCGACAACGTCGGTGCCGGCGGCTCCTTGCCAGAGGCCTTCGTTCAGTCGCATTACCTCGACCTTCACGCCTATGCCGACGATCTGCTCGACGTCTGCGAAGCGCTGGAGTTGCATGACGCGATCTTTGTCGGGCATTCCCTGGGCGCCATGACCGGAGTCCTGGCGTCGAACAAGCAGCCGACGCGATTCTCGCGCTTGGCTCTGATCTGCGCGTCGCCCCACTATCTGAACTGCGACCAGTATCAGGGCGGCTTCACGCAGGACGACCTGAACCAGGTCTATTCGGCAATCGATGATGAATTCGACGAATGGGCGACGGCGTTTGCACCGCTAATGATGGGCAATCCGGACCAACCCCAGCTCGCGCGCTACTTCATGGACGCGATCAGGGCGATTCCCCAGGACCGGGTAATGACCGTGCTGTGTTCGATCTTCCAGTCCGATCACCGGCAGGACATCGAACGGATCGAGAAGCCAGCGCTCCTGTTGCAGTCACGCGACGACATCGCGGTACCGCCGGAAGTGACCGAGTACCTGCATCGCCACATCCCCGGCAGCCGCCTGGTGATGCTCGACGCCACCGGCCACCTGCCGCACCTCTCGGCGCCAGCCGAAGTCGCCAAGGCGCTGCGGCCCTTCGTCGAGTCATCCTGACGGGCCACCGACCCGGCCCCCTTAGACACCCCCGTCCGCCGCCTTAAAGACAGCGGACGGGCATCTCCAGGGCTCAGCCCTTCAGCACTGCCGCCATCGACGACGCGACGTAGTCGATGTTGCGCGTATTCAGCCCCGCCACACACATCCGGCCCGAGCTGATCAGGTACACGGCGAACTCGTCGCGCAGGCGGTCGACCTGCTGCGCGGTCAAGCCGGTATAGCTGAACATGCCGCGCTGCTTCAGGAAGTAGCTGAAGTCGCGCCCCGGCACCGTCGCGGCGAGCACGTCGTAGAGCTTCTGGCGCATCGCCTTGATGCGTTCGCGCATCTCCGCGACTTCACCGACCCACTCCGAATACAGCGAGGCGTCATTCATCACCGCCGCGGTGATGCGGCCGCCATGCAGCGGTGGGCTCGAGTAGTTGCGGCGCACCGTGAACTTCAACTGACCCAGCACGCGACCGGCTTCCTCGGTGTCCTTGCACACGACCGACAGGCCGCCGCAGCGCTCACCGTAGAAGGACAGGTTCTTCGAGAACGAGTTGCTGACGAAGAAGCTGATGCCGGCATCCGCCAGCGCACGGATCGCAAAGGCGTCGTCGTCGAGATTGTCGCCGAAGCCCTGGTAGGCGATGTCGAGGAAGGGGATCAGGTCGCGCTCAACCAGGACCTGGATCACTTCGCGCCATTGCGCCTGCGACAGGTCGACGCCGGTCGGGTTGTGGCAGCAGGGGTGCAGCAGCACGATGCCCTTCGCCGGCAGCGTCTTCAGCTTCGCGATCATCTCGGGGAAGCGCACGCCGCAGGTCTCGGGGTCGTAGTATGGGTAGTCGTGGACCTGGATGCCCGCGCCTTCGAAGATCGAGCGGTGGTTGTCCCAGGTCGGGGTGCTGACCCACACCTCGCTCGACGGGAAGTAGCGCTTCAGAAAGTCCGCGCCGACCTTCAGCGCGCCCGAGCCGCCGATCGTCTGGATCGTCGCGATGCGGCCCGCCTTCAGCGCTTCGCTGTCGGCACCGAAGAGGAGCTTTTGCACCGCGGCACGGTAGTCGGCCGCGCCTTCCATCGGCAGGTAGGGACGCGGCGACGGGGTCGCGTAATAGGCCGCCTCGGCCTTCTGCACCGAACCCAGCAGCGGAATGCGGCCCTGCTCGTCGTAGTACAAGCCGATGCTCAGGTTGACCTTGTGCGGACGCGGGTCCTGCATGAAGGTTTCGACCAGCGTCAGGATCGGATCGCCGGCGTAGGCGTCAATATGTTCGAACATGGAAAAGGAATTCCTTCAGGCGGGGTGCGAATACCCCGGAAAGGAGGAATCTACCACTGACGCCTGCACTTTGACGCATGCGGCGGCCAAAATGCAGCGGGCCCGGCAGGCATCGCGAGGATGCACTACCGGGCCCGCTTGCTCCCGCGTGGGCGGAAGCTCTGGAGCGATCAGCTCAGCCGCAAGACTCAGCCACGCGCGGCAGGACGCGGACGACGCGCACCTTCCGGACGATCCTCGCCGAAGCGGGCGCCTTCGCGGCGCGGGGCGCGCTCGTCGCGGTTGAAGCTGCCGCGATTCTCGTCACGACCATAGCCGCCGCGATTTTCGCTGCGACCGAAGCCGCCGCGATCTTCGCGCGGGGCCGTCGACCGTTCGTCACGGCCGTGGCCGCTGCGCTCTTCGCGCGGGAAGCTCGGACGCTCGTCGCGACCGAAAGCGGGACGCTCGTCACGGCTATAGCCGGGACGGCCAGCGCCCTGCGAATCGGCACCCCAGCCCTTGCTTGCGCCGGGACGGCTGTCGCGCGAATCGCGGCTCCACGAACCGGACGACGAACGGCCGCCGAAGCCCGGCTTGCGATCGCCGCCGCCGCCACCGGGGCGACGCGGCGAGCTCGGGCGCGCGGTCGGCTCGAGGCCTTCGATGACGTGCACGTCGAGGCGCTTGCCGGTGAAACGCTCGATCGCGCGGATGATGCCCATCTCGCGCGGGCCGGACATCGTGATCGCGATGCCGTCACGCCCCGCGCGGCCGGTACGGCCGATGCGGTGCACGTAGTCCTCGACCTGACGCGGCGGATCGAAGTTGATGACGTGGCTGATGCCCGCGACGTCGATGCCGCGTGCGGCGACGTCGGTCGCGACGAGCACGCCGATGCGGCCCTGGCGCAGCTTGTCGAGGGTGCGGTTACGCGCCGTCTGGTGCATGTCGCCGTGCAATGCGGCCGCGGAGAAGCCCTTTTCCTGCAGCGAGAGCGACACTTCCTCGGCGCTCTTCTTGGTCGCGGTAAACACCACCGCCTGCTGCAGATCCTGGCCGCCGAGCAGCGATTCCAGGAGACGCGTCTTGTGCACCATGTTGTCGGCCATCATCAGGCGCTGCTCGATGTTGCCGCGGTTCTCGACCGTCGGCGCGATCTCGATGCGCTGCGGGTTGCGCTGCATGCGGCTCGCGAGGCTGCCGACGACACCGTCGAGGGTCGCCGAGAAGAGCAGCGTCTGGCGCGAGGCCGGGGTCGCAGCGACGATGGTTTCGATGTCTTCGACGAAGCCCATGTCGAGCATGCGGTCAGCTTCGTCGAGAATCAGCACTTCGACGTCCGACAGCTTGATCTTGCGGCGCGTCAGGTGGTCGATCAGACGGCCCGGGGTCGCAACGACGACGTCGACCGGGCGGGACAGCTGCTTGACCTGCGCGAAGAAGGGGGCGCCGCCGACGAGGCAGGCGGTATTGAGCCAGCGCAGGTGGCGGCCGTAAGTCTTGACGGCCTTCTCGACCTGCTGCGCGAGCTCGCGCGTCGGGGTCAGCACCAGCACACGCGGACCGGCGCCCGGAGCGGGCTTGCGGTCGACGAGGCGATTAAGGCTGGGGAGCGTGAAGGCGGCGGTCTTGCCGCTGCCGGTGTGCGAGGAAACCATCAGGTCGGCGCCGCCAATCGCTGCCGGGATCGCCTGCATCTGAACGGGCGTGGGCACGGTGTAGCCGGTGGTTTCGATCGCCTTGAGCAGCAGTTCGTTGAGGCCGAGTTCGTTGAACGTCATGTGTTCTTCCAATATGTGCCCGCGTCGCGACGGGTAGTCGCAACGAAAGCGGGCCCGACTGAGCGGGCAATAAATAGGCATCGCACCGTCCACAAAGGGACGCGGGGCGGCAAGCGCGCGATGGGCTTGGGCCGGCCGGTTCCGTCAAGTCACGGAAGCGACCGCGCATCGGCACCAACCGGCATTCGCGATGCCATACGTTCGGAAGAACGATGGGAATTCGGCGGGAGGGTCGGGGGCGATGGGGCTGTGGTTACAGTCCCTCGGCAAGGTCCGCGGATTCCTGATCCGGGGATTTGGATAAACCGAATGCTGCATTGCACAACACCGCGGATGATACACCATTCGCGGTACGAACAAAAGAGGCAATGCAATCAATGGGCTGCGACGGCACAAAGAAAAAGGCCCGACGCCTTACGGCGCCGGGCCTTTTAACATATTCGCGGGTAAGCGATTACTTGCTGTTCACAGCGCCCTTCAGGGTCGCGCCCGGCGTGAACTTCGGCACGCGGGTCGCAGCGATCTTGATGGTCGCGCCGGTTTGCGGGTTGCGGCCGGTGCGCTCGGCGCGCTCGGACACTTCGAACGAACCGAAGCCGGTGAAGGCAACCTTCTCGCCGGCAGCCATGCGCTCGGCGACGATGTCCAGCACGGCGGACAGGGCACGGTCGGCCTGCGCGCGCGAAAGATCCAGACGGTCAGCCAGGGCTTCGACGAATTCACCTTTATTCATGCTTTACCTCGATGTGGTGTAAGAGTTGGTATCGCTAGGGCAAGTCTAACGGGCGGATTCTAGCATTGTCGCGGCTTGCGGGGCATCTGGATGGAAAAAAGGAATCGCTTTCGACGCCGCCCGGCATGCCCGATTCGGGTACGAAAAACACCCCCCGTCACCGCTTCGGTGCACCGGCGAGATCACGTGACCGACGGGTGCGCATGTTCGGCAACGAGAATCTCCATAAAACGACGAGCGATGCGACTCGGAGGGGGATTGCGGGCCACCGACGCGAGCCAGTCGCAAGAATAGCGCAGCGTGTCGGAGGCGATGCGCACGATCTCGCCGCGCTCCTCGAAAGCGCGCGCGTAGTGATCGGGCAAGAAGCCGATGTAGCGCCCGGAGCGGATCAGCAGCACGCTCGCCTCCTGCTCGAAGGCGCGCGCCGCGGGCTGCAGGCCGAGGCGCCAGAAGTGCTCCATGTTCGGCGAGTGGTAGCCGAGGCCGACGAAGGCCGCGCGCCGCAGCTCGTCTTCGCTGGGCACTCGCCCACCGGCGAGCAGCGGATGGTCGGGCGCGGCGTAGAGCGGCAGGAATTCGTCGAAGAGATGCACCGACGTGAAACTGTCGCTCGCCCGATGAAAGGGATGGACCGCGACGTGGAAGCGGCCTTCGAGGAGGCCTTTCTCGATCTCGCTGCTGCCGGCGACGAAGACGTTCAGCGACACGGCCGGGGCCTCCGCGCCGAACTCGGCGATGGCTTCGGCGAGCCGGCAGCCGGGGTTCGACACCGTCTTGTCGAACATCACGAGGTTCAGCTCGCCGCGCATGCCCACGTGGAGCTCCGCGACCTCGCTGCGGAAAGCTTCGATCTGGGCGAGCAGACGCCGTGCGGCGTCGAGCACGACCTGGCCCTCCTCGGTCAGCGCGAAGCCCGCCCGGCCGCGCTCGCACAGCCGCACGGCGAGGCGCAGTTCGAGGTCCTTGAGATGACGGCTGATCACGGAGCGGCTGATGTTCAGGCGCAGTTCCGCCGCCGCGAGGCCGCCGGATTCGGCGATCGCGATGAATACGCGTAGCAGGCGCAGATCGGCTTCGGCGAGGTTCGCGAGCAGGGCACGAGTCTTCATCGCGTCATTGTTTCACTCTTATGAAACCTTGCGTACGCGCTTTGTGGTTTTCTGCACCTAATCGGCGCCTTAGGATGGCTGCAACTTTCTCCGGGAGCTGCGCATGAACCACGATCAGGCCTATTGGCTGCCCTTCACCGCGAACCGCGCGTTCTGGAAGTCGCCCCGCGTCATCACCGGCGCGCGCGGCCACTACTACACGACCGACGACGGCCGCCAGCTCCTCGACGGCTTCTCCGGCCTGTGGACCTCAGGCCTCGGCCACTGCCACCCGAAGATCGTCGCCGCGGTGCAGGAGCAGGTCGCGACGCTCGACTACGCGATGAGCTTCCAGGTGTCGAACGACAAGGCGATTGCCCTGGCGGGCGAGGTCGTGGCAATGGCGCCGGCGGGCATGAACAAGGTGTTCTTCACGAACTCGGGGTCGGAGTCGGCCGACACCGCGCTGAAGATCGCGCTCGCGTATCACCGTGCGCGCGGCGAAGGCCAACGTACGCGGCTGATCGGGCGCGAGCGCGGCTATCACGGCGTGAACTTCGGCGGCCTCTCGGTCGGCGGCATCCCGGGCAACCGCAAGGTCTTCAGCGCGGCACTGCTGCCCGGCGTCGATCACCTCCGCCACACCTATAGCGCCGCCGACATGGCTTTCTCGAAGGGACAGCCGGCCTGGGGCGCGCATCTCGCGGACGACCTCGAGCGCCTGTGCGCGCTGCATGATGCGTCGAACATCGCCGCGGTGATCGTCGAGCCCGTCGCTGGATCGACGGGCATCCTCGTGCCGCCGATCGCCTACCTGCAGCGCCTGCGCGAGATCTGCGACAAGTACGGCATCGTGCTGATCTTCGACGAAGTCATCACCGCCTTCGGCCGCATCGGCGCCCCCTTCGCGGCAGAGCGCTTCGGCGTGACGCCGGACATCATCACGGCCGCGAAGGGCCTGACGAACGGGGTCGTGCCGATGGGGGCGGTGATCGTGCGCGACTCGATCTACGACGCGCTGATGCAGGGCCCGGAGCATGTCGTCGAGCTTTTCCACGGCTACACCTACTCGGGCCATCCGCTCGCGGCGGCCGCCGGCCTTGCGACGCTCGCGGCCTACCGTGATGAGGACAGCTTCGCTCGCGCCCGCGCCGTGGAACCGATCTTCGAGGAAATGATCCACGCCTTGCGCGACGCGCCGAACGTCGTCGATATCCGCAACTTCGGCCTGATGGGCGGCGTCGAACTCGCGCCGCGCGACGGAGCGGTCGGCGCGCGCGGCTTCGAGATCTTCCTGAAGTGCTTCGAAGCCGGCGTCGTGATCCGCAACGGCGGCGACATCCTGCAGTTCGCGCCCTTCCTCGATTCGACGCCGGACGAGCTGGGTCGGATTTTCGATACCGTGCGGCAAGCCATTCGCACGACCGCTTGAGCCTCCGGCCCCCACCCCCAACGATGACGACAGAGACGCACAGCCAAATGGAAACCCTCGGACACTACATTGCCGGCGCCCGCTTCAATGACGACAACCGCGCCCAGCCCGTCTGCAATCCCGCCCTCGGCGAACCGGTGCGCAAGGTCGCGATGGCCTCGAAGTCGACCGTCGAGCAGGCGATCGCGGCTGCGGCCAGCGCCTTCCCCGCGTGGCGCAAGACGCCGCCCTTGAAGCGCGCGCGGGTGCTGTTCAAGTTCAAGGAACTGCTGGAGCGCAACGCCGACCGCATCGCCGCGGCGATCGTCGAGGAGCACGGCAAGGTGTGGGAGGACGCGCACGGCGAGCTCGCGCGCGGCATCGAGGTCGTCGAATACGCCTGTGGCGCGCCCGAGTTCCTGAAGGGCGAACACAGCCGCGACGTCGGCCCGGACATCGACTCGTGGTCGGAATTTCCGCCGCTGGGGGTCGTCGCCGGCATCACGCCGTTCAACTTCCCGGCGATGGTGCCGATGTGGATGTTCCCGATGGCGATCGCCTGCGGCAACACCTTCGTGCTGAAGCCCTCCGAGAAGGATCCGTCGACGTCGATGCTGCTCGCGGAACTGCTGACCGAGGCGGGGCTGCCGGCGGGCGTGTTCAACGTCGTCAATGGCGACAAGGAAGCGGTCGACACGCTGCTCACCGACCCGCGCGTGCAGGCGGTGAGCTTCGTCGGCTCGACGCCGATCGCCGAATACATCTACGCGACCGGCACCGCGCACGGCAAGCGCGTGCAGGCGCTGGGCGGCGCGAAGAACCACGCGGTGGTAATGCCCGACGCGGACCTCGACAACGCCGTCAATGCGATCATGGGCGCGGCCTACGGTTCCTGCGGCGAGCGCTGCATGGCGATCTCGGTGATCGTCGCGGTCGGCGATGCGGTCGCCGATGCGCTCGTCGCGAAGTTGAAGCCGAAGGTCGAGGCGCTAAGGATCGGCAACGGCCAGGAGTGCGGGCTCGACATGGGGCCGCTCGTGACCGGCGCGCATCGGGACAAGGTCAGGAGCTACATCGATCTCGGCACCGAAGAAGGGGCGGAGCTCGTCGTCGACGGGCGCAATTTGCGCGTCGCGGGCCACGAAAAAGGCTTCTTCCTCGGCGGCACGCTCTTCGACCACGTGAAGCCGACGATGCGCGTCTATCGCGAGGAGATTTTCGGGCCGGTGCTTGCGGTCGTACGCGTGAAGGATCTCGACGAAGCGACGCAGCTCATCAATGCGCACGAATTCGGCAACGGCACCTGCGTCTTCACGCGCGACGGCGCGGTGGCGCGGCATTTCGGCGATACGGTGCAGGTCGGCATGATCGGCGTGAACGTGCCGCTGCCGGTGCCGGTCGCGTGCCAGAGCTTCGGCGGATGGAAACGTTCGCTGTTCGGCGACCTCTACGCTTATGGTCCGGACGCGGTGCGTTTTTACACGCGGCGCAAGACGATGACCCAGCGCTGGGCGGTCGCCGGCATCGAGAAGGCGCAGTTCGCTTTCCCGAGCAACGGCTGAGTGAAAAAACGCCAGGCGGCCTCGCGGTCGCCCGGCGTGTGCTTTGCGGGGGCCGGCTTCAGCGCCGCTTGTAACCGGTAATCATCGCGCGCACCAGGTTTTCGCGGTGGCGGACGCTCTCGAAGACCGCGGCCGCGACGTGCAGCACGACCGCAGCGAGCGTGAGATTGACCGCTCCCTCGTGCAGTTCCTCGAGGAGCTCGCTGCCCCACCCCCAGTCTGTGGTCATCAGCCAGCCGGTCGCACCGATCAGGCCGAGCATCGCCATCAGGAACAGGATCATTACCGCCGCGGCCGGATTGTGGCCGAGATGGCGCGGCTCGCGCCCTCGCAGCAGGCAGCCGACGTAGTCGCGCAGCACGGCGGGGCGCGGCACGAAATCCGCGAAGCGCGCGTGTGCACTGCCGACAAAACCCCACACGACGCGAAATGCGAGCAGCGCGAGGACGATGTAGCCGGCCCAGCGGTGAGGCGCCTCGGCATCCTCGGATGTCAGGTAGGCCGTGGCGACCATCGCCACCAGCCCCCAGTGGAACACGCGCACCGGCAGGTCCCAGACCTTGATCCTGTCGCCGGTCACGGCGGTGCCCTCCGGCGCCACGGCTCAGCCCTGCTTGGCCTTGACGATGCTGCCGTCGACCGGATTGAAGTACACCTCGGCCTTCTGGCCGTCCTTGTCCTTGCCGTAGATCTCGTAGCAGTTGCCGGCGGTGACCTTGAACTTGTCGACGGTGTAGCCGTCGGCAGCGATCTTTTGCTTCATCGCCTCCTCGGTCAGCCAGCCGCTCTTGGGCGCTTCGGTGCACTGCGGACCGGCGAACGCGGCGGTGGCGAGCGAGAGGGTCGAGGCGGCGAGAAGAATGTGACGAACTTGCATGGTGGATCTCCGTGAGAAGTCTGAATGCATGTCGATACGACAGCGCGTGCATTGTCGAAGCCCGCGGATGAACGAAAGCTGAACGAAGGCCCGGATCCGGACGCGTCACGTAAGAGTTCGTATCGACGGCGCGCAAACGGCGATCGACGCGTGCGCGTGCGGCACCGATCCGCGACAATCGTCATCGCTGCGCCGCTCCAGCTGTGCGTAGCCCACGATCACAAGGAGGACGTATGAAGCTCTTCTACAGCCCCGGCGCCTGCTCGCTGTCGCCGCACATCGTGCTGTGCGAACTCGGCCTACCCCACGACACCGAGAAAGTGGATCTCAAGACCCACACGACCGCAGGCGGCGTCGATTACTACACGATCAACCCGAAAGGCTACGTGCCGGCACTGCAGCTCGACGACGGCCAGATCCTCACCGAGGGGCCCGCGATCGTCCAGTATCTCGCCGACCGCAAGCCCGAAGCCCATCTGCTGCCCCCGCCCGGTACGGTCGAACGCGCCCGTGTGCACGAATGGCTGACCTTCATCGGCACGGAGATCCACAAGAGCTTCAGCCCGCTGTTCCGCCCCGATGCCTCGGCGGACTGGAAGTCCGCGGCGCGCAAGACGATCGAGGGCCGCTTCGACTTCGTCGATAAGACGCTCGCGGAGCGCGACTACCTGACCGGACCGCAGTTCACCGTCGCCGACGCCTACCTCTTCACGATTGCGGGCTGGGCACCCCACGTGGAAATCGATCTCGCCCGCTGGCCGGCGTTGGCCGCCTTCCACAAACGCGTCGCCGCACGCCCCGCGGTGCAGCAAGCGATGCGTGCCGAAGGCCAGCTGAAGCAGGCGTAGCCGGGTTCACGGCGTCGCCGGCGGCGGGCAGCTAGCCGGCGATGCAGTCCGCCAGCTTTTGCCGCCAGTCGGTCAGCACCGTCGCGCTCTCCGGATCGAGGACCCTCAGCCAGTCGGGTGCTCGCCGGTCGAACTCGCGTCCGAGTTCGCGGAACTGGAACTGCAGTTCGTCGAGCGCAGCGGTCAGTTCCGCGGCGATCGTTTCGTCCTCCTCGGCCAGTTGCAGCGGCAGTTCAAGGCTGTCCGGATCGAAACCGAATTGCAGCACGACGGTGCGCAGGTTGAAGACGCGCTCGTTGAGGAACACGCCCGGCTCGGACTGCGCGAGCGGGCGCAGCGCACGGACGGCCGCCAGCCCTTCGAGCACCGATGCGACGGCACGCAATTGCGCGAGCAGCGTTGCGCGCTCGAATCGCGCGGAAACGGGAGCCTCGGCCGGCATCGCGTCGTGGAGCAGATTCACGATCCGCTCATCATATTTCCGATTATTCAGGCGCAGCAGTGTCGAAAGCCGGCGGTGGTCCCGGAAGCGGGCCATGATCGCCTCCGACACGTCGGCCGCGGCGAGGATTCGGCCGCCGATCCCGATCTGTCCGTCCTTGCATCCGTAAGGGTAGCCGCTGCCGTCGAGGCGCTCGTGATGCTGCAGGATCGCCCGCACGCTCTTGGGCATCATCCCGGGCAGATCACGGACGATCAGCCAGCCGGTGATCGGATGGACGTAGATGAAGCGCAACTCCTCTTCGGTGACGCGGTGACTGGGTGCGAGCACCGCGGGATCGGTGTGGAGTTCGCCGAAGTCGTGGCACAGGCCGGCGATCGTCACTGCCTCGACCTGCGCCGGCTTGAGGCCCGCGCGGAATGCGAGGTAGTGACAGATGAGTGCCGTACCGACGAGGTGGTGGTATAGATCATGTCGCTGGTCGCGGGCGACCGTGAGGCGGAACAGCACCTCGCGCGGCAGCTTCAGTCGCGACATGACGTGACGTATTCCGTGAGCGTCGCCAGAACAACGAGCCAGGCGCTGGTACCAGGCGTCATTATCAATTAGACGGCCCACGTCAGCGGCGAGACTTTCGGCCGTCACGCCATCGGCAATCAGCAAGCTCTCCTCCAGCGTGACGCCGGACAGCCTGTGCCCGGCGAGCTTGCGCTGCAGCGACGCATCCACGCGTGCCCCACGCGCGATCAGCTTGACCCCACTGGCCGATACGATGTCCCGCGCGGCATGGACCTCATGGTGACCGGCCATCTCGGAGACGGCCTGGACGTAGTGCGATGGCGCATCGACGACTCGACGCGCGACGGCTTCGATGGCCGCGGTGGCTTGGCTATTCATCGTTCGAAGTGGCCTTTCGTTTTTCGAAGCTCACCGGCCACACCGAACCCGATAACAGGGGCCCCGAGTCTTCCGCAAAAAAGATCCAGCATATTTGACCGCAGCGCCGCTGCCAAGTCATTCGGAATGCAAGGCAGCGTCCCGTGACGACTGCAGCATTCCTGCGAGCACGCCGACGGACGGGGCAGGCTGGCCGACGCGATGGATGAGCACCGTGACGACGTGCGCGAGCGCCGCGTCGAGTTCGTGGATCGACACGCTGCCATCCACCGGAAGGCACGCGAGGAGGCTGCGCGGGACGAACGCGATCCCCATGCCGGACGCGGCGCAGCCGATCATCGCGTGGTAGGACGACAGTTCGACGACGCGCTCGGCGACGACCCCATCCGCAGCAAGCCATGCCTGCAGCCGCTGCCGATAGGCGCAGCCGGGCTCGAAGGTCAGCAGCGTGCGCGCCTTGAGGTCACGCGGTGAGCGGATCGGGGCATGGCAGGCGGGTGCCACGACGACCAGTTCCTCGTCGAAGGCCGGCACGCTGAGGAGCCGGGGGTCGTGCACCGGGCCGCTGACCAGCGCGCAATCGAGCTGCCCGTCGATGACCTCAGCGATCAGCGTGCCCGTCGCGCCGGTGCGCAGTTCGAGCTGCACGTCCGGGTATTCGGTATGGAAACGCGCGAGCAGCGCGGGCAGCCGCGCCGCGGCGGTGCTTTCCATCGAGCCGAAGCGCAGGCGCCCACGCGGGCGTCCATCGCTGACCGCGCCGCGCGCCTCCTCCGCCAGCGCGAGCAGCCGGTCGGCGTAATCGAGCAGCACGCGTCCCGGCGGCGACACCATCAGGCGCCGCCCTTCGCGCACGAAAAGCTCGACGCCGAGGTTCTCCTCGAGTTGCCGGATGCGCGTTGTGACGTTCGATTGCACGCGGTGGAGTTTTTC